>CAIOGZ010000078.1 GCA_903858015.1 uncultured cyanobacterium
GGCGCCAGCGGCAGTCCCTTGGCGGCGATGGCGCCGGCCACGCCGGCAAAGCCCGTCAGCTTGCCAATGACGGCATGGATGAACACCAGGCACAGCAACACCCGGGCGATGCGGTTCAGCAACGAGGGCTGGTGGCTCTGCTGGTTCATCGGGGTGAGGGCTGCTGCGGACATTGTGTGACCGGTAGCCAGGGTCCGGGCGTTGCCCGAGGGTTGCCCTTCATGCCTTTACTGCCCCGGAGTGAAAAGCCCCGGGGGCCCGCAGGCCCACCGGGGCAAGGGCCGCAGCCCCTGGCGGCTCAAAGCACCGAGACGGTGCCGATGCGCCGGGCCTGCAGCTTGCGGGCCCAGCGGTGGGCCAGCTCAGCCGGGATGAAGCGGGGCTTCTTCACTGGGCGACCGCGACGGCCATAGAAGACCGTGATGCGCTCGGCAGCGCCTGCCTTGCTGCCACCGGGATAGACATGCACCAGCAGCTGGCGGATTTCACAGCAGGGGAAAGAGGAAGCCATCACGAGAGAGGCGAGGGACACCCGCGTCAGGCCTCGGCTGTAGCGACCCTCCGGGGCGAGACAGCTGGGGCAGCGGTGCTTCCCTTCTTCCCCTCGCCGACCGTGATGGCTCCGGCCACCGTCAGTGCCCCACTTCCGCCAACAGCGTCGATAGTCTGGCGGGAATCGGTTGCCAGGCCATGCTGAACCCAGTCGATGCGGCCAAACTGCAGCAGCCCCGCCCGCAATGTCGACGACCGCCTCACCCCAGCCATGCTGACTAAGGCGTTGCCCATCACCTCGCCATTATTCTTTCTCAATCATTGACTGTATTGTATTGAGAATAACTGCTTCTGTGACTGGATAAGCTTGATGGATCTGGAGGCTCCAACTGTTCTGATGATCAATGCACAGGGGGGAGATGCCCAATGCCTGCCGCTAGCATTTCCAACCTTTATCTCGAATAATTGACTGCTTCTCCGAAGGTATATGGTGCAAGAACCCAGGCTGCCCTTCCGGAGACCCATATTCAACTATATTGAGCTGATCTACTCCAATTTCCAGTCTTGTCTGCTGATCATGAATGTAGACATCCCAGTGGTATCCGGCACCATTGTTGATATTTGGCCGTGCCCAGCCGTTTCCACTTGCATCTACCCAAGCTGGTTTAGAAGAGATTGTGCGAAAGGCCTGTGTCGATCCCTTCTCCCAGTGAGACGGGACGCAGAATGGATATCGTGCTCCATCGGAAATTGTTGGCAGCCGCCAGTCAAACCGTGCTGTCCACCGCTCGGTTAGGTTGCGAGGGTGATGAATGCATAGCACTTTGCGAGGACCAATTCCACTGGGCTGCACGTAAAGAAGCCATCGTCTATTTTCGTGCAATGCACAGTTGGCCGATCGGTGTACTACGAAATTGCGGCCAATGATGCGCCGACAAAGCACAACGGTATCCCGATCACTCGATATTGCACGAATGACGGCTAATGCCATCCTTTCGGACCAAGCAGGCTCTAGGGGTGGGCTTCCAAAGAGATCTGTGAAGCCCCTTCGCCAAGCTGTTCCCGCATTGGGTGACAAAGCCAAAATGTGATGGTCCGTCTTCGGGGCAGCCTGCCTTAGCGCTTGAAGAGTTCGCTTGCCTTGCGGGGAGAGTACCTTTTCTAGTTTCCTGCCAAATTCGCTCCACATGTCGGGCCAGTATTCACCAAGCGGGGCAAGTTCAATTTTAAACCTTTGACAGGTAAGTAGCACTAGATTAATTTCTTCCACGATCTCAGATTCGCTTCGGGCAAGCAAGAATGTGGGATCTAAGATGCCAATCACGGTATGGCTTCCGCCTCAGGCTCTTCTTTGTCGTTCCATGTAAGTGTACTGCCGATCTGCGCACCAGTAGTCTTGTCAAGGTTGGCGTAGTAGATGGCGCTTTCTTCATCGGTAGCCTCGTCCATAAAGTCAGCGGGCCAAACATCACCCACGCCACCATCTCTAGTAAGGTGGCTAGATGTAACTATTGAAATACCTTCAAGGTCTTGTTCAACGTTCAAAATTACGACATTCTTGAGGAGCCATTTCTCGAGGTCAGACCCTTTTCCTGCTCGCGCTACAAGCCCACGAAGGCGACGCACAAGATGGTCACTGTGGGTCTCGACTATTAGTCTCCGATTTGCAACGGCAAGGCTGACCAGCCAGTGCGCCAACTGGCTTGCAATCTTTGGATGCAGATGTGCCTCGGGCTCTTCGAGTGCTATGTGGGCGTAGCTTGGGCTCAATCTAGAGTACTCAATTGACGACATGCTGCCTTCTTGTCCGACAAAGCGTAGTGGATCGGCGATCATCCCTAGCTCAATAAGAGGCAGTAGATAGCCAAGCCCTCTGCCTACATGCGACAAACTCGCGCTTCCAAAAAGAAGCCGAAAGCCTACGTCTTGGATCTCTTCTACTTTTAGCGGAGCATGGACGCCGAGGGATGCAAACATAATGTTCACTGCTTCAACCAGAGGAAATGCTCGCACCTCAGTTGGGAGGATTGGGGCATCAATATTTAATAGTTCTGCGAAATGAACCAAGTCATTTTGACGGCGGTGGAGAAGTTGAGCAGCCAATTCTCCAGATACTCCTATCTCGCTAGGGGCAGTAGTCGCGATCTTAAAGAGGCTTGGGGAAGGAAGACGCGAAGAACCGAGATATTGAAGCTCATTGAGGATTGACTTCAATGCCTGAAGAGGCTGAGCAAACAAAAACAAAAAGCCATTGCGATATGCCCGCTCCTTTGTGCGGGGGCCAGGACTTCCCTTGAGGCTGATATAGGGTATGAAGTGCTCAACTTCTGCGACAAGTTTTGATGCAGAATAATTCTCCCATGATACGCTTGGATCTTCATGGGGCTGGATCACGACTTTTGTATACTCTGGATTAATGGCTTCGAGGGTTAGCTTCGAGATACGTGCACTGCCATCAACCTCCTCAGTCTGGATTCGGAGGCGGGTTCGCACAGTACAAACCCCAGTTATATGTTCCAGCCACTTCACCGTGTGTTTTGCAAGGTTGGCTCGGTCGGGGTTGCGTGACTCTGCTAGAGCCTCATCAATGTCGACATCGGAGTCCCACTCGACCTCGATCGTAGGTCCCTCGATGCGCCCATTTGCTGGTGGCCATCCGTTCGTAAGTTCGCGTAGGGATAGTGCCTCGACGAGCCCGTCGAGGCGAAGCGGCACCTCAGGTCGAACCTCAGCGAGTGTCTGTTTCAGCAGCAATAGGGCTTGAATTAATGTGCTCTTGCCTGAATTATTTCGGCCCACAACGATCGTGAGCGGAGCAAGCTCTATCCGCGTAGAGCCCTTGTATGACTTAAAGCGCTCTACCGTGAGGGCTATGAGCCGTCCTTTCTTCATGCCTCTACTTTGTCGGTAAGCATTTGTGCTGATGAGTGTACTGATGCTCTAGGTCGCTCAAGCGCTACAGAAGTTTAGGGAGTCGTCAGACTGCATCCTCTCGCATTGCACAACCTATGTAAGCAAAGCCAGATCAGCCCAGCAAATCCTGCCACTGAGCCTTCCGAACAGCCTCTTGCCAAGGCCGAATAGCATAATCGTGCTCGCTCCTTGTCTTCCTTCAGCAGCACAGTGCTTCCAGGGCCTGATCGGCTAATGCTGGCCCGGAGCCTCGCCAGCTCAATCTGGCCGGATGGCAGCTTCTGGTCTCCAGCGTCGCGACCAGCAGAAAAGCAGGGCCCCTGGGGCGCCCCGCCGGCGGGAGGCCTGGCCTCAGAAGGGCACCAACGCCTCCAAGGCCGGATCAAACTGCGCCAGCGGCTGGGCCGCCTGCTGCTCGAACAGCAGCTGGGCCGCCAATTCAGCCAGCCGGGGATAGCGCTCCCTGCAGAACGCCAGATCATCCAGCACCTGCCAGGAGAACTGCTGCAGGCGGGCTTTGCGGGACAGAGGGGCCATGGGAGGGCTTCGCGGAGGACCCTTCAGCCGGCGGGGGGCGGGTCAAGGGCCCGTCCACGACTGGGGTGCGGAGCGGAGCGGAGCCAACGTCAGCACCGGCGGGCTCGTGAAACCCTTGAGGCGCCCCCCGACAATGAAGAGGGCCGGAGCGGAGCCCGTTCAGGAGCTGGTGGCTGCATCGCCGCCGCGCTGCTCACTCCCCATGGCAATAGGCGGTGACGTGATCTGGGGCCGGACCCCGGGAGTGCAGCACCGATGGGCCTCACCCTGATCGAGGCAGCCAAGTACGAGAGCCGCCTGGAGCACCTGGCGGTGATCAAAACCTTCGCTGAGGGCGAACTGCTCAGCTGGCTGCCATTCATGAACATCGCCGGCGGCGGCCTCTTCTATTCCGTCGAGAAGGAACTCCCCTCGGTGGGCTTCCGGGCGGTGAACGAGGGCTACAAGCAGAGCTACGGCGTCGTCGATCCCCAGTCAGAAGCAGTGCACCTGTTCGGTGGCGACGTGGATGTGGACCGCTCGATCGTCGACCTACAGGGCCCGGAGGCCCGGGCTGCTCAGACCGAGATGAAGGTCCGCTCGATGCGGCTGACGCTCGAGGCCGCCCTGATCAATGGCGACGCCACCGCCAGCCAGGGCCGTGGCTTTGACGGCCTCGCCAAGCGCCTCACCCCCGGCGCTGAGATGGCGATCAACAACGGCGCCACAGCCCTGGACTTCGACAAGCTCGATGAGCTGATCGACTCGGTCAATTCCTACGGCGGCAAGAAGTATCTGGTGATGAGCAAGGCCATGCGCCGCCAGCTCAATGCCCTCGCCCGCGCCACCGTCGGCCAAGGCGTCTACAACGTCTCCACCAACAACCTGGGCGTGATGGTGCATCACTACCAGGAGTGCCAGATCCTCACGGTTGACCGCGACGCCCAGGGCCTCGAAGTCCTCGGCTACGGCGAGGCCGGCGGCACAAGCTCGATCTACTGCTGCACCTTTGGCGACCAGGCCGTCACCGGCCTGCAGGGCCCGTTCCAGGGCCGCTACGGCATCTCCGTCCGCGACCTGGGCGAAGTGCCCGACGCCCCGGTGTTCCGCACCCGGATCGATTGGTACGTGGGCTTTGGCGTCATGCACCCCCGCGCCGCGGGCCGGCTGCACAGCATCGCCCCCATTACCTGAGGGGCCAGGGCCCCTTTGTGACTGGGCTGGGGCTGCGTTGGCTGGCCCTGCTCGGACCTCGACCACTGCTGTTTCTGCTCCTTCCGTTCTGGAGAACGACCGATGACTCCGCTCAAGGCCAACGCCCTCCTCGATGCCGCCACGGTGCTGGTGGGCTGGACCAACCGCTCCGCCACTCGCGACACCGAGAAGGTGTTCACCAGCGGTGAGGTGGTGAAACTGAACACCAAGCTCGACGCCGCCTCCCGCTTCTCGCTGCTGGTGTCGCACCCCGGCCACAGCGCTGCGGTGACGGTGGTGCTGCACCTGGCGCCCCAGCTGCGGGATGGCACCCGCGGCACCTTCGTGCCGGTGGCCACGGTCGCTGTTCCTGCCGAGGGTGGCCGGGTGGAGGCCTACATCAGCGGCCACGACATCCTGCTGGATGCCGCTGATGCGGATAACGCCGACCTGCCGGCGCTCTGCTTTGCCAAGGCCGTTGTCACCCCCTCGACCCCTCAGGGAATGGTCGTCGGCCTGACCGCCACCCTGCCGGCCTGACCATGAGCCAGCCAC
>CAIOGZ010000079.1 GCA_903858015.1 uncultured cyanobacterium
CCTGAAGCGGGTCTGCCTAGGGCGTGATCTACCCGACGCTGGCGCCTGTGCTCTCTTTGATCGCAGCACAAAGAACGGAGAGGACATGCGCCAAGCCCAGCGACTGTTGGCCGCTGCCGTGGCCACTGTCGTTGGCAAAAGCGAAGAGCGGGCCGTGGCGAGTCTGTTCAGCCCAGGCGGCACCCATGCCTTGGCCGGTGAATTCGCTGGCAGCAACGATTTCGAAGTGGTGGCCTTCCTGGTGGTGCTGGCCGAGGAGCCAGGATGAAGGAATGGCTGCTCCTTGATGCCTTCGATCTGCCCGCGACAGCCAGGGTCGACAAGCGGGTGCCCAAGACCTTGCTGCTGGAGCACGGGGCGCGGACGCCCGCCGACAAGCGGCAAATCCACGAGGGAATCGAGCAACTCGTCTGGGTGGCCGCCCTCAAGCCCACCACGATCGCTGTGGCGGAGTATCGCGACGAGTTGCGGGAAGTACTGGAGATTGCTGTGCTGCGACTCACGTTGCGGGCAACCGCCAAGGCGGGCCGCCTGATCGAGCTGGTCCACCGCGCTGTGCCCTATCCCGTGCTTCTGATCGCCGAGCAGGGTTCCAGTGTTGGCCTGTCTGCCGCTCACAAACGCTGGTCTCAAGCTGAGGCAGGCAAGACGGTGCTGGATGGTGATGTGATCACCGTTGAGTGGGACGCCGACCAGGACAATCAACGCTGGCCGGGCTTCTGTGAGGCGCTCGCCTTAGGTCAACAGCCACGCACCAACCTGCAGGAGTTGTATCAGGGTTGGATCGATAGGCTCTTGGCCTTACAGGCTGCTCATGTCACAGGTGTCATTGCGGTGCCCACCAACGCTGGGCAGGCTGAGCAGCGCCGCGAGGCTCTGCAAGAATCAGCACGCCTGCACAAGGAGATCGCCCGCTTGCGGGCCACTGCCGCCAAGGAAAAGCAGATGTCCCGGCGCGTAGATCTGAACCTGGAACTCAAGCGCCTGGAAGCAGCCCTAGCTGCCGCCCACGCCAACCTGTGAAGCACGACGCCACCATGCAGAAACTGACAGCCGCCGACCCCGAGACCCATTCCCCCGACCTGGTGGCGGAAAACCTGGCTGCGTTGCAGGCGCTGTTCCCCGAACTGATCACCGAGGGGGCGGATGGTGTGGTGGTGAATATCGATGTGCTCAAGGCGCTCGTGGGCGATAAGACCGTGAGCGATGCCGATGAGAAATACGGCCTCAACTGGCATGGCAAACGCCGTGCCCGCCAGCTGGCCCTCACCCCCTCCACCGGCACCCTGCGCCCCTCCCCGGAAGACAGCGTGGACTGGGACACCACCCAGAATCTCATGATCGAGGGTGACAACCTGGAAGTTCTCAAGCTCCTGCAAAAGAGCTATGCGGGCAAAGTGAAGCTTATCTATATCGACCCGCCCTACAACACTGGCAAGGATTTTGTCTATCCCGATAAGTTTCAGGATAATATCAAGAACTACCTGGAACTCACCGGCCAAACAGGAGACGGTGGCAAGAAACTCTCCTCCAATACCGAAGCCTCAGGGCGCTTTCATACGGATTGGCTTAATATGATGTATCCGCGCTTAAGGCTAGCGCGGAATCTCCTGCGGGAGGATGGGCTGATCTTTATCAGCATCAATGACAAAGAGCTCAACAACCTCATTGCTCTTTGTGATGACATTTTTGGGGAAACGAATCATCTTGCGACATTCGTGGCGGTGAACGAGGGGAATATAGATAACCAGAGCCGCTTCAAGGTAAACCACGAATATATTGTCGCCTTCGGGAAAGATGAATCCAAGATTCTAGCGCCGCCTGTGGTTGATCCCAACATTCCAGAGTCAAGCAAGATCTTCAAAGAGGATATTGAGAATACAGTGGTTCAGAATGGCCCTGGCAATCCAGTCAGCAGCGTGAGACTCTCTATTGGATTCCCTGCGAGCTTTGAAGATGGCGTGATCGAGCCCAAAGATGATTTTTGGCCAAAACTGAGTGACTCAGTGCGGGTAGTCGCAGGACAAACAGCGAATATCGTTACAGTCACAAGTGGATGGAAGTGCAAGACTCTTTTGGAAAGCTTTATTGAAAACAATTTTCAGCCAGTTTTGGATGGCAAAGGCCAACAAACAGTCTTTTATCTCTCTAATACGGGTGCAGTGTTCTACAAGAAGCGCCGCATGGAAGAGCCGAGCCATATGCTCACCGTCCTTCGTGGTTTAGGTACCGTTCAAGCTGAGTCTGCGAGACTCGCCAAGTTGGGCATTGAATTCTCCTATCCGAAGCCTACTGGCTTACTCGACTATCTTATTCGAGCGGGGACATCGGCTGGTGACTTGGTTCTTGATTTCTTCGCAGGATCAGGAACAACTGGCGAAGCTGCGATAAATCTTGGCAAGGATCAATCCAGTCGCAGATTCATTCTTATTCAGCTTCCCGAACCGATTGATCTCGATCACTATTCAAATATCGCCGAACTGACCAAAGAGCGTCTGCGCCGGGCTGGGAAGAAGATTCGGGAGGAGAACCCATTGCTAGCTGGCGACCTCGGCTTCCGCGTCTTCAAGCTGGACTCTACAAACATCTTGGAATGGGACCCAGACCGCGACAAGATCGCCGAAACCCTCGAAGCCTCCATCGAGCACCTCAAGACAGACCGTACTGAGCAGGACATCCTCTTTGAGCTGCTGCTCAAGCTGGGGCTTGATCTATGCGTGCCGATTGAAACCCAAAAGATGGAAGGCAATGCAAAGCAGATCCACGATCTCCATTCCATTGGTGGAGGCTCACTGCTGGTCTGCCTCTCCAAATCCATTCCGCAGGTCGATGTGGAGCCTATGGCTCTTGCCCTCGTGGCATGGCATCAGGAGTTGAAGCCTGCCGGAGACACCACTGTCATCTTCAGAGATAGCGCCTTCGCTGATGACGTGGCCAAGACCAACATCACCGCCATCCTCCAGCAACACGGCTTGGAAACCGTGAGAAGCCTGTGAATAAAGAACTTATTCAGAAGATGCAGAGCCAGTTTGATGCGCTTGCCCGCAAGGAGCCAGGCGGCGATGCGGTGGAGTTTTGGTTCGCCAGAGACCTACAGGCTCCCTTGGGCTACGCCCGGTGGGAAAACTTTATGACTGCCATCAAGCGAGCAATCGAGTCGTGCCGAACAACCGACTTTGACCCGGAACACCATTTTCGTGGCGTCACGAAAATGGTTGCGATCGGCAGCGGCGCAGAACGAACGATCGATGATTTCATGCTCACGCGCTATGCCTGCTATCTGATTGCTCAGAATGGTGATCCACGCAAAGAGCCGATCGCCTTTGCTCAGAGCTACTTTGCCGTGCAGACGCGCAAACAAGAGCTGATTGAAGAGCGGATGAACTTGATCCGCCGGCTGGAAGCTCGGGAGAAACTGCGGGCCTCTGAGAAGGCGCTTTCTGACAATATCTATGAGCGCGGTGTGGATGACGCTGGTTTTGGACGGATCCGCTCCAAGGGCGATGCCGCGCTATTTGGCGGACACACAACAAAAGCGATGAAGGATAAATACGGCATCACCCAGACTCGACCGCTGGCCGATTTTCTCCCCACCTTAACCATTGCTGCCAAGAATCTGGCAACGGAAATGACCAACCATAACGTGCAGCAAGCCGACCTTCATGGCGAATCCGCCATCACCAACGAACACGTTCAGAACAACACCAGTGTCCGCCAGATGTTGGATGATCGCGGCATCAAGCCGGAAGCTTTACCGGCAGAAGAGGATATCAAGAAGCTGGAACGCCGCGTCAAAACCGATGAGAAAAAGCTGGGCAAGAAATCTGGCCGTCTTCCAGATTTGGGAAGTGAACCATGAAACTTCACTGTGAACCCAACCTCGATTATCAGCTTCAGGCGATCGAAGCAGTCTGCGACCTTTTCCATGGGCAAGAAACTTGCCGGACAGAATTCACAGTCCTAAAAGAATCCGCCAGTGGTCAACTTTCTTTACTAGAGAACGACCTTGGCATTGGCAACCGGCTCACCCTGCTCGATGACCAGCTACTTGAAAACCTGCATGCCATCCAGCTGCGCCACGGCTTGGCACCCTCGTCTTCGCTCGCATCCTTTGACTTCACTGTGGAGATGGAAACCGGCACTGGCAAAACCTATGTGTATCTGCGCACCATTTTCGAGCTAAACAAACGCTATGGCTTCACCAAGTTTGTGATCGTAGTGCCCTCAGTGGCCATCAAGGAAGGTGTCTTTCACACCATCGAGACTGCAGCCGAACACCTCAAAGGGCTGTACGCAGGCACCCCCTTCGACGCCTTCATCTATGACTCTGCCAAACTGGGCCAGGTGCGCAACTTCGCCACCAGCCCCCAGATTCAGATCATGGTGATGACGGTGGGCGCCATCAACAAATTCGGCGATGAGCAGCAAGCACAGACAGAGGAAGCAGACGAAATCGCTCGACGGGAGAAATCGAAGAATGTGATGTATCGCCCCAGCGAAAAAACCGGCGGCGAGAAGCCCATTGACTTGATCAGAGCAACGTGCCCCATCCTGATTGTTGACGAGCCTCAAAGCGTGGAAGGCGGGCTGGATGGCAAGGGCAAGAAGGCCATGGAGCGCATGAAGCCACTCTGCAACCTGCGCTACTCCGCCACACCGAAGCAGGCCCATCACATGGTCTACAAGCTTGACGCGGTAGACGCCTACGAGCGCAAGCTCGTGAAGCAGATCGAAGTGGCGGCAGCCTCGGTGGAAGGTGGTTTTAACAAGCCGTTTGTACGGCTGCTATCCGTGAGCAACAAAGGTGGCATTCGCGCCAAGGTGGAGCTGGACATACAGGTAGGTTCCGGTGTCGCACGCCGTGAAGTCAGCGTAGAAGACGGAGATCTTCTGGAAATGACAACCCAAAGGGCCGTGTACCGCGATTTCAGAATCGGTGAAATTCGCGGAGCCAAGGGCACAGAGTTTCTTGAGCTTTGCTATCCCGGTGGTGAGTCATTTCTACATATTGGTGAGGCCTATGGAGATGTCGAGCCGCTCGCAATCCAGCGCCAGATGATCAAGCGAACCATCAAGGAACATCTGGACAAGGAGAAGCGCCTGCGCCCCCAAGGCATCAAGGTGCTCAGCCTGTTCTTCATCGATGCTGTGGAGAAGTATCGGCAATACGACGCCGAGGGCAACAAAGCGAATGGCGACTATGCCCGCATCTTTGAAGAGGAATACCGTCGTCTAGCCATCCATCCTGACTACCAGACCCTCTTCCAGGAAGTAGACCTCACAAGTGCGGCCGCAAATGTTCACGAAGGTTACTTTGCCATCGACAAAAAGAAGGTGGGTGGCAAGACTGTGGAGATATTCAAAGATTCCAAGGGTGAAGGAACCACCAAGGCTGACGACGACACCTACAACTTGATCATGCGTGACAAAGAGAAGCTCCTCAGCCTTGATACGCCGTTGAAATTCATCTTTTCCCATTCCGCGCTCCGCGAGGGCTGGGACAATCCGAACGTCTTCCAGATCTGCGCCCTGCGGGAGATGACCTCCGAGCAGCAGCGCCGTCAGACCATCGGCCGTGGCCTGCGCCTCTGCGTGAATCAACAGGGTGAACGCTTACGCGGGTTCGAAACCAATACGCTCACCGTGATCGCCACCGAGAGCTACGAGCAGTTCGCAGAAAACCTCCAAAAGGAAACTTGATTAGGTAGCTAGCTCCGCACTCCTCAAGATGCGTTCCGGCCGAGCGCCGCAGCTGCAGATGGCATGAACCACTCGCTCAGTCATTGTTGACAAGTTGAAGCGTCGGTTGAAGCGGTAATTGAAGGCACCCAGGTAGCGATCAGCGTACTTATCGAATTTCAGGGCATGGAAGGTGCCGCTGAAGCTTGTTTTCAAGTTGCTGAGGACCGTGTTGATCCAGCGGAATACCGGCAGTTCATTGGGATGGCGTCCTTTCACGACCACAGCTTGATGCAGGCAACCGACTTCTGTCACGGCGCGAAAGCAGGCCAGCCCATCCGAGATCACTTCACATCCTATTGCCAGTGAATCCTGTGCCCAGTCAGCGATGGCAGCAAAGGAGAACGTGGCCACGGTGGCAAGCTTCACGTAACGAGGGTGGCCCGCATCATCGACAGATACGGCCGCCACGATCGGCACCTTGTTCTCTGATCCACGACCAGGCTTACCACCACAGCGTTCTCCGCCAAGGTAGGCATCATCCACCTGTACCTTTCCCCGCAGGACATAAGCCCCATCCCGCTCCTTCATCGCCTGCATGATCTTGTTGTGAACCAGCCATGCCGTGCGGTAGTTCACGCCCAGATGGCGCCTCAGAGCGAGTGAGGAGATGCCCGTCTTGGCCTGGCCCACCAGGTAGAAAGCGAGAAACCAGGTCGTTAGCGGCAACTTGGTCGCCTCCAGGATGGTTCCTGCCGTGAGGGTGGCCTGATGACGGCAGCTCCGGCATTGATAGCGCTTGTGGCGCCTGCCATGGATCAACCCGTATTCCTTGCACTCACAGCGGGGGCAACGGAAACCATCAGGCCAGCGTGCCTGCTCCAGGGCGGCCTCACATTTCTCCTCGGTGCCGTAGAGCTCGATGAACCTAGGCAGCGACAGGCTTGCCTGAAACTGGATTCGATTCATGGCCATGGCAAACACAACTGGTACAGGCGTATCAGTTTAGGCAGGAACGGCCTGCTGACGGAGCTTGCTGCCTAATCAAGAAAGGAAATCGAAGCCGATACAGGCATCCGCTTCGGCATTGTTGAAGCCCACCAGTTCGCTGGTCTCACCACCATCGGAGCGATGGCCAACCCGCACCGCTGGGGATTGAGCAGTCGAAGCTGCTCTGGGAATATCTAAAGACTGAAAAGTATCTCAACGCCCAAGGCAAGGTGCAAGACGCACTGCGGTCAGCGCTCAAGCACGGCACATTGACCCTGCCGGAGCCGTTCACATCCCAGCTCCCCCTGGTGAAGGAGATCCTGCGCAAGCTCGCCGGCCGACTGGAGATCAAAGATGCAGACCAACGCAGGCCAGTAAAGACTCGCCAAGCTGTTCTTTACGGCGCAGACTTCAAAGCCCTCTGGGATCGCATCAAGCACAAGACCACCTACCGGGTGCAGTTCGACAACGAGGCCCTGCTGACCAACTGCATCAAGGCGCTGGCAGAAGCACCAGCCGTCGCCAAAACCCGCCTGCAATGGCGCAAGGCCGACATCGCCATCGGCCGCTCAGGTGTGGACGCGACGGAGAAGTCCGCCGCCGCACCCGTGACCCTCGACGAGAGCGACATCGAACTGCCCGACATCCTGACCGATCTTCAGGACAAGACCTCGCTCACACGTCGCAGCATTTACCGAATCCTTGTAGATAGCAAGCGGCTTGATGATTTCAAGCGCAACCCGCAGCAGTTCATCGAACTGGCCGCTGAGATCATCAATCGAACCAAGCGAATGGCACTGGTGGATGGCATCAAGTACCAGCGCATCGGAGATGATGCCTACTACGCCCAGCAGTTGTTCGAGAGCCAGGAGCTATCGGGTTATCTCAAGTCAATGATTGATGCCAACAAATCCGTCCATGAGCAGGTTATTTACCAATCGGACACCGAACGAACGTTTGCCGAAGATCTCGAAAAAAACGAGGCGATCAAGGTCTACGCCAAACTCCCCGCCTGGTTCAAGGTTCCTACCCCCCTAGGCCCATACAATCCAGATTGGGCCGTCCTGGTTGATAAGCCTGAGGGGGAGCGGCTGTATCTCGTAGTGGAAACGAAGAGCAATTTATTCACCGATGACTTGCGCGACAAGGAAAGTGCCAAGATCAGTTGCGGTGAAGCACATTTCCAGGCTCTTGCAGTCGGCGCAAATCCTGCTCACTACATGGTGGCCAGGAATGTAGCCGATGTCTTGTCCGACCTTTGATTGTGGATCTTTAACAATATCCACCCAGGCCGCGGCATCAGTGCAGAGCGCCGCGGCTGGCCCTCGGCTGAACCAGCCGGACCGGCCGGCCCTTAGCCATTGGCCATTCCACCAATAAAGCCCCCCCCCAACCCCCTGCGCCAAGCTGGCGCCACCTCCCCTACCCACCCCGCGATGGCGCCCCTGCCGCCCCCCGAGCCCGCGCGACAGCTCGAAACCACGGCCAGCCTCGATGCCGGCAAGTTGCGCTTTGAGCTCAACCGGATGGTGCTGCCGATCGGGCTGGAGGCCAGCTTCGGGGTGATCCGCCACCCCGGCGCCTCCCTGGCGGTGCCCGTGCTCGACGACGGCCGCGTGGTGATCCTGCGCCAGTACCGCTTTGCGGTGGCCGCCCGGCTGCTGGAGTTTCCAGCCGGCACCCTCGATCCCGGCGAAGCGCCCCTGGCCACGATGGAGCGGGAGCTGCAGGAGGAGGCCGGCTACCGCGCCAGCCGCTGGGATCCGCTTGGCACCATGCTGCCCTGCCCCGGCTACTCCGATGAGGTGATCCACCTCTTCCTCGCCCGCGACCTCACCCGCCTGGAGAGCCCCCCCGCCGGCGACGACGACGAAGACCTGGAGGTGCTGCTGCTGGAGCCGGCCGAGCTGGATCGCTCGATCGCCAGCGGCGATGACTACCTCGATGGCAAAAGCGTGACCGCCTGGTTCCGCGCCCGCCAGCTGCTGGGGCTGTGAGCGCGCCCCGCTGGCTGTTCTGGCACCGCCGCGACCTGCGCCTGGCCGACAACCTCGGCCTGGCCGCCGCCGCTGCAGCCACCGCCGCCCTCAGCGGCGTGGTGGTGCTCGATCCAGCCGAACTGGCCGCCCCAGACCAGGCCCCGGCCCGGCTCTGGTTCCTGGCCGAGAGCCTGCGGGAGCTGGCGGCCCGCTGGCAGGCCGCCGGCAGCCGCCTGCTGGTGCTGCAGGGCGATCCAGGCGAGCTGCTGCCCCGCCTGGCGGCCGCCACGGGGGCGGCGGTGGTGGCCTGGAACAGGGGTGTGGAGCCCGCCGAGCGCGAGCGCGACCGGCGGGTGGCGGCGGCCCTGCAGGGCGATGGCGTCAAGGTGCTGGTCGATTGGGACCAACTGCTGGTGCCCCCCGAAACGATCCTCACCGGCGGCGGCGCGCCCTACCGGGTGTACGGCCCCTACCTGCGCAACTGGCGCGGCCAGGTGGAGCGGCGCGCCATCGCCGGCGAGCTGGATCTGCGGCCGGCGCCCCGGGACCTGCTCGACCTCGATCCAGCCGCCCTGCCGCGGCCCGAGCTCTGGGCAGCCCTGCCGCGGCTGGAACCGCTGCCGGCGGCGGCCCAGCTGGCGGCCATCGCCAGCGGCAGCGGCCCGCTCCAACCCGCCAGCGGCGATGGTCGCCTGCTCCAACCGTTCAGCGGCGCCGAGCTCTGCCCCTGCCGCCCCGGCGAGGCCGCAGCCCTGGCCCAGCTCGATGCCTTCGCCGATGGCGGCGCCCTGGCCAGCTACGAAGAGGGCCGCAACCTGCCGGCTGAGGCCGGCACCTCAGCCCTTTCGGCCGCCCTGCGCTTTGGCACCTTGAGCCCGCGCCAGGCCTGGGCCGCCGCCGCCGTGGCCCGCTACGCCGCCCGCAGCGATGAGACCCTGGCCTCGATCAGCGTCTGGGAGCAGGAGCTGGCCTGGCGCGAGTTCTACCAGCAGGCCCTGCTCCACTTCCCCGAACTCGCCGCGGGCCCCTACCGGCCCCAGTGGCGCCACTTCCCCTGGGAGAACGACCCAACCCGGCTCGACGCCTGGAAGGCGGGCCTCACCGGCATGCCGATCGTGGATGCGGCGATGCGCCAACTGGTGGGGAGCGGCTGGATGCACAACCGCTGCCGCATGATCGTGGCCTCCTATCTGGTGAAGGATCTGATCTGTGATTGGCGCCTGGGCGAGCGCTTCTTCATGGAGCATCTGGTCGATGGCGACCTCGCCGCCAACAACGGCGGCTGGCAGTGGAGCGCTAGCAGTGGCATGGACCCCAAACCGCTGCGCATCTTCAACCCCGCCACCCAAGCCGGCAAGTTCGATGCCGAAGCGGCCTACATCCGCACCTGGCTGCCGGAGCTGGCCCACGTGGCCACGCCCGATTTGATCAGCGGCCAGATCGCCCCCCTGGAGCGGCGCGGCTACCCAGCCCCGATCGTGGACCACAAGCAGCAGCAGGCCCGCTTCAAGGCGCTCTATGCCAACCTGCCCAGGGGATAGAAAAGCTACTTTGATGAGGCGATTTCATCCGCAAGGGCAAGATTTAAGCGCCGGGGCAAGAGCCGCTCAAAAAACAGCGGCCGGCTGCGACTGCGGCAGGCCAGCCCTAACGCCAGCCGCGCTGGCAAGCACCTGTTGCCGCAGAGCATTGATGACGCTGTCTTGTTGGTCGCTGGTTAATTCGGGGAAGATCGGCAGGCTCAGCACCTCGGCGCAGAGCCGCTCCGTAACCGGCAGGCTGCCGGGCCCATAGCCCAAGCCGCCGTAGGCCGGCTGGCGATGAATCGGAATCGGGTAATAGATGATCGTTTGGACCCCGGCCTGCTGCAGCTGTTGCTTGAACCAGTCGCGGCAGCAGGCCTCCGGTAGGCCATGGTTGGCGCTGTCGGCGGCGGGGGTGCAGGCGGCGGCGCAGGCGGCGGCCCCCTGCGGGCAGGGCATCAAGCGCACCACAAACTGGTTCCAGCTATGCCCCTCGGGGCCCGGCTCTGGCAACTGGATGCCGGGCAGCTGGGCAAGCTCGGCCAGGTAGCGAGCTGCGATCGCGCGGCGCCGCTCCACCCACGTGGCCAGGTGGGGCAGCTTCACCGCCAGCACCGCCGCCTGGATCGCATCGAGGCGGCTGTTGTAGCCCAGGTCGGTGTGCAGGTAGCGGCGCGGCATGCCGTGCACCGCCAGTTCGCGCACCCGCTGGGCTAGCTGGGGATCGCGACAGGTGACCAAGCCGCCATCGCCGGCGGCACCGAGGTTCTTGGTGGGGAAAAAGCTGAAGCAACCAGCATCGCCCCAACTGCCCACCGGCTTGCCGGCCCAGCTGGCACCGCTGGCCTGGGCGCAGTCTTCAATCACCAGCAGGCCGTGGGCGGCGGCAATCGCCGTGATCCGCTCCATGTCCAGCGGCCGGCCAAACAGGTGCACCGGCAGCAGGGCCCGGGTGGCGGGGGTGATCGCCGCCGCGATCCGCTCCGGATCCATCAAATAGGAACCCGGCTCCACATCCACGAACACCGGCAGGGCCCCCACGGCGCTAATCGCCTCGGCGGTGGCGAAAAAGCTGAACGAACTGGTGATCACCTCATCGCCGGGGCCGATGCCCAGCCCCCGCAGGGCCAGGATCAGGGCGTCGGTGCCGCTGTTGCAGCCGATCGCGTGGGGCACGCCGCAGCTGGCGGCGAAGGCTTGCTCAAAGCCGGCGATCGTGCTGCCACCGATGTACTGGCCGCTACGCAACACCTCCAGCACCGCCGCTTCCAGGTCCGGACCGAGCTGCAGCAGCTGTTCGCTGAGGCTGAAGGGAGGAACATGCATGGCGGCAACCCTAAGCCAACCCGCCGATCTCACCACGGTGTTCAGCCCTGCCCTGGCCAGTAAGCCCAGCCCAGCTCAGCGGGCCCAGGGCGGCGCGCAGATCCCGTCCATCGCTGGGCAGGCCATGCCTGGGCGGCTGGAAGGGATCGGGGGTGCAAGCGGCCTGGAAGGCCCGGGCCAGCGCCTGGCTGGTATCGAGCCGGTAGGGGAAGCTGCGGCTGCTGTTGCTGGCGATCCCGATCAGCAGCGCCCGATCGCCCAGATCGATCGGCAAGCGTGAAATCTCAGCTTCGCAATGCTTCACGAAGGGGCAATGGCAGGAGAGGAGGAGCGCCAGCACGGGCTTGTGCCGCAGTGCTTCGGCCGTCGGCAGCAGCGTGGAGGGGGTGAGCGCCATCGACGCGGAAGCCTCCGCTACCGAAGCAGCAGCAGGGCTGCAGAGAGGATCATGGCCTTTGTGATCTCCCTGCCGTTGGCCCGTTCGTTGGCCCTTTGGAGGCCCCGATCGGGGGCTGCTGCTTGGGTCCCTGCGCTGGGCCCTGGGGGGATGTCTTCCCGCCTGCTGCTGACCAGCCTCGCCGCCTTGACCCTGCTCTGCGGCGGCTGCCTGCGGCGGGAGCAGCACAGCAGCGGCCTGGTCTACCCGCTGCAGCGCCGGATCCCCGGCGACGGCCTGGCGGTGGTCAACGCAGCCGCTGGCAGCGGCCTCCACATCTGGCTCGACCCCGACACCGAAACGGCGGGGATCTGCCGGCCCCGCTGGAATCCCGATGGCGCCCGCCTCAGCGGCGGCGACGGCCCCACCCCCCGCAGCGGCGGCCGCGCTCCCCGCCAGGAGTTCTACGCGGCCCTGCGGCGGGGCCAGGTGCGCTGGGCCCTGCGCCAGCAGATGCAGCTGCTCTGCCGCCAGCGGGCCCCCCGCAGCCGCTTTGTCTGGCAAGAGCCGCCCCGCAGCGACGCCGAGTTGCTGCAGCTGCCCCAACAGCAGTTGCCCCAACTGGAGCGGCAGCACCTGCTCAGCAACCCCACGGCCGTGCGCCGCAGCGAAAAGCAGCTCCTGGGTCTGCCCCTCACCGCAGCCGACTGGGACGACCGCCTGCCGCCGCGGCCCCCGAATGGACCCTGATCGGCCAGAGCGGCCCCAGGGGCCCGGGCGCAGCTGACCCGGTCGCGCCGCGCCGCCAGGATCAGAGGGGCTTCGCCAAAGCCACCGCCGCCCCATATCCGTCAGGCACTTTCACGTCCCAGAGGGCCAGTTCGCCAGGCTGGGGCGCAGACGTCAGTCGCAGGCGCTCCAATCCGGCCAGCCCCTCGCCACTGGCCTTGAGCCTGGCCTCGAGCCGGCACCAAAGGTCCAAAAAGGCTGCGCCCCCCTGCTCCGGCGGCAACGTCTCAAGGCGAGCCAGCACAGCGGCCGGCAGGACCCTCCGGGCGATCGGCCGCCAGTCAAGACCGGGACGCCGCAGCTCCACATCCACGCCCACCGGGCGGCTGGGATGGAAGGCCAGCAGGATCAGGTCGCCGGAATGGGCGAGGTTGAAGTGGGGAGCGGCGTCCAGCAGCCCATCGAGGGCGGGCTTGCCGTGGGGGCCATAGCGGAAGCGCAGCGCCGCCGGATCGCGATCCAGCCAGGCCCCGAGCACCTGCCGCAGGGCGGAGCGGCCGAGCCGGTAGCGCTCCCGATCCTCGGGGCGACGGAAGCGCTGCGCACGCTCCTGTTCGCCGCGATCCAACAGCCCGACCAGCAGCCCAGAGGTAGCGGCCCCTGAGGCCGCACCTCGGTCAAGCAACAGGAGCACCGGCGCCTGCTGATCCGCGGCTGTTCCCCAGGCCGAGGGCGGCACAGGCTGTCCAGGCCACCAGGCAAGGGGGCTGAGTCCGTCACGCCCCTCGGCGCATCGAGGCGGGGTGGCGAGGAGGGCAGCCATCAGCCGCCGGTCAGGTCTGGTCGGAGGCAGATGGTCAGTTCACCGCTATGGGAGATCTGATAGCCCTGATCCTGGATGGCGGCATGAAACAGATCCGAGGCGGGCCCAAAGCCAGAATCGTCGTGGAGCTCGATGGCGATGGCCTCGGTCTTGGTCAACCACTGCTGGCAGGAAGGATCAGCGAAGACCACCGCTTCAGCACCCTCGATATCAATCTTGAGTAAAGAGAGTTTGTTGCGTCCCGACTGGCGCAGCAGCTCGGCCACGGTCACGGCGCGAATATCTCCCGTTTCACCGTCTTCACATTCGCGAACCTGGCGGGTCCAATCGCGTCCATCGCGATAGAGGGCAGGCTCGATCGCCAGCTCTGCCGACTTGGACCAGATCCCACGCTTTAGGGCCTGAGCCCGGTCGCCATAGGGAGCTAAATTTTTCTGGAGCGAAGCAAAATTGTCACCATCTGGCTCGACGGCAATCACCCGACATCCAGGAAAACGAGAAAGAAAGTAGACGCTGGAATAGCCCACATTGGCACCAGCATCTATAATTAGATCAACGCCTGCGAGAATGCCAAGACAACCATACTCTTTGAGGCCGAATATTTGCCAGAAAACGTCGATGTCACTGCTATTTGGCCTGATGATGAGCGGCTTATCGATACCCCGTGGCTGCAGCGTGAGTTCATCTTTACGATCCCAGAATGCCAGTCCGAAAGCCGCGCGCTTACCAATCGCGGGAGCAAACTGCCGAAACGTGTGGTATTTGTGCCGAATTTTAAATCGTCTATCTAAAAAAGCTGGTATTTTAAGCTTAACCATACATCCAGATTCAAACTGCCACATTTTAGCCTGGATTATGCCCCGTCCTTGGGCGGAGTTCCCAAATTCGTCCGTTCCCACAGGGGCGCATGCCTTGATCGCGCCGCTGCCGCCCCTACCCCCACACCAGCGGCTCGGCGCGGCGCCAATAACGCGAGAAGCGGCGCAGGTCCGGCGCGGCATCGCCCTCGAAGGGAAGGGCCACAAAGGGCTCGGGCTCCAGCATCTGCAACGGCAGCACCGCCGCCACCCTGGCCGCGCTGCGGAGCAGGCGGGGATCCACCGGCCGGCTGGTCACGAGGCCATCGCAGCCGTGATCCACGGCCGCCGCCAGCAGCTCGGTGGCCACATCCCCCTCGCGCACCGGCACCGGCAGCTCGGCTAGACAGGCGCGCAGAAAGCGGATCCGACCGGAGGCCGGGGGCAATTCCCCCACCAGGCACGCCGGGCTCCCAGCCCCCTGGCCAGCGCCAGCGTGACCAGCGATCCAGTCGGCGTCGAGCACGGCCAGGGCCGGGGCATCGGGGTGGGCCAGGAGAGCGGGGTTCGCCGGACCCAGAGCCTCCCCATGCACCCACACCAGAGGCCGGCGCAACGGGGCAACCAGGTTGGCCGGCGGCGGCGGTTGCAGGTCAGGCGCAGGGATCTCCGCCTGCGGAGCGAAGGCAAGGAACAGCCGCGCCTGCAGCTGCTCGTAGCTCGCCTCAAACGGACACCCCGCCGCGCCGCCGCGGCCAGCCCGGGGGCAATCGCCGCAGAAGCGGCCGCCACTGAAGCGCTCCAGGTTGGCGCGGTTGAAGATGTAGGGCTTGGGGCTAAAGCTGCTGGCCACCCACTGCCAGCTGAGGTTGTTGCTAGCCGGATCACCGTCGAGTAGGTGCTGTAGAAACCAGCGGGCGCCGGCCTGCCAGCGAACCCGCCGCCAGTGCACCACGTAGGCGGCCAGCCACATCCGCGCGTGGTTGTGCAGCCAACCCGTGGCCATCAGTTCGGCGGCAAAGGCATCGATGCAGGGCAGGCCGGTGCTGGCGGCGGCGATGTCAGCCGGAAGCGCGGCGGCGTAGGCATCGGGCCGATGGCCGGTCTTCAGCGGCTCCCTGTCGTGCCAGATGCCATCACCCAGTTGGCGCCAGAGGCGTTGCCAGTAGTCGCGCCAGCCCAGCTCGCTGATCAGTTTCTCGCCGGCACGGCGCTGGGCAGGGCTCCAGGAGCGGCCGCCACGGGAGCCACAGCCGGCAGTGGATGCGAACAGGTCGGCCTGCACCACCCCAGCGGGCTCGGCGAGCGCCTCCAGCCGTGCGAACACCGCCTGTCGCACCTCCGCCAGCGTCAGCACGCCATGGCGAATCCAGGGTGAGAGGCGCGTCACGGCGCCACTGAGATGGTTGCGGCTGGCGCCATAGCGGGCGGGATCGATCGCGGCCAGGCGCTCCTCAGCTGCCCGGCGGCCACCGCGGAAGATGGGCAGTGGCATCAAGGGCGGGCGACGCCACTGGACGCTAGGAGGCTGCTGCCGGAGCGCTGCGGCTCGCCGCCGGCCGCTGGGGGAGAATCCCCAATCGCACCCCAACGCCGCCGGCAGCGCGCCTCCCCATGCTCCTCGACCTACGCGGCAAGAAGGCCCTCGTCACCGGCATCGCCAACAACAAGTCGATCGCCTGGGGCATCGCCCAGCAACTGCATGCAGCCGGTGCCGAGCTTGGGGTCACCTACCTGCCGGATGAGAAGGGCCGCTTCGAAGCCAAGGTGCGCGACCTCACCGCGCCGCTGGCCCCCAGCCTGTTCGAACCGCTGAACGTGCAGGATCCGGCCCAGATCGAGGCGGTGTTCGCCCGGGTGGCCGAGCAGTGGGGCTCGATCGATGTGCTGGTGCACTGCCTGGCCTTCGCCGGCAAGGAGGAGCTGATCGGCGATTACTCAGCGATCAGCCCCGAGGGCTTCGGCCGCGCCCTGGAGGTGAGCGCCTACTCGCTGGCGCCCCTCTGCCGCTACGCCAAGCCCCTGTTCAATCCCGGCGCCAGCGTGATCACGCTCAGCTACCTGGGCGCCGAGCGGGCCATCCCCAACTACAACGTGATGGGCGTGGCCAAGGCCGCCCTGGAAGCCTCGGTGCGCTACCTGGCCGCTGAGCTGGGCCCCGAGAAGAACGTGCGCGTCAATGCGATCAGCGCCGGTCCGATCCGCACCCTGGCCAGCTCCGCCATCGGCGGCATCCTCGACATGATCCACAACGTGGAGGAAAAGGCCCCCCTGCGCCGCACCGTCAGCCAAGATGAGGTGGGCTCCACCGCCGCCTTCCTGGCCAGCCCGCTGGCCTCCGGCATCACCGGCCAGGTCATCTATGTGGATGCGGGGTATTGCATCACGGGGATGTGAGGGCCTGGCGGTTCAGCGCCGGGGCTTCGCCATGATCGGTGCACCTCGATCAGGCGCCAGCCGGCGCCCACCTTCCATGCGCACCGGCACGATCCACCGCGTCACCGGCGAAACCGAGGTGCGGGTGAGGCTCGATCTCGATGGCAGCGGCCATTGCCAGGTGGCCAGCGGCGTGCCGTTCCTCGATCACATGCTCCACCAGCTGGCCAGCCACGGCCTGCTCGACCTGGAGATCAGCGCCACCGGCGACACCCATATCGACGACCACCACAGCAACGAAGACGTGGGCATCGCCGTGGGCCAGGCCCTCGCCAAGGCCCTGGGCGACCGCCGCGGCATCCACCGCTTCGGGCACTTCGTGGCGCCCCTCGATGAGGCCCTGGTGCAGGTGGCCCTCGATTGCTCCGGCCGGCCCCACCTCAGCTGGGGGCTCACGATCCCGGCCCAGAGGATCGGTAGCTACGACACCGAGCTGGTGAAGGAGTTCTTCGTGGCGGTGGTGAACAACAGCGGCCTCACCCTCCACATCCGCCAGCTTGATGGCGTGAACTCGCACCACATCGTGGAGGCCTGCTTCAAGGCCTTCGCCCGCGCCCTGCGGCTGGCGGTGGAGCTCGACCCGCGTCGGGCTGGGGCCGTGCCGAGCAGCAAGGGGGTGCTGGAGCAGGCGGGGATTAGCGCGGCAAGCTAACCGGAGCCGGGAGAAGACAGCGTTTCTGGCCGCCATCACTGACGCCATCGGCTTCGCCATCGCCCACTCGATCAGCTCCTGCATCGGCAGCAGATCAGCGACTCCATCGCCTAAGCCGCCTAAGCCGCCGCTGTCGCCGCGCCCGTCGCGCCCGCCGCGCCGTGGTTCGGGGCGCTGGCCCGCTGGGGCCGCCGCAGCCTGCCGGTGCGGGCGCTGACCTCGCGGCTGCGGGCCTGGTAGCGGTGCACCAACGGCAGGCGTTCGGCGTTGTAGCGGGCCAGGGCCAGCTCCAGTCCCGAGCTGCCCGGCTCCGCCAGCCCCTCGCTGCCCAGCTCCGCCCCCGCCTCGCCCAGCAACTGGCCCAGGGCCACCGCATCCTCCAGCCCAGCCGTCATGCCCCGCGCCTGGGACGAACTCATGGCGTGGCCCGCATCCCCCACCAGGGCCACCCGGCCCGCCACCAGGCTGGGCAGCGGATCGATATCAAACGACCAGTTGGCTACCTGCTGCTCCGCTGGGGTGGCCCGGATCAGGGCGGCCAGGTCGGCGGGGACCTTGGCGAGGCCCGCCTCGGGCAGCGGCTCCTTGAGCAGGCGGCGCTGCTCGCTGCGGCTGGCCGGCAACGGCTCCTCCTGGAAGAAGCCCCAGTGGGTGAGGGGGGTACCGCTGGCATCGCTGCCGAGGTCAAAGACATTGGCGTAGACGCCCCGGCCGCGGGCGTAGACGAAAAACTCGCCGTTGCGGCAGAACTCGCCATCGGCCACCACGCCGCGCCAGACCCGATCCCCCAGGTAATGGAGACGCCGCAAGGGGGCGAGCAGGGGGGCCACCCGCGAATGGATGCCATCGGCGCCGATCAGCAGGTCGCCCTGCCAGTAGGAGCCGTCATCAAAATGGGCCTCCACCCCGTCCCCATCCTGACGCCAGCTGAGCAGGCCAGCGCCGGGGTGGAACAGGGCCGGATCAAAGCGGCTGGCCATCGCCTCCACGATGGCGCGCCGATGGATGAGCAAGGAGGGCAGCTGCCCTGGCTCCTGTTCGGCGGCACTGCTATCGATCAGGTCACCGCGCAGGTTGCGCACCACAAACCGGCTCACCGGTAGGCCCGCCGCCAGCACCTGCTCCAGCAGCCCCTCGATGCCGGCGGCGGCCAACGCCTCAACGCCACTACGCACCAGCAGGATGCCACAGCCGTCCGGCCGCAGCTCCGGGGCCTTCTCGAACAGACAAATCCTATGGCCCTGCCGCTGCAGCACCAGGGCCAGCAGCAGGCCGCTGCTGCCGGCACCCACGATGGCTATCCGCATCGCGCTCCTGACTCCGGCCCAAAACCTATGGGGAGTGCGCCAGCCTCGATGTAGCCAAAACCACGATGCAGCCAAAACCACCCCGCCCACGTCCGCCAGCCTCGCCGCCCCCCCCCGCTGGGCTGCCCGCCAAGGGGAGGGGGCGCAAGCTCGGGCCCGCAAACTCAGGCGAGCCAGCTCAGGCCAGGAAGGTGTTGGCCACGGCGGTACCCACCAGCAGGCCTAGGTCAAAGGAATCGGTGCAGGCCTCGCGGATGTGCACCCCTCCATAGATCCGGCTGATCGCATCTTCAAAACCAGCCTCATAGAAGCTGTTGCGTTGGATGCCGTTATCATTAAAGCCATCGAAATAGCGGGTCACTCCCGGCAGCTCCTGGGACGCCGCCGAGAACTTCACATTGTTGCCAAAGAAGCCCGTCATCACACCGGCAAAGGCGCCTCCCATCGCCGAATGGCCGGAGATGTAGTCGGGGAAGGGGGGGGAATCGACGCCGTTAATCGAGGACAGCAACGAGTGCCATTCGCTGTCACGCAGCGTGGAGGCGACGCCATCTTGATCCGAGAAGGCGCCGGTGATCAGGTCGTAGGGACGGGGTTGCACCACCTCGTACTTGGCCTTCCAAGCACAGATCACAGCATCGGCGAGGGCTGTATCCAAGCAGGCCAATAATTTGGCATTCCGCTCCAAAGAATTGCCCTGCTTGGCCGCCACGTCCATGGCAATGTCGATCAACTGGCCGTAGGGCCGGAAGGTGTCGGGGCGGTCGTAGGCCCAGAACTTGGCAATTTCGGTTTGCTCAGCGCTGCGCAGCAAGGTGGTGGTTGCGGTGCTGACGAGGCCACCGTATTGGCGAACTTCGTTGAGCTGCTGGGCGTAGAGATCGAGATTCACATCGGGCCGGGCCTGCAGGCCATCGCTCTGGTAGGCGCTGGCGCTGCTGATCACCCAAGGGGTAACCGAGCCCCAGTTGCAGCCCAGGGCGGCGCCAGCGGTGGGGCCTGACGTTGCCGGCATCCACACGTAGCCGGGCAGCCCGGCGGGCGCGCTGTAGGGGGTGTTATTGCTGGAGCCGTCATTGGCCCGCAGGGCCAGGGCCTGGCTGGCCAGCTGGGCACCAAAGGCAAGCCCGGCGTTGATGCTTTGGGCCGAACCACCGATCTCGCTGAGGGATTGATTGACCTGGGCCGTAATCAGTTCGGTTTCGCCGGGCAGCAGCTGGCTGAGGATTTGTTGGGCCGCGCCCACGATCGCTGCCTGCCGCGAGGCGCCGGCGGGGGCGGCGACATCGAGGCGATAGGGGGCCACCGCATTGCCGAAGGCCGCCACCGTGTCCAACAGGGCGGTGGATAGCAGGGCCATCAACCGGGTGCCGGTGGTGGGGGGAATCCCGGGCTTGCCATTACTGCCGGCCGATTGGATCGCGTTGAGGGCACAGCTGGTCCAGGTGAGGATCGCATCGCTACCGCGACCATTGACCAGCGCCACGCTTTGATTGTTGGCCGTATTGGTGTCAACCACGCCGGCCGGGGCATCGATCCGGGCGATCAGGCTGTAGGAACCCTCCGCCAGGGCAAGGCCGGCTGTTGAGTAGTTGAGTTCGAGCTCCTTGGTTTTGTTGATCTTGAGGCGCACCTGGCGGCGGCTGAGCAGGATGTCGCCGGCACCGAAGCGATTGTCGGTGGAGGCATAGAGAGAAACCCATGCCAAATAGGTGGAGTTGGCGGAATTGGAGGAGTTGGAGCGCCCGGGGCCATCATCATCCTCATCATCATCGTCGTCAGAGCCAGATCCCGAACCACCAGCATTGCCGCCGGAAGACCCCGTCGCGGCCTGCGTGGCTCGAGCCAGGAGTTCAACTTTCCCCGCCTCGCCATTCCATTGGATGGAAGCGGGGCTGATTTCATCGAAGACGATTGAGAAATCAGTCATGACAATTACAAAGTAAGGGGGAAAGATGGGTTGGGCGGGCGGCGAATAGACCAAAAGCTTTAAAAACTGCCGCGATGAACCACCTAGTTGGCCCTAACGCACGCCCCAAGGATTCAGATCACTGCCAGAGCAACAACCCCTAACCAGCCCCGAGCCAAAAGCCAGGGACCAACAGCGAGGCCATCGGTCTAGAAACGGCAATAGCCGCCTGACAAAGAGCGCATAGCCGCGCTTCGCTGCAGCCCCGCCCCCAAATCACCATCAATTCCCAGCATATATGCATCACGCCGCAAGCCCTGTTTTTCCTCGCAACCCCGCAACTCCCGCTCCAATTCTACATACCCAATATGTCGCTAGTTGCAACAGAACGCGTGCAGTGCATGCGTTCTGCGGGGCACTTGCCTGCCCCTTGCAGTGACTGGATTCCCTATCTCGTTGGGCGCAATCAAGGGCGGCGTCATCGTCCCCTGGCAAGGGGCCCCTGGCCGGCGGCCCCTCCCAGGGCGGGGCTGCAGAGGCGGAAAGGCAGAGGCGGCACTTCACACTCCGTTACGCGATGATGGCGTCAGCCGTGGCCCTGCGGCTCCCCACCGCTCCGCCCCCCTCCCCCATCCGATGACCGTTGCCCCCGGCCGCCCCGGACCCGCCAGCGATGCAGCCGTCGCGCCAGCCGCCAGCGGCGAGGCCGCCGGCTATGAGCGCGCCGACTGGGCCGGCGCCTTTTGCAATGTGAGCGACGAGCTCAGCGCCGTGCCGCTGCAGGCAGCCCGGGGCACGATCCCGGCCGAGCTCAAGGGCACCCTGTACCGCAACGGACCGGGCCGGCTGGAGCGGGGCGGCCACTGGGTGCACCATCCCTTTGATGGCGACGGCATGGTCACCGCCCTGCGCTTTGAAGCCGGGGCGGTGAGCCTCAGCAACCGCTTCGTGCGCACCGAAGGCTGGCTGGCCGAGGAGAAAGCCGGCAAGGTGCTGTACCGCGGCGTGTTCGGCACCCAAAAGCCCGGCGGCCTGCTCACCAACGCCTTCGACCTGCGGCTCAAGAACATCGCCAACACCCATGTGGTGCGCCTCGGCGATCAGCTGCTGGCCCTGTGGGAGGCCAGCTCCCCCCACGCCCTCGATCCCGACACGCTCGAAACCAAAGGCCTCTCCTTGCTCGATGGGGTGCTCAAGCCAGGCGAAGCGTTCAGCGCCCACCCCCGCTTCGATCCCGGCCACCACGGCGAGGAGCGCATGGTGACCTTCGGGGTGAAGAGCGGCCCGCGCAGCACGATCCGGCTGATGGAGTTCGCGGTGGCGGACGATGCCGCCAAGGGCGTCAAGGCCGGCCAGCTGCTCAGCGAGCGCTCCGACAGCTTCGGCGGCTTCGCCTTCCTGCACGACTTCGCCATCACCCCCAACTGGGCGGTGTTCCTGCAGAACGCCATCGCCTTCAACCCGCTGCCCTTCGTGTTAGGCCAGAAAGGAGCCGCCCAGTGCCTGGCCTCCAAGCCCGGCGGCCAGGCCCAGTTTTGGTTGATTCCAAGGGATTCGGGCGCCTATGCCGGCCAGCCGCCGCGGATTGTGCCGGCGCCTGAGGGTTTCGTGTTTCACCACCTCAATGCCTGGGAAACGGGCAACGCCGAGGGCGACACCGCTGCCGCAGAGCCGGCTCAAGCCGGCAGCCGTTCCAGCGGGCAGCCCAGCGGCAGCCTGGTGATCGAGAGCATCTATTACGCCGATTTCCCCTCGATCGGCCCCGACACCGACTTCCGCACGATCGACTTCGACCTGATCCCCGAGGGTCTGCTGGAGCGCTGCACGATCGACCTGACCTCAAACACCGTGCGCACCGAGCGGCTAAGCGAGCGCTGCTGTGAGTTTGCGATGGTGAACCCCCGCCGCGAGGGGCTGTTCAGCCGCTACGGCTGGATGGCAGTGGCCGAGCGCGAAACCGGCAACGACCCGCTCCAGGCGATCAAGAAGCTCGATCTGATCAGCGGCGAACGCCAGGTGTGGAGCGCCGCGCCACGGGGCTTCGTGAGCGAACCGGTGATGGTTCCCCGGACCGCTCCGGCCGGCGGCCCCGAACCTGCCGAGGACGACGGCTGGGTGTTATGCATGATCTGGAACGGCGCCCGCTGCGCCAGCGATCTGGTGATTCTCGATGCCGCCTCGATGCAGGAGCTGGCGGTGGTGGAGCTGCCGCTGGCGATCCCCTACGGGCTGCACGGGAGTTTTGTGGAGGGGTGAGGGGGTCTGGTGGGGTTCAGCCCGCCCAGATCTCTTCAAGATCCACCGCCAGCCCTGGGAAGTGGGGATCTCCACCGAGGCGGCTGGCCGCTTCGAGCCGCCGCGGCTGGGCCGGGGACTCCGCCAGTGGCTCCCAGATCTCCACGGCCCGCTCAGCCGGAATCAACAGCCAGCCGAGGCGGGCGCCGTTGCGCTGATAAGCGGCCATCTTCTGGCGTAGGGCGCTGAGGCCGCGGGGGCCTTCGTCGCTGGGGCTTGCACCACTGGTGCTGGCGAGCTCCACCACCAGATCGGGACAGAGTGGGGCGAAGGTGCGGCGTTGCTCGGCGCTGAGCCCTTGCCAGCGATCGAGAGCCACCAACGAGGCGTCGGGGCTGAGCACCGAGTCGTCAGGAAGGCGAAAACCGGTGGAACTGTCGAACGCCTTCCAGCTGCCGGTGGCACGGGCCCACGCCTGAATCTGAAAGACCAGATCGGCGTTGCGTGCGCCGGTATCGCTTCCGGTGGGGGTCATGCAGATCAGGGAACCATCGGCGGCCAGCTCCAGCACGGAGTCTGGATTGGCCCCACACAGTTGTGCGAACTGCTCGGGAGTGAGGCGCAGGCCTGCGCAGAGCGAAGCTGGCAGGTTGAGCGATTCCGGCAGCCCGGCGCCGCCCCATTGCTCACCGGACGAGGTCTCCAGGGGGCGAGGCGGAGCGAGCATGGGCCCAGCGAGTGCAGAGTTTCACGCTAAAGGCGGTTGGGGCAGGTGAGGGCGATGCTGGATCACGGCCTGTTCAAGCGGCTGCTGGCGAGCGGCGATGAGAGCAGCCGATGGCAAGGCCCAGGCCCAAGAGAGCGACGACCCAGGCCGCTCGCTTGGTTTGGCTGCGCGCCGGTGGCCTCCAGGCTGGGACCGGATCGGCCTGGGCCAGGTGCCGGCGCTGCGCTGCCGAGGTTCCGGCTGAAAGGGCCGTGCTGAAGGCTGGCGGAAGCAAGCCGGCGCCGCCTCGGTCGCCTGCAGGGGGAGGGGGTGATGGCCGCACCCCAAAGCTGGCTGCCAACCCGGCGCGGCCCTGGCACCAATGCTGACGTGAACCTAACGACCAGCAGCAGAGATGGACGCTTTTGGAATTGTCCACCCCCCTCTAAAAATTAATTAAAACGTATATTTTTGCCAGCATCTCCAGAAATCTGGGGAAATAATCCACAAGTTTTCCAAATCCAGATGCTTACCCTTTCTCGCTGCTCAAGCCCATCCGCCAGTCCCAAGGTCAGCAGCTCCAATCCCGATCGCCGCAACCGCTGGGTATCGTTGGACAAGCCAGCCCTTGGCGTTGCCTAAGCGATTGGGGTGCTGACTGCCGGCCAGGCCCAGGCCTTTGTTGTGAATGTAGGTGACCAAGATTACGACGTGACCACATTCACCGGATCTTACAACGCCAACACTAGCAAGTTCGCAACTGCTGCCAATGGTGGTGTAATGCCATGGTGGGGCGATGAAGCTCTCGTCAACGAGTTTGCGATCAAAGTGGGATTCATGGGATACCCCACTGGTGAGCCATTCAATGGTGACCGAAGCGCTGGACCATTGTTCGCGTTTTTCGAGAGGGGTTGGGCATCCTATGGCTATTACTGGAAAGTAGATCCATTTTTACCTCAACATTTTTACACCTCACTTATGTATCCAGAACGTATGCTCACTTACGCACAGGTAGCCCCCGCAACCTCGCTTGCTGCTCCCGTCACCGGCCCTCTCCCTGCCCTTGGCGCCGCCGCTGCCTTCGGCTTCAGCCGTCAGCTGAGAAATCGCATCAAACGTAGTACCAACGCCGTTTCCAACAGCTACAGCCCCTGATCCGATACCTGGCGCCTTTTGCATCTGCCAGAGCCTGATTGGCCTTGGGCAGTTGGCCTTGTTGAATCCCCAGCCAGCCAGCCAGCGGGCGGCTTTAAGCCACCTCTCGCCATCCATTAGCCCAGCAGTTGCAGCTATTTATTGCATGACTCATTCACATCTTTATATTCTTTTCCGTTTGCTGCCACAGCCCTGAAAGGTTAAAGCGATTACAACAATAGCCTCGCTTCCCAGTCGCTGGCCCTAGCCCCATTGGCCCGCTTGAACGTCTCGGCCAGCTGCTGTTTTTGCCCAGATCAACGCCGATTCGCTGCTCTCAGGGCCCCTTGTACTCGAAGGGATTGAACAGTGCCACACCGAAACCGTCGAAGTCCTTGACATTGCGCGTGACAACGGTGAGCCCGTGCACCAGGGCGATGGCGGCAACCATGGCGGCTTCGTAGAGCGTGTCGGAGCGGCGGTGCATCAGCTGGGCCCAGCACCGAAAGGCCCGGCCATCCATGGGCAAGATGGTGCTGCTCTCGCTGAGCTGATCGAGCCAGGCTTCGATGGCGCTGGCCTTGGCGGCATCGTGTTCCCGCGTGATTTCGATGCCGGCCTGGATTTCGCCCAGGCTCACCGAGGCGAGCTGCAGATTGGCGTTGTCGACGGCTTGGAGCCAGGCGAGCACGGCGCCATGGGGCCTGGGCTTGCGCAGCTCGGAGATGACGTTGGTGTCAAGCAGATACACCCTTGCCTCCCAACTCAACAACGGCCCGTCGCCGCGCCTTGCCGCGCTCTGCTGCCAGAGCTTCCATGCGGGGCTCCGCCGCCAGCAGCAACGCCTTGAGGGAGGGCAACGCACGGGCCTGGACCCTACGCCATTCCTCAATCGGCACCAGCACAGCCGTTTCGATGCCACGACGAGACACCACCTGCGGCCCCTCTCGCTGGCAGGCATCGAGCAGCTCACTGAAGCGCGCCTTGGCGTGCTGCACGGGCCAGACCTCCATGACCAAATCCCTCTAATGACCAGTCCGATGACTAGTCTAAGACCCGGGCTCCTGGAACACGCCCTGGTTGAGCGGCTGGTGGCGGTGACGAGACCGCCATGACCGCTGCACCACGGTTCCAGCGCACAAGGGTCGAGATAGTGCCCCGCCGCCGCTCAGCCAGCGCTGGCCACGCCGAGCTTCTGGCCAACGGCTCAGCCATGGCCACCGCCCTGCAGCGCGACTGCCGCTGGATGTGGCACAGGTCGTGATCAGCCGCTTGGCGCATCACGCCAGCCGGGACGGTGATTCCAAACAGTGTGTTGATACTTCCCCAAATGAATTGCCATGGCTCGCTTAGGCCAACGCAGCAAGCGTTTTTCGCCTTGCGGGCCACACCGCTTGCGCTGCTGTTGATCCAGGGGCAGGCTCTCGCCAGCACCACGTTGGCAGCCTTCCCCCTCAACAACAACAACGCCGATGGCAACAGCGGCTTCAACGACTTCACCATTGACTCGTTACGGATCCACTCAGTGACGGCACGGGCATGAAGGAGGGCCTGCTGGGCCGCGAAACAGGCCCATTCATGGCGAGCGGCTGCCTGGCCCCGCCCGCTCCCTTCACCCTGGCCCCGCTTCGGCCCTGGGAAGGGTGGAGAGGTGGCCAAGCAATAGAGGGCGCTGGAAGGCGGCGCCAGAAGGCCTATCCACGCGGCCGAAGGGTTGCCGCGTGTGCCAATCGCGTTACTGCCCCCAGAGGCATGTTTTTTGTAGGGAGAGGAAGATTCTTGCTGCATCGGTACCAATTCTATGTAGTGAAACCGCAGCTGCCCATGCTCGCGCAACTCTCCAAGCGCCTTTCGCCCTTGCTGGCAGCCCCAATCGCCCTGCTGCTGAGCCAGGGGCAAGCCAAGGCGATGTTGAACGTGAATATCTTTGATGAAGGCTCGAATCTGAAGGTGACCGTCACCGGCTCCATTTCTGCTGGAAACGCAGGAACAATCGCCGCCGCTCCGGATCAATGCTATTCCAATGGGGCCCCGACGGGTCAATTTTTTAATACTACATTTGCCCAAGCATATGTCTGCACTGGATATGATCAAGCATCTCTTTTCTACGCCCTCACCGGCCCTCCCGGCCTCGGAGGCATTGGGAGCGTTGCCGCGAATTCTGCAGAAGGCCTTAGCTTCCAGCTGCATGGGCTAGCGTAAAGCAATGGGCTTTGGGAAGAATATAATTACACATATGCGCTCGACCCCAGCTATGTCTTGGGCCAACCCTTTTACAGCAGTGCCACCTTTAATGACAGGAGTCTGTCCAGCGAAGGCTTCACGGCAAGAGGCCTGGTTGGCACCTGGACGATTAATGGCACGTCAGAATCCATCAACGTTTATATCGGCTCCACCGAACAAGCCCCCGCTCCCCTGCCGCTGTTCGGCGTCGCAGCCGCCTTCGGTTGGAGCCGCCGCCTTCGGCTTCAGCCGTCAGCTGAGAAAGCGCATCGCCACGACTTTAATCACCCCGCCCCAGGCCTGATTGCAGCCCTAAATCCACTTCCCGGCCCTGCCATCGGCGGGGCTTTTTTTGGCCGCCGATGGCGGCGATCGTTTTCCTTGAGTTCTGCCATGCCCTGAGCGGCCTGCATCGACTGCTCCGCCTGCTCCAGATCCCGGGCCGGCAGCTGTGCCCTCCACTGGTGGCCGCCACCACAATGGTGCGATGAATCGTTCCGCCGACTGGCTGCATCAGGCGCAGGCTGATCTAGAGCTGGCGGGAGTGAGCGCTGCCGCCGGGCACCATGAATGGGCCTGCTTCGCCTGCCATCAGGCGGTGGAGAAGGCCCTGAAAGGTTTGCACCTCCGCCATGGTCAGCAGGCGTGGGGCCACGGCCTCGGGCGCTCATGGCGCGATCTGCCTCCGGCCGTCGCCGCTGAGCTGGTGGCGAGCGTGAGCGATCTGGAGGACCGATTGCGCATCCTTGATGCCCTTTACATCCCGACGCGCTACCCCGATAGCCTGCCCGATGGGGCCCCGACCGACCATTACTGCTGCGCAGAAGCCTGACGGCTACGGGCGGCTCCAGAGCGACGACGCCCACCGCCATGCCCGTTCGATCGTTGACGCAATCGCTGCTGCGCTGGCCTGAGCCCGAGCAGATCCTGAACCAGGTGCGCCTCTGGGCGGCCCAGGTGGCGACGGAGCATCCCGGCCTGGAGCGGGTGGCGCTGTTCGGCAGCTACGGCCGGGGTGACGCCGGGGTCGGCAGCGATCTCGATCTGCTGCTGATCGATGCCGCTAGCAGCGGCCCCCAACACCAGCGACTGCTGGCCTGGCCCCTGGCGGAGCTGCCGCTCAGCTGCGATGCCCTGGTGCTCACGCCCACCGAACACGCCGAACTGCTGGCCAGTTGCTCCGCCATGGCAGCAGCGCTGCAACGAGATAGCCGTTGGTTGTGGCACCGGTAGCGATCAGACGCTGGGCGAACCACACCAGCGGTGCTCCTCTGAGGTGATCGCCTCACCATTGGATGCGTGTCTGTCATACAAGTTGGCATGCATCTCGCAAACTTCCTTGCATTACGTCTGTGGCGTTCCATGGGTGCCGTAAGCCTCCGACTTCCAGACCACCTGGAACAACAGCTCAGTGAGGAAGCGCGACTCAGCGGCCAACCGCGCTCCCAGCTGCTGCGCGAGGCCTTGGAAACCCTGCTGTCCCAGCGGCGGCAAGAACGGGGGCAGGCGGCCCTGAGGCTGGCCGCCGAGGCTTTGGCCAGCGATGCAGACGCCTGTGCGGAGGCCCGGGAGATGGCCGCCGATTTCCTGATGGCGGAAAACGAGGCCCTGGCCGGGGCTGAGGCGCCTGCGACCACGACCTCGACCTCGACCTCGACCACGACCTCGACCGAACCGTGGTGGCGCTGATGCGCCGCGGTGAGGTCTGGGTGGCACGCCTCAACCCCAATCAAGGGGCTGAGGTGGGCAAGCTGCGGCCGGTGGTGGTGATTCAGGCCGATGCACTCACCGAAGCGGGCCTCGCCACCCTGCTGGTGGTGCCCCTCACCAGCCAGCGGCGCCGCGGCGCCGAAGCCCTGCGGGTGCCGATCCCCGCCCGCGACCGCCTGCTGCGCGAATGCTGGGCGATGGCGGAGCAACCCCGAGCCCTAGACCAGAACCGCATCGGCGAAGGCCCCCTGACCCGACTCAGCGCTGCTGAAATGGCCGCTCTGGAGCGGGCGTTACGGGCCGCATTGGGATTGGCGGGCGGCTGAGGCCTCGTCTGGATCGGCAAGCTTGCCTTCCGATCGAGGGCAAGCCGCTGTGCCCTCCGCTGGGGGCCGCCGCCCTCGGCTTCCTGCTGCTCCTGGCTCTGCAGACCATCGCCGGCCTGCAGACGAGTCGCACGGCCAACAACGCCCCTGCCGTTGCTCTAGCCGAAGGCTTCTGCGAAGCAGTAGGCCCAGGTGACTGCCGGGCTCGACCAGGCCGCCCTGCAACTCAGCCGCGAGCGCGAGGCCATCGGTTTCGGGTTGGACCGCAGCACAATGGGCGAATGACGCGAGTTCCAGTGCACACGTTTTCAGCGGTGATTGAGCGCTGCCCCGAGACCGGGATGCTGGTGGGTTATGTCCCCGGCTTCCCTGGTGCCCACAGCCAGGCAGAAACCCTTGATGAGCTGCAGTCCAACCTCCAGGAGGTGATCGCCATGCTCCTGGAAGATGGCGAGCCCGCCTTGGAGAGCGATTTCATCGGGCTGCAGCAGATCTCCGTGCCGGCCTGAGCGTGGGTTCAACGCCGGTTCTCAAGCCCTCCGAAGTCGCAGACATCCTGCACAAGCTGGGCTTTGAGATGGTCCGTCAGCGTGGGTCACACCAGCAGTTCCGCGATCCCCATGGCCGCTGCACCACGGTTCCAGCGCACAAGGGTCGGGATATTTCCCCGCCGCTGCTCCGCCAAATCGCCAAGGATATCGGCATGACAGTGGAAGCATTGCTCAGCCACCGCTGACACGCCGAGCTTCTGGCCCAGCTAGCGATCAGGCGCTTGGCGCATCAGGCCAGCTGGGACGGGGAACCCCTGGCCACGTTTCGGCATAGCGGTGACGCTGATCCAGCCAGCCAGCCAGGGCAGAGCCAAATCACGGTGCCCCTGGTTATGGAGCCGCACCAGGGTGATTCAGCTGGAAGGGGATGGGGCGACGCCCGCGAGTACTGGGCGCTGTGAGGCGCCCCCACAAAAAAGACACCTACCGAAAGCCCGAAATGGCTATTGCACGTGCCAATCTCTTCATTGCCCTCAGGAGCATGATTTTTTCGGGGGGGGGCATGCTCAAGTGGAATATTGCCTGGCCATGCAGTGAACATGCCGCTTCGCACCCTCGCCAAACGCTGCAAGCGCTTGACACCTTTGCTGGCCGCACCGGCCGCCTTGCTACTGAACCAGGGGCAGGCCAAGGCGGTTCTGACCTACAACATCTTTGAATCTGCCGGAAATGTTGTTCTTCAAACGAGTGGCAGCTTGAATCTCACTGGGATAACGCCAATTGGCACCACAAGCTGTGGCGCTGATGGAATAATTTTAGCACCTTACGCAGTTACTTGCAGTGGTCCTGAAAACACAACGCCGGCTACAGTATCACAGGCCCTACATTCTTCAACGGAACCGCCTTTATCCTTCCCGCGTCTAGCGTATCTGGAATAACGGTTGGCCTTGGCGGTGCTGGTGGTATGCTTTTCATTCATCCTACATACGTTTCAAATACTCCAATTGTCAGCAGCGCCACGTTCAATAACCAAACCCTATCAAGCCTCGGCTTCACCACAACGGGGCTGATCGGCACTTGGACTCTTGCCGGCACCAGTGAGACGATCCAGTTGATCCTTGGGGCCCCTACAGCCCCAACCCCCGGCCCCCTGCCCCTGCTCGGCGCTGGCGCCGCCTTCGGCTGGAGCCGCCGCCTGCGCCAACGCATCGCCGCTCCTTTGATCACCCCGCCCCAGGCCTGATTGCAGCCCTGAATCCACTTCCCGGCCCTGCCATCGGCGGGGCTTTTTTGTGGCCGCCGTGGGCGGCGATCTGCAGCAGGGCCAGGCGCTGAACAACGCCCAGGTCTCCCGCCTCCAGGGCACCGAGGCCGACCTCAACCAGCCGCTAACGACGCACCGCTCGGCTCCAGCAGGCCCCCTGGTGGTTGAGATGGAGGGGCGTCAACGTTCCTGGCGCTGCGCAAGGGTTGGGGCAGAAACCAACGGTGCCTGAGCCGGCCGACAATGGCGGCGGAACTGAAGCGGAGGCGCGGCGGTGATCGATCAAGACGCCCTTGCCGCCCTGGATGGTCTGCAGTGGTTGCGAACCGGGGAGGAGGTGGAGCAACGCTTCGGGTTCAGCGCTTCCACGGTCAGCCGTCAGACGCACCGCTGCCTGCAGCGGTTTGGGCTGCGCCTGGAGCGACAGCAGGGGGAATGGTGCTTGATCGGGGACACCACCCTGCTGGAGATGGAGAGGCGGGTGCACCAGAGCGCCCGCTGGCTCGGTCATCGGCCCCTGCGGCTGGAGGCCACCTACTGGTCGGGACCGCTGCTGTGCACGCCCCTGCCGCCGCGCTGGAGCCTGGGACTCAGCTCGATCGTGGGGGTGCCGCGCAACTTCCAGCTGGTGCGGGAGCGCATTGTCGATGTCTTCCTGACCGGCCTGCCGGATCTGCCCGCCCCAGACGATGCCGATCTCACCGCGCTGGTGCTCTCCTCGATGCCGGTGTTCTTCGTCGCTGCCGCCAACCACCCCCTCACCCGCCAGGCGAGCGTGAGTGTCGCCGATATCGCCCGGTTCCCCACCCTGGCGCTGCCAGCCGGGAGCTATCCGCAGGTGGAGGCGGCACTGAAGCAGCTTGGCCTCTGGAACCACCCGGTGCGCATGATGCGCTATCGGCGTGAGCTGTGGGAAGGCCGGGCCGAGGAGGAGCTGACGGTTGGATACGGCACCCCCCTCAGCCTGGAGGTGAGCGGCGGCACGTTGGTGCGGCTGCCGCTGGAGCTGCCGTTCCGCAGTGGCGAAGGGCTCGTGGTGCGTCGTGAATTCGCCGAGCACCCGGAGCTGCTCGCCCTGCGGACTCTGCTGCTGGGCCGCCTTACGCGCTTGTCGAAGCGTCACCCGGAGCTGACGCTGGTTCCGCGATGACCGGATTGGTGAGGGTGCCGATGCCCTCGATCCCCACGCTCACCACATCGCCCGGCCTGAGCCAGCGGGGCGGCGTGGCCGCCATGCCCACCCCCTCGGGGGTGCCGGTGAGGATCACGGTGCCGGGCAACAAGGTGGTGCTGCCGGAAAGAAAGGCAATGATCTCGGCCACCGAGAAGATCATGTCGCTGGTGTGGCCGTGCTGCACCCGTTCGCCGTTGAGGTCGGTGCTGATCGCCAGGGCCTGGGGATCGGGCAGCTCGGCGGTGGGTACCAACACCGGGCCGAGGGGGGCGAAGGTGTCGAAGCTCTTGCCGCGGCACCACTGGCCGCCGCCGAGTTCGGGGCGCTTTTGCCAGTCGCGGGCGCTCACATCATTGGCGCAGGTGTAGCCGAGCACGGCCGCCAGCGCCTCCTCCACCCCCACGTTCTTGCAGCGCCGGCCGATCACCACCGCCAGCTCGGCCTCGTAGTCCACCTGGTGGCTGGCCAGGGCGGTGGGCAGCTCAATCGGGGCGCCGGGATCCTGCACCGCCCCCGGTGATTTCATGAACAGCACCGGCCGCTGCGGGATGGCGGCGCCGGTCTCGGCGGCGTGGCGGCGGTAGTTGAGGCCGATGCAGAGCAGGGCGCGGGGTTCGAGCGGCGCCAACAGCCGGGCTACGGCGGCGGCCTCACCACAGGGGAGCTGCTGTTCAAACAGGCTGCCCTGCAAGCGCTCGCGGCTGCCATCGGGGTGCAGGAGGCCGTGCTGCACGGCGCCCTCCGGGTCGGCGTAGCGGAAGATCGGCATCAAAACCGCCGGCGCAACGGGCGCAGCCTAGGTGGGGCCGGGGCAGGGCGCCGCTGGCTCAACAGGGGGATGCGGCCTGCCCCGGGCCGGTTCAGGCGATCAGCAGCTGGTAGGCGGCGTTGATCCGCCGGAAGGCTTCGGCGTCGCCGCCCATGTCGGGATGGTGGCGCTTCACCAGCCGCCGGTGGGCGGTTTTGATCGCCGCCTGCGATGCGCCCGAGGGGAGTTCCAGGATGCCCAGGGCCTCGGCCCGCTGGCGATCGGGGGCCGCCTCGCTGCGCCGGCCGGCTCCGGCCTGGCGGCCATTTTGCTGACCCCCAGCCCAGCCCTGGCCACCAGCCCAACCCTGGCGCTGCGACTCCTGCTGCCGCCAGCTTTGCTGCTCCCGTTGGGCTTGCTGCTGGGCTTGCTGCTGGCGCTGGCTCTCCTGCGCCGAGCGGGCCTGGTGGTCGCGGTGGGCTGTGGCCTCTAGATCGGCGATCGCGGCCAGCAGCTGATCAACAAGCCCGCCGGGATCGTTGCTGAGCCGATCGGCGGCCCGGGGGCCATGCAGGGCGAAGGCGGCCCGCACCGCCGCCTTGACCCGGCTGGCGGGTCCGGCCAGGGCCCAGCGCAGTTCGGCGCCCAGGCCCGCTGAGCGGCGATCGAGGGCCTCCTCTAGCTCCAGGTCGGGATTGTGGGAGCGGGCGCGGAGGTCGTCGAGCAGGGCCTGGAGGCCGAATTCGAGCCTGCCACCGGCGGCGGGATCCCCCTCCAGGCGCGTGCCCAGCCGCAGCTCCCGCCAGCGGGGCTGGCTGCTGAGCGCCTCCGCCCACTGGCGCACCAGCTGGGGGGTAATGCCCGGCGCGGCGCCGGTGGTGACCTCCGGACCGGAGCGCCAGGAGCGCACCCGCTCGTTGCGGGAAACCGACGGCCGCCGCGCTGGCTCCGGGGTGGGCTGGGAGCGGCCGAAATCCGGAGCGGGCTGCCTATGGGAGTAATCGGCAGCGGGCTGCGTATGGACGTGGTCAGCGGCTGGCTGGGAGCGGACGTAATCCTGATAGTCGCGCCAGGCGCGGGCCCCCTGCCTGCGTTGGGAGCGGCTGGCGAAATCGGCGGCCGCCTGGGCTTGGGCCTCGGCTTGAGCTTGGGCATAAGCCTGGGCTTGGGCATGGGCCCTGGCCTGGGCTTCCATCTCGTCTGCCCTGCTCCTTTGCAGCAGGGCCAACTCTTCGCGCAGCAGCCGCACCTGGTGGCGCAGGGCCTCGTTCTCGAGCATCACCGCTTGGAGGTTGGTGGTCACCGAGCGACCAGCGGGCCCATGCATCCAGCTCCTGCGCTCGCTTCCCATGCCTTGCCAGCGGGCCGCACTACGCAGGCATCTTCGCCGCAGCGCTAACCCTCCGCCGCACGGGATCACCGACCTGGGGCGGGACGGTCAGCGGCTTGCGGCTTGGAGTCGTGCTCGGCCGGTTCCCCCAACCGGCTGCTGGGGTTCACCGCACCGGGTGGTGGGGGCCGTATCGCGGCGGCCGGTTGGCCCCATCCGGGGTTGGGTTCACCCTGGCGACAGTGGCTCCACCGGGGAACCAACCCCGATCCACGACCGCCTGATGCGAACCATGTTGACCCTGCGCACCGCTGCTGGTTTCGATCTCGTTGATCGGCTTGAGCAGCAACTGCAAACCGCCGAGCGGGTGCCCGCCGCCGAGGTGCAAGACACCGAGGAGGCCTACGAGCTGGTGCTGGAGTTGCCCGGCGTCGATAAAGACGCGATTGAGGTGAAGGCCACCGACCGCACGCTGGTGATCAGCGCCCAACGGCGCAACCCGCGCCAGCTGGCGCTCGAGGTCAAGGGCAGCGGCGAGGGCCAGGACGCCGCGACCGCCGGGACCCGAGCGGCTGGGACCAAGGCGGCGGAGACCGCCAATCGGGGCCTGCTGCTGAGTGAGTTCCGCTATGGCACCTGGAGCCGCAGCTTCCGTTTCCCCGCCGGCATCGACCGCGACCAGCTGCAGGCCAGCTACCGCGACGGCCTGCTGAGCGTGCGGGCCCCCAAGGCCCAGCGCGTTTCCACGGTGACGGTGAAG
>CAIOGZ010000080.1 GCA_903858015.1 uncultured cyanobacterium
TGAGGTGGTTGCGCCAGTGGCAACTCCATTCCCTAGGGCAAGGGCTGGTGCTGCAGGAGGATTGGTATCGAGCGTGAAGGAAGCGGTACCAGCGAGAGAAGCATTCCCGGCAGCGTCGGTGGCAACGGCGTCAACAGTAATCGTGCCATTGCCGAGTGCAGCTAGATCAATAGCGTTGAGCTGAACAGGCACAGGTGTGCTGCCATTGCCAGTGACAGTTTTAGTTACGGTGTTGCCACCATTGGAGAAGGTAACAACGACGGAGCTGTTCTGTTCCGCCGCAACCGTAATCACTCCAGTGGCGGCTGTTGCTTCTGAAGCCGTAGCGCCATTGGCGACGCCCGTGCCGAGGGCAAGGACTGGCGCGGCTTGGAGACTTGTATCTAGCGTAAAGAAAGTTGTGCCAGCTGATGAAGCATTACCAGCAGCGTCGGTGGCAATTGCACTAACCCCAATCGTGCCATCACCCAGCACGGCTAGATCATCAGTATTGAGCAAAACCGGAACAGGTGTGCTGCCATCACCTGTGATGGTTTTAGTAATCGTGTTGCTCCCATTGGAGAAGGTAACATCAACGGTGCTGCCGAATTCTGCCGAAACTGTAATCACGCCAGTGGTGGCTATTGCCTCATCAGCAGTGGCGCCATTGACGATATCAGTTCCTAGCTCAAGGTCTGGTCTAGCGGGGGGAATGGTATCGAGAGTGAAGGATGTGCCCTCAGTTGGCGAGATATTGCCGGCGGCGTCAGTTGCAATTGCATTTACCGTAATCGTGCCATCGCCAAGCGTAGCAAGATCATCAGAGGTGAGCACAACAGGAACATCTGTGCTGCCATTACCCGTGAGGAATTTGGTAACCGCGTTACTTCCATTCGAGAATGTAAGCACAACGGTGACACCAGTTTCCGCCGTAAAAGTAACCACGCCAGTGTCGGCCATAGCTTCTGCGGCAGTGGCGCCATTGGCGATATCGGCACCAAGGCCAAGCTGAATCGCATCAGGGACAAGAGTATCGAGCCTGAAGGAGGTGGTCCCAGTTAAGGAGATGTTGCCGGCGGCGTCGGTGGCAATTCCGCTGACTGTGATCGTTCCATTGTCCAGGGTTTCTAAATCAGAAACGCTGAGCAGCACTGGAACAGCTGTGTTGCCGTTGCCAGTGACTATTTTTGTAACTGTGTTTGCATCATTAGTGAAGGTAACAATAATGTCTGTGCCGGCTTCTGCAATAACCGTAACGACGCCAGTGGCCGCTGTCGCTTCTGCAGCGGTGGCGTCGTCAGCGATACCAATCCCTAGCTCAAGCGTTGGCGCTAGTGGCGGAGAGGTATCGAGCGTGAAAGAAATGTTCGCAGTTGGCGAGGTATTCCCGGAGGCGTCGGTGGCAACGGCACTTACCGCAATCGTGCCATCTCCCAACGCGACTAGATTATCAAAGTTAAGCAGAACCGGAACAGGTACACTGCCATTTCCCGTGACTATTTTGCTAATCGCATTGGGGCCATTGGAGAAAGTAACAACAATGGAGCTGCCGGATTCCGCCGCGACCGTAACAATTCCAGTGATTGCCGTTGCTTCTGAAGTTGTGGCGCCATTGCCGAGACCCGTACCTAGGGCAAGGATTGGCACCAATGGAACACTGGTATCGAGCCTGAAGGAAGTGGTGCCAGCTGGCGAGGTGTTACCGGCGGCGTCAGTGGCAACGGCGCTTGTTGCAATCGTCCCATCACCCAGCGTAACAAGATCAGCAGTTGTGAGCACAACAGGCACAGATGTGTTGCCATTGCCCGTGACGGTTTTGCTAACCGTGTTGTTTCCATTGGCAAAGCTAACAACAATGGTACTTCCGGCATCCGCAATAACCGTAACCACGCCAGTTGCAGCTGTTGCTTCATAACTATTGGCTCCATTGGCTACACCAATACCCAGAACAAGAGCTGGGGCTGCAGGTGCATTGGTATCAAGAGTGAAGGAAGTACTTCCAATTGTGGAGGTGTTACCGGTGCTGTCGGTAACAATGGCATTGACAGAAACTGCGCCATTGCCGAGAACGAATATATCCGCAACATTGAGCCGTACTGGAATAGCCAAGCTGCCATTACCTGTGACTGTTTTACTAACTCTGTTTGTGCCATTGGTGAAGATAACCTCAACTGCTGCTCCGACTTCTGCAGTTACTGTGACTACACCAGTGATTGCGGTTGCTTCTGAGGTTGTGGCGCCATTGGCTACACCAGTCCCCAGGGCAAGGACTGGTGGCGTCGGGGGAATGGTATCGAGACTGAAGGAAGTGCTCTCTGTTGGCGAGATATTACCGGCGGTGTCGGTAGCAATGGCGCTAACCGTAATAAGGCCATCGCCCAGCGTAGTTAGGTCAGCAGCGTTGAGCAGAGCCGGAACAGGTGTACTGCCATTCCCCGTGATGATTTTTGTAACCGTGTTGGAGCCATTGGTAAAGGTAACCACAACCGAGGCGTTGGTTTCCGCCGTCACCGTAACCACGCCATTGTCGGCTGTTGCTTCCGACGCGGTGGCGCCATTGGCTACCCCAGTTCCTAGGGCAATGGTTGGCGCCGCTGGAGGAGTGGTATCGAGGATGAAGGAAGCTGTGCCAGTCGGCGAGTCATTACCGGCGGCGTCGGTGGCAATGGCGACAACCGTAATTGTGCCATCGCCAAGCGCGGCCAGATCAGCCGCCGTGAGCTGCACCGGCACAACGGTGCTGTCGTCGCCGGTGAGAACTTTGCTAACCGTATTGGAGCCATTGGAGAAGCTAACAACAACCAAACTGCCGCTTTCAGCCGTAACCGTAACCACACCAGGGGCAGCTGTTGCTTTTTCAGCGGTAGCGCCCTCGGCGACACCCGTCCCTAGGGTTATCGCTGGCGTAGTGGGAAGCTGAGTATCCACCGTTGTGGTGATAAAATCATTTGAAGCAGTTGAGGCATTGCCAGCGATATCGATAATCCTAGCGTTGATCGTGTAGCTAGTGCCATTGGTCAGGGTGCCGGTGGCGACATCGGCGTAACCATTGCTGATGTCTGTGCTTGTGAGAGTGTAGCCAGAACCGAGAGTGATGCTGCTGTCATACAGCTGAACCTTGTCGCCCTCGACGGCATCGGTGCCGGTGATGGAAACACGAACCGTTAGGTTGGTGTCGTTGCTGCTGGCACCGGGGCTGAGGGTTCCTGTGATGGGAGCGACGTCATCGCTAGCCGCGCTGATCGACGGCGCGTTGGGGACGGAGGTATCAACCGTGACCGTGTAGTTATCAGAAGCTGCTGAAACGTTGCCCACCGCATCCGTCGCGGTGGCGTTGAAGAGATAGGTGCTGCCGTTGGAGAGTGTGGCTGTGGTGAATGTCCAGGTGCCCGAACTATCAGTGGTAGCGCTGCCAAGTGATGCGTTGCCGTTATAGATTGTTATGTTGCTATTGGCATCTGCCTTACCGGCGATCAACAGAACCGTGTCATTGGTGCTGCCACCGTTGGCGATGCTGCCCGTGATCGGAACGGTGTCATCGCTGATCGATGTGATCAATGGCGTGTTGGGGGCAGCGGCATCGACGCTGAGGGAAATCGTGTTGCTCTTTGCCGTGTTGCCGGCCGCATCCGTCACCGAGGCACGGAACTGATAAGACCCATCGCTCAAGTCGCCCTGGGCCGTGGTGGTGCTGGTCCAGTCGCTGCCGCCATTGGTCGATAGCTCATAGCCTATGGTGGCGCCACTTTCCTGGCCGCCCAGGGAAAGATCGAAGCTGTTGTCGTTGGAGATGAAGTCGCTGCTGCTTGTGCCGCTGTCGGTGTAATTGGCGAGGCTGAGCGTACCGGCGCTGGGAATCGCGGTATCAACGGTGAGGGATAGCGTCTTGGTGGTGGCGGTAGTGCCGGCTGCATCGGTCACCACAGCTCGGTATTGATAGGCCCCATCGGCCAGGTTGCTCTGGGCCGTGGAGGTGGTGGACCAATTGTTGCCGCCATCGGTTGACAGCTGATTGACCACGGTGGCGCTGGCTTCCTGGCCGCTGAGGGAAAGATCGAAGCTGTTGTCGGTGGAGATGAAGTCGCTACTGCCGCTGTCGGTGTAATTGGCGAGGCTGAGGGTACCGGCCTGCAGCAGCCGATCATTGGTCAAGGGATTGGCAAAGCCCACCACGCCGGAGCTGAGCTGGCTTGCCACAGCGCTGCTGTTTCCGCCGTGGGAGGAGTACCCCCAGGTGACGACGGAGCCGTCGGCCTTTAGTGCCGCGAAGGCGCCCTCAGTGCAGAAGATCTGGCTGACGCCAGAGCTGAGCCGGCTTGCCACAGCGCTGCTGTTACCGCCGGAGTCGGAGTCCCCCCAGGTGACGACGGAGCCATCGGCCTTCAGCGCCGCGAAGGCGCCGCCATTCGAGAAGACCTGGCTGACCCCAGAGCTGAGCTGACTAGCCACAGCACTGCTGTCACCGCCGTAGGAGGAGTACCCCCAGGTGACGATGGAGCCATCAGCCTTCAACGCCGCGAAGGCCTGGGTAGTGGAGAAGATCTGGCTGACCCCAGAGCTGAGCTGGCTGGCCACAGTGCTGCTGTCTCCGCCGTACCACCCCCAGGTGACGACGGAACCATCAGCCTTGAGTGCCGCGAAAGCGGCCTCAGTGGAAAAGATCTGGCTGACCCCAGAGCCGAGCTGACTAGCCACAGCCCCGCTGTCACCGCCGTAGGAGGAGTACCCCCAGGTGACGACGGAGCCATCGGCCTTGAGCGCCGCGAAGGCGGAGCCAGTGGCGAAGATTTGGCTGACCCCAGAGCCGAGCTGGCTAGCCACAGCGTTGCTGTTCCCGCCGGAGGGGGCGTCTCCCCAGGTGACGACGGAGCCATCGGCCTTGAGCGCCGCGAAGGCGGAGCCAGTGGCGAAGATTTGGCTGACCCCAGAGCTGAGTTTGCTGGCAACAGCGCTGCTGTTACCGCCTTCCATGGAGTACCCCCAGGTGATGACGGAGCCATCGGCCTTAAGCGCCGCGAAGGCGCTGTAAGTGGAGAAGATCTGGCTGACCCCAGAGCTGAGCTGGCTGGCCACAGCGCTGCTGTTACCACCGCCGTAGGAGGAGTTCCCCCAGGTGACGACGGAGCCATCGGCCTTGAGCGCCGCGAAGGAGGCAGGAGTGGAGAAGATCTGGTTGACCCCAGAGCTGAGCTGGCTGGCCACAGCGCTGCTGTCACCGCCGGACCAGGATTGCCCCCAGGTGACGACCGAGCCATTGGCCTTGAGTGCTGCGAAAGCGGTCTTAGTGGAGAAGATCTGGTTGACCCCAGAGCTGAGCTGGCTGGCCACAGCGCTGCTGTTACCGCCCTCGTTGGAGCGCCCCCAGGTGACGACGGAGCCATCGCTCTTCAGGGCCGCAAAGGCACTCGTGTTACTAGCTTCCCCCTTACTCCACAAAGGCCGGCTTGGCCCGTTGACTGTCACCACCATTCCCTCCGCCGTGATCGTGGCGATGGCCGTTTGCTGGCCGGGGGTGATCGAATAGCTGGCTGTTGCTGCGGGGGAGGGCACGATCTGGGCGATGATCGTTTCACCCGGATCCATCAATGCGTCGGCTAGCGCCGGCAAGGAAAGCTCGGCGGTGCTACTGCCTGCCGCAAAGCTGATTGTGCCGGTGCTGGCACCGCTGTAGTCGCTGCCGGCCTGAGCAGTGCCCAAAAGCCGGTAGCTCACCGCGAGCGGGTCTGCTGTGGAGCCGGTGCGCGAGAAGCGGAAAATCGCCGGGTTGCCAGAGGCTTCGTTGCCATTGGCGATCGCGCTGACGGAAACCTGAGCAACGACGGTGACGGACTGCACAGTGCTGCTGGCTGTGTTGCCTGCCACATCGCTAACCATGGCGCGGAACTGATAGGCCCCATCGGCCAGATTGCTTTGGGCCGTGGTGGTGGCAGACCAGTTGCTGCCGCCATCCGTCGATACCTGATAGACCACGGAGGCGCCGTCGTCCTGGCCGCTGAGGGAAAGATCGAAGCTGTTGTCGGTGGAGATGAAGTCGCTGCCGCTGCCGGTGTAATTGGCGAGGCTGAGCGTACCGGCGCTGGGAATCGCGGTATCAACGGTGAGCGAGAGCGTGTTGGTGGTGGCGGTAGTGCCGGCTGCATCGGTCACTACAGCGCGGAACTGATAGGCCCCATCGGCCAGATTGCTCTGGGCCGTGGAGGTAGCAGACCAGTTGCTGCCGCCATCGGTTGACACCTGATAGACCACGGAGGCGCCGTCTTCCTGGCCGCCCAGGGAAAGATCGAAGCTGTTGGCGGTGGAGATGAAGTCGCTGCTGCTGCTGCCGCTGTCGGTGTAATTGGAGAGGCCGAGGCTGCCGCTGGTGATCGTGGTGTCGACGTTGATGACGAAGCCGGCAGAAGCGCCGGATACATTTCCGGCGGCATCCGTGGCTGTGGTGGTGAAGGAGTACTGGCTGCCGTTGTCGAGGGTAGCTGTGTTGAACGTCCAGGCGCCCGAGCCATTGCTGGTAGCGGTGCCGAGATTGTTTGCGTCGTTATAGACAGTCACCGTGCTGTTGGCTTCTGCCGTACCGGTCAGCATCAGAGCGGTGTCGTTCGTGCTGCTGCCGCTGGCGATGATCCCTGTCATCGGAACGACGTCGTCATCGACTGAGGTAATCGTTGGAGGAGCAGGAGGAGTGGTATCGATGGTGGTGATGAAGTTTCCGGAGGCGGAAGAGCTATTGCCTGCGAGATCGATGACCTTGGCGTTAATCGTGTAGGTGGTGCCGTTGCTCAGGCTGCCAGTGGGAACATCGGCGTAGCCGTTGCTGATATCTGTGCTGGTGAGGGTATAAGCAGAACCAAGAGCGATGCTATTGTCATATAGCTGAACACTGTCACCGGCGCTGGCATTGGCGCCGCCGATCATAACTTGAACCGTCAAGTTGGTGTCATTGGTGCTGTCACCGCTAGCCACATTACCAATGTTCGGAGCGAAGTCATCGCTAACGGAGATGATTGAAGGGGCGCTAGGGGCAGTGGTATCAACGAAGACGCTGTAGCCAGGCAGTTCGATAATTCCTCGGTATAAAGCACTGCTGCCATGGTCGTCCCATTTCCCAGGGGCTGTGTAATTGATCCAACCATAATCTTGATTTCCTCCGGAGGGCTCATTCGGAGCCCATTCGGTGTAAGTAACGGCCTCTCCACTCGCCCAGCTGAACGTTCCTTCTGTCGCTTCGTCTGTCAGGCCAATCCACAACCCCTCGCTACCACCAAAGGTGTCGACTAGGAATTGGTTTTCGGCAGCATCGTTGATTGTGACAAGATTACCACCCATCCCAACGGCTTCCGCCTGGGCTTGGGCCCAGCTCCCCGCGTTGCTCAGTATGTAGGAATTGGATGTTAGGTTTATATTTCCAGCTGCATCGGCAATGCCTACCCGATAGAGTAGTTCCTGGCCATTGCTCAGGATACGGCTATCGCTAAAGCTCCAGCTGTTGGCGGATGCCGAGGCAGTTCCAAGCAAGCTGGATCCGTCGTAGATATGGATGCTCTCACCATCCGCCAGGGCCACGGAGACCGTGCCACTGATCGATAGCGACGTGTCATCGGTGGTGGCAGCGGAGAGCACCGATCCTTGGATAAGGCCCACGTCATCGTTGATGGCGGTGATAATCGCCCTGGTGTCGGGGGCGCTGGTGTCCACCATTGCCGTATAGGGGGTTCCAGCGGCGGTCTGGTTGGCGTTGGCATCTAAGACGCGGGCCGTATAGCTGACACTCTGGCTATCGATCAGCGTGCGGCTATCGGTATAGAGCCAGGTGGTGCCGGAGACTGTGGCGTCGCCAAGCTCAATGCTGCCGTCGTAGATGCGAACGGTTTCATCATTAGCTAGGGCCGCGGAGAGCGTGCCGCTGATCGATAGGGAGGTGTCGTCGCTGCTGCCGCCTGAGTCAACCGGTCCCTGGACGATCCCGACGTTGTCGGTGATGGCGGTGACCGCCGCAGTGATAGCTGGGGCCAGGGTATCGATACTGTAGTTTGCCGTGGTTGCGGCTACGCCGGTATTGCCAGCAATGTCGACATAGGTGTTAGCGAGGCTTAATACATTTGCTGTTGATTCGATATTAGCTGTTGGGGTAAAGGTGCCAGTCCAGGTCACGCCTCCATCGGCGGATGTCATCGCCGAGAGCACACCATTGGCGGCTGTGATGTCTGCGCTGCTGCTGAAGCCTGCTACTGCTTCTGAGAAGGTGAGGCTAACGGCGGCGCTGTTGCTGATTGGCCTTCCGCTATCGGACATGCTGAACGAGCTTACCGTTGGCGCCAAACTGTCTATCGTGACACTGAGTTCATTGGAAAAAGAAGCCGAAAACTTGGCGAGGTAGCCATCAGCAAGGCCACTGTTGGTGATTCCAGCGAGGTTGCCTTCCGTTTCTCCAGTAGCGTAGAAATAGCCGTCAGTACTCCAGGTGATGCCTCGGATTATATCTACAGCCGTCGATCCCAACAGGATTGTGAAGTCCTTGCTGCCATCAGGGTTGAACCTGCTGATAAAACCATCTTGCCCCCCACTATTGGGTTGTCCATCAAGGTTGCCATTGGTGTATCCGCCGACATAAATGGAGCCGTCCCTGCCGGTGCTTAATGCAGTGGCTGCGTCATTTCCACTGCTTCCCAACAGTCTTGTCCAAACCTTCGTGCCATCCGGGTTGTACTTACTAAGGAACGCATCCCAGGAACCATTGTTGGTTTGGCCATCGAGGTTGCCGCTAGTCGCCCCTGCCAGATAGATCGAACCATCACTACCGACTGTCAGGGCGTCAGCACCTTCCTCGCCATTAGATGCTAGAAGACGGGTCCAAGCCTTGCTGCCATCCGAGTTGTACTTTGAGATGAAGGCATCAATATAGGGCGTATCTTTCACTTGGCCATCAAGATTGCCATCTGTAGAGCCCGCCACATAGATTGAGCCGTCGCTGCCGCTGATTAGGGCGGAGGCATAATCATCGGAACTCGTCCCCAGCAAGCGGGTCCAGGCCCTTGTGCCATCGGGGTTGTACTTGGCGATATAAGCATCTGGCCCCCCATTGTTGGACTGGTCATCAAGGTTCGGATGGCCCGGTGTTGTGTGTCCAGCCATATAGATGGAACCAGAACCGTCATGGCTGCTTGCTATGGCCGAGGCATTCTCTTGACCCGTCGATCCCAGGAGCCTTGTCCACACTTTTACTCCATCACTGGTATATTTTGCGATCAGGGCGTCATAATCGCCTGCCACAGTTTGGTCGTCGATCGTCAAAGGGGTGGCTGAAGACCCGTAGACCGAGCCGTCGTTACCGGTCGTGATGGCCCATGAATATTCATTTGCAGCGGTGCCAATCAGCCTTGTCCAGGCTTTTGTGCCATCAAAATTATATTTTGTGAAAAAGGCGTCCCGCTGTCCATTGTTGGATTGGCCATCAAGGTTGCCGTCGGTGAAGCCACTCACGTAGACGGAGCCGTTGCTAGCCGATGCGATGTCTAGAGCGGCATCATTATTATCTGTTCCCTGCAAAACTGTCCATGCATTCGTAAGCGTGACGCGGGGAACGGTTTCAGCAAGGTTGCCTGCTGCGTCTACAACCTGATAACGGAACCTGTATTTACCATCGGCAAGGTTGCTCTGATCAACGTCAGTGGTGGTGATCCAGTTTCTCCCGTCATCGTTGCTCACCTGATAGCTAAGGCTGCTGCCGGCTTCCATGCCGGCCACAGCTAGCGAAAAGCTGGTGTCGTTGCTGATCAGATCGGTGGCGGAATTGCCGGTGTCGCTGAAGTTGGCACCGAAGCTCAGGCTGCCTGCAGCTGGTGCTGTGGCATCGACAACGACGGTCAGAACATTGCTGGTGGCTGTGTTTCCAGATGCATCGCTGACTAGAGCACGAAATTGATAATTCCCATCGTCTAAATTGCTCTGGGAGGCGGTGGTGGCAGACCAGCTGTTGCCGCCATCGCTGCTGCGTTGATAGGTAACGCTGCTGCCGGCTTCTTGGCCGCTCAGGCTGAGGGTGAAGTCGCGGTCATTGGTGAGGCGATCACTGGAAGAACTGCCGCTATCGGTGAAATCGGTGGCAAAGGCCAGGCTGCCGGCGGCTGGGGCGCTGGTATCAATGGTAAGGCTGTAGCCAGCAACTTCAATAATTCCACGGGCCACTGAGTTGGTTGGCAGATCGTTCCAGCCGCCAGCCCGTCCATAATTTATTATCGCGTAATCTTCATCGCCCGAATCATTGGGTTCGCCGTTGTTCCAGTTAGTATAAGTTGCATCATCTCCACTTGCCCAGTTGAATCTTCCTTCGGTTGTTTCATCAGTTAAGCCAATCCATAGGCTCTCACTTCCACCAAAGGTGTCGACCAGGAATTGATTTTCCGCCGCATTGTCTATGGTGACAAGATTCCCGCCCATGCCAACGGCTTCCACCTGGGTCTGGGCCCAGGTCCCCGCGTTGCTCAGCGTGTAGGAATTGGATGTTAGGTTAATATTGCCGGCTGCATCAGCTACGCCGACCCGATAGTTCAGTTTCTGCGAATCGACTAGAATACGGCTATCGCTAAAGCTCCAGCTGTTGGCGGATGCCGAGGCGGTTCCAAGGAAGTTGGATCCGTCGTAGATACGGATGCTCTCACCATCCGCCAGGGCAGCGGTGAGCGTGCCACTGATCGAAAGCGAGGTGTCATCGGTGCTTCCGCCGGAGACAACGGTTCCTTGGACAAGGCCCACGTCATCGTTGATGGCGGTGACAACCGCCCTGGTTTCGGGGGCGCTGGTATCCACCATTGCCGTATAGGGGTTTCCAGCGGCGGACTGGTTACCGCTCACATTTGTGACCCGAGCCGTATAGCTGACAATTTGATTATTGATCAGCGCTCGGCTATCAACATAGCTCCAGCTAGTGCCTGAGATCGTGGCCTCGCCAAGCCCAGTGCTGCCGTCGTATAGACGGACGGTTTCACCATCAGCCAGGGCTGCGGAGATAGTCCCACTGATCAATAAGGATGTGTCGTCGGTGCTGGCGCCTGAGCTAACCGTTCCTTGGAAGATGCCAACATTGTCGGTGATGGTAGTCACCGTCGCCGTGATGGTGGGTGTGGTGAGATCCACGTTGATCGCCGCCTCATTCTGCGACGGGGTAACGGTGGTGTTACCAGCCAGATCGCTCTGCCGCAGGCGGATGGCACCGATGGCGTAGGAGCCTGCCGCGAGCTCGAAGGAGCTGCCGTAGCCGCTGGTCCAGTTAGAGCCGCTGTCGGTGCTGTAGTCCCAGGTGGCGTTCTCTTCAACGTCGCTGACGCTCACGGTGCCGACGTTGGTGACGCCGTCGGAGTTGCTGGCGCCGCTGTCAGAGGCTAGAGAGAAGGCGGGAGCATTAGGAACGGTGGCATCTATGGTGAGCGAGAGCGTGTTGGTGGTGGCGGTATTGCCGGCTGCATCGATCACCAAAGCGCGGAACTGATAGGCCCCATCGCTGATGTTGTTCTGGTCCATGGTGGTGGCAGACCAGTTGCTGCCGCCATCGGTTGACGCCTGATAGACCACGGTGGCGCCGTCTTCCTGGCCGCTGAGCGAAAGATCGAAGCTGTTGTCGGCGGAAATGAAGTCGCTATTGCTGCCGCTGTCGGTGTAGTTGACGAGGTTGAGCGTACCGGCGCTGGGAATCGCGGTATCAACGGTGAGCGAGAGCGTGTTGGTGATGGCGGTCGTGCCGGCTGCATCGCTCACCACAGCGCGGAACTGATAGGCCCCATCGGCCAGATTGCTCTGGGCCGTGGTGGTGGCAGACCAGTTGCTGCTGCCATCGGTTGACAGCTGATAGACCACGGAGGCGCCGTCTTCTTGGCCGCTGAGCGAAAGATCGAAGCTGTTGTCGGTGGAGAAAAAGACGTTGTTGCTGTTGCTGCTGCCGCTGTCGGTGAAATCGGCGAGGCTGAGGGTACCGGCCTGCAGCAGCCGATCATCGCTAAACGGATTGGCAAAGCCCACCACGCCGGAGCTGAGCTGGCTGGCCACAGCGCTGCTGTCACCGCCGAAGCTGGGGTCCCCCCAGGCCACGACGGAGCCATCGGCCTTCAGAGCCGCGAAGGCCCTGGCAGCGGAGAAGATCTGGCTCACCCCAGAGCTGAGCTGGCTAGCCGCTGCGCCTCTGTCACCGCCCAAGCTGGAGTCCCCCCAGGTGACGACGGAGCCATCGGCCTTGAGCGCCGTGAAGGCGGCCTCAGTGGCAAAGATCTGGCTGACACCAGAGCTGAGCTGGCTGGCCACAGCGCTGCTGTCAGCGCCGAATTGCTGCAACCCCCAGGTGACGACGGAGCCATCGGCCTTCAGCGCCGCGAAGGCGTGTTTCGAGGCGAAGATCTGGCTGACACCCGAACTGAGCTGGCTGGCCACAGCGCTGCTGTCACCGCCGGCGCTGTTGTTCCCCCAGGTAACGACGGAGCCATCGCCCTTCAGCGCCGCGAAGGCTTCGCTGGTGGCGAAGATCTGGCTGACCCCAGAACTGAGCTGGCTGGCCACTGCGCCGCTATAGCCGCCGGAGCCCCCCCAGGTGACGACCGAGCCATCGACTTTGAGCGCCGCGAAGGCGGAGGAGTTGGCGAAGATCTGGCTGACACCAGCGCTGAGCTGGCTGGCCACAGCGCTGCTGTCACCGCCCCAGCTGGATTCCCCCCAGCTGACGACGGAGCCATCGTCTTTGAGCGCCGCGAAGGCGGTGTCAGTGGCGAAGATCTGCTGGACCCCAGAGCTGAGCTGGCTGGCCACAGCGCTGCTGTCACCGCCGGAGGGGGAGTCTCCCCAGCTGACGACGGAGCCATCGGCCTTGAGCGCCGCGAAGGCGTAGCCAGTGGAGAAGATCTGACTAACCCCAGAGCTGAGCTGGCTGGCCACAGCGCTGCTGTTACTGCCGGAGCCCCCCCAGGTGACAACGGAGCCATCGGCCTTGAGCGCCGCGAAGGCGGAGTAGGTGGCGAAGATCTGGCTGACCCCAGAGCCGAGCTGGCTGGCTACAGCTCTGCTGTCACCCCCGTATTGATGCCATCCCCAGGTGACAACGGAGCCATCGGCCTTGAGTGCCGCGAAGGAGTACCAATTGGAGAAGACCTGTCTGACGCCAGAGCTGAGCTTGCTGGCCACAGCGCTGCTGTTACCGCCGAAGCTGCCGTGGCCCCAGCTGACAACGGAGCCATCGGCCTTGAGCGCCGCAAAGGCAAAGTTTTCAGCAACTCCCCCCTTACTCCACAAGGGCCGGCTTGCCCCAGTGACAGCCACCACCATCCCCTCCGCCGTGATCGTGGCGATGGCCGTTTGCTGGCCTGGGGTGATCCAGTAGCTGGGTGTTGCTGCTGGGGAGGGCACGATCTGGGCGATGATCGTTTCACCCGGATCCACCACGCTGTCGGCCAGCGCCGGCAACGACAATTCGGCGGTGCTATCGCCTGCCGCAAAGCTGATCGTGCCGGTGCTGGCACCGCTGTAATCGCTGCCGGCCTGGGCGGTGCCCAAAAGCCTGTAGCTCACCGCGAGCGGGGCCGTGGTGGAGCCGGTGCGCGAGAAGCGGAAAATCGCCGGGTTGCCATTGGCCTCGTTGCTGTTGGCGATGGCGCTGACAGAAACCTGGGGGGGAATCACCGGAATCCCATCAATCACCAGATTGTTATCAGCCGCCAGTGATCCGTCGGCCCCTGGTTCTGCCAAGCTGAGGATGGCGTCATTACCGGCCGCATCTTTGATCGTGCCGCCATTGAGCTCGAGGGCTTGGGCGGAGAGCTGATCAAGATCAGCGGAGTTATCGCCCGCTTGAACGGTGTAGGTGAAACTGAGGCTATCGGTGCCGCTGCCGCCGCTGTAAACGGCATAGCGATCCGTACTGCCAGTTTCCAGTTGCAGGGTAGGTGTTCCAGCTGTGGTGCTAACCAGAACCGCTTCTGAGAACTGCACCCTGAGGATGATTGTCGCGCCGATGCCATAGCTGCCGTCGGCGTTGGCTGAGTCCACCGACTGCGCGTTAGGAGCCAGGGTTGAGGCCCAGCTCTGCAGGCTCTCGCCCTTCAGGATCGTTTCGGCATGCAGGGCAGCTCCCGCTGCGCTGCGGATCCACCACTGGCCCCGGCCCAGCAGCCCCGGGCTGCTGAACACTTCGGCGCCGGTAGTGGCCGCCAGCAGGTTGAGCAGCTCACCATTGGCACCCAGCCCGCAAGACCAGAGCGCCAGCCGCTGCAACCTCCATGCGGCCAGCCTGCTGAGCTGAGCCAAAATGGTGTGCTGATCGATCCACTCCCCCCCCAGGCGCAGCCGGCCCCCCTCTCCGTGGGCCAGCAGGTGCAGCTCCCGCACGGGCTGCCCCTGCTGGCGCCGCCGCTGCAGCATCGCTGTGATTGCGCCGATCGGATCGGCACTGGCACCGAGGCGGCTAGTGGGCACCAAGGCGGCCTGCACCAAGCTGTTGAGATCGGCCGCCAGGCCATCGCTCACCAACAGCACAGCCGAGGCCCCGGCGCTGGGCGCTAGCCGGGCGGGGGGTGGGGCGGCCAGCCTGGCTAGCTCAGCCGGCGACTGGAGGCCGCTGATTCGATCGCTACGACCGGGCCAGAAGCTGAGCGGGCGATGGCCGCTGAGGTGGCCACGGCTGCTGCAAACACGGCTTGACATGGTGGGGGCTGCGAGAAGGAGAAATGCCTGGAGTGGAGCCATTCCTCTGCATGTATAATAGGCTAACATGGTATGGACATCACGCGACCGGCTCGGGGATGTTCGTTTGTTAAGTTCCAGTCAATGCGCCTTGGGCTGCCCGGCCTGGCTTGTCATCAGCTTGCCGTTGGGGGGCTAGATCCAAGCGCGATCGCCTTGGCCCGGTCCTTTTCTAGGCTGGAGCTATCCCGCAGCCCCTATCCGATCCCATGGCCGATACCTTTTCTTTCGATGTGGTCAGCGACTTTGACCGCCAGGAGCTGGTCAACGCCCTCGATCAGCTGCGGCGCGAGCTAAGCCAGCGCTACGACCTCAAGGATTCCAAAACCGAGATCGCCCTGGAGGAAAGCAGCCTCACGATCACCACCGCCAGCGACATGACCCTCGACGCCGTGACCGATGTCCTGCGCCAAAAGCTCACCAAACGCAACCTTTCGCTCAAAATCCTCGATTTTCAAACTGCCGAGGCCGTCGGCGGCAACCGGGTGCAGCAGCTGGTGAAGCTGCGCAAGGGCCTCAGTCAGGAGCTTGCGAAACAGCTATCGAAGTCCGTGCGAGACAACTTAAAAAAGGTAAGCGTTGCTATTCAAGGTGACAGCCTACGGATTACCGGCAAAAGCAAGGACGACCTCCAGCAGGCGATCCAGCTGCTGAAGGGGGAAGACCTTGAGGTGGCGTTGCAGTTTGAAAACTTCCGCTGAGGGCAGGCGGTGGAGCTCAGCTCAGCGCAAGGCATCTCAGTTTTGCCCAGCCTGATCTAGCCATAAGCCGTAGCCAGCCTGATCTACCCAGGTCTCTCTACCCCATAAAAGCTGCCCCATGCCAGCAGCCCAGGCCAATCCGAGCAGAGCAATCAGCCGCCACCGCCAGGATCGGGCTCCCTAGCTCGCGCCTTCCGCACCACAGCTAGACCCCAGCTGGCGGCGGCGGGGCGTTTGAATCGGGTGCCATGCCTGGAGTTCGCTGCGATGGTCGATGCTGAACGGCGCAGCCCCTGCTTGGGTGGTTCGGCCCCGGTGGCGACGGCTCCTGGCGATGCCTTCAGCCTCGAAACGCCGGGCGCCGAGGGCTGGGGGGCAGTCAGCGCCGCTGAAGTGGCGGTGAGCGCTGCCAGCGGTGTTGACAGTGGCAACGGTGCTAACGGTGGCAAGACTTTTGCTAGCCGAGCCGGTGGGAGCTGATGGCGCGACCGCATCACCCGGTTGCTCGCCGCGCTGCGGCCCTGCTGGCCACCCAGCTGCTGCTGGCACTACCGCTAGATGGCCGAGCCGAAACGGCTGCCATCAAACCGGCTGCGAGCCCATCGGCTGTCATCACAGCGCCCCCCCAACTGAGTTCTGCCCCTTCAGCTCTGGCCCAGCCGCCGGCGCGGCTCTTGCCTGGGCCCCGCCCGGCCACCCCCCAGCGGGCGGCCCTCAACAGCTTGCAGGAGGCTGGCCAGCGGTTCCATCCGCTGTGGTCGGGCGGCGGCATGGTGGCCAGTCAGGAGTCGCAGGCTTCGGCGGCCGGGGTGCAGCTGCTGCGCCAGGGGGGGAATGCGGTGGATGGGGCCGTGGCAACCGCCTTTGCCCTGGCGGTGACCCTGCCCCAGGCCGGCAACCTGGGGGGAGGCGGGTTCCTGCTGCTCTGGTTGCCGGGGGATTCCCCGGCCCGGGGGCGGGGTTGCCTGCTGGCCCCGTCTGGCCGGCCTCTAGTGCCGCATGCCGGCCGGGCCGCCGTTGCGGCCGGCGATCCGGAGTTGCGGCTCGGTCGCGGTTATGCCGTCGCCGTGAACTTCCGCGAGACCGCCCCGGCCGCCTCCAGCCCCGATCTGTTTCGCGGCGCCGATGGCGCCGTCGACCGGCAGCGGGCCACCCGCAGCCTGCAGAGCACGGCGGTGCCCGGCAGTGTGGCGGGGCTGCTGCTGGCCCAGCGCTGCTATGGCCGCCTGCCGTTGGCGGCGGTGCTGGCGCCGGCCATCGCCTTGGCAGAGCGCGGTGTGCCGGTAGACCGCGAACTCGCGGATTCCCTGGCGGCGGCCTTGCCCCTGCTGCGGGCCGATCCCAACTCCCGAGCCCTGTTCCTGCGGCCTGACGCCGCCAGCGCTGCGCTGCGCCCCCTCCAGCCCGGCGAAATCCTGCGCCAAGCTGAGCTTGCCGCCACCCTGCGTCGCATTGCCCGCCAGGGCGAGGACGGCTTCTACCGCGGTCCGGTGGCCGGGGCCCTGGTGCGGTTGATGGCGCAGCGGGGTGGCCTGATCGGCTCTGCCGATCTCCGCGCCTATCGGGCCCAGCTGCTGCCGCCCCTGGTCGCCAACTTCCACGGCCACTCTGTGCTCTCGATGCCGCTCCCCGGCGGCGGCCTCACCCTGCTGCAGCTGCTGGCCCTGCTGGAGCCCTTTGACCTGGCCGCCAGTGGCGCCGGCAGCGCCGCCTCGCTGCATCTGCTCACGGAGGCGATGAACCTGGTTTATCTGGACCGCAACACCTGGCTGGGTGATCCCGACCAGATGGCTGCGCCGCTGCCCGATCTGCTGGCGCCCGACTCCTTGCATGAGCGGCGCCGCCGGATCGATCGTCGCCGGCACCGCCCCGCCGCCACGGTCGCGGCGCCGCCGCCCCCCCAACGGGAGAGCACCAATACCACCCATCTTTCGGTGGCGGATCGCAGCGGCGGCCTGGTTGCCCTCACCACCAGCCTCAATTTCGCCTACGGCAATGGCATCAGCGTGCCGGGGGCGGGCTTCCTGCTCAACAATCAGATGGACGACTTCAGCTCCGCTCCAGGCGCGGCCAATGCCTTCGGCCTGGTGCAGGGGCAGGCCAACGCCATCGCTCCCGGGCGGCGGCCGCTGAGCTCGATGGCCCCCACCCTGGTGTTCCACCCCGATGGCAACCCCTGGCTAGCCACCGGCAGTCCCGGCGGTAGCCGCATCATCACCACCGTGGTGCAGGTGTTGCTGCAGCGCATGCTGTGGGGCTCCAACTTGGCCACGGCGGTGGCGGCGCCTCGCATCCACAGCCAGCTATGGCCGGATCAGTTGGCGCTGGAGGAGGGGATATCGCCCGATAGCCGTCGCTTGCTCGAAGCGATGGGGCACCGCATCGTGATCAGCCCGGCGATGGGGGCAGCCAACAGCGTCGAGCTGCTGACGCCCCTGGGAACGGGCAGTCTTGGCGTCGTGGATCCGCGGCGCGGCCGGGCAGGTGCCCAGGCTGAGTAGCCGGCTCCAGCGAGGGCTGGGCAGGGGGCGAACCCGGGCTGCTGCCCTGATCCCGGCTTCTAGTCAGGCCAGATACATCGGTTCGGCAGCAGGGGGCTGAGCCAGGCCTGTGACTTTTTCGTGGCTGGCAACCTTTGGCTGTGAACTGAACGGTTTGCCTCCTGTGATTGCCTCCTGAGTTTGCCGATCTGTATTTGTCACCGTGTATTAATCTTTGAGTAGCCTTTGCCGGGTTTTGTCCGATTTGTATTTGTCGCTGGATTTGATGTCATTTTGGATTGCGGCGTGCCTAGATGCCACCTTTTCTTCCCAGCCCCCATTTTTCGAGGGATTCGCTTGCCGTTACATCGCATTTAGGCATGAGCTACGCTTAAGAGGTGCCTTGTTTTTGGTCGATTGTGGCTTGCACTCCCTAAGCGCTAGCTACCAATCCTCCTGTTTTTCTGGACAGCCAAACCAATTGTTGGCGAGATCATCGCAGGGCTTGGCTTCAGGATTGAACCTGGCCGCTTGACTGCTTAATGGAATAAAATGTTGTGTATCGTGGTACTATTTCCCAACTTCCCCCCTCAATTCTGAGTGCTTCCATGGTTCAAAGCCTGAATCAACCCAAAAACCAGCCCCATCCTGCCCCCAACAAGCAATTCGCAAACCAAGTGCTTTGGTCGGTGACGGCGCTGGTACCAATTATTTACTTGATCTATTCATTGATTTTGTATGGCTTATCTAATGCGCCATCTACTGGCGCCTTCGCAATGTTGGGTTCTTGGCGTATCCCTAGCTTTTATGATCTGCGCTGGTTGTTGAGCTTTTCTGCTTGCGAGGGAACGCTTCGAGAACTCTCCAGCTCGAATGTACATTGTCATGGATATCCATGGCCGGGCTATCCACTGTTGTCTATGCAGATCGGTCGACTCCTACATCTTGGACCCCATAATGCTGGAGCTATAGGAATATTATTTGGTTTGGCGACTATTGCTATAGTTGCCCATCAGATTTGGCTGTTCTCAAGTGGCATTAGATCCTGGTCTATTATAACCTCAATAATCGTTTTGTCATTTCCTTTCCAGATGCTACTGGAGCGAGCCAACCTAGACGCTGTCATTTATGCCCTAATTAGTTTGCTATGCCTGCTTTTTGGGGTGCCAGGACTATTGATGTATTGTATCATGAATTTTATTGTCGCCATTGTTGTGGGGCTTAAGATTTATCCTGTCTTCGGAGTTGCAAGTTGGCTTGCTTTGAGCATAAAAAGTTCAGCTTTAAGGCGTCAGTTCCTTTGGCTCAACTTATCCCTGGTGCTAACTGTGTTTGCATCACTTGCTATTGCGTTTGCCAGTATTAATGCCAATACTCTAGCTGCGGGCATGTCCGGTGGCCTAGGCAGCCATGGGCTCAAGGCCTTGGGCTATATTAATATGACGTTGATAGATCTCCTAGGCGTTAATGCCGCCACCACTGCAATTCGTGGCTTGGTGCTCTGCAAGGGGTTTTCAATTTTGATCGGTGTCCTGGCTGCGCTAGTGCTTTTCAAGTGTAGATTTTTACCTTTGAAAACGCTCCGCCCTTCAAAGCCACATCTCAAATCCTACAGCGCTCTTTTGCTCGTAGTTTCAACTGGAACCGCAATCGGTTGCTATCTTGCGTCTATCAACTACGATTATCGCTTATTGTTTTTTATGCCAATTTTGGCTGCTATAGCTGGCGCCCTTCTTGATGGCGTGGAGATGAATTCTCGCCTTAAGACCATGTATGGATTCATCGTGTTGGCTTCCGTTTTTATTTTCGCAATACCCTTTCTTAAGCTTACATCATTCTCTAGTGTCTTGGTTGTTCTTGAGCTCCTTGATGAGGCCATGATCTCACCGATTGCATTTGGTTGTCTGATTGGAATCTGGATGAAGCTGGTTTGGAATTTTGACGAATGGTCGGAAGGCTCCCTAAGCCGTTAGCCATCCAACTATTCAATATTTACCCCAGCCGCTGGGCGGCTATGAATACGGAATTTCCCAGTGGCAGAGTGATCCCTTGGCGGATGGCCCTCGTTTCCAAGCGTGCCATCGCAGCGCAGAAGTTATCAACCATAGGCGAATACAACTTGACATCGCTAGTTGGGTTGGCGGGTTTAAACAGCTTCCTGCGGGCAAAAATAAGCGGAAAAATTAACATATTTGCGTAGCTACTGATGGTGATCTTAAAGCCAGCCTGCTGCAGCAAGCTTACAAGCCTGCTGCAGCAAGCTTACAAGCCTGCTGCGGCGAAAGCGATGTCTGGTGTCCATCAGTTCGTCGTGATACGACTTCATCCAGTTGTAGGCCGCCACATTGATCACCAGGATTCCTCCCGGCTTCAGCACCCGCGCAAACTCGCGTAAGGCGTTCGACCCATAATCAATCTGGCTGATCACATCAGCACTGACAAGTGCATCAAACTGCTTGTCCTGAAACGGTAATGCCTCGATCGATCCTTCCTGAATCGCCACCTTTGTGCGCTGCCTAGCATAGGCTCAGGCTAGGGGTGAATAATCCAGTCCAATAATTTTCCAGTGCTGTCCTTGGTTCTGAAGCGCCTTAATTAACCCTCCCGTGCCACAGCCTGCATCAAGGATACTTGCTTCTTTTTCAATAAGATCGGCTAATGGGATAAGCATGCGCTGATTTAGCGCATCAAAATACCACATTGAATCCTCAACTTTTGCGAGGTCATGAAAATCTTCGAGCTGCATGGCTTTTACTTGTTGTGCTGTTTGCAATGCAGCGGCATGGGGCCAGTACTGATCAAGCCGGACTCCATGTTGCTGGCGATTAGTTTTATCCAAGTTTTGATCGGTGTGGGTATGCTGACAACAGCAGTCTCCACCGGCTGGTCTGAATCCCAAACAGCAGCACAGGCCCGCTCGATGCGGGCGCTTCGTCGCTCAGATCTGCTGCGGGCCGATGCCTGCCGGTCTGGGAGCCAGGCTTGAGAACGACGTTCAACCTCAGAGAACAGGCCAAGCCCATCTACGGACTTCTGAAAAACTAGATTCCCTGCGGCGTAGCTTGTTTCGGGCATCAAGATTCGATCAACTGCCGCGAACAGAGTGTTTGATGATTGCTACAATTGCTGTTCGCTGCAAATGTATCGCAAATGTCACAATCGGCAGCTCTTAATCGAAGAATTTCATCTGCCTTATGGCGGCACCTTGGACCCCGGGAACCGCTGGGTTCTTTTTCTCCTCGCTGATGCCATCTGAAGAGCCAGCAAAAGCCTTTGCCCCTCAGTTCAGTCCCACGATTGGAGCTCCTGCAAAGCCTGCACGCCTGGCGTTTGGCGCGTTGTACATCAAGCACCGTCTTGGCCTGAGCGACGAGGAGACCGGTGAGCAGATCCGAGACAATCCTTTTAGGCAGTTTTTTCTTGGCTTTGCCGCCTGTTCGAGCAGGGCATCATTTGATCCGTCGATGATGGTTCATTTCCGCTAGGCTTAGCCTGACTTAAGACTAGCGATTCTGGCAGGAGGATCTTGATCGGATCATTTAACCGATCGTGGAACCCGCTAAAGCTTTGGTGATGGAGGTTGGGGCATCAGCTGCAGACGCAGACGACTCTGACGTTCCAGGCGCTAACGCTGACAACCAGCTGTCACAGGACGATCTTATCAAGCCAGGCGATTAGCCAGAGGACAAGAATGGGCAACACTCACCATCGATGCATCTTGTACGCCAGCCGACAGTACCTGGCCGACAGTCAGAAGTTATTGAATGGGGCGAGAGAGTCGACCGAAAGAATCATTGAAGCTCGGCGAGCATTACTCAGATCTTCGTGCTCGTCGTCCACGTGATGACCGCGGTAGAGCACGTGCTTACTTCCTCATTGTTGCCAAACTATAGATGCTACTCCACCGCACAGTCAACGCAGAAATACGCCGCTAGCTCGACTATCTGCAACATAATCTAGATGCCATCAACGCCCTGATCACCGTTGGAGCAAGGCTTTCTGATCTTAAGAGCCATTGGTGGCGGAAACTCTTCGTTATTAGTCAACTGCACCGCCATCAAAGCATCCTGCTGAACAGCAAGATGGGCAGCATCCCCGATCGTATTGTCAATTTGCTTCAGCGACAGGTTCCTCCCATCCTTCGGGGCAAGGCAAGAGACGCTGTTGAATTTGGAGCTCTGGCCCGAGGTGCTTCCGCTCGCGGAAGATTGGTATCCCTGTACGGAATGGCATTGCTTTCCTGCACAGGATTGGCTTGGACGCTTACATTGATGCCGAAGACCTGATCCCCCAAGCCGATAAGTGCAAGCGAGAGCATGTCTGCTAGCCTGGGCGAACTTGTGCTGATCGTATCTACATCAACATCAGGATCAAAAACTTCTGAACGAGGAATAGCATTCGGCTACCAGTAAAACGCTTAGGCAAGCCGCCCAAGGATCCGGAGGCTGCTTCGCCTCTTTTTTGGCAGATTTGAGCTTGGTTTTGCGCATGGCAGAGGACTGCCTCTTCATGCATGGCGCTGACGCACATTTAGCGGCTAGTAACAAGCAAGCCGCTGGTGATCCCATCGTCGAGCTTGCTAGCTGCCTACCTCCTGGCCCTTGGGTGCATTCATGTTGACCGGCTGGCCGCTTTTTTCAGAAGTCCCTAATTAATAAGATCCAATTGAAGCTTCCTTACCTAGTCGGCACCGGAGTCGGTGCTCCGAAATTCGAGATCGGCAATGGAATCAGTTTCCGCTTGTGCATCACCTCCAGTAACCAGCCCGCGCGGCCCGACAGTGCCGCCCCAACTGGCGGGGAAGATCACCCAGCCACTGCTGACGATCGGCAGCCATTTTTGACGCTGCGGCAACACTGCCTGAAACCCTGCCAGGTCTTGGTGGTTTCAGGGCTTTCTTGCCTGATTCGACTCCCCTGGCCGGTCGCTGGATTACTTGGCCTCACAGGCTCAGATCCCAGTTCTCGTGCGGTTTTTCAGCAACGCCCCCTGTGTGATTCGAACACACGACCGGCTGCTTAGAAGGCAGCTGCTCTATCCAGCTGAGCTAAGGGAGCCTGGGCCCCATTGTGCCAGGGCTTTTGCAGCAGCTCGGGCCGCCTGGCATGATTCGCGGCCCTGCTCTTGGCTTTGCATGGTGCGTCCTAGAGTGAGAAGCCGTGGGAATCTGCGCTCCATGCCCGTCGTCCGGCTCACTGACAGCCAGAAACATGAGCTGCTGGGCCGTTTTCGTGGTGGTGAGGGGCTGCAGCCCCTGGCCGATGCCTATGGCTGCAGTGCCAATACCGTCAGCCGGGTCGTGAAGGCAGGCCTGGAGCCCGGTGAGTACGAGCGCCTCAAGGCCCAGCGGACCCGCCGCGCCAGCAAGCCGGAACTAGGCAGCGCCCACAGCCTGCTTCAGCCCGAAGCCATCGGCGCCGACCTCCAGCTCCAGATCGAACCTGCCCAGTCCAGCCCTGGCCAGCCGGCAAGCTCCGTTCTGCCCGGCAGGGCTGATCCCAAGCCCAGCCAAGACCTTGAGCTAACTCAAGATCTCGATCCACCTCCGCCGGCCGAGTCCGCCAGGATCCAAACCTCCCCTCCAGCCTTCGCCGCCCCCTCACCAACGTTTGAGTGCGAACCAACCCCGGCAGCGCCCATGACGTCCCAGCCGCGGGCCCAGTCAACGCCCCAGCCGCCCCCTGCCGAAGGCGATCCTGAAGGTCCTGGCCTGCTGGCCATCGACGATGCCGATGACTTCGGCGGCGATGAGGCTGATGACGAAAGCGATGCCGGAGCAGATGAGGACGAGGATCTGGACTTCGACCCAGATGCTGATTTTGCGGCGCCAGGCGCTTTTGTGCCCATCCCGCTGCTGGAGATGGTTGATGACCACATCGAGCTTCGCCCCCTTCCCCTCACCGCCGCAGAGTTTTCAGGCAGTGCCTGGATGCTGGTTGACAAAACCGTGGAGCTTCAGGCCAAACCGCTCAGCGATTTCCCCGAACTTGGCCGCTTGCCCGCTGAAGAACAGGAGCGTCAGGCCCTGCTCGTGTTCATCAATCCGCGCCAGGCCAAACGTCAATGCGGTCGTACCCAGCGGGTGATCAAGATTCCAGATCCGGCCGTGTTCGAGCTCACCGCCCCTTACCTCTTAGCCCAGGGCATCAGCCGCTTGGTGATCGAGGGAGCTTTGTTCGCCCTGCCCGGCAGCTGAATCCGTTCGGCGCCGTCATCAATCGCCGTCGCCACGCTGGAGCAGCAGGGCAGCGCTGCTGCCGCCGCTGATCACGCCCATCGCCAGGGCAACGCCCACCAGAAAGCCACTCGGCAATGGCGCCGTTCGGCCGAAGCCCAGCTCTAGGCGGGTGCGCTGCTCAAGATTTTGGGCCCCTAAGCAGAGCACCGTCAGCAGCAAGGCGCCACCGACCAGGCTGCCACCAACAAGTCGCAGGCGCACAAGCATCGCGTGACTAGTCAGCTGATTACAACATCCCACTCTGCCTGGCCAGGGTGCAAGCTCAGCGTGCTTCCTCTGGCTGCAGCTCGGTTGGGCTGTGCAGTAACCCGTAGAGGGCCCTGCGGCTGTGGCCGCTGCGCTCCGCCAGGATCCGGGCGGCCTCCCGCTTGCTCAGCCCCTCGGCCACCAGCCCCGCCAGTTCGCGGCGCAGGGCGGACCCGTCCCAGCTCAGCGCCACGGGCGGGGTGCCGCCCAGCACCACCGTGCACTCCCCCTGGGGTGGCTTGGCCTGGAAGTGCAGCAGCGCCGCGCTCACCGTGGGGCCCACCTGCTGTTCATGCCGCTTGGTGAGCTCCCGGGCCACCATCAGCGGTCGGTCGCCGAGCACGGCCAAGAGGTCTTCCAGCAGCGCCACCAGCCGATGGGGGCTTTCGTAGAACACCAGGGTTCGGTCCTCGGCGGCCAGCAACGCCAACCGCTGGCGGCGGGCTGCGGGCCGGCTGGGTAGGAAGCCCTCAAAGCAGAAGCGCCCCGTTGGTAGCCCGCTGCTCACCAGGGCCGTGGTCAAGGCACAGGGTCCTGGCACGCACACCACCGGATGGCCTGCGGCCCAAGCGGCTGCGACCAGGCGCTCGCCCGGATCGGAGATGCCCGGCAGCCCCGCATCACTGACCACCGCGACCGTTTCGCCCGCCGCCAGGGCGGCCAGTAATTGGGGTATCCGCGCCGTTTCGTTATGGGCATGGAAACTGAGCAGTTGCCGTCCGCGGATGCCGAAGCGGCTCAGCAACAGGCCGCTGTGGCGCGTGTCCTCGCAGGCAATCCGGTCCACCCCCTCGAGCACCCGCCGCGCCCGTGGTGAGAGGTCGTGGAGATTACCGATCGGGGTACCCACCAAATACAGCACCCCAGCGGTGGGTTCGCCCGCCAACGCAGCTGGCTCGGCCGCCGCGGCGGGCGCTTGCCCTGACGGCGCGACAGGCTCCTGTCCAGGCTCCGGCATCGCCATGGCTACTGCACAATGCCCTTTTCCCCTCCATGATGCCCCCAAGCCCCGCCCTGCCCCCAGGGGTCAGCCTCGATACCCTGCTGGCTGTGCTGCGTCCGTTGGCTTGGGGAGCTGCCGACATCCTGCGGGCCTATGGTCGCGGCGTCGCGCCCCCCTACGGGTTTCCGGCTGCCCTCAGCGTCGACGATGGCGGCGAAGGCCCAGTTTCGGCGGCTGATCTGGCGGTGAACCAGTGGTTACTCGAGGGGCTGCGCCAGGCGTTCCCGCAGGCGGCCTGGGCCCTACTCAGCGAGGAAACCGCCGCCGACCAGCTCCGCAACGGCAGCCCTCTTCAGTCCGAGTGGCTGTGGATCCTCGATCCCCTCGATGGCACCAAGGATTTCCTTGCGGGCAGCGGTGAGTACGCCGTCCATCTTGCCCTGGTGCAGGGCCAGCGGCCGGTGCTGGGGGTGGTGTTGCTACCGGAACCGGAGGAGCTTTGGTTCGGCCTGTTGGCTGGACCAGAGTCCGCCGGGCTGGGTCAAGCCTGGCGTGAGAACCGAGCCGGGGAACGCTTCCCCCCCTGTCTCAGCCCCCGCCGTGATTGCACAGAACTGGTGCTGGTGGCCAGCCGGAACCACCGAGATCAACGCTTAGAAGCGCTGCTCCAAGCCCTGGAGCTCGGCGCCACCAGGGCCGTAGGCAGTGTCGGTGGCAAGGTGGCCGCCATCCTGCGCGGCGAAGCCGATCTTTATCTCTCGCTTTCGGGCAAGAGTGCGCCGAAGGACTGGGACATGGCAGCGCCGGAGGCGGTCCTGCTCGCTGCTGGTGGGGCGTTCTGCCACGCCGACGGCGGACCATTGCTTTACAACACAGGCCATGGACTTCAGGCTGGTTGCCTGATCGCCAGCCATGGACCTGCCCATGCTGAACTATGCCGCCGGGCCTTAGGCGCGCTGGCCAGCATCGATCCAGGCTTTGTGGTTTGAAGGCCCCGGCTCGGTTGCTTGACCGAGTCGGGGCCGCCTTGGGCGTCGTTGGACGAGCCCGGCTCAGATGGGGGCCTGGTCCTGCTGGGCCACACCGCGCAGGGTCAGGTTGATGCGGCCGCGGTTGTCGATCTCCCGCACCCGCACCGTCACCTGGTCACCAACGTTGACCACATCTTCCACCTTTTCTACCCGCGATTCCGATAGCTGCGAGATGTGGATCATCCCTTCCTTTCCGGGCAGGATTTCCACGAAGGCACCGATCGGAATCACCCGGGTCACGGAGCCGCTGAACACTTCGCCCTCGCTCACCCGCCGGGTCAGGCCCTCGATGATCCGCTGGGCTTCTTCAGCGGCGGCGCCATCGTGGCTGGCGATCGTCACGATGCCCCCATCTTCGATGTCGATCTTGGTGTTGGTGCGCTCGGTAATGCCCTTGATCGTGCGGCCACCGGGGCCGATCACGGTACCGATCAGCTCAGGATCGATCCGGAAGCTGAGTAGGCGCGGGGCGTGGGGGCTGAGGATTTCGCGCGGTTTGTCGATCGCCTCCAGCATCTTCTCAAGAATGTGGAGGCGGGCCGGCCGCGCCTGGTTGATCGCTTCAGCTACCGATTTCACCGCCAAGCCGGTGATCTTCATGTCCATTTGCAAGGCGGTGATGCCCTTCTCGGTGCCGGCCACCTTGAAGTCCATGTCGCCGAGAAAGTCTTCGATGCCCTGGATATCGGTGAGGATGCGAACCTCCTCGCCCTCCTTGATTAGGCCCATGGCAGCGCCGCTGACCGGGGCCTTCAGCGGTACACCGGCATCCATCAGGGCCAGGGTGCTCCCACACACCGACCCCATTGAGGTGGAGCCGTTGGAGCTGAGGCACTCCGACACCACCCGCAGCACGTAGGGGAAGCTCTCCTTGCTGGGCAGCACCGGCACCAGGGCCCTTTCGGCGAGGGCACCGTGGCCGATCTCGCGACGGCCGGGTGAACGCATCGGCCGGGTTTCACCCACCGAATAGGGGGGGAAGTTGTAGTGATGCAGGTACGACTTCTCCGTTGATGGGTTGAGGTCGTCCATCTCCTGGGCATCGCTTGGCGTGCCGAGCGTGGCGCAGGAGAGCACCTGGGTCAGCCCCCGCTGGAACAGGCCCGAGCCATGGACCCGCTTCGGTAGCACCCCTACCGCCGCCTGGATCGGCCGCACCTCATCGAGCTTGCGGCCATCCACCCGTTTGCCCTCATTGAGGATCTGGTCGCGCATCAACTTCTTGGTCAGGCTCTTGAAGTCGTTGCTGAGGGCCTTGCCATTGCCACCCACGACCAGCTTGACGGCGTCATCCTCCTTGAGGCTGGCAATTTTTTCGCCCACCGTGGCCTTGATCGCATCGAGCTTGTCATCGCGCTCGGCCTTGGTCTGGGCAAATTGCTTGAGCACTTCACCGATCGGCTTGGCACATTCCTTTTGTAGGAACTTCGGCAGGGTGTCGTCCTGGGGCTTGGCCTCGGGCAGCACCTGCTCGATGCCCAGATCCTTGAGCAGGGTGAGTTGGGCCTTGATCAGTTCGCCCACCGCCTCGTAGCCGAAGTCGATCGCTTCGATCACATCTTGTTCGGGCAGTTGATTGGCGCCCGCTTCCACCATGACCACGCCCTCGGGGGTGCCGGCCACCACCAGATCAAGGTCGGAGCGCTCGATCTCGCGGTAGCTGGGGTTGAGCACGAAGTCGTCGCCGAGCAGTCCCACCCGGACCGCCGCCATCGGGCCATGGAAGGGGATCTTGGCCAGCAACGTGGCCACGGAGGCCCCGGTCACGGCCAGCACATCGGGCGGTACCCGCTCATCGAGGGAGAGGCAGGTGGCAACGATCTGGAGGTCGTCGCGCAGCCAGAGCGGAAACAGGGGCCGCATCGGCCGATCGATCAGGCGCGCGATCAGGGTGGCCCGCTCCGGTGGACGGGATTCCCGCCGCATGAAGCTACCGGGGATGCGCCCGGCGGCATAGAGACGCTCCTCGTAGTCGCAGATCAGGGGCAGGAAGTCGATGCCTTCACGGCCGCCGGAACGGGTCGCCGTTACCAGAACGGAGGTTTCTCCGCATTCGATCAACACCGAACCCCCGGCCTGGGGGGCGAAACGACCGGTGGTCAGACGGATCTCCCGACCATCGAAGGAGACCGACTGCATTTGTCCTTGCACTGGGCTTTATGTCCTTTTGTTGTCCGGCCTATTCTCGCATCCAGGGTTCACTGCTGAGCGATTCGTCGCCAAAGCTCAGGGTTGCGCGGCGGCGGCGGGCCTGGCGCAAGCGGCCGATGTAGGCCGCATCAGAGATCTCCACACAGCCAAAGCGCTCCAAATGGGGGGTGCTCAGCTGCACATCGAACAGTTCAAACCCCCCCACCCGTAGGGCTTCCACCAGCCGCACCAGCACCACCTTGGAGGCCTGCGAGCGGCGGTGAAACATCGACTCGCCGATCCAGCAGGCGCCGATGCCGATCGCCAGTAACCCCCCCGCCAAGCCGCTCTGGTCCCTGGCTTCGACGCTGTGGGCTAGACCAGCGGCATGGAGGCGGCGATAAAGACGCCCCAGCTCTGGACTGATCCAGGTGCTGGGGCGATCGGCGCAACCCGCCAACACCTGGTCGAAGGCCTGATTGAGGCGTAGTTGAAAATGATCGCCGCTCAGCCAGCGGCGTAGGGAGCGGGGTACATGGAAGCCCTCGTCAAGGGGCAGCAGGGCCCTTCGCCTACTGCGGCAGAGCTGCAGGCAGTCTCCAGGCTTGAGCGCCATCGGAAACCATCCCTCAGCGTAGACCTCGTGCCACCATTCGATGGGCCAGTGTTCAGAGGGTTGGCGAGGATCGGCGGCGAACCCGCCGGTCCAGCCGGAGCTCACCAGCTCGACTTGACGACGCCAGGCAATTCACCCTTGTGGGCCCGTTCGCGCAGTTGGTTGCGGCAGAGGCCGAAATCTCGGTAGTAGCCGCGGGGTTTGCCGGTGGCCCAGCAGCGGTTGCGGAGGCGGGTGCGGGCGCTGTTGCGGGGCAGGCCCTGGATCTTGCGGTGGATCTCCAGGCGCTCCATCGGGTCGGCAGCCTCTTCAAAGGCTGCTTTGAGGGCCGTGCGCTTGGCGGCGAAGCGATCCACCAGTTTTTGGCGCTTGGTATCACGCGCGATCATCGACTTCTTCGCCATGCGGCCTGGTGCTCGGGTCGTCAAGATCAATTTATCTTAGCTCGTCGCCTGGAAGGGGAATGTCGCTCGGGACGGAGCAAGGGCGGCGATCGTGCAGGCTGGGCATCGGGGTGAGCACACCGACCGGCCGTGGAGGATCAGCGGCGCCCTGGGGCCGGCCGTGGCGAAGGGCGGCATCGCCAGCTGATCAACGGCCGAGCCACTGCTGAATGGCCGGCAGCTGGCTGGTGTCCTTGACAATCAGCACCAAGCTCAGACCGACCAGAAAGACAAAACCCGATTGCATGAAGGCCATCTGGAAGCGCTCCGGTAGAGGGCGCCCCCGCAGCCCCTCCAGCAGCAGCAGGGCAAACTGACCGCCGTCGAGCATCGGAAGGGGCAGGGCATTGAGCACCGCCAGGTTGATCGAGATCAGGGCGGTATACAAAAACAGGCTGGCGCCACCTTGGCGGGCCAGGGAGGCGCCCATCTCGACGATCTTGACCGGGCCGGAAACTTGGCCGGCGGTTTCACTGAAATGGGTGATCAGGGTGGCGAAGCCAGCCACAGTGCGGCGGGTGAGGGCGATCAGGTCGTGGTTGGCTTGCCGGAGGGGCTCAAGCGGGCCGCGGGGGCGCCGGAATACTTCATCGCCATGGGGTTGCAATTGGGCGCCGATTTTGCCCACCCCCCCCTGGTCGGCGGGGGTCAGCATGAGCTCAATGGACTGGCCCTGGCGCTCCGCCGCGATCGCCAGGCTGTGGTTCGGCGAGGTTCGTATTTGATTCACCAGGTCGGCTACGGCCTGCTGGCCCCCCGCCAGCTGCCGATCGCCGAGCCGCACGATCCGATCGCCACTACGCAGCCCGGCGTTCGCCGCTGCCTCCCCAGGCTGAACCCCCGCCACCATCACGCCAGGGGCAGTGCTGTAGCCGGCCGGGATTCCGAGCACCAGGCCTTGGGCCAGTAGCACCGCCCAGGCCAGCAGCAGGTTGGCGATCACTCCGGCGGCGATGACCAGGGCCCGTTGGTGCAGGGGCCGGTTACGCAGCAGGTCGGGGTCGTCGGCGGGGAAGGGGCTGCTCTCCTCGTCATCGGGGAAGGCCACGTAGCCGCCTAGGGGGATGGCGCGCAGGGCATAGACCACGCCGCGGCGGCTGCGCTGCAGCAGGGCCGGTCCAAAGCCCACGGAGAAGCCACTCACCCGAATCCCCTGCCAGGTGGCTGCCAAAAAGTGGCCCGCCTCATGGACCACGATCAGCCCAGCGAGGATCGCTAGTGCGGTCAGAACTCCCATCAGGCCTGCGGTGGTGATCAATCCATTCTGGTGGCTGGCGATGCGCCGCGCGGCTGTGCCGCAGGCTTGAGCTTGGCCAGATCTCCGCTCAGAGCTCGGTTTAGATCACCGCTTAGATCTCTGCTCAGATCTTGATTCAGATCTTGATTCAGAGTTCAGCCAGCAGCCGATCGCCGCCGAAATAGGGCTTCAGTACCGCCGGCAAGCGCACGCTGCCGTCGTCCTGTTGGCCGTGCTCGAGCAGGGCGGCCATGGTCCGACCGATCGCCAGGCCACTGCCATTGAGCGTGTGCACCAGCTTGGTTTTCTTGCCATCGCGGAAGCGGATATCGGAGCGGCGGGCCTGGAAGTCGGCGCAGGTGCTGCAGCTGGAGATCTCGCGGTAGGCGCCGGCGCCGGCCAGCCACACCTCCAGGTCGTAGGTGCGGGCGGCGGAGAAGCCCAGGTCGCCGCAGCAGAGCTCGATGCGTCGGTAGGGCAACTCCAGGGCCTCCAGGACACCTTCCGCATCACGGGTCAGTTGCTCGTGGGCCGCATCGGACTGGTCCGGGTGGCAAAACCAGTAGAGCTCCACTTTGTTGAACTGGTGCAGGCGAATCAAGCCGCGGGTGTCACGCCCGTAGGAGCCGGCCTCGCGGCGGAAGCAGGGGGTGTAAGCCGTGTAGCGCAGCGGTAGTTGCTCGGCGGCGAGCACCTCGCTGCGGTGCAAGGAGGTGAGCGGCACTTCGGCGGTGGGGGTGAGCCAAAGGTCGTCCTCGGCGCACTTGAAACTCTCCTCGGCGAATTTGGGCAGCTGGCCGGAGCCGGTGAGGCTGGCCGTATTCACCAGGATCGGCGGCATCACCTCGCCGTAACCGGCGGCGCTGTGGCGATCGAGCATGAAGTTGATCAGGGCCCGCTCCAGCCGCGCCCCCTGGCCCAGCAGGGTGATGAAGCGGCTCTGGGCGATGCGCACCGAGCGCTCCGTATCGACCAAACCGAGGCGTTCGGCGATCTGCCAGTGCTCTTCGAGGGGGGAGCCATCGGCCCGCGGCCCCCTGCGCGGCTCTCCCCAGGTTTTAACGTTCACATTGTCGGCTTCGCTGCGCCCCTCAGGGCTGTGGGCGGAGGGCAGGTTGGGCAGCACCTCCAGCTGCTTGCGAAGTTCGGCTTCCAGCTCCTTTTCCTGCTCCTCAAGCTTGGCCACCTGGGATTTGATTTGATTGCCCTCCTCCCTCAGAGAGGCGAGCTCCTGTCCATCGGCTTGGGCGCCGGCACGGATCCGCTGACCAACTTCGCGGCCGATCCGATTGCCTTCGGCCTGCAGGTTGCTGCGCTGCTCCTCTAGATCCCGTACCTGGCGGACTTTCCCTTGCAGGTTGGGATCAAGCTCGAGGCCCCGGCGGGCGAGCTGCTGGCGGATCAGCTCCGGGTTGTCGCGCAGCAGGCGCTGATCCAGCACGGGTCGGGAGCGGCTTGGCGGCAGCCTAGGGGTCGATCGCCTCAACATCGGCGGGCGCCTTCGCCATCGCGGTCAGCCACCGGCAGCGGCGGTTGAGAGCCGAACCGGATGACCCAGGGATTTCGCCGTCCGTATCGGCCGCAATCGTGGATCTGGAGCAGGCCGTGCGGCTGGATCCAGACCATCGCCCCAGTTGGCAGCGGCTTGGGCAGGTGGGTCGCTACGGCGAAGCCGCGCCCTGCCTGATCCGGGCTGCCGAGTTGAAGCCCGCCAGCGGCCCAGCGGCATCGAGTGCTGCCCCGCTGGCGAGGCGCGACTCGGTGCCGCTGGGACGAAATAAGCGCTACGAATGCCTTGCGCTGATGGGTTCGATGGGGTGAGGTATGCGTTCCACTTCGGCAGCGACATCACCCTTGAGGGACCCTCCATGCCAGCTCCCTTGCGGCGGCCCGAGCTGCCCGAAAAAAATGGCCACAAGGCCAGGGCAGCGCCTGGGGATCGGTTGGATGATGTCAGGCGCTTTGAGGACTAAGCCCAGCAGGCCAGGGCCAGAGCGGCAGTGAGACAGCAGCCGGCATCTGGACCCCAATCAAACCGTCGCCCCCAGCAGACCCGAAGTTCAGAGCACCTGCACCACTTCATTCACCTCCGGGATTGCCTCGCGCAACTTGCGCTCGATGCCCATTTTGAGGGTCATCGTGCTGCTGGGGCAGGAGCCGCAGGCCCCCTGCAGCCGCACCTTCACAATCGGCCCGTCGATCTCAACAATCTCGACATTGCCGCCATCGGCCATCAGGTAGGGGCGAAGCTCATCGAGCACCCGCTCGACGTTGTCGATGGTGAGGGCATGGGGATCGTTGGCCGGGGCGTTGTCGGCGGGCAGCTGGGCCTCGGATTGCAGGTCGGCGATGGCGGTTTCGCTGGTCATGGCACTCGGCGGCAAACGTTCTAACCACTAGCTTAGGAACTGGCATCCACCCCCAGGGGTATCCCTGGGGGGTCGGCTCACCGCTCTTGGCGCGGTCCCCCCCTATGCAGCGAAATCCCAAGGCTGTAGGTGAGGCTGACCCCTGCTGCCAGCTCTAGCCGGGCCTCGAAGCCGGGCTCCCTAAGCGAGTTTCGAAGCCGGGCCGCCAAGCCGGGATTCCACAGGCCGGGATCACCCGCTCCGATGGTCTGCTGGGATCGCCGGCATCGATCACCTACTCCTTGCTGCGCCAGGTGGCTGGCCCAGGTGGCTGCCTAGGATTGTCGGATTGCCATCTGCAGCCGCCCGGCCCCGCATGACCGATGTCCCCGCCGCGCGGATCCGCAACTTCTGCATCATCGCCCACATCGACCACGGCAAGTCCACCTTGGCGGACCGGCTGTTGCAGGAAACCGGCACCGTGGCCGCCCGGGATATGCAAGCGCAGTTCCTCGACAACATGGAGCTGGAGCGGGAGCGAGGTATCACAATCAAACTCCAGGCGGCACGGATGGAGTACAAGGCTGCCGATGGCCTTACCTACATCCTCAACCTGATCGATACGCCTGGGCATGTAGATTTCTCCTATGAGGTAAGTCGTTCCCTCCAGGCCTGTGAAGGTGCTCTGTTGGTAGTGGATGCCAGTCAGGGGGTCGAGGCTCAGACCCTGGCTAATGTTTATTTGGCGCTGGAGAATGACCTGGAGATCATTCCGGTACTCAATAAGATTGATCTCCCCGGCGCCGATCCGGCCCGCATCAGCGAGGAGATCGAGGCGATTATCGGTCTTGATACCAGCCATGCCATTGCCTGCTCCGCCAAGACCGGTCTGGGCGTGCCCGAAATTCTCCAGGCCGTGGTCGATCGGGTGCCGCCACCGCCGGACAAGGTGAGTGAACCGCTTCGGGCGTTGATCTTCGATTCCTATTACGACGCCTACCGCGGCGTGATCGTTTACTTCCGGGTGATCAGTGGCACCATCGCCCGCCGAGACAAGGTGTTGTTGATGGCCAGTGGCAAAACCTACGAACTTGATGAGGTCGGGGTGATGGCTCCCGACCAGCGCCAGGTGGAGAGCCTCCATGCCGGCGAGGTGGGCTACCTGGCCGCTTCGATCAAGGCGGTCGCCGATGCCCGCGTCGGTGACACGATCACCCTGCTGAGCAATCCCACCTCTGAAGCACTGCCTGGATATACCGAGGCCAAGCCGATGGTGTTCTGCGGTCTCTTCCCCACCGATGCCGACCAATACCCCGACCTGCGCGAAGCTCTCGACAAGCTCAAGCTGTCCGATGCAGCACTGAAATACGAGCCAGAAACCAGTAGTGCCATGGGGTTTGGTTTCCGTTGTGGCTTTCTGGGCCTCTTGCACATGGAGATCGTGCAGGAGCGCCTGGAACGCGAGTATGACCTCGACCTGATCGTTACCGCCCCTTCAGTGATCTACAAAGTGAACATGCTTGATGGCAGTGAGTTGATGGTGGACAATCCCGCCACCCTTCCAGATCCTCAGAAGCGTGATTCAATCGAAGAACCCTATGTAAAGCTGGAAATATATACGCCAAATAGCTTCAATGGTGCCCTGATGGAGCTTTGCCAAGAGCGGAGGGGTGAATTTATCGATATGAAATACATCACTACCGATCGGGTCACCCTGCATTATGAAATGCCGTTGGCCGAGGTGGTTACGGACTTCTTTGACCAGATGAAGAGTCGAACCAAAGGATACGCGTCAATGGAGTATAGTTTGATTGGTTATCGCAAGAATGAGCTTGTCCGCCTTGATGTGTTGATTAATGCTGAGAAGGCTGATCCGCTTACTACGATTGTTCACCGCGATAAGGCCTACAATGTGGGCAAGGGCCTTGTCGAGAAGTTGAAGGAACTGATCCCACGTCAACAGTTTAAGATTCCGATCCAGGCCTCAATTGGTAGTCGCGTGATAGCTTCCGAGAGCATCAGCGCCATCCGCAAAGACGTTCTTGCTAAGTGCTATGGCGGCGACATCAGTCGCAAGAAAAAACTATTGCAAAAACAAGCCAAGGGTAAGAAGCGCATGAAGGCCATGGGTAAGGTGGACGTGCCCCAGGAGGCCTTTATGGCCGTACTCAAGCTCAATCAATAAATCCAAGCGCTGAACACAGATCTGTTCGGCTGCTCGCGAAGTCTGTCCGCCCAGGGGAACGCTTGGGGCCTCATTCGATGGCCCTTGCCCGTTCAACCGTGCCTCTGACGTTGCCACGTTGTTCTTCCCCACCGTCCCTTTCCCCACCGCCTCCTTCGCTGCGGCCCCGTTCAGGGTGCCGTCATTCACGGTGCCGCCATTCACGGCCCCGATCCTGTGGATCGCGCTGCCCCTCTCGCCGCTTTCTTGGCCTGGCTGAGCGAGCCAAGCTTTCGGCCGCAGCGGCTGGAGAGTCTGGATTCATCATGCCGATGGCGCTCGGCGCCTCCTTGCTGGTGCTGCTGGGGAGCCTTTCACTGCAGACCGTTGCGCTGCAGAGCCACCTCGGCCAGGCGGTCAGCCAGGAGCTCCGCCAGCAGGAGGACAAGTTGGCTTCAGCCGCCCAGCAGCTGGTGGCGGATCTGAATCGGTTCCATCCCTGTTTGCTGCGGTTGCCCCTGGCCAGTTGGCCCCAGCAGGGCCTGGCCTGTGCCACTCCCGAGCAACTCGATGCGTTGCAACGGGTGGAGCAGCCTGGCGGCGGCTGGCAACTGATCGCCTGGCGCCCCGGACTCGCCAGTGCAGAAGTTCTGATTGAGCTGCGGCCCTCGGAGCCCAGGTTTGTGGCGCGGCGCGGCGCCTTTGCCGTTGCCCTGCGGGATGAACCTCTGCAAGCCCAGTTTCCCCGTCTGCTGGGGCTGCGCGGAGTGGCGCCATGAATTTAATTGAGGTGTTGATGGCCGCTGGGCTGTTCCTGGGCTCCTCGGCCGCCTCGATGCTGGTCTGGTCTCGGGCTACGGCGGTCCTTGTCGCCGACAGCGAACGCTTGCGGCGCCTTGATGATCTGGAGGCCGAACTCCAGGCTGGGGAAGCCCGCCTGCGCGATCCAACCCAGTTTTTTGCCTCGCCCACTGCCGACTGCTCAGACCAGGCTCTACGCCTGGTCGCCGTTCTGGACAACCAGCCGCCGCCCCTGGGCGTGGTGCGGCAGATCGTGCTTCCCGAGGGTACAAAGCCAATGCTGGTGCGCCTCAGTGCCGGTGACGTCGAGCGGGTAAGGGCCTACAACCCGGCCGCGTTCGGAGGCTGCGGTACCAGGCCTGAAGACGAGCAAGGGGGTGGCTGATGGCGCGTTCGGAAGCCTTTACCCTCCCCGAGCTGCTGGTGGTGGTGGCGGTGGTGGCCATCCTGGCCGGCATTGCCCTGGGGGGCGAGCAGGAAGCCCTGGCCCGGCTCCAGGTCGAGTCTGCCAGCCGCCGCGTGGTGCTGGGATTGGAGCGGGGCCGTTCCGTTGCTGAGCGGTTGGGCAGGCCCTGCGCCCTCAGCCTGAACAGCCAGGGATGGGGCGAGCCCAGCCGAGGAAATCTGACGGCTTGTCCAGGCGTTGTGCTCAGTTTGGGCGAGGGGATGGAGTCGGGGGAGGGGCTTCGTTTGGAGCACAATCTGCCGGCGGCCGTGCGGTTCAGTAGCAATGGCCTTGTGCTCGACGGGGGCACGGTGTTGGTGGCCCACCGTGCCACCGAGCTGACCCGTTGCGTGGTGGTCTCCCTCCCCTTGGGAGTGGCCCGGGTGGGTCTGTACAGCGAGGGGGCTTGTCGCCCGGATCCAAGCCTGTGACCAACCCCGTTGCCAGGGCTGGAGGGGCGGAATGCCTTGTTCGCCGGCAAGGCCTATACCGAAGCCCCGCCGGCGCTTCGGCGCTACGAATGGGCTTCACGCTGTTGGAAATGCTGCTGGCCTTGGCTTTGGGGCTGGTATTCAGCGGCGTTTTGGTGCAGGTGCTGCTTGTTCAGGGGCGTCAGGGGGCCTTGCTGGTGCGGCTGCTGCGGGAACGCAGCTTCCAGCGGCGCACGATCGAGCTGGTGCGGGCCGATTTACAGCGCGCCGATTGGCTGCAGCTTGGGCAGGCCAGCGGCGCAGCCTGCAGCTTGGTGGGACGGGATCCTGTGCTGCAGATCAGCACCACAATGGGGCCAATCACCTACACAGTAGGGCCGCCTCCAAGTCCAATTTGGCGGGGAAAAGTGCTGATGCGTTGTGGCCCTGCCTTCGGCCTGGACGGTGAGCCAAGCGAAGGCGAAGCTCAGAATCGAGTGGTGATCGATAGCTTGCCAGCTGGGGGGTTTCGGGCCGAGTCCAGCGGCTTTGGCCGACTCCGCCTAGGACTCTTGCAACAGTTTACCCTTCCGGATGGTACTACTCAGCGGATCGAAACCGCAGTCGAGCTGGCCGGGCTCGTCACACCTCGATAGTCAAACTGAGGTATGGTCCGCTGCGAGCTGTTCCAATCGATGCCAGCTTGCCTGTATGACTGTACGCCCATGTCATGTTGATATCCAGTTTTCCCGTCGGTCCCAAGGGAAGCCAACAGCTGGTCTGGTGGTGCTTGCGGTATTGGTCACCGTGCTGGTTACCGCTATCGGGATCCTGGCGATCGCCAGTCGAGTTGCCAGTTCGCGCCAAGGGGCTGCCGCCGGTTCCCTCACCGCGGCGGCTCGTCAAGCTGCTGAGTTTGGCTATAGTGAAATTACAGCGGAATTGAACCGGGAAGTATTCTCTCATTTGTTGATTACAACGTTTGGCCAATGGGCCCAGGTTTCCAATCAGGACCTTCTCGCTTGTGGCATTGCTATCGCTGCCGATTCAATAGCCGCTTCGATTCCTGCAATCGTCTCTTCAGATCAAACCCTTCCTAATTCTCCTAGTCTTTCCTATCGACTCATCGATTTTCAGATTCCTATGAACTTGGATGGAGCTCCTAGCCAGGGCCCTCAGATTTGTTCCACGCGATTCGGAAACCTGCTAGGGGGCACGGCCGTAATCACCATTCAGGGCACCGCCAAGGCAGAGAGTGGCGACATCACTCACTTCACTCTGAAGCGAGGAGTATCGGTGAAGCGACTGCCACCCATCTTCAACAACCCATTGCTTATCGCCCCTTCCAATCGCCCAACAACCCCTGTTAATCAAATTAATCCAACCGACTACCGTTTTCCATCCTATCGAGAGCCACCGCAAATCGGCATTAAATCCTACCGGATCACCTGCAAGCCAGACTCGCAAAGCAAAAAGGATGTCAAGTGCATCGCTACCAATGTCGACGACAATGGCGATTCGGTGATCAGAACTTTTAAATCCGCAAATTCTGTTAATAGCGACATTTTTTATTTTCCTTTTGTGTCTGCGGATGTTCCTTGGTCTGAAATATGTCTGTCCGATTCCGGGGTGGTTCGATGTCGCATTGCATCGCTAGAGATCAAGGATAAGGCAGTCGTGACGGTTGGAGACCCAGATGACCCCAAGGCGTTACCCGTAGAGATTTATCTTGATGGAGACCTAAATATTGAGGATGAATCTTTGCTTTCTGGCTATAAGCCTGGCTGTCCTAGGAGCAAAGCATCCATAGCCAGTAATTCCCCGCTCTGTAGATCGGCTGATGATCTTAATAAATGGACCAAATTTCGTATCTATGATACCAGCGGATCCGCCGAGCCATCGAGTAAATGTAGCAACGGCCCTGTGCTCACCATTAACAAATATATTGATAATACTACTAGTCCAGCCCAAGCTGAGCCTAATTTGCAACACGCTTTTGTCTGGCTTAAGGCCGGAAAGGTCAAGAATCAGCTTGCCGATGCTTCGATTTCAGTACCTGCCTTGGTTGGTTGGGCTTGCTCAATCACTAATAAAGTTGAAATTATTCCAAGTGTCTCCACTTTGCCCTCCCGTTATATATATAGTGGACTTGGCGGGGCTTATGAATTTCAAGGTATTTTTAGACATCAATTCTTATCAACCTACCGTGCTTATGGGTTTGTCGAGCAGACTCCGAGTCGTCCATGAAGTCTCATGTTCTTGCCAAGCGCACTCGCTGCTGTTGCTTGGGGTCGAAATCCGGATTCACAGTCTTGGAGGTGATGGTGGCCGTCATCATCGCCTCTGCGTCAATCGCGGTATTAATACCAAGTCTGTCCCGTCAGCTGATCGTGGCGGACGAGGCAAATCAGTTTACCGCCGTGGAGGCTGCCGTGACAAGGGATCTAGACTGGTTGAGCAACTATGTGCGCATCTGGAAACTCAAAAATGGTGTTTATAGTCTTAATGGTTCCATTACGAAGGTATCTTGGAGTGGGGAAGGATTAGGTCCTCTTGCTGAGTATGAGCCTGACGCACTTCTTTGTCAGGCATCAGCCGATAGTCCGAACGGTTTGGCTGGTCAAATGATTAAGGATGCGATCACATTGAATTCTTTGCAAGCAGAAGAATTGAGCGTCTTCAAACCCCCTTATCCTATCGCCAGCCCAGGCGTCGTCCAGGTGATCGAGATTCGTTCCGGATCTGTGGATTTGAGTATCAACCGTACGATTAGGCCCCTTGGAAATCGCATTCATGTTGTCTATGCTTTTGCCGGCTCTGTGACTGCGAAGCTTCCCTTTTACCGTGAGGCTTCCCTGCTGGTGGAGGCCGCAGCGTGGTGCGATCGATTGCCTTGAAGGAACCATCGTCTTGACGCTCCAACGCCGCCACCGAAGTAACAGGCCATCCTGCAGCGGCTTCACTTTGGTAGAAATTCTGGTTATCTTGGTGATTTTAGCCATTGTTTCCTCGGTATCCTATCGAAGCTTCGTTACGTTTATGCAAGAACAGCGCTTACGCCAAGCTGCCATCGAGCTGGTGAGTTATCTGCAGACGGCCAGGGCTAGGGCGATGCGGGAGGCTGATGATGTCGGCCAGGCCTGTGAACTTGAGCTAAAGCTAAGCCAAAATGTGGTCGAGCCCACAAAGCAAACAAACAATGTTTGCCATAACACCCCAGCTCTTGATAGTATTGATTTAAAGCTTCTTAGCGGCATTAAGGACCTTAGTATTTCGGGAGATGCGGAACAGATATTTTTCACTTTTACGCGTCAAGGATTTTTGGCGTCCTCCAATCTTTCGTCAAGTTCCGTTCTGATGTTGCCGCGGATTATCTACTTATCTACTAGTTCCAGTCAGATGCAGCGCTGCGTATTGCTGGATTTGGCTTCTATTCGGATGGGTTACCGTAGTTCCACGGCCCAAAAGTATTGCACTTTTAATGGAAATTAAGCTGTCTTTTGTTCGTCACGTAATCATTTGCTGATCTGCTTAGTGCTTGCTCAGACGGCCAAGCCTAGAGTGTCGCAACTGATCTGAGCTGATCAGGGCAGTTAAGCGGCCGACATAGCAGCAATCGTTGACAGCTGCTACTGGCCCCAGCGCCCTTGGGAATAGCTGGAGCCGACTGCACAACTCTACTGACGTGGGGGACCCTAGGGGACTCCTTTCCCGGCGTAGGGTGTGTGAATCTGGCCATGAACTTAGCAATTAAACTAGCTATTAATAGACTTGATTTGCTGTGCTGGGATTTCTGGTAGCCCAGGCTAGGGGCGCGGACTGGTGTTGATCATCAAGATCAATTCTCCCTCGTTCTTGCCTTGCCGCTGCAGAAATGCAGCATAAGCGATGCAGTCTTTCGCCTGTTTTCCCGTGATTAAGGTTTATCCTACCTTTCAAATGAAAACAGGTCAACCTATCTTGTGGTTTAAGCCCCACTCCCAGCCCCATGCCTGGAGATCGCGTTCCCCTTCTTGCAATCTACTTGCCTTGGATAGGGGCTACACCTTATTGGAGTTACTGATCGGTGTTTCGCTTGGTTCGCTTATCCTCTCCGCCTTAGGAGGGGCATTGCTTGTTTCCCAGATCAGAGTATCTTCGGGCATTCAGCGCACGATGGAAAGCAGGGATAGCGTCAATCGGGCAATGGACATGATACGCCGGGAGGTGATGTACTCAAGTCGTCTGATCACTGTGCCAAGTGTTGCGGCCTCACTCAATCCACTGGTTGACTGTGATGAGCCTAATACCACCTTTAAGATGGTGCGGGCATCGGAGATTGTTTGCTATAAGTCTTTGCGGACATCGACATTGCCCCCTGTTTATCAAAATATTGTGGCAGGTCCTTGCGCTTTGCTCCGAGTAGGTCCTGGTTATAAACCAAATGGTGATTTAATTATTTCTTCTGATTTAGGTGTTTCTGCAAAGCCGATCGCTCAAGTCGTGCTGGATGGTCTCAGAGTCAATTCATTGGGTAGTTGTAGAACGGCGTTTTTGGCCACGCCTGTCAATATTGACAATCCAGCCAGTAATTCGATACCAGTCGTTCGCAATCTTGATCTTGAATTGAAAATGGCCAATGGGGCTGTCTATGCCTTCGCGGCAAGAGTTTCCTCCAGCCCTGCCTACGGAGGTGTCGATTTATATGCTGTTTCCAGGTGTGACGTTAGTGCGGGATGCGAAATCAATAATCCTGGCGCTACAGCAATGCATTATAAGCCCGTGATGTCAGGCGCGAACGAACTCATCAACGGGTCCGATGATCGAGACAATATATTTTACTTCTCTTACCCATATACCCAATACAGTCTTTCTTCGGGTTCACCTGGTGGTTCTAGATGTACCTATGCAAGCTGCTATGTCAGTCGTGGATCTGCCGGTGTTCTGATGACCAACGTTGATTCCCTCGTTTTTAGCGATCAGGAGATCCGTCCAGGTGCCTAATTCTTCCACCCACCAGCTGCTTGACAACTGTCTTGAGCAGCGGCTGCTGCTGGCCCGTGCCGCCATCGATGCCGGCGAGCTCCAACACGCCGACCTGATCTACAGGCAACTTGTTGCAGATGGGGTTGCTGATCCACGTCCTTACTGCAATCTTGGCGTTCTTGCCCTGATGCAAAATCGTGCCAGCGAAGCGATTACATGGCTTAGACAGGCTTTAGTCCAGGATCCCGATCACGCCCGCTCCCATCTCAACCTGGGCCAAGCCCTGCAGCTGGACAAGCGCCCCCAGGAAGCCATGACTGCTTTCCGCTTAGCCCTCAGCCTCGATCCCCAGCTGGCGGAAGCCTGGAATAACCTCGGTTCCATGCTCGCCGGCGAGGGCAACCTTGAGCAGGCCATGGCGGCCTACCGCCGGGCCCTATCGATTCGCAGCGACTACGTTCAGGCAGCGGCCAACCTCAGTAACGTGCTGTTCAGCCTGGCCGAGACGCTGCGGCTGCAGGGACGCTTGGACGAGGCTATCGCTTCCTATGAAGAATGCTTGTGCTGGGTTAACGGGGATCACCATCTAGTTCTCCCCGTCGCCCAGGGCCTGATCCTATGCGGCCAGGCCGATCAGGCCCTGATCAGCTTGCTCCCCCAGCTGGCGATACGTCCCGCCGATTCCGAGCTGCTCACCCTGGTTGGTTCGGCGCTGCAGGAGCTTGGCGAGTTTGGGCAGGCGATCGAGCATTATCATCGCGCCGTGCAACTGGATCCCGGTCAGTTAAACGCGCACATCCAGCTGGGGCACTGCTATTCCATACTGGGTTTGCAAAGCAAGGCGATACGCCAACTCCAGGCTGGCCTGGCGGTTGCCCCTACCAGCCTGGGCTTGCGCTGCAATCTGGCCGTAGCGCTGCGGTGCCAGGGCTACTTGGACGCCTCCATGGCCGAACTTGAGCAGGTGTTGCAACAAGAACCCGAGCAGCAGCAGGCGTTGATGATCCAGCTTTTCAATTGTTCGATCAGTTCCGAGCAGCTCTCCCCCCTCGCCCTTGAACTGAGCCAGCGTTTCTGGAGAGGCGTGCGTCGTCCAATTCCCAGCCCCGGCCTGGGCGTCCCAGGTGCCGACAACCTGGGCCAACTTGGCGACCAGCCAAGCTCGCTTCAGCTAGCCCAGATCGCCCTGGCTGCTGCTGGCAGCCAGCACGGTTCGGCCGTGTCGATAGGCCCTGCGGATGGTCGCATCAGGATCGGCTTTCTTTCCGCCGAGATCGGCAACCATGTGGTGGGCACCTTCCTGTCCAGCTTTCTGGCCCACTACGATCGCAATCGCTTTGCGGTGGAGTTGTTTGTTGCCAACCGCCGTTTTGAGGCCAACGCCACCACCATGGCTCACCAAGTCGATCACCATTGGATGCTCAATGGCATGGAGGTAGGCCCGGCGCGCGAGCTGCTGCGCAGCCGCCAGATCGATGTCTTAGTGGACACCACCGGATTCACAGCCAACACTGCGATTACCTTGCTGGCCGAACGCTGCGCTCCAATCCAGTGCCATTACATTGGCTACCACGCCACCACCGGTTTGGACACGATCGATTGGTTCATCGGCGATGACGAGACCCTGCCCGAAGCCTTTGCCTCCCAGTTCGTGGAGGGCCTGTGGCGTTTGCCGCGTCCCTGGCTTGCCCGCGCCCCCAATCCCAACCTGCCGCTGGCCATGAGTACCACGACCGAGCCAGGGCCCGTGTTGGGTTGTTTCAACCAACTGGTGAAGTTGAGCCAGGAAACTCTTGCCTATTGGGCTGCTGCCCTGCAGGCCGTTCCTGCCAGTCGGCTGGTGATTAAAGATCGCTCCACGGTGGATGCGGAAGCCTGCGCCAGGATCAGTAGCTATCTTGCTGGACTGGGGGTGGCTCCCGATCGGATCAGCTATTGCGGCTACCGGGGCAGCTGGATGGAGCACATGGCCGACTACAACGGCATCGACCTGGCCCTCGACGCCACCCCCTGGAGCAGCGCCACCACCGGTTTCGATGCGCTGGAGATGGGGGTGCCGCTGGTGGCGATCCGAGGCCGCTGCACCTCAGCCCGGATGAGTGCCGCTATCTTGCGCGGGCTGGGCCGTCCTGAATGGATCGCTGACAGCCCAAACCAGTTTGCCGCCATCGTGTCAGAACTCTGCGCCGACCTCGCCCGACTGCGGGCAGGTAAGCAAATCCTGCGCCAGCAGGTTCAGTCCAGCCCCCTCTTTGATGGCGCTGATCTGAGTCGCTGCCTGCAGCAGGCTTTTATCGCAATGCTGGCAAGGGCGTCGGCCCACTCCTGCAAGGTTTGAGTGGTTTCAATAAAAAGACCCTCCAGAGGAGGGCCTATCTCTGGAGCTGTTGCGATCAGCTCAGGGCGCAGGACATCTGGCCGGCTGAAGTTACCGTGATTATCGCCCTAATACTGGGGTCGGGGTTGCTGGTGGTGAGGCAGTTCAAGCCTTGAACTGAGGGGCTCCAACTGGTGGAGAATGTTGCCCCGCCCGTTGCACAGCTAGGTGGCGCGGTGCCAACTCCTCCGGATCCAATAAACACGGCGCATTCCTTGGCCAGCCCCACTTTTTCACCGATTTGGGCGCCGGCTTGGGCTGCCGCCCTGGCGCCGAGGAATTGCGGGATCGCTACGGCGGAAAGAATGCCCACGATGGCCACCACGATCATCAGCTCAATCAGGGTGAAGCCCCGGGCCAGTCCCTGGCGCTGACGCACTCTGCGGAGGAGCTCGAATTGGGTTTTGGTGCGCATGGGGTTGAATTTGAGTTTTTGTAATTGCGTTAGCGTTTCTGGTTCATTGTTATTGTGATCACCCTTGGCGGCTTTGACTTTCTCGCTTAGGGACGCATGCTGCATCTTGGCTATGTTTTATTAAGGCCCTCTAGCTGAGGGCCCAGCCATTGACCTGAAGAGATTAGCTCAGGGTGCAAGACATCTGGCCGGCTGAAGTGACGGTGATTGTCGCCGTAGTCCTGGCGATAGCGGAGCTGGTGGTGAGACAGTTCAGGCCTTGAACCGAGGGGCTCCAGCTGGTGGAGAATGTTGCCCCGCCCGTTCCACAGTTAGTCGGTGCGGTGCCAACTCCTCCGGATCCAATAAACACGGCGCATTCCTTGGCCAGCCCCACTTTTTCACCGATTTGGGCGCCGGCTTGGGCTGCCGCCCTGGCGCCGAGGAATTGCGGAAGCGCCACGGCGGAAAGAATGCCCACGATGGCCACCACGATCATCAGCTCAATCAGGGTGAAGCCCCGGGCCAGACCCTTGCGTTGACGCAGTCTGCGGAGGAGCTCGAGTTGGGTTTTGGTTTGCATGGTTGCAACCTTGAGTACGTCAATGAACTTAGCTGTGATTGCACAACAGCTCGACCTTCTCTTGCATGGGTCGAGGCCCATCTGGCACAGCTGCACATCCCTTTGCCGGCCTGATTTTCGTCTTTTTTACTCATCCACGCTCACTATTCATTTCGGCTTCTCCTGCCGTAGTCTCAGCTGCTCCTCGTCTTCCCTAAGCCGATTTCATGCTCAGCTCTCAGTTGATTCTCACTCGACTGGGCTGTGATCTAAGCCACAGCTGCCCTTGCAAGCCTGAATCAGTATGGTTGTTAGATCTGATCTGTAGGTCTTGATCTTGCTGGCCCGCCCCCGCCAATCGCTGCGCCACTGGTTACTGACTGCCAGTGTGACTGCGGTGCTAGCCGGCTATGGCGTCCTGCTGCTGACCTACGGCTGGTTGTCGGCCCTCGATCGCAGGGAAGCCCACACGCAGCTGGTGACCAGAGTGGAGGCCTTGGCTTTGCGTGGCGAGTTGCTGCCCAGTGCCTTCTTCGGCAGTGACGTGGTGGCTTGGATCGCGGTCGATGCCGCTGCCCCCGCCCCGTCACCCCCGCCGCCTCTTCCTGCCAACTGGCCCCAGATCCCTTCAATTGGGCACCAGCCCAAGACCTTGAACGTTGTTGAAGCCTGGTCCGCAGGCGGCCACACCTACCTCTCCAGCGTCCGGCCCTTGCTGCGTAATGGCACCCGTTTCAACCTGTATGTGCTCAAGGATGTGACCATCGAGATTCAGCGGCAGCGGCGCAATTCCATGGTGCTGCTGGCCTTTGCGGGGATCTCCACCCTGGTCACTGCGGCATTGCTCCGTCCAGTGCTTAACGCCGGCCTCCGCCCGCTTGAGCTCCTGGGCGACTGGATGGCGCAACTTGAAGCCGATCACCTCCAGCACCACCGACTACCGCTCGCTCCCCAACCCCAGGAACTTCAGCGGATTGCCGCCGCCTTCAACGACCTGCTCGAACGATTAGCGGTGTCGTGGGAGCGTCAACGGGTTTTTGTCAATGGTGTGAGTCATGAGCTTCGCACTCCGATTACCCTGGTGGCCGGCTATGCCGGTCGGCTGCGGCGGCGGGGGGGCAACCTCACACCATCGGAACGGCAGCAGCTGTTGTTGATTGAAGAAGAGGCGGCCCGGATGGGGAGGATGGTGGCTGATCTGCTCGATATCGCCCGCAGTGATGCCGGCCAGTTGTGCCTGCAGCGGCAACCCTTCAGCGTGGAGGAGTGCTGTCTCCAGGTGATCGAGCGCCTCCGGCCCGTGGCCGGCCCCCGCCTCCAGTTAGCCCCCGCCTGCTGCGACGGCCCTTTTCCTGCTCAGGCCTTGGGTGATCTGGAGCGATTTGAGCAGTGCCTGCTCAATCTTGTTGAAAATGCCCTCAAGTACAGCCCGCCCACCAGCCTGGTCACCTTGGCCTGGGAGAGCCGGGGCGCGACGGTCGTGGTGCATGTGCTGGACCAGGGGCCGGGGGTTGCGCCGGCCGATCGGGCCCGGCTGCTGCAACCTTTCCAGCGGGGCCGCCAGCTTGGCGACACGCCAGGCAGCGGCATTGGCTTGGCGGTGGTTGACACCTTGATGCAGGCCATGGGTGGTGCCGTGCTGATCGGAGCCGCGGCTACCGGTGGTGCCGATTTTCAGCTGATTCTTCCCGTGGTGGCGCCTAGCCCGGCACCGATCAAGGGACTTCAGCCATCAACTGGACCAGCAGCCCCGGCAGGGCGGTCTTAACCACATGGCGATCGGCTCCCAGGGCTCGGATCTGCCCCTCCCCTTGGGGCTCCCAGTGGGCACTCATCAGCACGACGTGGGCCCGCAGCCCCCGCTGCCGCAGTAAATCCAAGCAGGCGATGCCATTGATGTCAGGCAGGCCGATATCCAGTAACACCAGATCGAAACCGCCAGGGTCGAGGCCGGCGAGGGCATCCTCAGCGGAGCGAAAGCATGTCACCTGGGCACCGAGGTCTTCGAGTTCCACTTTCAACAGGGTGCGGATCCTCACGTCGTCATCGACGATGGCCACCGTCTGGGGTGGGAATGGGGCGTTATGGACTTCAGCCATAGGGCTTGCCCTCCCGCAACATGAAGCCCACGCCCCGCACCGTTTGAATCAAGGTTGGCCTGCCCATCTGGTCAAGTTTGCGGCGCAGATAGCGCACGTAGACATCGAGCAGGTTGTCGTCGCCAAAGTGGTTTTCTCCCCACACGGCCTGGAGGATGGCCTGCCGTGTCAGCACCCGCTGCGGGGATTCCATCAGATGGCGTAACAACTCAAACTCCCTTACCGAGAGCGCGATCGTGGTGCCGCTGCGGCTCACATCCCGGGTGGCGGTGTTGAGCACCAGGTCGGCGAACTGGAGTTGATCGTCGTTGTCGTTGGCTCCACCAACGACACTGCGGCGCAGGTGGGCCCGCAGCCGGGCTAGCAGCTCCTCCACGGAGAAGGGCTTCAGGATGAAGTCGTCAGCACCTGAATCGAGAGCTTCAATCCGATCCTGGATAGCATCCCTACCGCTTAGCATCACAATCGGCGTGGTGACACCGCCGGCTCGGATACGGCGGCATACCTCCACCCCGCTGAAGTCCGGTAGAAGCCAATCGAGCAGGATCAGGCTGCCGGGGGCCTCCCGCAGGGCGATCAGGGCGCTTTGGCCGTCTGGGGCTTGGCGCACCGTGTAGCCCTCGACGCCAAGTTCACCGGCCAGAAATTGGCGCAGCTTCGGGTCGTCATCGACAATCACCACCTCCAGCTGGTCGCTGCGCTGATGGGTCGGGGTCAGGGAGCGGTTCAGAGTCTGATTCACTGGCTTGTCTCACGTACTCTGGGCCTACCTCCCAGGCCAGACAATCTGCCATATGGGATGGGGTAATTGTCGATCACGGTCAGGGGCTTATCTAGGGTCGATCTGCAGCAGAATGCCACAAAAAGAATTGCAAATGTGGCTAGAGCACCACAAAAATGACCCGTTTTGCTGGTCTTGCGATCGGAGCGCGCTGCCCTAATAAGGTCGTCTTGATCTATGAGCAAGCCCGTCCTTTCGAATCAAGAACAAGCCAGTTTCCGCATTCGTTAGCCCGTTATTTCGGTGCTGGGATTTGGGACGATTCGAGGAGCCCTTGCTTGGCTTGGCTCTAAGCTGCTGTTGATCAGCTATGCGTTTCCAGGGCTTCGGTCGGTCAGTGCGGCGGCACGCCCCGATCGATAGGCCGTCTTGCTGGGTTAGCCCCGCTGCAGCAAGGGGCTTGAGGCTTCACACTGGTGGCCTTCGCATCGTTTTCTTTGGTGCTGTCGTTTCTGCGCGTTTCCCCCGCTGGCGGCCTCTCAGCAAGGCTCGCCGGCTGGGGGGTGGCCATTGTGGTCGTCTACAGCTTGGTGGCCTTGCTCACCCCGGCCCTGATCCAATTGGGGTTGTTAGCCGACCCCAATGCCGGCCTCGCCAATCCCATCTATGCCCCCCCTTCCCTGGCCCACTGGTGCGGCACGGACCGCCTGGGGCGTGATGTCTGCGTTCGCACTTTGGCCGGCAGTGGCGTGGCCCTCCAGGTGGTCCTGATCGCCCTGTTGCTGGCCCTGTTGATCGGTGTGCCCCTCGGCATGGTGAGCGGCTATCTGGGGGGGTGGGTGGATCGGCTGCTGGTGCTGTTGATGGATACCCTCTACACCTTGCCGGTGTTGCTACTTTCTGTGGTGCTGGCCTTTTTGCTAGGTCGGGGCCTGCCCAATGCGGCGGCTGCCCTCTGCGTGGTCTACGTGCCCCAATACTTCCGGGTGGTACGCAACCAGACTGCCCAGGTGAAGGCCGAGTTGTTTGTGGAGGCGGCCCAGTCGCTTGGGGCGGGACCCGTCTGGATCCTGCGGCGCTACCTACTGCGCAATGTCATCACTTCGGTACCCGTGCTGCTCACCCTCAACGCGGCCGATGCGGTGCTGGTGCTCGGTGGTCTGGGTTTCCTGGGCCTGGGTCTGCCTGAAACGATTCCGGAATGGGGCGGTGACCTGCAGCAGGCCCTGACGGCGGTACCCACCGGTATCTGGTGGACTGCCCTGTTTCCAGGCCTGGCGATGTTTGTGCTGGTGCTTGGACTGTCGTTTCTGGGTGAGGGTCTTGAGCAGTGGTTGAGTGGCAGTTCGGGCGGAAGTGCCAACTGATGGATCCAGCCTTAGTTCACCAATTAAGTACCCTATCGACCCATCCAGCTGCTCACCCACAGACCTGCTCACAGACCAGCCCAAAGACCAGTCTTTTGGATAGTCGACGCAATTGCCTATCGAGTGCTCGCAGACTTATTCCCAAATATATTTACATAAATCACTGCGGAGTACTTGTCGAGCTTACTTCAGAAATTCCCATTATGACTTTCGCTCAAATGGATCTTAAGTCACCCCTGAGGCTCTTGGGAGTATCTTGGCATACGCGGAGTTTGGTTGTGTACAACCGTTTAGCGAGGAATCTTCTGCGCTCTGGTCAAATAAAGACAGTTTATTGCAGAGTGCCAAACCTGTCCATTCCCTTGGGGAGAGCACTAGAGCATCGCACTTGAGTAATGTAAGCGCCCAAGTTGATGGGCTGCAGTGCTGAAGCTGGTCTGATCAGCATGTTCGATTTTGAGCGATCTATGGCGAAAGCCTTGGTAGCTAGTCTAAGCTGCCGCTTAGCATTCCGTCGATAAGCCCCATGCCTTGGTGGTTCGATCTGATTTTGCTTGCCGTCGCAGCCCTGCTTTGGAGCTTGGGATTGGCAAATCGTGATGACACAATCGCATTGTTCGAGAAAATCCTGGCCGTAGCGGCTACTCTTGTGGTAGTGCTTGGCGGTCGTTGGTTGCCATTGGAGATTGCCGGGCTGATTTTGGCCTGTTATCTTCCCAGCGCAGCCCGTGTGGAAGAGCGCCATCGTTCCTGAATCGACGCTTCCGATCCCCTAGCTGCTCAGCCAGCTAGATGGCCAGCTCCCTAGCTGCCCAAGCCACGATCTGATCAGCATCGCGTCGAGGTTGGCAATCAATACCTGAGCCGCACACTGCGGGGTAAATCTTCGGCTATGGCTCCTTCGGCATCGAGGCCAGGGTAGGGCCTGCCTTCGCGTCGGCACCAGGCTGCCACCTGGGGGTAAGCCCATTCGAACAGCAGCGACCGATAGCGGTTGGTGGGCACCCCTTCGCCATGCTCGGGGAGCACTCCGGCGGCCTGCCGCTGGCGCAGGGCCTCGAACAACAAGGTGGCGGTAGCTACCGACACATTCAGTGATTGCACCATGCCCCGCATCGGAATGAAAATGATCTGATCCACCAACTGGGCGGTGGACTCGCTGAGGCCCCATTTCTCTGCGCCTAACACAAACGCGGTGGGTCCTGTAAAATCGCAATCTCGGTAGTCCATCGCCTCCTGGCTTAGATGGGTGCCATAGATTCGGAAACCCTGTTGCTTCAAGTTGGTTAGGATTGTGGTTGTATCGGGATGCAGGTGCAGCGGCACCCATTTCTGGCTTCCCAAGGATGTGGTATTAAAAATTGGCATCCGCCCCTGCATGCAAACCGCATGGGCTTCAAGCACCCCGACGGCGTCACAGGTGCGGAGGATCGCTGAGAGATTGTGGGGCTTGTCCACTTGATCCAGTAGTACCGTGAGGTCGGCCATACGACGATCTAGAACTGACCGGAGTCTTTGATAGCGGCGGGGTAGTAGGGGCATTGTCAACGATAGGTCATAGAGGGTGAAGCTGTTTCAAGTTGCATACGCATCTATTGCTGGGAGGTTGTTCCTCTTTTTCGATGATGGTAGCGCCAGAAATCCAACCTGCGCGGAATCTTGAAGTTGATAGGAGAATTGAATGGGTTGATTCGGAAGGAGTCCATAGATTTGGTTCGTCGCTGCTTAAGGCTGAGAAGTTCTAGTATTGTCCTAAGGGCCAGCCCCGGCGTATTCAGAAGCGCAGCCAACATGGTTGGTTGACCAACCATCCCTTTTGCGCCACTGGCGAAAGCCAGGCTGGGCATCAAGCTGGCAAGGGGGCCTGGCAGCATCGTCGCTGTGAGCTCGAATCTTGTGGATTCCTCGCTTGGATTAAGCGTTGATAGGTTACATAGTTGCATCGCGAGTGCGTCGATGGCTAGGGCGCTGGTAGCGGTGGAACCAACGATTGCAAGCTTTCCTGAGTTGGTGAAGCGCCTTTTTCTGCCTGATCGGGGCTGGTCAGCCATTTAGTTTCGATTGTAACTGGAGCTTGGCTGCGAGATGTCCACCATGATTTTAGTCGATCGGCCTGTGGCAAGGACTTGGCTATGTTGGCAGATTGTCAAAATTTGATCTCAATAGCGACTGAATGTTGATTTGCTTGGCTCACGAAACAGTGCCTCTGGCGTTGCTGTGGCTTGGCGATGCCCTCGATCGCTTGGCCGCAATCATCTCCCCAGACACTGCCAAAGTCGTCGAATCCGCCGCCGCCGGTCCCTTGCCGTTGCAGGATTGAGAAGTGATCGGCTGGAGGTTGGATTGGCGGCTAGGCATGCGGGGCAGTTGGGATTGGTGGCGGGCGATCCCCAGCTCTGGGATCAACGCGTCTGGAATGCCGTAGCCCTGGTCCCCCGGGGCCGCCTGGCCACCTATGGCCAGATTGCGGAGCTGATCGGGGCTTGGGGCAGGGCCCGGCAGGTGGGCTGGGCCCTACGGCGCCTGCCGCTGCCCTCCGAGATCCCATGGCATCGGGTGGTGAATGCCCGTGGCTGCATCGCCATGGCCCCGAGCCGTGAAGGCAGTGACTGGATCCAGCGCCAGCGGTTGATCGCCGAAGGAATCCCGGTCGATGCCGAGGGCCGTTTGCCCCTCTGCCGCTTCCGCTGGCAGGCTCCAGCGGTGTCATCGTTCTGATGGCGGTCCCAGATCGGATTGCGCCGCCACCGGCTCCTGGCCTTGAATCTCGGCACTGTGCCTGGCGCGTGCTGCAGGCGGTGGCGGCCGGCGCCTATGCCGATGGCGCCCTGGAACGGGAACTGGCCCGAACTCCCTTAGCGCCGCTGGATCGGGGCCTGGCCACTGAACTGGCCTATGGCTCCATTCGCCAACGGTCCTTGCTCGATGCCTGGATCACGGCCCATGCCCGCGTTGCCGCTGAACGTCAGCCCCCCCAACTGCGCTGGTTGCTCCATGTGGGCCTCTACCAGATTCTGTTCAGCGAGCGCGTGCCGGTCTCCGCGGCGGTGAGCACCAGCGTTGAGCTGGCCCGCAGGATTGGCCTGGTGCGCTTGGCCCCCGTGGTGAACGCCATCCTGCGGGCGGTGCTGCGCCGCCGCCAGGATCTGCCTGCCCGCCGGGAAGCCTGGGATGGACTCATGCTGCCCAACGAACCCGCAGCTGCCTTGGCCCTCTGCCATTCGCTGCCAGCCTGGCTGGCCGCCGACCTGCTGACTTGGCTGCCGGCCGGCCAGGCCGAGGCCTTTGCCCGCGCCACCAATCAGCCGCCGGCCCTTGACCTACGGATCAATCCCCTCCGCACCGATATCGACGCCCAGCTGCGGGCCTTCGCCGCCGCCGGTGTGGTGGCCCTGCCGCTAAACGATCAGCCCCAGGCCCTCACGTTGCCAGACCGTTCCGGTGATCCGCGCGCCCTGCCGGGCTTCAAGGAAGGCCATTGGTGCGTGCAAGATCGCCACGCCCAGGCGGTGGTTCCCCTGCTGGCGCCCCAACCGGGGGAGAAGATTCTGGATGCTTGCGCTGCCCCCGGTGGCAAGACCACCCAAATTGCCGAATCGCTCCAGGATCGGGGAGAACTGTGGGCGGTGGATCGTTCCGAGGCCCGCCTACGGCGACTTCAAGCCAATGCCGATCGGCTCGGCCATGGCGTGATCCAAACCCTGGCTGCCGATGCCACGCTGCTAGCGGCAGAGCGGCCAGCCTGGATCGGCTACTTCGATCGGATCCTGCTCGATGCCCCCTGTTCGGGTCTGGGCACCCTGGCCCGCCATGCCGATGCGCGCTGGCGTGTGACTCCGGCCACGATCGAGGAACTGCTGGTGTTGCAGAGCCGCTTGTTGGAGGCGCTGCTGCCGTTGCTGGCCCCTGCCGGTTGGCTGGTCTACGCCACCTGTACGGTGGAACCCCGGGAGAACCGCGGCCGGATTGAAGCTTTGCTCCAGTCCCATCCTGGTTGGCAACTGGTTCAGGAGCAGCAATGGTGGCCAGGCCTCCACAGTGGCGATGGTTTTTATGCCGCCGTGCTGCAAGCCCCCGCAACGTCGGCTAAGGAAGGGCTTAAGGCGGCGGTGGGGCACTAATCGGCGGCGGCGGTGCCACCGGCAGCGGCGGTGGTGTCGGTGGCAAAGCTGGTGCAGGCGGTGCCGCAGTCGGTGCCGCTGGCGCGGCGGGCGGGGGAGCGCTCTGGGCTGCTGGGGCAGTCGGTTCTGGCGCCCGGGGGGGTGCTTCCCATTGGCGGGGCTGGCTCTGGGGATCCCAGCGGGGACGTTCCCGTTCGGGCGGCGGGGGTTGCCAGCGGCTCTCGTTGGGCGTGGGATCGCTGCTGTCTTGGGGGTTGAGTTGCTCGGAGCGCCTGGGCTCTGGATCATCGATCGGGGCTTCCCAGCCCCGTCCGGAGGGACCGACCTCGGTGGGAGCTACTTTGCGCTTGGCACTGGATTTGGCTGGCACATAGGGAATGAAGGAGCCTGTGAGTACCGGCCGGGCTGGAAAATCCTGGCGGGGAATATCTTTTAACAAACCAATCATGTAGCTGTACCAGGCAGACGCGGCGGTGGCGCTGCTGCTGCCGGTGCGCCAGTTCTCGTCGTAGCCGAACCAGATGGCGGTCGTGAGCTGGGGAATCGAGCCGATGAACCAGAGATCACGGGCCCCTTCGGCCGTGCCCGTCTTGCCGGCGGCGGGACGGTCGGGCAAGCTGGCCATCCGGCCCGTGCCGGCATTGACGACGTTCTGCAACATCCACATCACTGTGTCGGCCACGTCGCTGGGCAGCGCGCGGCGAGGCCGGTTGGCATCCACCCGGCGGCTCCAGAGCAGCTCACCATCAGGACCGTAAATCTCATCAAATGGAGTCGGTTCCACATAGACGCCTCGATTGTTAACGGCCCCATAGGCGCCCACCATTTCCAACATGGTTTTCTCATTGGAGCCGAGCACCATGGCTGGATATTCGCCGATTTCGCCAGTGATACCGAGCTGCCGCGCCACACCGATCACCCGCGGGTAGCCGACCTTCTCCGCCACAGCGACGGCGGCGGGGTTGATGGAATTGGTGAGAGCATTCAGCATCGACATGCTAGTGCCAGAGCCCGGAATGCAAAAGCGCTTGTAGCCATCGACGTAACAGCGTTCCCTGGAGGCAACCGTATCCTCCGGCCGCATCCCGTATTGGATTGCGGCGGTGTAAGCAAACAACTTGAAGGTTGAGCCTGGTGAGCGCAGGGCCTGGGTGGCACGGTTGAACTGGCTCTTCTGCCAATCTGTGCCCCCCACCATCGCCCGCACCAGGCCGGTGCCCGGTTCGATCGATACCAGGGCGCCCTGGAGTCCGCCGCCAGCGGCCACATTGTTTATCACGGTCTGGGCCCGTTGTTGCCAGGCCTTGTTAAGACCGGTGCGGATCGTGAGCCCTCCTACTTCGAGTTGTTCCTTGCTAAGCACCTTGGAAAGCTGCTGCTCCATCCAGCTGATGAACCACGGTGCTGGGTTGGCGTAGTACTTGGGCTCGGCCGGTTTGAGGGCAAGAGGAGTGGCTTGGGCCCGATCGAGCTGGATGTCATCGATGTAACCCGCTTCCCGCATCCGACGCAGCACGATGGCGCGGCGCTTGAGGGCAAGATCCGGATTGATCAGGGGGGAATAGACCGAAGGGGCTGGTGGTAGACCAGCGATGAGAGCTACCTCCGGCAAGGTGAGCTGATCGGGGGTCTTGGAGAAATAGACCCAGGCTGCATCGGAGATGCCGTAAGCGCTGGAGCCGAGATATACGAAGTTAAGATATTGCTCGAGAATCTGCTTTTTGCTGAGCTGACGTTCTATTTTTCCGGCCAAGGCGGCTTCCTTTAGCTTCCGCCACAGGGTTCGGTCCTGGTCAAGGTAAACGGTACGGGCCAACTGCTGAGTGATAGTGCTGGCACCTTCTTCGACCGAGCGCTGTTTGAGATTGCGCAGCGTTGCCCGCAGGATGCCGACGCTGTCGACCCCATCGTGTTGGTAGAAGCGCCGGTCTTCGGCCGCAACGAAGGCTTTTTCAATCAGCTTCGGCATCTTGCCGGTTGGCAGTCGATCGCGGGTGGCGGGGCCGTCTTTGAACAGCACGCCGCCATTGGCATCGAGCACGGTGAGCGTGCCGGGGCGGTTGTATCCCTTCAGCCGCCGTGCATCGGGCAGCAATGAATCGATACCTGAGACAAGTAAGGCTTGGCCGAAGGCAGCAGCGACGCCCAGTCCCGTGGCCATCAGGACTGGGATCAGGAAGCTTCTCGGAGGGCCGAAGCGCCCAGGCCTGGCCGCCGTGCTGACGCGCCCCGACGGCCGTGGCTGCTCCAGCTGGGTCAAAACCCGCCGGACGGGATCGCCGTCAGCTGGGTGAGGCCACTGTGGCCGATTGCCAAGGCCGTAACCAGCATGCCGAGCACGAGGAAGGGCTGGGCGCTGGCCTGATACTTGACATCAAAGGCCACGGGATCCCGCAGCAACCAGATGTCCTGGAAGGTGATCTGGGGGACGATCAACAGCACAAGGAGTACGGCGGCAAAATGCTGACCGATGGCGATCAGTACGGCCACCATCGCTAGCTGGAACAGATCAATCATGGCGGCGCTTATCCAGCTGGCGCGCTCGATACCGAAGGCTACGGGCAGGGATTGCAGCCCCAGGGCCCGGTCACCTTCCACGCTTTTGAAGTCGTTCACCACGGCGATGCCCAAACCAGCGAGGCTGTAGGCAAGGGTCAGCAGGGCGGTGGTCCAGGTGAGCTGACCAAATAGGGCCTGACCCGCCCACCAGGGCAATGCGATGTAGCTGGCTCCGAGGGCATAGTTACCAAGCCAGCCGTTTTGTTTGAGCTTTAACGGAGGGGCTGAATAGATGAAGCTCACAAAGGAGCCCCCCAGCGCCAACAGCAGCAGCACAGGTGTGCTGTGGCCAGCCCAGCGGTCAAGGCCCCAGGCCACGGCTAGACCCGCCAGCAGTAGTACCCATACCTGCAGCTTCACCTGGGCTAGCGGAATCGCACCGGAGGGGATGGGCCGGTAGGGCTCGTTGATTGCGTCGATCTCGCGGTCGTAGTAATCGTTGATCGTTTGGGTGTAGCCGGCCAGCAGGGGGCCACTCATCAGCATGCAGGCCAGGGAGGCGAGCACGTCCTGGGGCCGCCAGTGGAAGTTGCCAGAGGCGGCCGCACCGCAAAGCACCCCCCAGATGAGCGGGATCCAGGTCACCGGCTTCATCAGTTGAAGCCGAATTTTCCAGATGTTGGTGGTGCTGCTGGCCCCTTTCATCCCCAGAATCTGGCGGGTAGCACCGCTCTGGTTGGCTGGCGGGGTCGGGGTGGGACTGTCGCTCACGGTGGGGTGTCGGCGCTCACGGATGGGGGGGTGGCGCAGCGGCCGGGTCGATCAGCGGCTTCAGGCCGGGGCGACCTCGTCGTCAAAGAACCAGCTGCTGACCCCATTGGTCAGTTCTACAACCACCCCCACGCCCGTGCCGTCGGTCATGCGGAAGCCCGTCACGGTGCCGGTGGGATCAGCCTTGAGGGCATTCACCAAGGCGGTCGGGATGCGATCACGAACCCTGAGAACCCGCACTTTGGAACCGATGGAGAGGGTGGCCTGGGCCATGGCACGTCGGTGGAGTTGGATTCAGGGGGCCACCTTACCAGCGCAGGACAGGGGAGCAGCGGCGGGCGACCGGTCCGCCGCAACGGGACTCCGCAAGAAAGCAAGAAGACTTGGGCTTGGTGGTGCAGGTTGATAGCGCAGATACCAAGGGGATGAGGGACAAAATGCAAAGGAACTGGAGAGAAATAAGTTAATAAGCCATTCTGAACAGAAGGGTTGGAGGTGAAAATATCTCTAGGTGGCGAAAGTCTCGCCTGGGATGGTGCAAAAATCTCGGTTTGCCCGCCCCGGCCTGCAGGTGCCTGGCCGTGGTTGCTCTGACAGGCTGGCCTGCAGCCAACGTGTGGATTCGCCTCCCATGGTCGCCAAGCGCATCATTCCCTGCCTCGATGTGGCCGATGGCCGTGTGGTCAAGGGGGTGAATTTCGTGGGTCTGCGGGATGCCGGTGACCCGGTGGAGCTGGCTTGTCGTTACTCCTGCTCGGGGGCGGATGAGCTGGTTTTCCTCGACATCGCCGCTAGCCACCAGGGCCGCTCCACCCTGGTCGATCTTGTGCAGCGCACCGCCGAAGCCGTCACCATCCCGTTCACGGTGGGTGGGGGTATCGGCAGCGTCGAAGGGATTACGGCCCTGCTGCGCGCTGGCGCCGACAAGGTGAGCCTCAACTCCGCCGCCGTGCGGGATCCCGAGCTGGTCAGCCGGGGCGCCGAACGCTTCGGTTGCCAGTGCATCGTGGTGGCGATCGATGCCCGTCGCAGGCCCGCCAGGGGGCTTGACGGGGGCGAGCCAGCCCTATCCAGCGCGACTCGATCAGCAGCGAGCTTCGAGGCTGGTGGGGATGGGGCCGGTTGGGATGGGCCTGGTTGGGATGTGTACGTCAAGGGTGGCCGTGAAAACACCGGCCTTGATGCGGTGGCCTGGGCCCGGCGCGTGGTGGCCCTCGGTGCCGGTGAGATCCTTCTCACCTCGATGGATGGCGATGGAACCCAGGCCGGCTATGACCTGATGCTGACCAGGGCGGTGGCCGAGGCGGTGGAGGTGCCGGTGATCGCCTCGGGCGGAGCCGGTTGCATCGATCACATTGCGGCGGCGCTGGATCAGGGGAAGGCCTCGGCGGCCCTGCTGGCCTCCCTCCTCCACGACGGGGTGCTGACGGTGGAGGAGATTAAAACCGGTCTGCTGGCCCGGGGAATGCCGCTGCGGCCCCTGTTGGGCGCGGTTGGCCTTGGGCAGTCGTTACATTGAGACACGTTGAGCACCGTCCACACGTTTTCGTGTTGTCCACTTCGGTTGGCCTGTCCCCTTCCCTGCTCACCGGCTTGGCCCTGCTGATGGTGGTCACCCTGGTGGCCCTGGTGGCTTGGGCGCTGCAACTGATGGAGGCTGCCAATGAGCGGCGAGAATTTGGCTTGATGCTGGCCGGTTGCATGGTTTGTTCCGCCGCCGTGGGGCTGGCGGCGGTGATGGTGCTCACCCTCACCGGCCCCGGTCGGCTCCAGGCCCGCGGCTTGCCCCCGCTCTCCGCGCCGGAAACCGGCGTCAGCCTCGATGCAATTGTGCTCCCCTGGGACAATCCAGCAGTGGCCTCCCCTGCCAGGCCATGAAGCCTGGCGATCCCACGGCGGTGCGCGAGCTGTTCGAAGCGATCGCCCCCCGCTACGACCAGCTCAATGACCTGCTCAGTTTTGGTCTGCATCGCTTCTGGAAGCGCCAGGCGGTGGCCTGGATCAGGCCCGGCCCGGGTGAGCGCCTCCTAGACCTTTGCTGCGGCACCGGCGATTTGGCATTGCTGCTGGCTGAGCGGGTGCGGCCCGGTGGCGAGGTGCTGGGCCTTGATGCCGCCGAGGCGCCCCTGGAGCTGGCGCGACGCCGGGCGGCAGGTTTGCCCTGGTTGCCGCTGCGCTTCGAGCGCGGCGATGCCTTGGCCACCGGGCTGGCCGCCGGCTGGGCCGATGGGGCCGCCATGGCCTACGGGCTGCGCAACCTGGCCGATCCCGGCGCGGGCCTCCAGGAGTTGAGGCGGTTGTTGCGTTCCGGTGGCAGGGCCGCGGTGCTTGATTTCAACCGCCCCGAAGGCAGCGCTTCGATCCCGGCGGCGGAGATCGTTGCCGACTTTCAGCGGCTTTATCTGCGCCATCTGGTCGTGCCAGCGGCCCGTCTGTTCGGTCTACCAGAGCACTACGCCTATTTAGAGACCAGTCTTCAGCGGTTCCCCACCGCCGTGGAGCAGGAGGCCTTGGCCCGCGCCGCTGGTTTTAGCCGCGTGCGGCATCGCCCCCTGGCGGCGGGGTTGATGGGACTGCTGGAGCTCGAAGCCTGAGCTGGCCGGCGGGCTTGCAGTTGGGCCGAGTCGTTCGATGGTGTGTAGCTTGTGGTGGCGTGTTCCCAGGACCATGGGCGTTCCCCTGTTCGACTTTGCCGCCAACATCGGCAAAAAGGTGTTCCATCGCGGCGAGGATAAGGCCGCCGAAAAACTCAAGCAACACATTGAGGCCAACAACCCTGGTGTCAGTGGTCTTGAGGTGTCGATTGATGGCGACACCGCCACGATCAGTGGCACGGCCAAGGACGAAGCTGCCTATGAGAAAGCTGTGCTGATCGCAGGCAATGTGGAGGGTGTAGCCAAGGTGGATGCCGCTGCATTGGCCGGTGCCGGCAGCCAGCAAGCGGAATTTGTGTTGGTTAAATCTGGCGACACCCTTTGGGGCATTGCTGAGGCCGCCTACGGCAACGGTGCGCGTTATACGGAGATCTTTGCCGCCAATCGCGAGGTGATTGTGGATCCAGACCTAATTTATCCTGGACAGAAGATCCGCATTCCGAAGGGCTAATCCCTCCTCCCACCATTCAAGTCGTAGCTTGAGTTGAAGCTCGATACCGGGCCGAAGGGTTGCTGCTCCCGACGGCTCATGTTCCCAACTGTTGATGTTTACGAGTAGGACACCCATCCCCGTGCATTTCCAGGACATCATCGCTACCCTCAACCGCTTTTGGGCGGAGCAGGGTTGCCTTATTCTCCAGCCCTATGACACCGAAAAAGGGGCAGGCACGATGAGCCCCCACACGGTGCTGCGGGCGATCGGGCCGGAACCCTGGGCTGTGGCCTACCCCGAGCCCTGCCGGCGTCCCACCGATGGCCGCTACGGCGAGAACCCTAATCGCGCCCAGCATTATTTCCAGTACCAGGTGCTGATCAAACCCTCCCCCGATGCCATTCAGGAAACCTATCTGGCTTCCCTAGAGGCCTTGGGTATCCGCGCTGTTGATCACGATATCCGCTTTGTGGAGGACAACTGGGAATCGCCCACCTTGGGGGCCTGGGGTGTGGGTTGGGAGGTATGGCTTGATGGCATGGAGGTGACCCAGTTCACCTATTTTCAGCAGTGTGGTGGCCTGGACTGCAGGCCCGTGTCGATCGAGATCACCTATGGCCTTGAACGCCTGGCCATGTATCTCCAGGACGTGGAGAGCATCTGGGATCTGGCTTGGAACGGCGAACGCTGCTACGGCGACATCTGGTTGCCGTTTGAAAAGGGTCAGTGCAGCTACAACTTCGAGGCTTCCAATCCGGAGCGATTGCAGCAGCTCTTTGCCATCTATGAGGCCGAAGCCAGTGATCTTGTGGCGGCCGCTCTGCCGGCACCGGCCCTTGATTTCGTGCTCAAGTGCAGCCACACCTTCAACCTGCTCGAAGCCCGGGGTGTGATTTCGGTCACCGAGCGCACGGCCACGATCGGTCGGATCCGGGCGTTGGCTCGCCGGGTGGCCGAGGCCTGGCTGGCCGAGCGTCGCAGCCTCGGCTTCCCTTTGTTGGCAGGGGAACAACGCCGCGCCTACGCCCTCGCCCATCCCGAGGAGGCTCCGTTACCTAGCTAGGCCCCGTGGGTTGGTCTGGAGAGCCGCTCGGCCTATCGCCAAGACAGGGAGCGGGAATGTTGATCCTGCCCTGCGGCCGCGGCTCTGGCTCCCGCATCCACGCCTTCCGGCCCGATCCCGGCTGCTGCTGCTGCCCCTGCGCAACGGTTCGGTTGGCCGTCGCTGCTTGGCCTGCTCTTGGTGGCCGGTTTGCTGCTGCTGTGTTGTGCTCGCGCCGGCCAACCAGGGCGGCACGATCCCCTGCGGCGGCTGACCGCACCGGAGGCCAGCGTGCCGCTGCGGCTGAGGGGCACCCTCCAGGCCGACCTGCGCCCAGCTGAAGGTCCCTGCCGCGGCGTGCTCGCCTTGGACGATGGCTTTGAAGGCCTCACCGCCCTGCGGTTTGGCCGGTGCCCAGCCCTGCAGGAGGGCTGGAAGCTGGAGGTGGCCGGCAGCCTGCGACGACCCCGGCCGGCCGCCCATCCGTTGCTTGAGGGAGCCGCTGGGCGGCTGCTGCGCCAGGGCGTCCATACCGAGCTCAAGGTGGAGCAGCTGCGCGTGCTGCAGCGACCGGCCACCCCCATTGCCGACCTCAGGCGGCGCATCGCCAGCCGTTTTCTGGGCGTCGCGGGGCCGGAAGTGGGCGGCTTGTTGGCAGCGTTGGTGCTCGGCAGCGCCGTGGTGCCGTTGCCGCAAACCCTCAGCGCCGATTTCCGCGCCGCGGGCCTGTCCCACGCCCTGGCCGCCAGCGGCTTCCATCTCACGGTGTTGCTGGGGGCGGTGCTGGCGCTGGCCCGCCCCTTCGGCCGCAGCCTGCGTTTGCCCCTGGCCGGCGGCGCGATTGCCTTGTTTTTGTTGCTGGCGGGGCCCCAGGCCTCGGTGGTGCGGGCGGTTGTGAGCGGCTCGCTCGGCCTGTTGATTCTGGAGAGCGGCCGCCGCGGCCGACCGATCGGTCTGCTGGCGTTGACGGTGGTGGTGATGTTGCTGCTGCGGCCGCTCTGGTGGGCCGATCTCGGCTTCCAACTCTCGGTGGCGGCCACCGCCGGCCTGGTGGTCAGCGCGGCGCCGATCGAGCGGCGGCTGGCGGGGCCGCAGCCGGCCCGCTGGCGGCAGCTGTTGGCCGCAGCGGTGGCGGTGCCCCTGGCCGCATCCCTCTGGACCCTGCCGCTGCAGCTGCTCCATTTCGGTGTGGTGCCCCTCTATGCGGTGCCCGCCAACCTGGCCGTGGAGCCGCTGCTGACCCCGCTCACCCTCGGGGCGATGGCCCTGGCGCTGGTGGCGCTGTTGGCGCCGCCGCTGCTGCCGCCATTGGCCTGGTTACTGGCGCTCCCCTCCCGGCTGCTGCTGGGGGTGGTGCACGGCTTCGCGGCGCTGCCGATGGCCCAGTGGCAGACCGGCCGCCCCCAGCCGGGACTGGTGCTGTTGTTCAGCCTGGCGCTGCTGGCCTTGCTGGTGCCGCCCCTGGCCAGGCGCTACTGGCGGCAGGGCCTGGCCCTGCTGCTTCTGGTGGGCCTCCTGCAGACAGCGGCGCTGCGGGCCGACCAGTTACTGCTTGTTCACCAGAGCAGATCCGATTTGTTGGTGGCTCGCCACCAGGGTCGGGCGGCCCTGCTGGCCAGCCGGGGCGATCCCTACACCTGTTTGCAGGCCCGCCGCTTGGCCCAGGGCCTGGGGGTGGTGCGTTTCGATTGGTTGCTGCTGCTCGATCCGATTGCCCCGGCCGATCCCGCCTGTTGGAGCTCCCTGGCCGGGCTGAGCCTGGCCCACGGCGAAGCTGGCCCCCCCCTGGCCGCCGGGCAGCAGCTGGCCAGCGAGGGGCTGGTCGCCGAGGCGTTGTCGATGGACAGCCAGGCCTTGACGCTGCGGGTGGGCCGGCAGCATTGGTTGCTGTTGCCGGATCGCCAGGCGCTTTGGTCTTGGCAGGCGCTCGATCGGCAAGGCTCGATCGGCTCGGGAGCAGCCAGGCAGGCAGTCAGTGGAGCGGCCAGGGAGGCGGCCGCGGGAATGGCCGCAGGCGGTGGCGCTAGGAAACCAGATGCTGGCGCCAGGCAGCCAGGCTCGATCTGGCTGGGCTTCATGCCCAGGCCGGCGGATCGCTCCGGGATCCAGGCCGGGGCAGCGGGCGCTGTCTGGGTGAGCGGCCCCAGCCCTGGCAACCGGCCCCTGCCAGCGGGCTGGCAAGCCACCGGCGCCATTGGATCCTTGGCCAGGGCTGGGGGCTGATGGCTGGGTACGATGCTGGGCGATTGGGGCAACGCCCGGTGCTGCCGGCTACGGGATCCTGATCGGCTGGAGAGGTGGCTGAGTGGTCGAAAGCGAACGACTCGAAATCGTTTGAAGGGAAACCTTCCGTGGGTTCGAATCCCACCCTCTCCGTTTTCCAGTGTTTTTGCGGTTGTCCCGGCACCTGCGATTCGGGCGAACTTCTGGGCTGAGCTCGGCGCAGTGGCGGGTGATCGATCGGGCCCGGGTGGCTTGGATGGTGGCGATTGAGGGCGAGGGCCTGCAGCTGGGCGATGGCGTCGGTGGTGTCGGCACTGGTCTGTTGCTTGCCGTCTCCGCCGACAAGGTGCTGCACCACCGCCAGGACCTGGTCGTCGCCATTGGCGCCCTGGAGCGAGCCGGGCTTGATGGCCTCCAGGAGCATGGCGCAGCTCGAGGAGAAGCAGGTGCGATCGCGCTGGGCCAGCTGGGCTGAATCGCGCTGCTGGAACTGCGGCACACCCACCAGGGGATTGGGGTGGCTGCTGCCCCGATCGGGTGATGGCTTGCTCCCCTGATCGGGGGAGGCACTCCAGAGGGCCCCCTCTGCCTTGCGGCGGCGCCGGAGGCCGGCTTCGCTGGGGCCACCGGGGTTCACGTAGAGCATCAAGGCGGCGGGCACCGCCTCCAGCTGGCCTGCTTTCAAGGCCTTGCTGAGGGTGTCGAACCCCTGGGCGCCAAACCAGCGGGGGCCGCAGTTGTAGGTGAACGACAGCAGGGCCGCCTGTCGGTTCACAGACAGCGCCTTGTAGATGGGGATGCAGTCACGCA
>CAIOGZ010000081.1 GCA_903858015.1 uncultured cyanobacterium
ACATCGAGAAGGATCCGGCCCTGGAGCGCCGCTTCCAGCAGGTGTTCGTGGATCAGCCCACGGTGGAAGACACGATCTCGATCCTGCGCGGCCTCAAGGAGCGCTACGAGGTGCACCACGGCGTGCGCATCGCCGATAACGCCCTGGTGGCGGCGGCGGTGCTGAGCAGCCGTTACATCGCCGATCGCTTCCTGCCCGATAAGGCGATCGACCTGATGGATGAATCAGCGGCCCGCCTCAAGATGGAGATCACCTCCAAGCCCGAGGAGATCGATGAACTCGATCGCCGCATCCTGCAGCTGGAGATGGAGAAGCTCTCCCTGGGCCGGGAATCGGATACCGCCAGCCGCGACCGGCTGGAACGGCTGGAGAAGGAGCTGGCCGAACTCAGCGAGCAGCAGAGCGCCCTCAATGCCCAATGGCAAGCCGAGAAGGGTTCGATCGATGAGCTCAGCGCCATCAAGGAGGAGATCGAGCAGGTGCAGCTGCAGATCGAGCAGGCCAAGCGCAGCTACGACCTCAACAAGGCCGCTGAACTCGAATACGGCACCCTCGGCGAGTTGAACCGCAAGCTGGCCGCCAAGGAAGCGGAGCTCACCAGGGGCCACAGCGGCAAAACCCTGCTGCGCGAGGAGGTCACCGAAGACGACATCGCCGAGGTGATCGCCAAGTGGACCGGCATCCCGGTGAGCAAGCTGGTGCAGAGCGAGATGGACAAACTGCTCCAGCTCGAAGCCGAACTCCATACCCGCGTCATCGGCCAGCACCAGGCCGTGACGGCGGTGGCCGATGCGATTCAGCGCTCCCGGGCCGGCCTCTCCGATCCCAACCGGCCGATCGCCAGTTTCCTGTTCCTCGGCCCCACCGGCGTGGGCAAGACCGAACTCTCCAAGGCCCTGGCCGCCCAACTGTTCGATTCCGAGGAGGCGATGGTGCGCATTGATATGAGCGAATACATGGAAAAACACGCCGTCAGTCGCCTGATCGGTGCGCCTCCGGGCTACGTGGGCTACGAGGAGGGCGGCCAGCTCACCGAGGCGGTGCGGCGCCGCCCCTACGCCGTGGTGTTGTTCGACGAGGTGGAGAAGGCCCACCCCGATGTGTTCAACGTGATGCTGCAGATCCTCGATGATGGCCGCGTCACCGATGGCCAAGGCCGCACGGTGGACTTCACCAACACGATCTTGATCCTCACCAGCAACATCGGCAGCAGCTCGATCCTGGATCTGGCCGGCGATCCAGGCCGCCATGGCGAGATGGAACGGCGGGTGAATGAGGCGCTGCGCTCCCATTTCCGGCCGGAGTTCCTGAATCGGCTCGATGAATCGATCATCTTCCACAGCCTGAAGACCGAGGAATTGCGCCAGATTGTGGAACTGCAGGTCAAGCGGCTGGCCCGGCGTTTGGAGGAGAAGAAGCTCGGCCTGGCGGTGGAGGCGGCGGCCCTCGACTGGCTAGCGACCGTCGGCTACGACCCGGTGTACGGAGCCCGGCCGCTGAAGCGGGCGATCCAGCGCGAACTGGAAACGCCGATCGCCAAGGCGATTCTGGCGGGCAGCTACGCCCCAGGCTCAACGATTGCGGTGGATGTGGAGTCGGAGCGGTTGCGCTTCGGCCAGGGGGCCGCGGCGGCCCCGATCCAGCCCGAGCCCGCCCTGGTCTGAGCCGGGGGGGCGGGCTCAGCCCAGTAAGGCATCAATGCGCTGGGCCAGCGCCAGGTCGAGATTGGAGAGTCCACCGGTGTCGTGGGTGGTGAGGCTGATGCTGACCCGGTTCCAGACATTGCTCCACTCAGGGTGGTGGTCCAGCTTCTCGGCCGCCAGGGCTACCCGCGCCATGAAGCCGAAGGCCTCGGAAAAATCGCTGAACTTCAGCTCGCGCCGGAGCTTGCCCTCCAGCAGCGTCCAGGCTGGCAGCTGCTGGGGTAACTGGTTGATCTCGGCGGGGCTGAGCGGTTGGGCGGCCATGGCTAGCTTTAATTCAGTACTCCCAATAGTACACCTAAAAGCAGGACTGATCAGTCACTGAATAGTACGACTAAGTTAAAGCTAAGCCGCGGGGCTGGGCAAACTGACTGTTAGCAGCGTGGTGGTGCTGGGACCCACCTCATGGCGGTGGATGGCGAAGGCGACGGGGGGCAGCTGGGCATTGAACCGGGGAAAAGCGGCCAACATGGGTTGGCCGCTGTCGTTCTTGCTGTGCTTGCGAGCATCAATGAAGGCCGAGGGATTGGCGCATGCTCCCTACGGTTTTCTTCATGTCGTCATCACTGATGTGACCAGCCTCAAGCAACTGCTGGGCCAAGGCTAATTTGGACCGGTTCAGTTGCATTTGCAGCAGTCCAGAGCAGGTGTTTTTGAAGCCGGTGCCGCCTAATGGCAGCACCAAAGCAACACCCCCCCCGACACCAGCCGACTTGTCGAGGTTGTCTGGGAAGCTGAGGCTAGTCCCGGCGGCCTCCTCCCCTTTTCGCCAGCGGCCATAGACCACTAGCGAAGGGGGAGAGCGGTCCGTCACGGAGCAGGTGCTACCGTCATCAAGATCCACCTGTAGCCGTGGTTGGGGGGCGTAGGTTGTATCGTTGTTAACAGATAGGCTCTCTGCCGCCATCAGGGGGTGACCCAAAAGCGAGAGCAGGATTCCGTAGCCAAAAGCGCGGAACCACTGGTGGAACCTCCACCTTGCCCTTCTTTTCGTTCGACGGGTGGTATGTAGAGAGCACATACGAAGTAAGGGGTTTTTTGGGTGACATTAGTTGCCAATGTCAGCATCAGTTTCTTCATCTTGTTGGGAGCAAGTTTGAAACTTGATGGCATGAGCGTAACCCCTTCACTCAGAACCTCACCCGCCTTGGTGGGGTCACTGGTGGGACCTTTGACCCGCACCGTGATGTTGACCGGTTCCGATCGCGAATGGGAGACCTGGAGCTTGACCCGCGCAGTTTGATTGCGCGCGGCATACTCCTTCTTTTCGAGATAAACGGTCTGGGCAGAAACCTGCCCAGACCATAGAACTGCAAGCAGAAGAAGACAACGCTTCATGGATCAGAGCGCGGTGCAGGTGGCCGTGGTAGCCAGGGAATAGCTGCCAGCAGACAGCAGTTCATTGGCGTTGTTTTGGATAATTTCAGTGCTAATGTTGCCCGTCAGTTTATTCATGCCGGTCTTGGGGGTACCGTCCACGGCCTGGGTTGTGGAGGTGCTGGATACCAGGTTGGCCAAGCTCACCGAGGGGAGGTAGGCCGCAGCACCCTGGGGGCCACTCGGGGTGAGGGCACTGAGGGAGACAGTGGCATCACCATTGGCAACAAACTGGTAGGTACCAGTGCCGCTTAGCTTGTCTTTCTGCGTAGAGATTGACATGGAGATGGGTCCACCTGTGTTGGAAATGTCGCAGAAGCTAGGCGTGGTGCCAGAAGCATCGATTGCTGCTGAGGTGCCAGCAAAACTTGCAACTGGGGCACAGACAAGGGAGAGGAGAGCGGCGAAGGCGAGTTGGCTTTTCATGACAAGAAGATGAATCGGAGGACTGCCCCTTGAGGGCTCCTTCGTCATAGACGAACTCAATCGACAGGGTCAAGGGGTGTATGGAGCGACCCTACTTTTTAGGACCAATATCATCGTTAAGGCCAGATCGCTCCCATAATCTCGATAGGCCTCTTTCAAAGCCAATGGCCAAACGTCGTGTCCATACACCTGAATTCAAGGCAAAGGTTGCACTGGAAGCCTTGAGTGGCAATAAGACCTTGGCTGAAGTCGCAGCGATCCATAGGCTGCATCCGGTTCAGGTCTGCCAATGGAAGCAGCAGGTTACCAAGCGCTTGCCCGATCTCTACCGTAATTCGGATTCAATAGGCCCTCGCGAATCGGCCGAGAAACTGATTCTAAAAATAGATAAACTTGAGCAGGCTAATGCGGCACTGATTCAGGAGCTTGAGTGGACTAAAAAAAAATTCTACAGCTACGATCAGCAGGTATTGCGCTCGTGCCTGGAGCCAGGCCATCGCTCTATATCGTTGCGGCGTCAGTGTGAGCTGCTCGGAGCCTCAAGGTCTAGCTACTATTATCAGCCAGCACCGGCCAGCCACAAGGCTAGAGAAGTGGCACATCAAATCGACGACCTATGCGGACTGGATCCCGCCATGAGTACTCGCATGCTACTGGCACAACTTAATTCAAAAGGCATGGCTATATGTAAAAATTACCTCCACCGTCTCCTCTGCCGCATGGGATTTGCTCCTTATGAACGAAAACTAACCAAGCTGTTTAGTGACAGATTTGGCCAGTTGCAGCACTCTCCGCATTGGCGGAAAGGCGTGGCCCAGAGTGGTGAGCAATGGATCTTGGACATTGCCTATTGGCCATGCCCCCGGTCAGAGCGATTTGCAGCCCTGTTGGTGGATTGCCACTCGCAGAAATGTCTTGCTTGGGGGCTCTCCGATAGCCTTGCCTGCGGCTTGGCTATGGACGTGTTGAAGGTTGCCATGGAGAAGCACCCGTTGCCATTGAGCCTGCGCTGCGAAACGTTCTTGCCTTTATTGAGCGATCGTTTCTTGGGCTGCTTAAGGCAAGAGGCCATTTGCATAGTCGGCCCGCTCTGGCTTGATCGGCCCCAGGGGGTTGGTCGGGCCACCTTGCTGGCCCCGCTCTGGCGGTCGTTGAAGCTCTGGGCAAGGACGTTGCAGGCAGGCAATCCCCATGCCAATGAAGAATGGGTTCTCAATGAGGCGATCAGCAACCTCAATGTCTCTATAGCCGACAATATATGTAGCAATCAAGTTTCGATCAACGATGGCAGCGCTTTTGGCCTGGTGATTGGACAGGAAATTAACGATCCATCGGCAGCTCTGGCAAGAAAGAGGGTCGAGAGATGAGAAGTTTTCCAACACTCAGAGCCATCAATTGTGGTATACAAGCTCAACATATCCAGCACATCTACATGAATTAGGGCTTGCTCTGGGGCGCTGAAGTGGTGAGGGCACGCCAAGGATTCCTGCTGGCGATGGGTTCAGTCTCCGCTCAAGCCTTCGGCCGGGGCTTTCCCCATTTGGGAGCAAATGTCGAGGGTGGCTGTCTGGGGGAAGGGGCAACGGCGAGACTTGCCGGCAGCTGCGGGTGCGGCAGCATTACCCCTCGATTGCCTGGGCATCACCGGGTCGACCTCGGCCCTGCCTAGGAGCCTGTCGCACATAACCCCACCGGCCGCTTCTCCACAGACGCCCTCAAATCTGCCCAGATCCCAGTGACAGCAATGGATCTGGGCGTGAGAATGGGTCATGAGCAAGCCTAAAACCTTCCGTCCCTGGAACCCGGAGCAGACCCTGCTGCTGCCGCCCTCGCCGGTGGAGTGGCTGCCGGCGAACCATCTGGTGTTTTTCCTGCTCGATCTGGCCGCGGAGCTTGACCTCTCGGCCATCTATGCGGTCTACGCGGCGAGGGATCCGCGCGGGGTCAAGGCCTACGAGCCGCGAATGATGGTGGTGCTGTTGCTCTACGCCTACTGCGTCGGCATCCCCTCCTCGCGCCGGATCGAGCGGGCCTGCTGGGAGGATGCCGCCTTCCGAGTGCTCACCGGCAATCAGCAGCCGGACCACAGCCGGATCAGTGATTTCCGCCTCGTTCATCTCGATGCATTGGCGGGCCTGTTTGTGCAGGTGCTGCGGCTGTGCCAGAAGGCAGGCCTGGTGAGCCTGGGCAACGTGGCCCTCGACGGCACCAAGGTCAAGGCCAATGCTTTCAAACACAAGGCCATGAGCCACGAGCGGATGCTCAAGACCAAGGCCCAGCTGGAAGCGGAGATTGCAGCGCTGCTGCGCAAGGCCGAGCTGATCGACGCCCAGGAAGACGTGCGCTACGGCAAAGGCAAGCGCGGCGATGAGCTGCCCAAGGAATTGAAGCGCCGCCAGGATCGACTCGACGCCCTGCGCAAAGCGAGAGCGGAGCTGGAGGCGGAGGCCGCCGCCGACAATGCGCGCCGCCGCGAGCAGCAGGCCCGCGCTGCAGAAGAGCAGGCCGCTGAGGCTGCTGTCCAGGCTGCCGACGCCGAGTCAGCAGCGGCGGCTGAGGACAAAGGAAACAGTGATGCCGAGAGCGAGGCTGCTGCTCAGGCCCTTGCCAAAGAGGCGCAACAGGCAGAACGCCGGGCTAAGGCTGCTCGCGGGCGGGCGGAGCTGGCCCGCAGGTTGGCGATCGACAAGGCCCGGGTCGCAGGCCTCTCAACCCCGGATCCACTCATCAGCGTTGATCCTCTGGCGATGCCCAGCCGCAACCTGCCCACCACTGCCGCCGGGGTTCCGAAAGCCAACGCCCAGCGCAATCACCGCTACGCGGAAGGCTGCGCCTACACGGATCCAGACAGCCACTTCCTCAAAGGTGGGGACGGCTGGATCCAGGGCTACAACTGCCAGGCGGCGGTCGATGGCGATCACCAGATCATCGTGGCGGTCGGGGTCAGCAATCAGGCCTCGGACCAGCACCATCTCCTTCCCATGGTGGAGCGGATCGTGGCCAACACCGGCCAGCTGCCCGAGAAGCTGATCGCCGACGCGGGCTACTGCAGCACCGCCAACATCGAGGCGAGCGAGCAGCGCGGGCTGGATGCCTACCTCTCCACCAGCCGCCAGTCGCACGGCAAACGGCCACGGCCCTCACGGGGGCCAGCCCCAAGAGATCTGGATGCACGGGGCCGGATGGACCGCAAACTCCGATCCAAAGCCGGCCAAGCGATCTACGCCCTGCGCAAGATCATCGCCGAACCGGTCTTTGGTCAGATCAAAGGGGCACGGGGCCTGGATCGATTCCTGTTACGGGGGTTGGGAAAGGTCGACGGTGAATGGAGCCTGATGGCCATCACCCACAACATCGGCAAGCTGCACCGGGCTGCCCTGGCAGCAAGCTGAGGAAGATGGCTCAAAGGGGCTGATCAGGCTCCGGCAGAAAGCAACTCTCCGAGCTCACCCCCAAGAAACGAGGGGGGAAGGGTGGCTGTGCCTGTGGAAATGTGCGACAGGCTCCTAGGCCGCCAGCAGTAATAAGAACAAACGTCAACTGCCCTGCTCAGGGATAGTTTATCGGATCTGGATGGCTTGAACGATATGCGCCGCAGGGGATCTGGATCCTGATCAGCCCCTATCTCACAACGAGATCATTAGACCAGGACAGGCCAGACTAGACTAGACTAGACTAGACTAGACTAGACTAGACTAGACTAGACTAGACTAGACTAGACTAGACTAGATAAGATCCTATCGGCTTGGGAGTAGCAGCCGCCATGGCAAGAGTATACTCTTCGTACACATCAGCAAGGCCTTGCTTCCAGAGCGCAAGCTTAGGCGCGGCTTCGACAATAAAATAGACCTGCGCAGATATGACTTGGTCGCCGACCCGAACATCGATATGCCTGCGCTCGTAGATATTTTCGGCATTGCCTGGTCCAATAAATCCTTCGAGCTTATCTAACTCCTTCAACTTGATCTCGTCGAGACGGAACACCTCACCTTGGACGGGCATTCCAACCCCCTCCATATCTAGCAAGGTGGGCATTCGATGCAGGTAAGGGCAATGGGGATTGGTACAGTTCGGCTCATCGGGGACGACAAGCGGGAAGGAGAGAGAAGTAACTCCAGCACCAACAAAGTCACTGAGCACATCTTCATGACTCTGGTGATTAGGATAACCACGCTTTAAGCTGCCATAGGTAAAATAAAAGATTTTCATCGATCGATACCAAATCTTGAGCCAGCAAGATGCCTTAACAAGGTTGCCACGATCCTTGGCTTTGGTGGAATCGAACTAGCCAAATCGAGACAACTTTGCCCTTGCTCAGTAAGCAGCCGCGGATCAGCTCCAGCATCGAGAAGCAATTTAACCATCTCTAGAGATTCATTCATTACCGCAACATGAAGCGGAGTAAATCCATACTTATTCATCTTATTGACATCGATTCCGCGCTTAATCAACTCATTGGCGGCGGCGAGATCAGGAGATCCTTTCTCGTGTCCATTACCAGATAGGCTGCCTTCGCCACCAGCAGCGTAATGAAGCAAATTGTCCCCCACCTCCGAATCGGTTACATTAATATCGACAATCTTATTGCCATGTTCATCAGTTTCATCCATCTTGCGATAAATTCTCAGCCATGACTCGGGATTGTCGGAAGCGGCAGCCTGAGCCCCCCACCGCATCGCCACCCTGTCTGGATGTTCAAGATCAACAAGTATATCCAAAACTTTCTCAGTGATCTCATCTATGGTGGCCATCATTCCAACGCCTGTAGTGCCATTCGATAGGATGCCCTTATTTGGACCTACAAAGTTGGCCCCTAGCAGCTTGAGGTGCTCCACGTTTCTTTGCGTCGTGATATTATTCCACATATGGGTATTACAGGCGGGGCAAAAAACAACCGGCTTAACCTGATATTGCCAAGCGACGAGAATGGAAGAAAACAAGTTGTCACCAATGCCATTTGCGACCTTGGCCATGCTATTGCAGGTGATCGGAGCCACAACTAAACAATCCGCCCAATCACAAAGTGCTAGATGACATGCACGGAGTTTCATGCCAAACTCTATATATCGGAAGTTCCACTCGTCTAGATCCCGATAAATATCAGTGGGCTTCAGAAGGGAATAAATCTCTTCCATGCCAAAGTCTTTAAAAAAGTGTTCACCATGGTCCGACGGCACAAGCTTAACATCATGCCCAGCATCCAAAAGCTTTTTAATCAACTGATGTATTTTATCTGCAGCCGAAGACCCACAACAACCAAGCAATATATTCTTTTTGTCATTATCAGACAGAGTCAAGCCACCCTTTGGGTAGCCGAAAAGATTTTTATCGAGGCTAGGAGTTTCGAATTTTGATAAAACTGCTAAACCTGCATTTTTAAGCTTTTCTTGCAACACTCCTGCGCGGACAGACTGTATTATTTCATCTGTTGTGCCGAGGCTTTGGCCATTTAAATATAAATACGGAAACTCGTCCATACCGCTATGCTGGATTAGCTGTTGCCTGAGGAGGCTAACCGCATCGGAAAATCCTGTTAAGTTGATAACATTTAAATCCGTAGCGCCGATGTTTTCGAGAATAGATCGCATCATATAACTATCTGGATCATCATCCTTAACAAAAAGGATGAATGGATCATGGCTGATCATTTGCTCGATCGTTTGATTAGTCATAAAACCTCCTGGTTTACAAATGACAAGTCAGGATCGCAATAGTCCCTAGAATAAGTGGAAATACTATCCATTTTAGCCTCGGACAAGCTTGCGGTTATGCTGCAATTAGCTGTAGCACCTAAAGCAGCTAAAAAGATTGTCTCATTGCAATCGGCGCATAAGTTGCAAGAGCTCATTGTAGACATTATAGCAGCGTACTTACTAAACTGCAAACAGTCCGACTGATCGTCCATCAGTGCGTCTATGCCACTGCCTATAACTGTATCGGCGCAACCTGCATGCTTCGTGGCTGATGTGCGTACACCGTCTAGACCAGAACCAAGAGATTGGTTGGGAAGATGCTCGTTATCGGAGACTTCTGGAGACAGAATGCAGATATGATCGTTTGCAAGCCTTAAGTTAGTCACTCCCACGGAAAATCGATCAAAGCTGTTAGCTAGAATCTTGCTTGCTATCGAAGGTGCAATAACGCAAAGCCGATCAAAAACTAGTGTCAAATCGCTCAGCTCCGGCCAGCAAGTAGCTGGTTGAGCTTCGCTCGCAGCAGAGAGCCGGGCAAAATTGGTAACAACAACGTGCTTCACAAGGCCAAGCTGGACAAACAGCTTGCAAAAAGTATAGCAGCATAATTTACCCCTGGCGGCATACTTGAACCAGCAACGTTACATTTATTTACCTTGTCTTCTGATGGTTGGCTCAGGCTCAAGAGCCAGCCCAGTTACTTGCGTTGAAGTTCAGGCGTATTGATTAGAGAGATTCATTCGTAGCGAGACGGATTGGTTGTTCAACATAATACATTGGAATACGGCGGCCGTGTTTTATAGTGATATCGCCTCGGGGGGTGCAGATAAAATCATCTTTAACCATATTATAAGTAGAGTACGAGATATTGATGCGTCCCACCTCGGCAGCTGACTCAAGGCGAGCCGCGATATTGACAGTACTTCCCCAGAGGTCATAAACGAATTTTTTAGAGCCCACAACTCCAGCGACAACTGGTCCGGAGTTCACTCCATAGCGAAAAAGAAAGGATGGCTTGTTCTGACGTTGCAGTTCATCACTGCGACGCAGCAGATAGTCTTGGAATTCTAGACAGGCTTGAATGGCTGACACGGCAGCCCTTGAATCAGGAGTGGGTAGACCGCCAGCAAACATGTAGCAATCACCAACGGTCTTAAGTTTCTCGAGGCCGTAGCGACTGATGATATGGTCCATTGCGCGGTAGACTTGATCAAGTTCACCAACGAGTTCACCAGCTGACATCTTGTCGGCAATATCAGTAAATCCCACAATATCAGCAAAAACAACAATCGCGGAATCAAAACTTCTAGGTACTGCTTGGCCGGTACGTTGCAACTCCATCGCGGTCAAACGCGGCAGCATGTTGAGTAGCAATTCTTCACTACGTTCTTTTTCAAGCGCGAGTTGGCTATTCCGCTGATCAAGATCGGCAGTTCGAGCTGCGACACGTGATTCAAGTTCGCTATTAACTTTTCCCAGATCAGCAAGCGCGTCGCTGAGATCATGGTAAAGCTTTTGATTTGTCCAAGCTGCTGAGATAAAAGCTGAAATGGCGGTGAAAATTTCCACATGCCCTTGGTCAAATGGAGGGTAGAATGGAAATGCTTCCTTGTCGTTACTTACAAGTAGGTATCCCAATGTATCCTCACCAGACTTAAAGGGGACACAAACAAAATAGGTGAGGCCAAGCATGGACTGGAGAAGATCCATGATCGGTAGCTTGGTTGTGGCGCGGTTAAGAATAAGAGCTTCCTGGGTATCTAGGAGCTCTGGTGTGATGTTAAACATCAGGACGCCAAGCCGCTTAACAACCTCCGCATCCAGGCCAAGATGATGAGCAACGGTATAGACTCCGGCCATGCTTGTGTGTTGCCAAAGGACAACGGTGCGATCCACTTGAAACACCTCATGGATGAGTGTGAGAGTATCAGAGAAAATCGGACCCATGTCGGAATAGGAGTTCAGGGATATCGTTCCGCCCAACAAGGAAAGAATGCGAAAACCTTTGCTGCGTTGGTCGAGTTCGCGTCGGGTCAGTGAAAGCTGGGCATCGGCACGGATGATCTGACCGGCATTCGCATCAGCCAACCGCTCATAGTATGAGACCGAAACCGGCTGATCATTGTCAGAAGATGAGCTGCTCATAAGGGATAGCTGAAAATCAAAAGCACCCCACTCCAATCAAGTAGTTTTAAGTCTTGTTTGATACGAGTGATCTCGCCGGCTTCATAGACACCCAACAAAGGAACACGATTGTTAAGTCCTTGAGCAACATAGGCAGCTTCTTCCTCCTCGCTACCATAGTAAGTAGCAGCTCGACCGGCACAATTGAGATAGAGAGCAAAAAACGGCACAAAATTATCGCTAGAAATCTCGTCTAACAAGCTAGAAGTATCCGTGCGGTACTGATCCATATCAAAGCTCCTGCGCATCAGTTGAAACTCAGTTCCCTCGGCTAAAGGTTCTGCAAGCACCAGTCCTGCACGGTTGCGATCGACATTAACGCACATACGATTTGCATATTGATCTTCATTAAATGCCCCCCACTTTTCACCATAATTTACGCCAAAGGTTACAAAAAACTTGTATTGTTGGTAGTCATTACGCAGTTGGGGTCCTAATATATCGCCGATCAAATCCAATGCAGGCCGTTCATCAATTTCGAGTACAACAGGGCCGTCAGCCTTGGTAATTCGATGGTAGGCACTGGTGGGGCGACAACCGTGCAAAACTTTTGTATAGACTCGAAGATTACCTGACAACAGAAGGGCTACAGCCGAATCCTTCAGCAAATCCTGGCCACACCACTGGGATGTTGGATTGAACTTCATGTCACCCATCACACGCGATCCCGCAATCGGGAGGGAGATGGGCAGATACTTGTTAAGGCCATCAATCAGGGGTGTAGCCAAATTCATGGTGAAGCGCTTTTTCTGACGGTTGACCGAGTCGTAAAGAAAAAGCAGGCAAGGGTTTTCTTGCTGATCAGGCAGCTCGGGAGCAATCAATGAACCGAGTATGTTTCCCGCTACTGCTTCATTGAACGCGATACCGGTATAACTAAAAAGCTTAACGTTTATGCCAGGCAAGTGCAGCAATGCCAAGCCGAAATAAAAACCATCATAGCCAATAAAATGATTACTAATCACGCCATTGGCATTCGCACCAAAGAGTAAAACAGTAGGCCCTAGGACGCTGCGAATCCCCTTGGTCAGGGCTTCAGCTTCAAGACTGGAAGTACAAAATACTATGGCAAGGTGAACGTCTTGATCCGATCCCAATTGATCAAGCGCACTCCTGGATGCCTCTGATCCGGCCGTGAAGGAATCAGTACTAGAACTAATGGCAATCGCTGCCTTGGGGACGGTTTTCAATGGTTCTTAGCTGATAATTTCGAAATCCGTTGTTACCGTCAAGGGTAGGTTAATCGCATTCTTGATGGGTGACTTGTGATCAATTGTGGTCTTGCAGCGTTCCATTGCCTCGGCGGCGCCAGGCCCTCCTAACTTCACGGTGTAGTGCAGGCTAAGGGGACCGCTCGGTGTCTGATCGTTTAGACCAAGAACACCATTAATATCAAAATCTACCGCTACCTCAACTTCAATCTTATCGAGTTGAACATTGAAGAGCCCGGCGTTGGTGGCGATACCAGCAGTAAGACATCCGCACAGGGCAGCGGCTAGGTACTCAACGGGATTCGGAGCCGTGTCATCTCCGCCGAGGACGCCCGGTTCATCGACGACCATTTTGAAATTGCGCGTGGGCGGGGATATATCCAGGCCGTTGGCAAGACAAGGTGCAATTTCTACAATAGCCTTGGTGCTGCCGCCCCAGGTTGATTTAGCCATGAACTGCACATTGGCAATGCCTGGCGTTTCCTGGATTGCCCGAATCAGGTTGTCAATATTGGTGAGATTTACACCGTTTTTGATGTTGTCCATGGCTGAGGGTCGGGGAGGTTCGGTGTTGAATTAGGCCAAGCTCAAATCAGGGGCGGATCAAGCATGGCACCGAGACTAGATGCAAAAGCAACTATAGGACAACCCTAGGACAACCCTAGGAGCACTAGGGCACATGGGTCCCGTCTCGCCGCCTCCCCGATCCCAGCTGCATTCGCCCGGTTCCCAGTGACAGCAATGAATCTGGGCGATGCGCTGGGGTTTGAACAAGACCACGCCGAAGCCTTGCGTGCAGCGCTAGCCCTGGCGCCCCTGCAATCCGATCCGGGAAGCCAAAACATTGAATCAGTTTCAAGGCAGTGTCTGCTGGTATGGGCTAAACATCCTGCATCAGTGCCTGTCGCGCCAATACAAGGACCCACAGCAGCTCTACTTCCATCTCAAGCGTGAGATCGCTGGCTAAAGCGCCTATGTTCCATGTGAACCCGATTAAGCAGGCAAATTAACACTAGATTTGACCCGATGGCTCAGCGACGGCATCAATCTAATCAGATCAGATCATCTTCTTCATTGGCGGCATGGTCCCATTTGCGTCGGACCACGCTGAAGAACAGGCTGCTAAAACGGCCAACAACTGTGGAGACTAATCATCAAGTCCAACAGCCCTTACTAGCCAACCGGCATTGGAGAGAAATTTGTGGCATGTTGCACTATTGCTACAGATAGCTTCAGCAAGTGAAAGCCAGCTTAGTAGCAGCAGTCTCTTTTCTCGTGATCAGGGGAGCAACCCTGGCTGGGCCATGGACTTGATGTCACTCGCGATGACCTTGATCCTTGTTGGCGTAATACTGTGGCAAATTATCAACTATATCCCCATAGGTCCGACTTGTGGCATCCATGTGCTCAGGTAGCTTACCGTAACCTCGGCTTCAGTTCGCCACCAGCTCGCGGTGATTGCGGGAATTTCCTGCGCAGCTGACTGGATCGATTTGGTTCGATTCTAGGGGCTGCCGCCTGCTTGATCGAAGCTGGGGCAATTAGGCATGATCCGCGAAAAGCTAAAAGCGTGACTCTTGAGGGGTTAAACCGGTGATTAGATTAATGATTTCATGCCATCCTGCGATGCAGGATATTAAGTTCAAGGCAATTCAATAAAGGAGTAAATATCAGGGTTGACACGAGATTCCCGATTCCGTTCTGATTGCTCGATCGGGCGTCTTGCGTTTCTGCCTGTATTCGCCAGCTCAGAGTATCTCAACCATTCACGCTCCCACACAGATCCCTAGTCATTCCCCCAGCAAATGCAAGCTCAGATCGCGCCGATGGGGCCGCGCCCGGTGCTCCCACAGGTACACCGCCTGCCAGGTGCCGAGCTGAAGTCGACCCTGCTGGAAGGGCAGGCTCAAGCTGGTGGCGGTGAGGGCGGTGCGGATGTGGGCCGGCATGTCGTCGGGCCCTTCGTCGGCGTGGACCCAGGCGCGGGCTGCCCCCAGCCCGCTGATCGGGCGCACCCCCTCCCGGGGCACGAGGGCCTGCAGGTAGGCGGCCAAATCCTCCAGCACGCGCGGGTCGGCGTTTTCATTGATCGTGAGGCTGCAGCTGGTGTGGAGGCTGCAAAGGGTGGCCAGGCCGAAACGTAGGCCACTGGCGCCAATCTCCTGGTTGAGGGCCGTGGTGAGGTTGGTGAAGCCCTCGCCGCTGGTCTGCAGCTGGAGGGAATGGAAGCTCTGGCGCAGCATGGGTAAGCGGGCGGGCTGGTGGGTGTTCGGAATGGGTCGCGGCGGGGGCTAGAACCGTTGGGCGCGAAGCGCTGGCCAAGTCGTGCTTGTCGAGTAGTGCCAGCCCCGAGGCGCTAGCCCCGAAGCGCTGGCCCCTGATTCCCCCTAGGGTCGCGCTATGGCCCAGCTCACGATCCTCTACGACGGCGGCTGCCCCCTCTGCCTGCGGGAAGTGCGCTTCTTGCAACAACGGGACGAGCGCCTCCATCCCCAGGCGCCGCAGCTTGGCTTTGTCGATATCAATGCGCCCGCCTACCAACCGGAAGATCACGGCGGCATCAGTTACCGCGAAGCGATGGGCCGCATCCATGCCATCGCTGCCGATGGCAGCGTGCTACGGGATGTGGCGGTGTTTCGGGAGGCCTACGCCCTGATCGGTCTGGGCTGGCTCTATGCACCCACCGCTTGGCCGCTGCTGGCGCCGCTGGTGAATGGGCTCTATGGGCTCTGGGCGGCGGCGCGGCTGCGGCTCACCCGTCGGCCCTGCCTCGATCAGCTCTGTGAGCTGCGCCGGCAGGGGATGATCGCCCCGGCGGCTGGGGTTTCTGGGGCGGGGGCGGCAGAAACTGCCCCGGACGCCGCAACTGCGCCAGGGGCAGGGGCAGTTGCGGCAGCGGCAGCGGGATCGAAGCCCTGATGCTTCGGCGCCAGCCATCACCATGCCATCCGCCCCACCCTTCCCTCCCAGCAGCGCCGCCCCCAACGCCGCCCCCAACGCCACTGGCCGCAGCGCCAGCCCCAGCAGCCCAGACCTGATCGTGATCGGCGCCGGCCTGGGGGGCCTCTGCGCCGGCGCCATCGCCGCCCGCCATGGCCTCGATGTGCTGGTGCTCGAGGCCCACAGCGTGGCCGGCGGCGCCGCCCATGGCTTTCGTCGCGGCGGCTTCCAGTTCGAATCGGGGCCCTCGCTGTGGAGCGGCCTGGGCCGCTGGCCCTCGCCAAACCCGCTCACCCAGGTGCTCAAGGCGGTGGCTGAAACCGTGCCGGTGCTGCCCTACCACCACTGGGACCTGCTGCTACCGGAGGGCCGCCTGCGGGTGGGGGTGGGGTTGGAGCCCTTTATGGAGGTATTGCGCCAGCTGCGCGGGCCCGCCGTGGCCCAGGAATGGCAAAACTTCCTGAACGCCATCGAGCCCCTCTGCCGCGCCGCCCGCTCGCTGCCGCTGCTGGCCCTGCGCCCTGGCATCGGCAGCGCCCTCACCCTGGGCGGCGGCGCCTTTGGACTGCTGGCCCAAGCCCCCCAGCTCGCCGCCCTGGGGGGGGCCTTCGGCCCGATCGCCCGCCGCCACCTGCGCGATCCCTTTTTGCTCCATTGGGTGGAGATGCTCTGCTTTTTAATCTCCGGCCTCGGCCTGGAGCAGACCAGCGCGGCGGCGATGGCCACCCTGTTTGGCGAGTGGTTCGAACCCGAGGCCTGCCTCGATTACCCGGTCGGCGGCAGTGCGGCGGTGGCGGCGGCCCTGGTGCGGGGCATGGAGCGCCATGGTGGTCGGCTGCGCACCAAGGCGGCGGTGGCCCGGATCCTGGTGGAGGACGGCCGGGCCGTGGGGGTGCAGTTGGCCGACTCGGCCGGCGGTGAGATCCTGCGGGCCCGCCAGGGCGTGATCAGCTCCGCCAGCCCCTGGGACACCCTGGCCATGCTGCCGCCGCAGAGCCTGCCCCAACGCTGGCGCCGCAGCCTGGCCGAAACGCCCGCTTGCCACAGTTTTCTGCATTGGCACCTGGCCCTGCGCGGCGGCCCCGAACTGGCCGATCTGCCGGTGCACACGGTCTGGGTGGGCGACTGGCAGCGGGGCATCGGCGCCGAGCGCAACATGGTGGTGCTCTCAATGCCGTCGCAGCTCGACCCCAGCCTCGCCCCCGCCGGCCACCAGGTGCTGCACGGCTACACCCCGGCCAATGAACCCTGGCAGCTGTGGAAGGATCTGGAGCGGGGCACGCCGGCCTACGAGACGCTGAAACAGCAGCGCTGTGGCATCTTCCACCAGGTGTTTGACCAGCTTCTGCCCGACTGGCGGCAGCGGCTGGTGCTGGAACTGCAGGGCACCCCCCTCAGCCACCGCCACTGGCTGCGGGTGCACCAGGGCAGTTACGGCCCCGCCTGGCCGGCGGATCGGGGCCCCTTCCCCGGCGGTGCCACGCCGATCAAGGGGCTGGTGCTCTGCGGCGCGGGGGTGTTCCCCGGCATCGGCGTGCCGCCGGTGGCGATCAGCGGCGCCCAGGCCGCCCACCGCTTCGTGCCGGCGGCCGCCCAGCGGCGGTTGCTAGGGGAGCTGGGGCTGCTGGGCGGGGCCACTACCAGCAGCATGGAGCTGCCGATCGCGCCGCGCCGATGACCACGATCACCTGCCGCTACGAAGGCAACCTGCGCTGCCTGGCGGTGCATGGTCCTTCGGGCAGCCAGCTGCACACCGATGCCCCGCTCGACAACCAGGGCCTGGGCGAAGCCTTCTCCCCCACCGATCTGGTGGCCACCGCCCTGGCCAGCTGCATCCTCACGATCATCGGGATCAGCGCCAACCAGCACGGCATCGCGCTGCAGGGCAGCGGGGCCCGGGTGGAGAAGAGCATGACCCAAAGCGGCCCCCGCCGCATCGAAAGCCTGGAGGTGTGGATCCAGCTGCCCGCCGGGCTGGATGCGCAGCAACGGGCCCTGCTGCAGCGGGCTGGTGAAACCTGTCCGGTGAAGCTATCGCTGCAGGGCGCGGTGACGATGCTGCTGCACTGGGAGTGGGTCTGAATGCTGCGGTTGATCGATGGAGCCGAAGACGCGCCGGCCACCGTGCTGCTGGCCCACGGCGCCGGTGCACCGATGGACAGCCCGTTCATGGCGGCGATGGCCGCTGGCCTGGCCGAGCAGGGCTGGCGGCTGGTGCGCTTTGAGTTCCCCTACATGGCCCGGATGCGAGCAACGGGCCGCCGCCAGGGGCCTGATCGGCTGCCGCTGTTGCAGGAGGCGTTCCGCCAGCAGGTGCAGCTGGAGAAGGCCACCAGGCCAGGGCGTCCCCTGCTGATCGGTGGCAAATCGATGGGCGGCCGGGTGGCCAGCCTGCTGGTGGATGGGCTAGCCAGCAGCGATGGGGTGCGCGGCTGTCTGGGCCTCGGCTATCCGTTTCACCCGCCCGGCAAGCCGCTGCAGCTGCGCACCGAGCACTTGGCTTGCCTGCAGACGCCAACCTTGATCTTGCAGGGGGAGCGCGATAGCTTCGGGAAACGGGAGGAGGTGGAGAGCTATGCCCTCTCGCCCCAACTGCAGCTGCGCTGGCTACCCAGCGGTGACCACAGCTTCAAGCCCACCAAAAGTTCGGGCCGCAGCGAGGCCGAGAACTGGGCCCTGGCGGTGGACTACAGCGATCGGTTTTTGAGGGAGCTGTTGGAATGCTGAGGTCTTGAACTGCTGAGGTGGGGCATAGAGGGCAGGCTCCAACTGCTCCAGGGGAATCACGGGCGTACTTGGCGGATGGATGGGGTCGCAGCCGGGCCAGAATCACCAGCTGCCCCTTGGAGGAGAAGGTGAGGGGGGCGTCAAGACGCCAGCAGCAATCAACGCCTTGCCAGGCTAAGCCGAATGGCGGGACAGGGTCTGCCCCCGTCAATCAGAGGATGTCATGGCTGTCCTTTCGGCCTGCCAAGCCCTGGCGAACCCACCAGAAAAACTCGCCCAGGCCGAAGAGCCAGCTCTGCAGCAGCGATAGTTGCTGCCTGCGGCCAAAGGAACAGGCCGCAAAGGCGAGGCCGTAGGCGAGGTTGGAGAGGATGCCCCGCAGGGCCTGAAGTAGCAGGCTGCCCAGCGAAAGCCGAACCGGACGAGCGAACTGTTGCTGCAGCAATGAGCGCGTCTGCAGAAGACGCTGGTTGAGCAGGCGGCGCAGTTGGGGCAGGGGCAGGGCCAGCTCGGCGGCGGGCAGGGGTGGCGCCTGCAGGGTCTGGAGGCGCTGGTTGAGCTGATCGCTGCTGGCGGCGACGGCGATGGCCTGCTCCAGGGCATTGAGGCGCGCCTGGGCGCTGAGGCGCTGCTGCTGCTGTTGGCTGCTGAGACTGGAGCTGGAGCTCACCAGCGCGAAGATCTGCAGGGGAATCAACAGCAGAAAACCTACGGCGGCCAGGCCTGCCAGCCGACTGGAGCGGTCCCGAACGGCGAGCACCCAGGGGTTGGCGGGATCGAGATAGGTGGCCAGGAAGAGGAGCCCCAGGGCCATCAGCGGCAACACCCCGGTTTCGGCCATCAGGCCACAGAGGCGCAGCTGCCAACTGGGATCAATCAGCCGGGGCGGCAACAGCTGGGGCAGCAAGCCGGCGATGAACACCGACAGCAGGGCCAGGGCGATGGCGATCAGCTGCGCCGTGATCGGTCGCTGGAGTGGATGGTCCGGATCCCCGTAGGAGTGCACGGGATTCAGAAGTTGGGCTGGCGGATGCGGCTGCGCAAGCGACGGCTCCAGCTGAAGGCGGCAATTCCGCCAGCCATGGGCAGCGGCGCTGGAACCCTGATCACGGCATCAAAGCCGGTGATGGACAACACGCCGTAGTCGCCGGTGTTATCGCTGGTGGACACACGGAAGCCGAAGGTTTGGCCGGCAGCCAGGGCGATGTTGGTCACCGAGCCGTTGTTGCCATCGTTGCTGCCAAGGGGTGTTTCGATGCCGCCGATCAGATAGGAAACGCTCTGGTTTCTGGCCCCTGAGGCATAAGTCGTCAAGACCCAGTTAAAACTGAGATCAGAGATCTGGGCACCATTGGTGACGGTCCAGGTGGTGGTGCGGGCTGTTGCGCTGGTCCCCCCGCCAGGGATAGGTGGAGCATAAACCGAACCCACGACATCAACAGCGCCAGTGGTGGCATCGACTCCTTCTGCACAGGCCACCTGATTGCCCACGCAGGTGTAATCAGGGGGATCGCCACTACCTGAAAGCGTCTGGTCAAGGCCGCCACCGACGTTGACGATGCTCCAGTTGGCCGGATTAAAGCTGCCGGAGAAGCCAGCGGCGCCGGCAGCGGCCGGCAGCAGGCAAGTGCCGATCAGGGCGATGCTCACTACGGCCAGGGGGGCAAGGCGGCGGTGAAGGGAGGTAGCAGATAGCATCGGTGAAGTTGTGAAAGCTGGTGGGGCGGTTGCAGCGGTGTTCCGATTAAGACAGTGTTAAAATAATGAAACCTTGCTATTAACGCATGGTAGCGGTTGAAGCGATGTAGCGGTTGCAGCGTTGGAGCAGTTGGCTAAGCGACTGATCGCTGGGCGCAACGGCTGGCAAGCACAAAAGTCGTTAAACGGTGGCAAACAGCAGGCCGGGAGTGAGAGAACCGCTAGCAAACGAAGACGAGAGGCCGGTGACATTGATCAGCAGATCATTGCTGCTGCTGAAGGCGGCGCTGCTGTCGTTAACGGCGACGAACCACTGGCGCGTGCGGCTATTGCCGGGGGAGCTGTCGTAGGCGAACAGCACCGCCTCGCCGGCGGCGAGGGCCTGGTTGCCGGCGGTGAGCCTGTCCTTGTCGGCAAAGGCGGCGGCCACGGCGCTGGCGAGGGTGGGACTGGTGGGGGTGATGGCGCCGGTGTTCCAGAGGGCCGAGGGCAGGGCGGCGAGGGCGATGCGGTCTTGGTCGCTGCCGGTGAGGGTGAGATCGCGGATGCGATCGGTGCTGTTGAGGGTGGAATCGCTGAAGGAGAGATAGCGGAAGCGATCGGGGCCAGCGCCACCGGTGAGGATGTCGGCGCCGCCGTTGCCGGTGATCGCATCACCACCGCCGATCAGGCCGGCCGGATCGCCGTTGATCGTGTCGGCGGCGCTACCGCCGATCAGGATGTCGGCGTACTGGCCGCCTGAGAACGTCTGGGACGTGGTGGCGGCGCTGTTGTTGATGCTGAGCGATTTGCCACTGTCGTTGTCGACGATCTCGATCGTGGCGGCAGCGGCGGGCAGGTTGGCGCCGCTGGCATTGAACAGCTCGACGCGGAAGGATTCGATGGCTTCGATCGTGTTATCACCGAGCAACTGGATCGGCAGCAGCTGGGAGGTGCTGCCGGGCAGGAAGGTGAGCAGCTGGTCGCTGATCGCGACGTAATCACCGCCGCCGCTGGCACTGGTGCCGGTGGCACTAGTGCCGCTGAGGGCAGCCAGGGTGCGCACACGCACGCTGACGCTGGTGGCGGCGGGGCCTGAGAGGCTAACGATCAGGTTGACGATCGGATTGCTGCCTAAATCGGTTTCCACCACAGAGGCGCTGGTGATGGCAAAGGTTGGCGTCAGCGGCGGGGCGACATCGTTATCGAGGATGGTGGCGGTGGCGGTGGCGGCGGCCAGGCTGTAGTTGAGGCTCGATTGCAGGGTGAGCGAGAGACTGCGATTGCCATCAACAGCGCTGTCGTCGAGGCTGGCCACGTTGAGATCAACGCTGCTCTGGCAGGCTGCGATGGTTACGCTGCCGAGGCCGGTGCTGGCATCAAAGCCGGCGGGATTGGTGTAATCCGAGCCGGCGATCGCGCTGCCCGCGAAGCGATAGCTGGCGACCATGGCGCTGCTGGTGCTGCCTGTGCGGCTGATGCGGAAGGAGGTGGCCAGCGGGCCGCTTTCATTGCCGTTGCCCAGCACCGCAGCGCTGAGGGCCGGCAGGGCTGGGGTGTCGTTATCGGCGCTGCCGGCGGTGGGGGTGGCGCTGGTGTTATTAGCGAGGAAGGTGTTGTTGCTGCTGCCGTTGTCGCGGATGGTGACGGTGCCGCTGGCGCCGGCGGGATTGGCGATCGGGCCGCTGATGGCGCCGGTGTTGATCGTGAAGGTTTCGCTGTTTTCATAGGCGCTGTCGTTGGCAATGGCGACCCGCACCAGGCGGCTGGTGACGCCGGCCGCAAAGCTGATCTGGCCAGCGCCTACGACCTCCCAAGTGCTGCCGTTGAGCACTTCCAGCGTGCTGCCGCTGTCCGCTCCGATCGTGGCGCTGCCGTTTTGCAGCGATGGTGTGAAGGAAACGGCAAAGTTGGAGGGATTGGTGAGGCTCACCTCCAGCACGGCGTAAGGCGAAGCCTCGCTCACGATCACCGAAGACACAACGATCGAAGGGGTGTCGTTGTCGGCGGAGCGCAGCAGCGGCGCGGGGCTGTTGGTGTCTTGATCGAAGATCTGGTCGGAGCTGCCGTCATCGGCGAGCGTCACCGTGCCGCTGGCGCCGCTGGCATTGGTGAGGGCAGCGGCGCCAGCACTGATGGCACCGGTGCTGATCTGAAAGGTTTCGAGGCCCTCGAGGCTGGTGTCGTTGTTGATGGCGACCCGCAGCAACAGCGAGGTGCTGCCGGCGGCGAGGCTGACGCCGGCGGTGGCGGACACCCAGCTGGCGCCGTTGAACACCTGCAGGGTGCTGCCGGCGTCGCTGCCGATGCTGGCTGTGCCGCTCAGCAACGTTGGTGTGAAGCTGAGGTTGTCGCTGATCGCTGCATCCAGGCCAACGGCGACCACGGCATAGAGCGACGACTCACTGACCGTGATCGAGCCCACCGATACGGTGACCGCTGCGGTGGACAAGTTGAGGCTGGTGGCATCGCTGATGCCGGCATAGAGATTGCCGGCGCTATCGCGGATGGCGCTGGCTGCCACCTGGAGGTAGTAGGCGCTGCCCCGCACCAGATCCGCGAAGGGATTGATGGTGACGGCACTGCCGCTGAACGCCACCGAGCCGCCGGCGGAGCCGATGCCCGTGGCGCCATCGAAACTCTCCACCAGGCTGCCATCGGCTCGATAAAGGCTGATCAGGCCGCTGCCGGCGGCGATGGTTTCACTGAAGTTGAGAACAAGGTTGTTGCTGACTCCCGCATCGGTGGCGCCATCGGCGGGGGTGCTGCTCAGCAGGGTGGGAGCGGCGGTGTCAACGGTGACGATGTAGTTGGCGGAATTCGCTGACACATTGCCTGCCGCATCCGTTGCGGTGGCGTTAAAGGAGTAGGTGCTGCCGTTGGCGAGGGTGGCTGTGGTGAAGGACCAGGCGCCGGAGCCATTGGCGCTCGTGGTGCCCAGTGAGGTGCTGCCGTTGCGGAGGGTGACGATGCTATTGGCTTCTGCCGTACCGGCGATCACCAACACGTTGTCATTGGTGCTGCCGCCGCTGGCGACCGTGCCGGTGATCGGGGCGACGTCATCGGTGATCGTGCTGATCAAGGGGGCGTTAGGAACAGCGGTGTCAACCGTCAGGGTGACGGTGTTATTGGCATCGGCGCCATCGATGTTGGTGTTGCCAGCCACGTCGAAGAAGGTGCTGGAGGCAACGGAGATGACGCCATTGGCGTTGGAATTGGCAGTGGGCGTGAAGGTCGCCGTGTAGGCGGTGCCGGAGCCAGAGAAGTTGGAGAGGATACCGCCTATGGCGCTGACATCCGCCGAGCTGAAGTCTGAGGAGGCTTCTGAAAGGGTGAAGCTGAGCGTCGCCGTCTCTCCAGCTTTGAGGATGCTGACGTTGCTGGAGATGGCGATGGTCGGCCGGAGGGTATCGACAGTCAGCGTGACGGTGTTATTGGCATCGGCGCCATCGTTGTTGGTGTTGCCAGCGGCATTGGAGAAGGTGCTGGAGGCAACGGAGATGACGCCATTGGCGTTGGAATTAGCAGTGGGCGTAAAGGTAGCCGTGTAGGCGGTGCCGCTGCCGGAGAAGTTGGAGAGGGTACCGCCTGTGGCGCTGACATCCGCCGAGCTGAAGTCTGGGGAGGCTTCAGAAAGGGTGAAGCTGAGCGATGCTGTCTCTCCAGCTTTGAGGGTGCTGACGTTGCTGGAGATGGCGATCGATGGCCGGAGGGTATTAACCGTCAGGGTGACGCTGTTATCGGCATCGGCGCCGTCCTGATTTGTGCTGCCAGCTGCATTGGAGAAGGTTCCGGAGGCAACGGAGATAACGCCGTTGGCGGTGGAGTTGGCGGTGGGCGTGAAGGTCGCTGTATAGGCGGTGCCGGAGCCGGAGAAGTTGGAGAGGGTGCCGCCCGTGGCGCTGACATCCGCCGAGCTGAAGTTTGTGGAGGCTACTGAAAGGGTGAAGCTGAGGGTCGCCGTCTCTCCAGCTTTGAGGGTGCTGACGTTGCTGGAAATGGCGATCGTTGGCGGTACAGGCGTCTCGGTGAGCAATTCGCGGCTGGTGGCATTGAAAATAGTGGCTCCGGTGAGCAAACTGATGCCGGAGTCACTGTAGAACGAGATATCCGAAGTTGAGAGGGATCCGCCTAGAGAACCACTGGAGATGATGAGTTGATCCGTGCCGCCGCCGGTGCCGGTGGTGCCAGACCAGTTCCAGATTTGAACAGACAGAGGTGAGGCAGCCGTCAGCGAGGCCAACCTGAGCACCCCACTGCCGGCCCCAAAATCAATCACCCGCTTTCCAACCCCACTGGAGAGCGTCACGGCTCCAAGGGTTTCGGTGACGCTTCCGGAGAGTTGTAATTGACTATCGGTTTCCGCACCCAAGGTAACAGAAGCCGTATTACTGATCCGATCTGTGGCCGATCCGCTCAGCAATAGCGTGCCCCCGTTGATATTGACCCCGTTGGTTGCGGTGAGGGCCCCGGCTGCCCCATTCAGGTCGAGCGTGCCGGAAGATACGGTGGTGGCTCCGGTGTAGGTGTTGGCACGGGTCAGGGTCAACGTCCCAACGCCATCTTTGGTCAGGGTGCCGGTGCCGGTGCCAATGATGCTGGCAATCGTGGTGTTACCGGCGCCGCCAACGCTCAACCCAAGGCCTGCGCCGGTGATCGTGCCCGTGTTACTCAAACTCAATGTTCCCGCGTCCGAGTTGATCCGCGCCGCACTGGCCAAGGTCACAAGGCCCGCATAGCTGTTGTTGCCGCTGATGTTGCGCAAAGCGCCAGTCGCGCTCACCCCGGTGCCGTTCAAGGTCAGCGCCTCGGCTGCCGTCGTGATGTCGCCCTGGATTTGCAGCGCGGCACTGGAGCTCACAGTCGTGCCTGCCGCTGTTGTGCCCAGCGCAGTCGCGTTCTGAATGTTCAGTACGCCGGCGCTAACCGTGGTTAAGCCGCTATAGGTGTTCGCGCCAGAGAGCGTCAGCGTCCCTGCGGCATCCTTGGTCAGGGTGCCGGTGCCGGTGCCGATGATGCTGGCAATCGTGGTGTTACCGGCGCCGCCGACGCTCAACCCGAGGCCCGAGCCAGTGATCGTGCCCGTGTGACTCAAGGTCAACGTTCCCGCGTCCGAATTGATCCGCGTCGCACTGGCCAAGGACACAAGGCCCGCATAGCTGTTGTTGCCGCTGATATTGCGCAAAGCGCCAGTCGCGCTCACCCCGGTGCCGTTCAAGGTCAGCGCCTCGGCTGCCGTCGTGATGTCGCCCTGGATTTGCAGCGCGGCACCGGAGGTCACAGTCGTGCCTGCCGCCGTTGTGCCCAGCGCAGCCGCGTTCTGAATGTTCAGTACGCCGGCGCTAACCGTGGTTAAGCCGCTGTAGGTGTTCGCGCCAGAGAGCGTCAGCGTCCCCGCGGCATCCTTGGTCAGGGTGCCGGTGCCTGTGCCGATGCTGCTGGCAATCGTGGTGTTACCGGCGCCGCCGACGCTCAACCCAAAGCCTGCGCCAGTGATCGTGCCCGTGTGACTCAAGGTCAATGTTCCCGCGTCCGAATTGATCCGCGCCGCAGTGGCCAAGGTCACAAGGCCCGCGTAGCTGTTGTTGCCGCTGATGTTGCGCAGAGCACCAGTCGCGCTCACCCCGGTGCCGTTCAAGGTCAGCGCCTCGGCTGCCGTCGTGATGTCGCCCTGGATTTGCAGCGCGGCACCGGAGGCCACAGACGTGCCTGCCGCTGTTGTGCCCAGCGCATCCGCGTTCCGAATGTTCAGTGCCCCGGCGCTAATCGTCGTGGCTCCGCTGTAGGTGTTCGCGCCTGAGAGCGTCAGTGCCCCCCCACCATCCTTGGTCAGCGTGCCTGTGCCTGTGCCGATGCTGCTGGCAATCGTGGTGTTACCGGCGCCGCCGATGCTCAACCCAAAGCCTGCGCCAGTGATCGTGCCCGTGTTACTTAAGGTCAATGTTCCCGCGTCCGAGTTGATCCGCGCCGCACTGCCCAAGGTCACAAGGCCCGCGTAGCTGTTGTTGCCGCTGGCGTTGCGCAGCGCTCCAGTCGATGTGCCGTTCAAGGTCAGCGCTTCCGCTGCCGTCGTGATGTCTCCCTCAATTTGCAGCGCGGCACCGGAGCTCACAAACGTTCCTGCCGCAGTCGAGCCCAGCGCATTCGCGCTCCGAATGACCAGTGGCCCTCCACCCGCTCTAACCGTCGTCAAGCCGGTGTAGGTGTTCGATCCATTGAGCACTGTCGTGCCGAGGGTGGTCACCGCACCTGTGCCACTGATCACACTGTTAAAGTCCGTTCCCTGCGTGATGGCTTTGTTGTTGGACCAGAAGGACAGCGTCCCGTTGTTGATGATCGAACTGTTCGTGGAAAGCGATGCGTCGATGAAATGCAATGTTGATCCCGCGCTAACCGTCGTGGCTCCGGTGTAGCTATGCGCTGCAGTGAGCACCAGCGTGCCGCTGCCAGCCTGCGTCACCGCACCCGTGCCGCTGATCACATTGTTAAGCGTGAATGTATCGCTGCGGTTGAAGACCAGCGTTGCGTTGTTGGTGATCGAACTGGCC
>CAIOGZ010000082.1 GCA_903858015.1 uncultured cyanobacterium
GAGCCGGTGGCGATTTGATCATTGGCAGTGGTGCCGGTGATCAGGAAGCGCTCGATATTAGTAAAGCCAACCTGATCAAGCTGATAAGAACTAGCGTAATAAGCTTGAATATAGCCATTTATGCTGTTCGCGTCGCTTGGATTGTAGATACTTGAGTAGATGCCGGCCGATGGGGAGGGCCCTGCGTATGTATTGCTCGAGTAATCAATGATCAGTAGATCACTGCCTGCTCCTCCGTCAACATTATCTATGCCGAGGCCAGCATTGATCGTGTCGTTGCCGCCATTGGTGGCAACCGTGTCGTCGGCCCTGGTGGTGTAGGCAATCGTGTCTGCGCCACTGCCGGTGCGGAGGTTGGTGAATATCTCGAAGTTGTTAATTGTGGTCCCGTCTGCAAGGGTGATCGACGTCGACGGGTTCACGGTATAGAACGTTAAGGCAGCCGTAGCCGTGCTGAAGTCAGCATTCAACAGGGTATCGATGCCATCGCCGCCATCAATACTGTCGACGCCACCGCCGCCATCGATCACATCGTCGTCGCCACCAGCAGCGATGCTGTCATTGCCACTGCCCGCATTGATCGTGTCGTTGCCAGCGCCGCTGATGATTGTGTCATTGCCGGAGCCGGTGGTGATTTGATCATCGGCAGCGGTGCCGGTGATCTGGAAAAGCTCGACATTGCTAAAAACGACCTGATCAAACTGGTGGAAACTATTGTAATAAGCATGAATGTAGCCATTTGTGGCATTTTCATCGCCTGAGCCGTTGACGCTGTAGGCGTAAGTGGAGATTCCAGCCCTCGGGTAGGGCCCTGCAAACGTATTGCTTGAGTAATCGATGACCAGCAGATCACTGCCTTCTCCCCCATCAACATTATCTACACCGAGGCCAGCATTGATCGTGTCGTTGCCGGAGCTGCCCACCAGGTTGTCGTCGCCCGGAGTGCCGTAGATCGTGGCCTGCTCCACCGCGATCCAGGCGCCGTCCACGCAAATGGTGGTGTGGTCATCCTCGCTGCTGAGGGCCTCAAGCTGTTCGGGTGATAGGGCCACCTGGCGCAGCAGCAGGGAGAAGTGCTCGCCTTCATCACCTGGTGTTTCCTCGCTGTTGAGCAGTCCGTCGAGGTGGTGGCCAAGTTCTTCGGTGAGCACTGCCAAGCTTTGCTTCTGGCTAGCTCGCTGCAACCAATCTGCGTTCAGGTAGATCGTGCCGGTGGAGAGGCCATAGGCACCCGCCGCAGCAGGCATGGTGCTGCCTCCCAGCAATCGGATCGGGGGGAGGGCTGAGAAATCGCCCGTGGCCCATTGGCTGATCAGCTCCGCAAGGCGCGGCTGTTCGCCGTACAGGTTGAGGGCTTGCCGGGCCGCCGCGCCAAGGGAACCATCGGCTGACCACGCTCTGAGCTTTTGACGCCAGACCTGGAGCAGGGTTGACGGATAAGCACAGGAGGTTGTCACATGAATGCCACGAATTCGGCTGATCTTACACACCCTCAATCAGCTTGACTTGCTACCCCTAGCCCCCCTAGTCAGTTCAATACAAAAGTTAATGCTTGACCCCGTCTTGGTATCCGCCGCTACAGAGAGATTCGGCGGCTGCATGGCTCTTGATCTGCTGTCTCCCTTGACTAGTGCTTGATTGGGCTAGCCCCTGTCTGCGTTCTTGTCTCGGGCTAGCGGGCCCGCTAGGGCCCCTGCTTAGAAGGATGGATCCCAGACTCAACCAACGCTGTGCTGTGGTTGGCGCGCTAAGTTGAGAAGGCAGGCGAGATGTCCAGCAGCTGCAGCCAGGCGCTTTATCCCGGCGATGCTGCGATTCACAGGGATAGGGGTGGGGCCAATTTTCAGCAAGGGGGCTGGATTGCGTGAGAGTTTGGACCAAGTGTAGTAACATTTAATCGCCAAACTTAATTCTTTGCGGCGCCTCATCATCCTCGGTTCGTCCCAGGGTCTGGAATGCAATTCAATGAGAACGAAATAGAGCTTTGGTGATCGCTGAGCGCTTGCCTGCCTTGAAAATCTAAATGCTGGCAATCCCAAACTGAGCCAAGAGAGTAGCGCCGGCGCTGGAGACGGGGTCAACGAGGCCGCTATCGGCGCCTGTCCAGGCCCAGTTGGAATCGAGCGCCCATAGATGCACTTGGCCGGTGGGGTTGTAACGCCAGAGGATCTTATTGGCAGTGCCGATCGTTTCAGCGGCCAGCATCTGCCAGGTGGAGCTGGCGTTGCCAGGGCTGGCGGGCGAGCCCATGAAAGTGATCGGCGTTGTGGATGGGCCAACGCTGGCGTAGGGCTGGCCAGTGCTGTGATGGCGAACAAGGCTGGTGTTGCCCTGCGATTCGATCGCGGTGAAGGGCGTGCCGATGATCGCATCGC
>CAIOGZ010000083.1 GCA_903858015.1 uncultured cyanobacterium
AGGTACTGCCATGTAAGGCCGCACAGCTCCCTGGGAGGCAGAACTCCCTATGAGGTCTACACTGAGACCGAACCATGTTCCTCCCGCCCGGGGTTAACGATGTCAGGGGCCAGAACTGTCCAATAAAAGGCACCCACCTCAGTTGATGGCCGAGTTAGGCACGCCCGTGGACGTGGTAAATTCTAAATTCAACTGGCTGGTGCTGTTAACGGGGAAACCTGGGAGACGGGGCAACCCGAAAGAGTGGTTCGATTCCCTCCCAGTTAATTACTAGATGACTGCTTCACTATATCCATGACAGCCGGATCATTTGTTTTTAAGTGCTTAATAATTCTGGCTGACGAGATGGCGGCCGGATCTAGATTTTTCGCATCTATGAAATTTGCCGAACGCAAATCTGCATCCTTAAGCTTTAACCCCTTGCAGTCCACGCCACGGAAATTAGCACTCCTAAGACTTGCACCTGTAAAGTCGGCACCTTGAATCTCACAGCTTCGTAAATCGATTCCGTCTAACTTCGCACCATGAAACTTGGCGCGCTTAAAGCTGCAGTGGTTAAATTCAACATGGTTCAACTTGGCGCCAGCGAAGATTGCTGCGTCACATTCGCAACGCTCGAGCCGGACATCAACTAACAGGCTATCAGTAAAGACAATTGCATGGCAGTTACTATGTTCGAGTATGATATCGACAACCCTGAGATTATTGAGTTGCATCTCAGATAGATGCAGGTTTCGTATTCCCAGGGAGAGCAGCCTTCGAATCGTCCCTAGGACTCGGTAAGAAGCATCGGGAGCTCGATACATTTGTAAGTCAGATAGCATCTCTTCAAGTCGCTTCCTCTCATTCTGACGACTACGCCGTTGATCGAAGTAGAATAACAGTGAACCAATGAAGACCAAATCGAGAACTGTTCCATGAGCCTCAACAAGCACATTCTCAAAGAACGACTTTGGGTAAAGCCCCCATGTCGTATTCGCAAACACGTGCGATGACATCCATCCCCAGTTTCCTGTAATAAGAATGAGAATTATCGTGAGAAAGAAGAGAACTACTGTTGTATAACTCATTGAAGAAAAAATACGAGCGGAAAGCCTGAGGTTGAATCTATTTGACCAGCGAAGGCAATGGCTATGCCATGAGCCTTGTGGGCATACAGCCTAACAAGTGTATGGGCGGTCCGCATATCACCCCATCCCGCGGAGTCTGTTTCCGCCCATCACGCTAAAATCCTGCCCCATCGGTGCTTCAGATCGATTGCCCTGCATAGCTTCTTGTTGAGGGGAGAGGAGCGGCCAGGCGTGATAGGCCGATCCGCATAGCTCGCCAAGGCTAGCCCCTTATTGCCCCCTCTCTTTCCTCAACGCTATGACTTAGAGAAAAGTAGATCAGCCAGCCTTCTGATCCCCCAGGGCCCTGAATCCATCGAGGCCTACAACACACCCTGGCCAAGATCCTGCTGCGGCTACCCCTAGGAACGGACCTGGTGGCGGAGGCTGAAGCCAGCGCTTCCTTCCCTCTCAGCAGTGATCCGCGGCCGCCGCATCGGTCCCAAACCCCACTCCTCCTACATCCCCGAGCTGATCGCCTCAAGGCTCAATGCGTTCCTTACGCCATGTCCACGCCCTTTCAGCTCGGTGACGTCCCGGTCATGGCCTGGAGATCCTTCAGCAGCACAAAGAGGTGTAGCGGATCACTCGGCGAGGGCCGAAAGCCGAAATGCTCGTAAAACCCTCGCGCTCGTTCATGCTTCGCATGCATCGCCAGGGCGCGAATGCCGGCAATCTCAGCAGCCGCCAGCGTGCGGCCGATCGCGTCCTTCAGCAGCGCAGCGCCAAGGCCTTGCCCCTGGTGTTCCACCGCCACGGCCAGCCGGGTCAACACCATCAGCGGCATCGGATGGCGCGCCAACTCCTTACGGATCCGTTCGGGGGCCTGCTCCGGGCCCACCTCAGCCACCACCAGGCTGTGGAAGCCCAGCACGGCATCCCCCGCCGGCGCCGCGTAGGTGCGGCTGGCGCGGGCCCTTTGATTGGCCAGGGCGCTTGTCGAGCACGAAGTCAGTCACGCTGCGCTGCGCCGCCGCCGCCGCCCGCTCCAGCGTTTGCTTGGCCTCTGGCGTCAGCCGGAGGTCCAGCGTCTCGCTCCGCAAGGGGGAAGTCGTCATCGCTGCACCTTCTGGAACCATCCTTCGGCACTGGCAAACGCCACCACGCTGCCAGGGCTGCTTTGGGCGTCGCTGGCTCGGGCGAGAATCTTTCCCTTGCGGGCCCACCCATCGTTCTGCAGGTTGGCATCGATCTGGTGGCCTAATTTGCTTATAGTGGCAGGCTTTCTACTGGCTTAGTTTATTCTACAATTTCGGCAATAGGTGAATCTGGTCCCTTCTCCTCCTGGCCCCTTTGATACAGCACCACCCCCAGCCGCTGAATATGATCCAGCAGGGGCCCAGGCTCGATCGAGGCGAGGTTGGAGAGATCGACCATGTAGGGCAGCAGCAGATCATCCAAGGCGGCATCAATCTGGGCCAGCAAACTGAAGCTCAGCTCCGGACCGACCAGGGTCAGGTCGATGTCTGAACCCGGCTTAAAGCTGCCCTTGGCACGGGATCCATACAGCAGCGCCTTCTCCACCTGGGGAAAACCTGCCAGCACCGCCTGGATCTTTTCTACCGTGGCATCGCTAAGGCCATGGTTCATGGCGCCTCTTGCTTCAGGGCCTCAAGTCGCGCTTCCAGCTTGCCCAATTCCGGCAGATAACTGGCCAAGATAGCCACGGCAATCTGGTCTGCTGCGGCCTGATCGTAGGCATGTACAGAAAGGTTTCGACTCTTGATCATCTCCATCCAAACTTCTCCATTATCGATTAAGCCCTGGGCAAAGGCCGCCCGGGTTGCTTTGACAGAACCGTAGAGCTCCGTAACTCCGTTTAGCTCCAAAAAATCCTTCAGCGTCTTCCAGGCCAGCTCATGGCTAAACTCAAATGCTTTAATTAGTCCCTGCTGCTCTAGTTCAGATAGCTGCCGCTCCTGCGCGAGTGCAGCAGCCCTGCGGAGCTGGGCGAAGGCCCGCTTGAAGTTATCGAACCGCTGAATCCAGCGAATGTCAGCCCTAGGCTCCATATCCACCTCCCGATGCCCTCAGCAGCCCAAGCAACCCACCAAACTGGCGACTTCAGTTTTTCGAGTAGGAGCGGGCGATGGCCTTGAAGGCGGCCATGTTGGCGCCACCGCTGCGGCGCCGGCGAGGGTTGGCTCCGCCTGGGGTGAGCGCTTCTGGGGCAAAGGTGGCCAGGGATGGGGCCGGACGGTTGGCCTGGGCAGCTGCCAGTTCGGCGGCGATCGCCTCGGCCGTGGTGAGGCCGCCGCTGGGCAGCGGCGCCGCGGCGGCGGCCTGGGCGGCAACTGCCGTGGCCTGGCCGGTAACCGCCGTGGCCTGGCCGGCAACTGCCGTGGCCGGGGCGCCAGAGCTAACGATGACAACAGGGCTGCCTTTGGCGGCGGGCTCGGCCGCAGCCGGGGCCTCACGCACCGGAGCCACCTTGGCGGCTACCGCCGGTTCCCCCTGCTTGTCGCCGCTGAGGTCGAGGAAGAACTTGGCTTTGAAGAACATGGGGCCGGCCTCTGGCTGCTGGCATTATCCGCCGCCACCGGCTTGCATTGCCCGGCTGCTTAGAGCAGTGCAACAGTCCAGTCCAGTGGCCCTGCAAACCCCCGTGGCACGCCAAGGCGCTGCCCCAAACTGATCGCTGTGGGCCCGCTGCGCACTCCCCTTCGATGCCATCTTTGCCCCCCCAGGATCTCGGCCACTGGCTGATCGCCCTGGCCCTCAACGCCGCCCTGATCGGCCTGGCCCAGCGGGCGCCCCTGCTCACCCGTTCCGGCTGGCTGCATGCCGGCATCCTCGGCACCATTCTCTGGGGCACCCTCGGCTGGCGGGGCTGGTTGGCGGTGGTGGCCTACCTGGTTTTCGGCTCGTTGGTCACCAGGCTGGGGCTGCGCCAGAAGCAGGAACGGGGCCTGGCCGAAGCCCGGGGCGGTCGCCGCGGACCGGAGAATGTTTGGGGGTCGGCCCTGGTGGGGGCGGTGCTGGCGATGCTGGCGACCCGCGCCCCCCAGGCCTGGGTGGCTCCCTTGCTAGTGGGTTTCGCCGCCAGCTTCAGCGCCAAACTGGCCGACACCTGCGGCAGCGAAATCGGCAAGCGCTGGGGCCGGCGCACCCTGCTGATCACCAGTCTGCGGCCGGTGCCGCCAGGCACCGAAGGGGCGGTGAGCCTGGAGGGCAGCGCCGCCAGTTTGGCCGGTGCCCTGCTGATGGGCCTGGTGATGCTGGGGCTGGGGTTGATCGATGGGCCAGGTCTGTGGCTGTTGGTGGCCGCCGTGGGCCTGCTGGCCACCCTGGCCGAAAGCGTGATCGGCGCCACCCTGCAGCGCCGCTGGCACTGGCTCAGCAATGAACTGGTCAACGGCCTGCAGACCCTGCTGGCGGCCCTGCTCGCCCTGGCCCTGGTGGGGCTGCGGCCAGCCTGAGCCCAGGCTCATGCCGGCTTGGTGGCGCTGCGATCGGCCCGCCAGCGAGAAGCCGCCTGCTGCAGCTCGGCCAGGGCGGCATCACAGCGGCGCTGGGCCATGCGCGGATGGATGCCCAGCTGGCGCCCGAGCTCGACCCAGGTGCAACCGAGCCGCAATCTCCCATCCAGCAGTTGCCTTCGGCCGGGATCCAGGCTCGCCAGCTGCTGCTTCAGCCAGGCCCGTTCCGCCTGCTGAGGTTCGTCGATTGGGCCGGGATCAGGGCTGGCCTCGGCCAGGCTGCGGGGATCGGCCAGGCGATCGAGCAGGCAGCTTGCCTCGCCATGGCTGCCTCCGGGGCCACCTGGGCCCAAGGGGGCATCCAAACTCCGGGGCTGGCTCGCCTCCCGTAGCCCCTCGATCTCACCGAGCCGCTGCGGCGTGCAACCCAGCTGCACCGCCAGCTCACCGCGATCCAGGGGCGGCAAGCCGCCGCGGCGTCGTTGCTCCTGCAGCCGGCTGGCCTGCTGCCGCAACTCCCAGAGCGGGCGGGGGATGGCCACGATCGGCTGGCGGTCGCGCAACTCGTGCAGGAGGGCACCGCGGATGTAGGGCACGGCAAAGGTGCTGAAGCTCACGGACCGTTGCGGATCGAAGGCCTCCACAGCCCGGATTAGGCCGATGCTGGCCACTTGGACGAGGTCGTCGTAGGGCAGCTGGGGCTTGGTGGCGGCGCGGGCCACGATCGCCCGGGCCAGCGGCAGGTTGGCCAGCACCAGTTGGTTGCGCCGGCGGAGGCGCTCCTGCGGATGGCTGCTCAGGGCCAGCTGCTGCCAACTCGGGGATTCTTCCCGAACCCGAGCTTGAGCCTTTGCCCGGCTTTTTGACCTTTTCTGGAGCTGCTCTTGATCTTGAATTTGATCCTGAATCTGATCTTGAATCGGAATCTGAATTTGGGCCTTTGCCAGGGCCTTGACCGGGGCCTTCCCCTGGACTCTTTCTTTGGCCTTTGCCTTCGGTCGGGCAGGATTCCGGGCCTGTAGCAGCGGCGCCGATCCTGCGTTGGGGGCCGGCAAGTTGCCCGCAGCCGTGCCAGAACCGAACGGCATCAATGGCAGATCGAGCACCATGGCGCAGGGCAAGGCAGCGGTGGTTTCACTGTGTGGCGCTGCCACGCCTCTGGATGTCACCGGAACGGTGGAAATTGCGTTCACCCGATCGGGTGAATCAGCCGTTCGCCCTATCCCCCATCGGTGCCGCCGCCGCCCCCAAACCGCCCTGGGCGGCGGCGATCAGCAGCTGGCGGTGGCCCCGCAGCGCAGCTCCAGCCCTGCCCACTGCAATAGCGCCGGCCAGTTCCGCAGCCGCTCGTAAACCGCCCGATGGCCGTCGCTGTTGAGATGCACTCCATCCGCATCCAGCCAGCACAGCCAGCGGGGATCGGCGAGCAGCGACTCCAGCAGCGGCAGGTAGGGCACATCGGCCTCCAGGCAGGCTTCCTCCACCAAGGCCTCGTAGCGGCGCACGTTCTCCAGCCCATACCAGAGCATCTCGGCAAAGGGCATCACCGCGTCGTCCACCGGGGTGAGCCCCAGCACCAGGGTGGGAGCGAGGGCCTGGGCCTGGCGCAGCAGCTGCTGGAAGCCGAACAGGAAGCCCGCCGCATCGAGCTGGGGGCGGCCGTCGGGTCTGCCGATGCGGGCGCTGTCGTTCAACCCCACCGCCAGCAGGATGCCCTGGGGCCGCTGCCTGCGCAGTTCCCCCCGGCCGAGCACCTCGGGCCCCAGCCGAGCCGCCAACCGCTCCAGGCCATCGCCCCGCACGCCGAGGTTGTAGACCACCGGTCCGCCCGGGGTGCCCATCCAGTGGCGGCGCAGCTGCTCACACCAGCCGCCCTGCTCTGGATCGCCCCAGCCGAAGACACCGCTGTCGCCGAGCACCACGAGCTTGCGGGGGATGGGTTGGGGCATGAATCGCCTCGGACAGCCGGCGGCGGGAGCGAGCAGCGATCCTGCCCGATTGGGGTCCAGCCGCAATCCCCAGGGCTTGACTGCGCCCCACCGCCCTGAGCGCCCCCGATCAGCCGGCTCCGGCAACTTGCCCAAGCGGCTTGCTTCGCCGGCTTGGCGCTGGTGATCAGCAAGGGACGTTCTGGAAAACACGAGCCACCTGGAAAACACGAGCCACGGCTTATTGAGCCTTGATGCCGCAACCATTTCCGGATCTCAGGCTTGCCAAGCTGGCGAGTTTGCAGAGCTTCCCTAAAGGGCGGCTCGAAATGTTGCCTTTGGCGTTGCTGCGCAGGGCTGCCCAGGCATAGGGTCAACAACAAATGCGGCAAGGGGTCTCACTCGCCATTTTGTGGGCTCATTTTCATGGGCTCATTGTCATGAGCTCATTGTTATGCACTCTTTTTCAGGGCTCCATTTTATTGGCTCGATTTTTGGAGCCCTACTGCTAGCAGAACTGCGCGTCGACGTTCTAGGCGAGTCGCTCCGTTTCCACCGCTGCTGGTGCCGCCCAGCATCGACGCCAACCCGCATTGCCCCAGCGCACCGAACCCGAATCGTCGTCCCAACCCAGCTCCGAGTTGAAGACCCCGGCAAGCCCCAGCCCGCCGATCAACACCTCCATGGGGCTTGGATTGCTCTGCCGTGCACCCCGATTGCTCACAATGGGCCAAACGATCCACAGGCCATGGGCATCCGCGTCGCCAACGTGAGCAAGCGCTTCGGCGATTTCCACGCTGTGGATTCGGTGAGCGTCGATGTCGAGAGTGGCTCCCTGGTGGCCCTGCTGGGGCCCTCGGGCTCCGGCAAAAGCACCTTGCTGCGCCTGATCGCGGGGCTGGAGCAGGCTGATACGGGCCGCATCTGGATCACCGGCGAGGAGGCCACCGAGCGCTCCGTCCAGGACCGGCAGGTGGGCTTCGTGTTCCAGCACTTCGCCCTGTTCAAGCACCGCACCGTGCGCCAAAACGTCGCCTTCGGGCTGGAGCTGCGCCAATGGAAACGGGAGGCAATCCGGCGGCGGGTGGATGAGCTGCTCGATCTGGTCCAGTTGCAGGGTTACGGCAGCCGCTTCCCCTCCCAACTCTCCGGCGGCCAGCGCCAGCGGGTGGCCCTGGCCCGGGCCCTGGCGGTGCAGCCCCGGGTGTTGCTGCTGGATGAACCGTTCAGTGCCCTCGATGCCAAGGTGCGCAAGGAGCTGCGGGCCTGGCTGCGCAACCTCCACGACGAGATGCATGTGACCACCGTGATCGTGACCCACGACCAGGAGGAGGCGATGGAGGTGGCCGACAAAATCGTGGTCATGAATGAGGGCCGCATTGAGCAGATCGGCACCCCCGCTGAGATCTACGACCACCCCGCTACCCCCTTTGTGATGGGCTTTGTCGGCGCCGTCAACGTCCTGCCCAGTGGCACCTTGCCGCTTCCCGAGCCAGGCAATCCGGCCGCGGCCAGCGACCCATCCCCCCAGGTGTTCATTCGCCCCCACGATCTGGAGCTGTTTCGCGAGCAGCAGCAGGGCACGGTGCCCGCCCGGCTGCGCCGGCTCAGCCACCTGGGCCGGGATGTCCAAGCCGAGTTGGTGCTTGCCGATGGGCAGGTGATCACGGCCCAGATCCCCCGCGAGCGGATGAATTTCTCGGCCTTTGAGCTGGGTGATCGGCTGCATGTGCGCAGCCGTGAGGCCCGAACCTTCGTGCCTGACTACAGCATCTAGGCCCCTACCGCGATCAAGCCCACCAACAGGATCCAGCTCACCGATGCCTGCAACTCCACCAACTTCGCCATCGATCCAGTTCCTGCAGCCGCTTGATCCGCTTCTCAATCGCACCGAGCGGCCCTGGGGATGGTTCGAAACCCTCGTTGTTGGCAGCCCGATACCCGAAGTAGGGGCCCAGCTAGCAACGGCCCCAGCGCTAGCAGCGCAAGCCCTGATGGCGCCAGTCCTAACGGCGCCAGCCCAAACGGTGCCAGCCCAAACCGAGCCAGCAGCAGCGGTGGGTGCAGCCCTCCCTGGGCCGGGGGATCAGGGCTTGGCCTTGCCGTACCTCGTCAAACAGATTTGGATTAAGCCCGGCTGCCGCATCAGCTTGCAGCGCCACCGGCACCGCTGTGAGCATTGGCTGGTGCTCGCTGGCTCCGGCCTGCTGGAGTGCGGCGACGATCGCCTTGAGGCCACCGCCGGCACCAGCCTGTTCGTGCCCTCGGGGGCTCTGCATCGGGCCAGCGCCGCTGCGCTCGGTCTCCTAATCCTTGAAGTGCAGCGGGGCGATCAGCTGCGGGAGGATGACATTGAGCGCATTGCAGATGATTACGGTCGGGTGGTAGGGTGAAAAGACAGCCTTTGATCAAGGGCAAGGCAGCAAGACCTGAGCGCCGACCTGGTGTCGGCAAAGGGTCACCATCGGGTTGCTGCCGGCCTGCGGAGAAGGATTCACCCAGGCCAAGCCTTGACCCAGACCCTAAACGGCGGCACCAGCACCGGTGCCATTGATTCCGCTGCGATCCCATTTCCCCAGCTTGCTCTCGACGACCAGCTAGGTCTTGCGGATCCAGCCCTCGTCAGCGACGTCGCGCTCGAAGCGCCTGCCAGCTCCGAGCCCAGCCTGGGCTCGGAGGTGCCGCTGCTCGCTGGATCCGAACCTGTTTCTTACCTCCCCAATCCCAGCTCGGCAGGCCCCAACCTGGCCCAGTCCAGCGAGCCTGGCCAGCCGTCCAGCGCCCCTGATCAGCCTGCCGCCAACCTGGCGAAGGCCAGCGTTGGTGACGAATCTGCCGCCAACCCAGCCCTTGCTGCCGGGTCCGCTCCCGGGGCTGATCCGATCCCATCCCCGGCTGCGCCGAACCTGAGCGGTTTTGCTGGTTTTGGTCTCGGTCAGGAGTTGTTGGAGGGCCTCGAAGCGCTGGGCTTCCAGGAACCTTCTCCGATCCAGAAGGCCGCCATCCCGGAACTGCTGCTCGGCCGCGACCTGGTGGGCCAGGCCCAGACCGGCACCGGTAAAACGGCGGCGTTCGGTCTTCCCCTCCTCGCCCGCCTCGACCTCAACCAGCGCACCCCCCAGGTGCTGGTGCTCACCCCCACCCGCGAATTGGCCCTGCAGGTGGCTGAGGCGATCACCTCCTACGCCGCCCGGCTGCGCGGGGTGAAGGTCTTGGCGATCTACGGCGGTGCCGATTTCCGCGACCAGATCCAGCAGCTCCGTCGCGGTGTGCACATCGTGGTCGGCACCCCCGGTCGGGTGATGGACCACATGCGCCAATCCACCCTCGACCTCTCCGGCTTGCGCTCGCTGGTGCTGGATGAGGCCGATGAGATGCTCCGCATGGGCTTCATCGACGATGTGGAATGGGTGCTGGAGCAGCTGCCCTCGGAGCGTCAGGTGGTGCTTTTCTCCGCCACCATGCCCAACGAGATCCGGCGCATCTCCCAGAAGTACCTGCGCCAGCCCGCAGAAATCACGATTCGCACCAAGGCGGCCGACGGACGCCGCATCCGCCAGCGCTACTTGATGGTGAATGCGCCCCAGAAGCTCGCAGCCCTGGAGCGGGTGCTGGAGGCCGAGCGCAGCGAAGGCACGATCATCTTTGCCCGCACCAAGGCCATCACCCTCACCGTGGCCGAATCCCTTGAGCAGCACGGCTACGAAGTCGCGGTTCTGAATGGCGATGTACCCCAGGCGCTGCGGGAACGCACGATCGAACGCCTGCGCGATGGCCGGGTCGATGTGTTGGTCGCCACCGATGTGGCGGCCCGAGGTCTTGATGTTGAACGGATCAGCCTGGTGATCAACTACGACATCCCCTTCGACGGTGAGGCCTACGTCCACCGGATCGGCCGTACCGGCCGGGCCGGCCGATCCGGTGACGCCATCCTCTTCCTCACCCCACGCGAGCGTCGTTTCCTCGGTGGATTGGAACGGGCCACGGGCCAGCCGATCGAATTGATCGAGGTACCTTCCAATGCCACCATCAACCAACACCGGCTCGATCTGCTGCGCCAACGCCTGACAGACCGGCTCGAAACGCCCAGCGGCAGCGAAGAGGAGCGGGCCCTGCTGCAGGAGATTCTGCGGCGGGTGGGCCAGGAGCGCGGTTGCAGCGGCGAAGATCTCGCCCTGGCCGCCCTGCAGCTGAGCTTGCGCGGTAAGCCCCTGTTGCTGGAAGGTCAGGACAATTGGGCCGCCCCGCGCCATCCCCGGGAGCGGGATCGCCTCCAGGAGGGCGATCGGGGCCGCCCAGGCCAAGACCGCGGCCCCCGCGGCGGCTCCGACCTGGCCGATGCTCCGCCGGAGGCCAATATGGAACGCTTCCGGATTGAAGTGGGCTGGCGCGATCGGGTCAAGCCCGGCAACATCGTGGGTGCCATCGCCAACGAGGCCGGCATCAACGGTCGCTCGATCGGCCGGATCCGCATCTTTGATACCCACAGCACCGTCGATCTCCCCCAGGGGATGCCCGATGACGTGTTTGCCGGTCTACGTAGCCTCAGAGTGATGAACCGGGAGCTGCTGATTTCCCGGTTGCCCCTCTAAACCCCACCACCTGCCCGCGGTCCCCCGAGCTCCAACGCTCGGTTGGCCTGCCCATCGCCCTTGCCGATGAAGCCAGTTCTGCTGCCTTTGGCCCTTGGCCTGGCCCTAGCCGTCCCCCTAGGGGCTCGGGCCAGGGCGGATGGTCTTGGCAACATCGTCAAGGCCGTCTGTCTGTCAGCTTTCGAAAACGAGATGAGCCTGGTCGGGAAAATTCCCCCGGCCGGCATGGCCAGCTACGCCTGCGACTGCGTCGAACAGCGGATCCGGGCCGGCAGTGGCATCGAAGCAGCCCGCTCGCTCTGCCGCCAGGCCACGGCCGAGCGCTATCCGATCTGACCCAGCCGAGGCTCAGGCGCAGAGGCCGGTGAGGCCATGGCTGGCAAGCACACTGATCTCGCTGCTCGCAAGCTGCTCCACCGCCGTGATCAGGGCTGACTGGACCTCCAAGCTTTCCGTCTGGATCAAGCTCTGCAGCAGGTCAAAGCGATCCTGGGCAGCCAATTCACCGTCCTCGCGCCAGGCGAGGCTCCAGGGCAGGGGTGTTGCTGACATCACGGGCACCCCGCCGGGATCGCGGGATCAGGGTTTGCTGACAATGACTCCTTTTGCCAGTTTTTGCAACCCGCCGCGATCGCTCAGGATCGCGCCGTTTTCGCTCCCCAATTCGTCGTGGCTGCCCCGATCAAGCTCGCCACTTCGGGCTGAGCGCTCCGAGTTGTAGGCTGAGCTCGATTCCAAGCCGCTCAGGCTCCCTTCGGCACGCTCAGCCGGCTGCGACCCCACAGGGCGCGACCTCCTCCAAGGCTCCGACCTCCGGTCTTCTCCGTTCACTGGCTTTCCCTGGGTACCCAAGCATCAGACGAATCAGTTCCAGGCTTTTCAGTGAATGACCATCTACGTCGGCAACCTCTCGTTCCAAGCCGAACGCGAAGACCTGCTTGATCTTTTCGGCCAGTACGGCGAAGTACGCCAGTGCAGCCTGCCCCTCGATCGCGAAACCGGTCGCAAGCGAGGCTTCGCATTTGTGGAGCTCGCCGACGACGCCGCCGAACAAAAGGCCATCGACGACCTCCAGGATGTCGAATGGATGGGCCGCATGATCCGCGTCAATAAAGCCACTCCCCGTGAAGGCGGCGGTGGTGGTGGCGGCGGCGGCGGTGGCCGCGGCGGCTACGGCGGCGGCGGCGGCCGTTCGGGCGGCGGTGCCGTACTCGCAGCCAGTTGGGCCCCTGAATCCAGGCTACAAATAAACCTACGGGGAGCCACCCAATTGGCCCTAGCTGAACTCACCAGCGACATG
>CAIOGZ010000084.1 GCA_903858015.1 uncultured cyanobacterium
CGACGCCGCAGGGTGGTAGGCCAGTTCGCTGGCGCTGCGGCAAAGCCTCACCTCCACCCTGCTGGCGTCGGCGGCGCTGGAGGCGGGAACGCTGGTGCCCTGCAACGTCCTGGCGAGCGAATCCTGGGGACTCACAACGGAGTTGCGGCCCCACAGCAAGGTGGCCTCGGCGATGGCAGTGTTGGGATCAGAAACGGGAGCGATGGCGGCAAATCGTGATCGGGTCGCCCCACGGACGCTGGGCAGTTTGTGTACAGCCAGGGAGATCAAATCCACGCAATTGCTTGGTGGGATTCTCGTCACTCCCCTGCTGTACAGGTTCAAAGGCCCGATGCAATAAAGTTCAGTCTTGATCGAGCGACTTGCGTGCTAAATATCTATCTTTTTGGGCCAAGGCTGTTTCTGGAGCCAGGCATGGCCAAGCCATTCACCCAGGCCCGTGGGGCCCCGGCCGCCGCAGCTCGGGGAAGCGGCCCTCAGGCTCTGGGCCAGTCAACGCAAGCAGGGTTGGCAGCCGACGTTGCCAGCCGACGGCGCCTCTGGGGCATCGGCTACAGCTGATTACCGCTGTTTGGCGGCATTCGTTGCGCCCATAACCGAGAAGACTTGGAGCAGATGCAACCAGGAGGTCCGCCATGCAGACCATCGGATCGATCACCACAAGCTGCTGTCTGGGCATCACGTGCCTGAAATGGAGAACTGATGGCGAACTCTCGGCCTTGGATCTCCGCCTCGTGATCGAGCGCCTGGCGCGGGTCGATCGGCATGTCGCCGCGATCTGGGGGAACAATCTGGATCGCGCACCCTGTGCCTCAATCAGCTGAACGCCTTTCTGGTGCGCACCATGGATGGTGCAACTCCGCGGCAGCGGTGCCGGTGGCCTGGGCTAGATCGGGATGGGCGATTCGGATCAGCAGTTCATCGAGCACATGCTCTCCCACCACCAGATGGGCGTGATGATGGCCTCGATGGCCCGGGGGGCAGCGTGCATCCTGAGCGGCGGGATCTGCAAGCCGCCATGGTGCAGGCGTGCAGATCACCAGGCTCGATCTTGATGCTGAGCTGCATATCAGGCCCATATCGATAGCAGCCAAGTACAAGCTTCAGGCCCAGAGTGAAACCAAGAGCATGGGCGTGACAAGCGAACGGATTGGCTCTTGAAGCGATCCGGCCGCTCCAGATGCTCTGAGATTGATGCCAGACCCCTGCGGACCTGATCATGACCAAGCTCCAGTTCAACGCTGAATGGTCTGGGTTAAAAGGCAAGCTCAGGCAGAAGTTTGCCAAGCCCACAGGTAACGTCTTGGCTTTCACCGATGGTCAGGACCAGGCATTGTTTGGCCATCTGCCGAACAAGCTCGCTTCGGCCGCCCAATATCTTGCCCCCCTCGCAATCCTCACCATGAATCACAATCGTCTTTCCCTGCGCCAGCTGGCCGCTAGCTGCCTTGGCATTGCTTTCAGCCTGCTGGTGTTGATCGCCACGCCGGCCTTGAGCGCTCCGGCCCATGCCTCAGCAGCCTTCACCCTCAGCGCCCCATCGTTACCCCTGGCCGCCGCCAGCCCTGGTCGCGTTAAGGCTAGCGCCAAGGAGTTCGAGGGTAAGACCCAAGAATCGATCGGTAATGTCACCGGCAACCAAGCAGATCGCCTCGCCGGCAAGGGTAAGCAGGTCGAGGCAAAAATCCGGAATACCGTCGAAGACGTCAAGGACAAGGCCGGAATGGGCTAAGTGAGGATCAGCGGCCTGCCCCTGGAGCCACACCTGAAGAGGCTAGGCCGGGCCGTTTACACCGTTGAGCTTGTTGGTCACAGCTTCACGTTGGCTTAGCTTCTCATGATCTCTGCTTAATGCTGGAGCGCCCCGCAATACAGCCATGTCCCTCGATCAGCTAAAGCCAATCGTTCCGCTTAGCCATTCCTAGACTCCTATCACCTCTGTGAAGAGGCCCCATAGCCAGCTGCAAGCTGCCGGCCCCCGAGGCCACCCACCCCTCCACTGCGGCCCTGCAGCAGCGCAATGGGTTGCTGCAGTGCGGCCCCGTTTTTGCCCGGGCCCTCGGCGCCATCGCGGCATGGCGATGAGCGGCGGCCTGCCCATCTGGCGTGGCTGGGGTATGGCGATCGTCCCCATCCGGTGGGATCGCTTCCGATCACCGGCGGGATCGTGGTTGACCCCCCCGGGTGTCAGCCATGGCCCACTGACGTGACCCCTTTACTGGTCCAGTTCCTATGAGGGCTGGCGCGCTGGAGTTAACCGCCACAGCCCTGAGCCAGCCTGCGGCGATGGCAGCCTTGATCGGCGCTTCCTTGGCCGGATAACTTCCGGACAGCAGCTCAGCCATCACCTTCTCACTGACCAGCACCTGGCCGAACAGCGCCTGCAGCCATCCCAAGCCCCCTCTGCCAGGAGGGCCGACTCGGGCCAGAGCGATCAGCGGACTGGCGTCGGCGATGACGATTGCAGCCACTGCTCCAGGGTGTCGAGATCGGCGTTGGCTTCGGCGGCCGTAAGCCGGATGGCGGCAATGCCCAGCCGCCCCAGATGGGCAATGAAGCTAGCCACATCCATCTCGTCGACATGGGCGGCCCGCACCAGGGAGAGCTCGCCGTCGCGGAAGAGGGCCGTGGCTAGGGCGGCGCGAACGCCGGGGGCCTGCAGCACCCCGCCCTCCTCCAGTCCGATCAAGACAGCATCGGGGTTGTTGCGGTTCAACACCACCACCGGCCCACTACGGGCTTGACGCAGGGCCTCGGCCGGATTGTGCTTCAGTCCGCTGATCCTGACGGCATGCACGGCCTCTCTCTCCAGGGATAGTTCTAAGGGATGATTCTTGGGGAAGTTGACCGTATGGTCTGAGCGGCGCCAAGATCTCGCCTGGTTGGCCCTGGAGCCCTGGGAGGCTGAGGATGGGCTCGGGCTGCTGCGGCGCCATGCCCGATCCGATCGTGTTCCGCAGCCACCAATCCCCGCCGTTCACCCGGCTACGGGGCGGTAGTGGAAGTTCGTCGCGCCGGCCTCCTCCATTCTCCGCCGCGGGCAAGGGCTAACGCGCCCTGGCCTGGCGGCGCTGCTGGATCGATCAGCCCTACGGGGAAGAGGTGACCAAGAGGCTGGAACAGGAACTGCTGCCGGCGATGGAGCAGTTTTTGGCTCGAATCGGGGAGATCGATCGGCAGCTGGAGCTAGGGCAGGCGGCCGAGGGGTTGCGGGCGGAAGCTCAAGGGCTGCCAGGGGAGGGGGCTGGGGGCCTGACCCCCGAGGGGCTGGCCCCACCAGGGGCTGGCCCCTGAGGGGAAATCCTTCGGGGGCTTGGTACGGCTGTCCTCTGCGGCCACGGCCATCACCACCTCCACCGGCTTTAGCACCTCCATCGCCAGCTCCACCACCTCCATCGGCGCGGCGCGGACCATGGAGGGGACCTGCGGCAGCGTCGCCCACTGAAAGCTCGGCGTGAGCTGCGGCTCAGAGGATCCAGAGCGCCTCCGCCCCGCGTTGTTCAGGGAGCTCCTGGTCCCGCCCCCTGCGGAGGATACAGACACCACCCACAAGGGTTGCCATCGGGGCCCTCCAAATCCGCACCGGACCCTCCAGCAGACCACCATGCCCACGGATTGCACCAACCCCAGCCATTGCGCGTGGGTGTGGATGCCGGGGATGCCGGAAGGCATCAGGGGGTGGGCTCTTGCGGGTCTAGGTCGAGGCGAAGCAGGAGTGCCTGCCGCAGACGGCCTGCCATCACCTTCAGTTCCAGGATTTTCTCCGTGGAGGTATCGAAGCCTCGATAGCGATTCATGATACCCGATTCGGTCAGGTCCTCCAGTTCATGCTCGTCCCAACTCCATTCGGGATCACAGTTCTGAAGCGAGATGGATAGCCAAACCAGATCATTGGTTTTCTGAACATCTGTCCCAGTTCAAGCAAATGTGCCTTGAAGAGTTTCTTGATACATTGCTGCAGGTAATAGACATAGCCGTCGCGCATGCGAGGCGTGATTAGTCAGCCATGTATAACTTCCCCGTGATCTAGGCCCTCGCGGATGATCGGATCACCCCAGCGGAAACGAGGCTCGATCTCTTTCGGTCGCCAAAGCACCAGATCAAGGCGAAAACTAGGCTTGCGGGCCCGGCGGATTTCGCGCCTCATAGCAAACGGCCTCCCCTCATAGGGCATGACCACCAGGATGTCCGCATCCGAATCCCAGCGGGCATCCCCCCGGGCCTGCCAGCCAAATAGAATCACCTTTTGCGGTCCAAACTTCTCCACCAGAGCTGGGTGAACGCCTCAATCGCCTCCCCCATCACCACACGAGCGCCCTGCGGGACTGGGGGGGGGGGCGGCGAAGATTGCTGCGACGGAGCTGAAGTCGCCGGGGTTGTCATGTCAGATCAGAAGCTGAGCTTCCGGCTAGATCCTTGCGCGCAGTCCCCAGGCCCTTGCTACGGGAATTGTTTTCAACATCGAGCAGCACCCCGTCGCGGCTGGCCAGCCTCGCCGCGGGCCCTGGAGCCAAACAGGCAAACCTCCGCCGCCGGGATCAACTGGCGAATGGCGGCCGCCAAGCCGGCCAGCCGCTGCTCGATCGGTGCTGATGGGGCCAAGCTCATGGGGTCATTCTGCTGCGGCCGACTGGCCCCACCAAGCCACGCGTGCTGCTCCGAAGCCTTTCGTCAACGAAGTTGCAGAAGACGATCGGATGAAGTGTCAGCACCAGGGTGTCGGCGGGCTGCATCGCTTGGCAGGGGAAGCTTGCGTAAGTGTCCCTTGGGGCGGACGCTGGGAGCAGGGGCAGGGCTCCAAAAGTCAACTAGCGGCTTGATTAGGGCATAATCCTGATTAAAATCAGACAACCTATTACTGGGGGAAATGGTTGGTGAGAGAGGCTTTTGGAACGTAGAAGATAGAATCGCAAGACCCCAGGGAGCGGCCATTCTCATGACCTCAACCATAAGTGCTCCGTTGCGACCTTTTCCCTGGCCATGGAAAGCTCTGATCAAAACGACTTAATCCATAAAACCTAGTCTCATTCTCGTCAATGAGACGTTGTTGAGCAGGTTTTGCTCTCTAGTGGCTCACGGCGGTCCTTCCAAAGGCGTTCAGCTAGTTCCTTTATGAGTTTTGTCTGGATTTCTGGATATTTTTCGACCTGAAGGCACGTTAAACCCTTGTCCTACACAGAATCAGGTATTCGCTCTCGTACCATCCAGAGATTTGCCAGGGCACAAAGCAGCTTCAATTTCAGGTCGTTCTTGCGAATACCTCGGTAGAAGACTTTCCGGAAGCCAAACTGGCATTTGATGACCCGAAAGGGATGCTCCACTTTGGCGCGGAAGTGGGCTTTCGCCGTCTCAATCAGATCCAGAAGCCTGCCCTCTGGTGTCTCTGGAAGCACTCTGCGTTGGCCGGGCTTCATGGCAATTCTGAACTCAGCTTGGCAGTCCTGGAAATCGTCACGTTTCTCGATGCCGATGTGGCCTGCATCGCCGTAGATGAGGCGTTCATCCCCATGAAGCCGGCCTGCTGCTGTGTTCAGCTCATGCACGTTGGCAGCGGTGCTCTCAACGGAGTGGACCAGGCCAGATGCGGCATCAACTCCAATGTGGCAGCGCATTCCAAAGAACCATTGCTTGCCCTTGGCCACCGAGTGCATTTCGGGATCCCTTTCCTTGCGCTTGTTCTTGGTGGAACTGGGGGCATTGATGATCGTTGCATCAAGGATCGTGCCTTCCCTCAGCATCGCCCCTCTCTCACTCAGCATCTGGTTCACACCCTGGAGAATCTGCTCGGCAATCCGGTGCTCTTCCAGCAGATGGCGGAAGTTGAGGATCGTGGTCTCATCAGGGATCCGCCCTTCCATCGTCTCGATCCCTGCGAAGCGGCGGAAGCAGGGCGTATCGATCAGCATCTCCTCCATCAGGAGGTCTGAAAGCGTGAACCATTGCTGCAGCAGGTGGATCCGGAGCATCACCTCCAAAGGAATCGGCGGACGACCTCCTTTGCTGGACGGCTTGTGATAAACGGGTTCAATCAAGGCCAGAAAAGCCTCCCAGGGAACCGTGATCTCCATCTCTTCCAAGAAGCGCTGGCGACGCGTCTTCTTTTTGGCGTAGATCTGCTCGTAGTCCGTGAAGCCCAGCTGGAGAGGGACAGCCATCCGGTCCAGTCTCAGTTCGAGAACTGGTCTGATTTTAGCGGGTTTTTCAGAGGTTCC
>CAIOGZ010000085.1 GCA_903858015.1 uncultured cyanobacterium
CGCCACCACATCGATGCCAGCCAGATACAGAAAGCGATGGGTGCAGCAGTGCAAGCAGCTGGCATCCACAAGCCCGCAAAGTGTCACACATTACGCCATTCTATTTCAACCCACCTACTGGAGCGAGGCTACGATATCCGTGCGATCCAGGAGCTGCTTGGGTATAGCGGTGTGAAAACCACCAGGATCTACGCCTACGCACTCAATCGTTGAGTGGTAGGTGTTAAAAGCCCTGCAGATCTTCTCTTTTCCTGGCAAGCGCTAAGGACCAGTTAGCAGGGAAACCGTGGCTAAGCTTGGGAAGTTATGCGGATCCGTCCATCATGCTTGGCGGGAACGGCCCCATTCTTGAGAAGCCTTGCAGTGCAATCGATTTGAGGCATCAGTGCAAACAGGTTTAAGCAAGATAGTCTGAAGCCAGACTGTCCTGATGGGATGTTTTGCTGTCCGCCCATACAGCGTTAGGCCTCCAAGAGCACGACGCTACAATTCCAATTTATGAGCTACCAAAGCATCCAGCCGTTCCCAGAACTCAATGCTTTTGAGTTCCCAGAGCTCCGAGCCCTCTCCTCAGTACGGCAAGAGAGGAAGATGGCGCTTGAGGAAGATGGCGCATACAAAGAATTTATCAAAAAGCTACAGCGAGAATGGGCCATCGAGACTGGAATTATCGAACGTCTTTACTCGTGGGATCGTGGTGTCACAGAGGTTCTAATCGAGCAAGGTAGTTGGCGTCCCGTGGAGTGGTGTAACTCAGGAGGAGCAGCCCCGGCGTAACCGGGGCTGACGGTTCACCTCCCTCAGATCTCAGCTGTGGCAATGGGTGGGCCGGTCTGTGACCCTGTTCGGAGCACTACCACCAAACCGAACACAGACCATGACCCTCTCCCATAGTGGCGCCTCCGAGCTGGCTCAGCTCATGGAGGGCACCACCGCTGGCGCCCTGATTCCGGAGATCGTGCGCCGGGGGTTCCAGGACCTGCTGGAGGCTGAGGTTTCTGCTCTGACCGGCGCCCAGCTCCATGAGCGCTGCCCCGATCAGCGCTCCACCCACCGCAACGGCTATCGGGAGCGGGTGCTCACCACCCAGGTGGGCGACCTCACCCTGGCCATCCCCAAAGTTCGGCAGGGCAGCTTCTTCCCCAACTGGCTGGAGCCGCGTCGCCGGGTCGACAAGGCCCTCTACGCCGTGGTGATGGAGGCCTACACCGGCGGCATATCCACCCGCAAGGTCGACGCCCTGGTCGAGGCCCTGGGCGGCGCCAGCGGCATCTCCAAATCGGAGGTGAGCCGCATCTGCCAGGGGCTGGACGAGCAGGTGAAAGCTTTCCTGGGCCGGCCGCTGGACCACGCCCGCTTCCCGTACGTCTACCTCGACGCCACCTACCTCCACGGCCGGCTCGGCCGCAACATGCAAGTGGTGTCACGGGCCGTGGTGGTGGCGATCGGCATCAACGCCCTCGGCTACCGCGAGGTGCTGGGCATTGCCGTGGGCGACAGCGAGGCCGAGGGCTTCTGGCGCCAGTTCCTCGCCAGCCTCAAGGAGCGCGGCCTGGACGGCACCCGGCTGGTGATCTCAGACGCCCACCTGGGGCTGACGGCGGCGATCAAGCGCATGTTCCAGGGCTGCTGCTGGCAGCGGTGCCGGGTGCACTTCCTGCGCAACCTGCTCTCCCACGTCCCGAAAGCCGGCCAGGACATGGTGGCAGCGGCCATGAAAGCTGTGTTCGTGATCCAGGCACCGGATCAGGTGCGCGCCCACTGGCAGCGGGTCACCGAGATGCTGCGCAAGCAGTTCCCCGCCGCTGTGCCCGTGATGGCAGCCGCCCGAGAAGACGTGCTGGCGTTCCTGCACTTCCCACAGGAGCACTGGCGCAAGATCTGGAGCACCAACCCGCTGGAGCGCCTCAACAAGGAGATCAAGAGACGCACGAACGTGGTCGGCATCTTCCCCAACGACGCCGCGATCACCCGGCTGGTGGGCAGCCAGCTGCTGGAGCAGCAGGAGGAATGGCAACTGGAGCGCCGGCGCTTCTTCTCCGAGGCCACCATGGCCAAGATCCCGGAGCCAGAAGAGGCCCTGGAGCTCGCCGAAGCTGATCCGTCCGCCCAGCCAGACGAACCCATCAGCTGAAAGGCACCAGCTCCTCCCTTGATCTACACAGAACACCTCGATCGCTGAGTTGCCAATTCAGCGATCAGGGTTCATAGTGGATGAACGGAGCTGCGCAGTCAGCTTCCAAGCAGTCATCCCCTGACTGCTCCTGTTCACCCTCCGGAGAGGGTCACAGGACCTCCTGAGTTACACCACTCGGAGGGGCGCTACCGCAAGGTATTGAGCCATCTATCATTGCCCATCGAGGGGGGTCTCCCAGCGGGATGCTGCTCACATTCAGTCACTTATAAATGATCACCTTGGCATCGTTGAGGGTTTATTTGGATATATCAAAGGCGAAGAGCCTCTGGCTGAGCACTTTATTCGCGGTCTTTAAGCGCAGTTTACAGCACACCAAGAATACACTGAAGCCTTGACAGCGACAGGTGAATTTATCCGTGTGACCATTAAAAGAGGTGAATATAAGAGTTTGCCGAATAACCCAAGACGCCCTGATGGTGAAGTTCATGCTTACGGCCCACCGGAGTGGACCAAAGAGGAGATGGAAGCGCTCATTCATATGTACCGAGACGCAGAGTTGATCCATACCCCAGAAGTCAAATCTGCATGGCTTCATCATCGCTTTACTCAGATCCATCCATTCCAAGATGGAAATGGGCGCGTAGCAAGAGCACTTGCCTCGCTTGTGTTTCTTCGGGAAGGCCTCTTCCCTCTAGTCATACGCGAATCTGACCGGAAAGAGTATATCTGTGCGCTAGAAACTGCTGATGCAGGTAACCTTGGGCCGACCATAACTTTGTTTGCGCGTCGCCAAAGGGATGCAATCCTAAAAGCGCTAGGACTTGAACAGCAAGTTCAGCAGAGCAAGTACTCTGACCAAATTGTCGAATCTGCACTTCAACTGCTTCGCAGCCGCTACAGCCAAGAGTAACAGAAAGCCTCTGTAGTTTATCAGTTCGCAGATGCTTTGCTGGATAAGGTAAATTTAGATTTTGGCAAACTCGTAACAAGCCTGGATCCCCAGCTGCTGGCTTTGACACCTCCCGGAAAGAACGTCTATCAAGTGCGATTAAATTCAGCAAACGGATCCTCAAATAAGAGCCATTACTTCCAGAGGCAAATCATTGGATATCGCAAGACAACATGAGTACTTTGCTAGCCTGGAAAGGTATCGCAGCTGGATTCGAATTGCATTTGCCACAGAGCAGGACTTTGATTATGTTATTAGCATCCATAGCTATGGACCTGGAGACAGCGGAATACTGGCTGTATCTGCATTTACTTACATTAAAGCCCCCAGAGAGAAAGGGGGAGCAGAGCCAGTTGCTCTACGGCCGGCAGCAACAGAGCTATTCCAATTCAATTATGCGGAATCACTGGAAACCATCCAAAGACGCTTTGGAGAGTGGCTTGAGGCCTCAATCGCTATTGCTCTTGCAGAGTGGAAAGGTCCACTTTAAGTGTCTGTTTGAGGCCTAACACCAAGATGCAGCGGGCGGGAGCATTGATTTCTTGCGTCATCGCAGCTTCATGCCCGCCGCTGATCTTGAGCGTTGGACTTGCGGAGCGATGGTCGCAGATGTGCTTGGCCCCTTGGGCTTTCCCACGTGATCCTTGGACCCTGAACCTTTGCGCCCCACTTGAGTCTCAACCCTCTGGAGGAGCGTTGTTCCTAAGCGCTGGTTCGGCCAATGCAGGCCCCCCGTCTCCCCGTGGCTTGCCCCTGTCCAGCGAGCCGCGTCCAAGGCTAGGACGCTGCAGCTGAACTGACGCGGGCTCTTGCGGCAGCCGGACGGCTGGGGGATCCTGCAGCGCCAACGACTGCGCCATCGACTTCGCCAAAGGCGTCACTGCATGAAGTCCTTCGCGCTGCTACAAACTAATGCCAGTTAGCTGGATCCCACTTTACAAAGCCAGCTGGAACAATAGAAATTAAGCCAAAAGCATCTGCTGCACTGACCGGCGCTTCCTTCCCTGATCCACGCTCCAACTACCCTGCACCCACTGCATGACCCCCCACCTGTGCCAGCAGCAATCCCACACCTGTGGCAGCAATCAGCCGACAGCCGTGGACTCCATTCCCCACACCTATACCTAATCAAAGCCTTGCCAATCGATGCGGATTTACCTGAACAAAGCCGGTACCCCTGCACTGCAGCCGTCTATGGCCGCCAACGTGCTGATCACCGCCGATCCGTGCCCCGCCGCCCTGGCCAAGGCTTGTCTGCACGGGAGCTGGATTCGGCTGCCGCTGCAATTGTTGGAGGCGTTCAGCCTCTCCCACCTGGTGGTTCTTGCGCCAGGCTCCACCGCAATCGAGGCGATGGGGCTGATCCACTCCTTCCGCTGCTCGGACCGTGGCGATGGCGAGCTCCTCTCGCTGGCCTTGCTGCAGGGCCGGCGGCGGCGGCACTCTCCGATCGCGCTTGGGGCGGGACCCTTGCTGGAGCTCTGGTTACCGCGCCATGGGCTGCAGTGGCAGCGGTTGCCAGCGCAGGAGTTGTTGGTGGCTGAACCGTTGCAGCTGCTGCTCAGCGAACAGCAGGGTCTGGGCAGGGGCGGTAGCGACGATCCAGTTATTGCCGCGTGATCAGGCCGTGGCTGACGCACCCACCGCATCCATCAGCCGTTGGGGCAGCTGGAGCCGCGGCGGGCTGCAGGTGCAAGGGGGCGATGCCCTCTACTTTGTTCGCGTTCCATTCCAGGACTGCAGCCCAGCGCGGCCTTGAACCGCTTGCCCTTGGTTCGCCTCAGTTTGCCAAGGCCGAAGCGGTTGGCTTAGGTACAACTCAACTCGCCCTGGGCTTCACGGTAACCCCAGCGAGGGCGAACGGCAGCTTTAAGCCACGGCTGCAACCAACTGCTGAACCTGGTCGCTTGAACGATCTGCTGCAGCTGAGGTCGTCGGGGTGTCCGCGGCTTGGTTCCGTGGCTGGGGTGGGGCTGGTGGTCGTCAACCTGCTCCAACTGGCACCGCTTTGGACTGGCCTTTTCCGTTCGCACGGGCCCGCGATCGATCAGGCCTAGCTGCGCGCCGCCCTCGACTAGCCAGATACCAGCCCCCCCAAACCCCTAAGCCTCCGTTAGGCCCAGTCCCCAGCAAGGGCTCTGCTGCGCTGCAGGGGGTCCATGCCGCAGAGCCGCGGTCAGATCGCCGGGAAACGGCAGCACAGGCCAGAGGCACCCTTCAAGATGTGTTACAGTGAGTCAAGTTTCGCAACCTTCCAGCAACCATGGCTGACTCCACCACTCCCCGTTTCGGTTTCGTTGCCTTCGCTGAAACCTGGAATGGCCGCCTTGCCATGCTCGGCTTTGTGATCGGCCTGGCCACCGAGCTGCTCACCGGCCAGGGCATCTTGGGTCAGATCGGCATCGGCTGAATCTCCCTAAGTTAACGCCGGCGGCGCCTTTCAAGGCCCTTCGTCGGCACAAGCCCCAGCGCTCGCGCAAGAGATGATCAGATCTTCTGATCATCTCTGACCTGACCAAATCTTTTGATCACAGCAGAGCTGACCCCTCTGGACCTACAACCTGGTCTTCCTGACCGCTTCCACTTGTCACCTGCCCTGCAGCGTTTGCTGCGGGGCTTTTTAGTCTGAATGTCCCCAGGTCCTGCCCTTGTCCAGCCCCTGGCCTAGCCCCAGCCCCAGCCACTCCAGTCAACGAGCCAGCCCGCTTCAGATATCGGAGCCCTAGATTGGCCTCACGACGGCCCCGTATCCGTGCATCTGCCTGCCCCGCTTGACGGCCTCATCGCGCGACTCGGCGGTGAAACCCTGCTCGTTCTCGGCCTTTATGCCAGCCTCGCGGCCGGCTACCTGCTGGTGGTACCCCTGGCCCTCTATTGGTGGATGCAGCGCCGCTGGACCCTGATGGGCAAAATCGAGCGCACGGCGGTTTATGGCCTGGTGTTTCTGTTCTTCCCCGGCCTGATCCTGTTCGCCCCCTTCCTCAATTTCCGCCTGCATGGCCAGGGCGAGAGCGCCGCGTGACCCGGGGCCAAGCTCTCCTGCTAGGCCTGCTTCTGCTGGGCTTGGGCGCCGCCGGTTACGGCCTGTTCCAAGCCAGCGGCTTCGAGGCTCCTTCCGCAGGCATCGCCACCGCCGTGCTGTTGCTGCTGTTGGTGGTGGGGTGGACAATCACTTACCTGGTCCGCGTTGTTAGCGGCCGCATGACCTTCTCGGAGCAGCGCCGGATTTACCGGGCCGGTTACGACGCCCAGACCGACGCTGAACTACTGGCACGTTTCGAAGCGCTTCCCGAGCAGGAGCAGGCCCGGTTGCTGGCTGAGCTGACCGCCAATGGTCCAGCCACCAGCGCTCCTGCCAGCACCGCTTTGGCCGGCGACCCTGCGGCCGCCAATGGCAGCGAGGCCACGACCCCATAGGCTCGGCTCCACCGCCAACGATCGCCCGGCCCGATGAGCGCTGCTCCCATCCCCAAGCCCACACTGGTATCCCAACGCTTCGCCAGCCTCAAACAGCAGGGCCGTTGCGCCTTGATGCCTTTCTTGATGGCCGGTGACCCCAATCTTGCCACCACAGGCTCCACTCTGCTGGCCCTACAGGCAGCCGGTGCCGATCTGATTGAACTCGGCATTCCCTATAGCGATCCGCTCGCCGATGGTCCGGTGATCCAGGCGGCGGCGGCCCGAGCCCTTGCCGCTGGGACCACCCCAGGCCGGGTGCTGGAGCTGCTAACAAGCCTGCGGCAGCAACTCACCACGCCCGTGGTGCTGTTCACCTACAGCAATCCCCTGCTCAATCGGGGCATGGCGGCCTTCTGCCGTGATGCCGCCGCCGCCGGTGCTGCGGGCCTGGTGGTGCCTGATCTGCCGCTGGAGGAAGCCGAAAAACTTTCCAGCATCGCGGCCGAGCAGGGTCTCGATCTCGTTTTGTTGGTAGCCCCCACCACACCGCCTGAGCGCATGGCCCGCATCCATGCCGCCAGCCGGGGCTTCACCTATCTGGTGAGTGTGACCGGGGTGACGGGGGTGCGCAGCAACCTGGAGGCCCGGGTGGGGCCGCTGCTGCAGCAGCTCAAGGCCCAGGGCGCCACGCCGGTGGCGGTGGGCTTCGGTATCGCCGCAGCCGAGCAGGCCCGCCAGGTCCGTCAGTGGGGCGCCGACGGTGCCATTGTCGGCAGCGCCCTGGTCAAGGCGATGGCTGCAGCAGCCCAAACCGGGGGCGATGTGGCCGCCGCTGCTGCCGACTTTTGTACCAATCTGCGTACCGGCCTGGACGGCTGAGTGAGCAGCTTGCCCTGAGCCCACCTCCCCGGCCATCCTGCTTCTGTCCTTCTGCCATCTGCAGCATGAAATTCGTTCTTTGGGGTACCTACTGCCCCGATGCGCTTGAGCGTCGCACCCCCTTTCGCGAGGAGCACTTGGCTGGCCTGCGACGCCAGCAAGAGGAGGGTGTGCTGCTCACCCTGGGGCCCACCGAAGGCAGTAGCCACGTTTTCGGCATCTACGAAGCCACCGACCAGGCCAGCGTCGAAGCCCTGGTTAAAGGAGATGTGTATTGGCGCCAAGGAATTTGGAACGCTGTAGAGATTTATCCCTGGATTCAAGCTTTTTAGGTAACTGCTTCATCGAACTAGTTGCCAACAAAAAAAGGGACTGGCAAGGCCAGTCCCAAAGAAGGCAAATACGAAAGTGGACAAGAAGGGAAGGCAGTATGCCTTCCCCAAGTGATCACCAGAGGCCGCGGATAGGAGCGACGGGCTCGGGAGCGGGCTCGGGAGCGGGGATCGGAGCGGGGGCGGGAGCGGGGGCCGGAGCGGGCTCGGGCACGACAACGACGACAGGGGAGGCGAAGCGGTAGCGGAAGCCCAGCTTGGCGCCGAAGTCGCTGTAGGAAGTGAAGTTGATTGACTCGAACTGGGGGTTGCCGGTGCCGGAGTAGGTGCCTTCGGCGTAAACATCCCAGTTGTAGGCCAGGGCATAGCTCACACCAGCCTTGGCTTGCCAGCCAAACAGACCCTTGTTGTGACCGCTGGTGCGGTAGCTGCCGACGTTGAAGCTGGGGGTGCTGAGGTTGCTGTAGCCGACGCCACCACCGATGTAGGGGGTGAAGCGGCTGAACGGCAACACATCCCAGTAGGCACTGAGCATGATGTCGTTCTTGTTGACCTTGCCGCCGCCACTGAAGCTGGTGCTCAGATTACGGCTAACGATCGAATCAACGCTGGGCGCGGAGTAGCCGTAGGTCAGTTCCGTGCGGATCGCGCCGAAGTCGTAGCCAATACCGCCGTCAGCGGAAAAACCAGCATTTTGGGTCAAGACACCCCGGGGCTGGCTGGTGGCCATGATGGGGGCATTGTTGGCCCAGAAATTCATGTCGCCAGGCCACACGGCGCCGGCACCGGCGGTGAGGTACCAGCCGTTGACGGATTCGACTTCAACCACGTCCACGGTGGTGGTGGTGCTGAAGCCCTGCGCCACTTGCTGGGCGGCGGCGGGGGCTTGCTGATCGGCGGGTGCTGCCAGCACAGGGGCGCCCATCAGGGCGCCGCTGGCTGCGGCAAATCCGAGGCCGCGAAGCAGCGACTTGCGAAGGCTGTTGGTCATTGCGGGAAATGGGTTCTCACACCTCAACCTGTCTAGTTAGCGGCAGCAGCGGATACATCTTTCAATGGACACTGATTTTCGTGGCACAGTAGTGAAGAGCACCAAAGCCGTTGAAACAGTCAAAATTCAAAAACTTTGAACCCCAGCTAGGCCCGCCGCAACGGGCTAGATGTTGTTAGCCAGTCGGCCAACTGGCTTACTCATCGGCATCGAGCCGCTGGAGCCGAGTTGCCGACGTAAGCAAGGCCGTGGGCGAAATGACCAGTACCTTACGGCTATGGCCTTGAGCTTAGAAAATCCAAGCTAGGCGCGCAATCCAGCCTGCCGAAGCAACAATCAAGCAACAACCGAGCGACAACCAAGCAACAATTCAACAAAAAAAGCTCAACCCGCCGGTCAACGCCGTGGCCAGCCCAGTTCTGCTTGTCGCCAGACCCAGCTGCCGACGGCATCGGCGCCCCCGTCTCCTAAAACCTTGGCGTATCCAGACATCTGACCCTTGCCGCTAGCGGCGATGCGGGCGACATCCAGGGGCCCCTTCACCCCCTCCCGCAGCAGGTCTTGGCGCCGCAGGGTCTTGTTTCGGCGGATCACATTTCCACCGTTGCTATGGCAGCCAGCGCAATGGTTTTCGAAAAGCCGTGCACCCCGCTGCAGCACCACGATATCGTTCGCGCCCCAGGCGGGGAGGCTCCAGAGCAGAATCACGAGCGTGATCGCCAGCAGCAGCAGCCCGATCAGGATCCTGCGGCCCAGGCCCAGCCTTGGCTCTGCAGCCTGCTCGGCGCTGATCTGCGGATCGGCCAGGGGATCGGCCACGGGATCGAAGGGCAAGGCAGGCTGGGAGACCACCACAGGAATTCTGGGCTGAAGGTGCTGGGTGCGTTGCGATCCAGTGGCTGCAGGCTAAAACCTGCTAGCTAAAGCTAAAACCTGGTAGCTGCAGGTCAAAACCTGGATCGAATGGGCTGCCAGGGAACCAAGGTCAGAACGCCCTGGTCGAGGCGGATCGTCCCCAGTGTTGCAGCTGGGCCCCTCAGCAGGGTCTGTCAGCAGAGGAAGGCGACAGGGCGGCTGCGCTCCCCAAGCTGCCGAGCCGATTGGATGACGCCACGAACAATAACCAACCCGCCCCTACTAGCCCGGAGCGAGCCCGTTGGTTACGCGATTTTTATGTTTGCTGCCTGGTGAGATTCGGGATGTTTCGAGGGGTTATTGATTGGAGAGGGGTTTGCATCTAGATCATGCAGGCGATCGAAGTGGTACAGGGTATGGAAGGCAATCTCTAAATAATCATCTGCCGACCCACGCTTTCCAGCAGGAAGCCAGGCCCAGAATATCTTCTCAGCTTGTGCGGTAAGTGGGAATCGGGATTCGGTAAGCCTCCCTCGGCGGCTTATTCTGCCAAACTAGGTCCTGAGCTTGCGCTCCAGTTGGTCCAGGCCTGCAGCGATCAGCGATGACCCCCCCCTTGGTGCACCTGCAACAACTTCTGCCCCGTGACTTTGACCAGGTGGAGGATGTGTATCGCGATGCAGTGATCAGCCAGGCTTCCGCCCTCTATAGCCCTGCCCAGGTCAAGGCCTGGGCAGGGCATGTGGATCGCCAGGATGGATTCCGCCAGCTTCTGGGGCGGGGCTACGGCCTGGTTAGCTGTGCAGCTGCAGGGGAGGGGGTAATCGAAGCCTTTGCCCTGCTCGACCCACCAGACCGCCTGGCTCTGCTGTATTGCCGGGGCCGATCCGTGCGCCAGGGTCGTGCCACCGCCCTGGTCCAGGCCCTGCAACAGCATGCCCACGGCCTGGGCTGGCGCCAACTCCGTACGGAAGCCAGCCAACTTTCGCGGCCGCTGCTGGAGCGGCTGGGTTGGATCCAGGAAGCTGAAGAAACGGCCTTCTATGCCGGCGTCGCCTTCCGGCGTTGGCGGATGATCAGGCAGTTGCCCTAACCCAACCGGCCCGGCCGGAAACCCGATGGCCGAAGAGGATTTGGAGCGATTTCTCCAAAAGGTCCGGCACTTACAGGCATTCGTGGCCGCGAGCGAAGCCGATCCGGCCCTGCGGCAGCGTTTGGCGGCCTGCAGCCACCACCATGATGTGGTGGAGTTGGCCCGGTTGCACGGCTTTGAGATCGGCCGCCGCTGGGGTGAAGCGGAGGCCAGCCCCAGGGGCGGAGCCAGCCTGCTGGCCGGCCCTGGGCTCGCTCCTGGCCAGGAGCTCAGCACGGTGCTGTTGGAGGGACCCTTGTGGCGGCTGGAGCGGATCCACTCCTGCCGGGCATCGAGCCCGAAGGGTTTCTGGTACGAGCAGCGGGCCCACGAATGGGTTTGCCTGCTGCAGGGGAGTGCCCAGCTCAGCTTCGACGATGAGGCCACCCCCCGCCAACTCAACTGCGGCGATGGGCTCTACATCGCACCGCAGCGCCGCCACCGGGTGGAAAACAGCGATGGCGGGGCAGGAACGGTTTGGCTCGCCCTCTTTTGGTGGGAAGCTGCGGCGCCTTGATGGCATCCTCCCTGGTAAGCGGGCTGCTTCAAGACGCCCGTGCAAGGAGCTCGCGACGGGCTTTTCGTGGCCCTTCCAAGCCCGTTGCGTTGGCTCAGCTGGGAGTCGATCTACTGCTTGAAGGGACTGTATTGGGGTTTGGCCAGGGTGTCCCCCGGAGGGTTGTCAATCTTGGTGTCGCAAGTGATTGTGCCGTCGGCGGCCGTTTTGCAGTTGGTTGCCTTCACCTTGGATGCAGGACCCACCTTGCTGCCGCGGTTGAGCAGAAAACTCTCCGACTGGGCCCCAGCTGGTAAGGCCAGAGCAGAAAACGCCAGAGCAGGCACGGCCAGGGCCGAGAGCAGCACCACAGTGGATCCAGCCCGGCGGCCCCTGCTGCGCCGCGGCTGCGGCTGGGCACTGGGCTGGATCGGAACAACAGGGGTCATGGCAGCGCGCAACTTGCATCGCAGGGTTTCCACCGGCAACCTATCGCGACCGACCCAATGGCGCCGCGGTTGAACTGGTTCAGGCGCCCTCCATGCGAATTTCCTCCAGCAACAGGTCGAGCTGGCCGAGGGAATCCTCTAGCAGGCCGCTGCCCCGATCCGGGCCCTCCGGGTCGGTGTCTTCCTCCTGCCAGATCGCTTCGATCGCGCACAAGCGCTCGGCCAAGGCGGCAAGGCCCAGCTGGCTGTGGATTTGGTGCAGCTCCTCGATCAGCACGGGCATGCGGATCGAGTGGGCCCGCAACGCCCGCCTTAAGTCGGCCTGGGTTCGGCCGGTATGGCGCAACCAGTCCTTGAGAAAGGTCTGGAGGTCGTCGAGCTGATCGGTGCTCAAGGGGGCGCTGGGGGAAGGCATCGCGGCAGGCGGCGCTAAGCGGTAGGGGGGAACCAGCGATCGAGTCTGCGCTGTGCCCGCAGTTTGATCGCCGGCGTCAGGTGCCGCCCGCACAGACCGAGCAAGGCGGTGAGCGCCACCATGTCGTCGCTGAAGCCTGCGGCTGGGATGAAATCAGGAATCAGGTCGATCGGCAGCAGCAGGTAGGTGAGCGCCGCCAGCACCGAAAGCCGAGCCTGGTGGGGGGTGGCGCCATCCAGCAGCAGCTCGAAGCACTCGAGCGCTGGCCTGGCGATCGTGCGGCCGGCTCGACGCAGCAATCGCACCAGCAACGCTTCATCCACCACCGTGCTGTCCAGCACTTGGGCATCGATGCTGGTCTGGCCGTTCGGGCCCGCGGCCGAGGTAGCGGCGGACATGGTGGTCTCCCTAGGGGCGCGCCACGGGGGCGACAACGGATCCAGTCTCCGCTTGACGATGCTGATCGGCTAGGTCGGTTGCCCCTAGGGCCAGGGGCGGTTCTTACCCAGCAGCTCGGATCAATCCAGCTTGGAGCGCACGCTGGCTGCAGGCTCAAGCTCCCCCGACGCCGTGGGTCTGCAGATGCCGAGCCTTGGCGGCCGGTAGACGCATCAGTTTCCCATTCACGATCACCGGAATCCCGATGCTGCAGCCCTGGCTGAAAAGGGCCAGGCTCAGATCTTGGCGAATCCACGAATAGAGAGAAGCGCTGCAGCGATGGCCTTGGCTGGGATCGACTTGCTGCACCGCACGGCTCAGCCCGATCGTGCCTTCCTGAATCAGCTCGAGCAGCTCGAGGCCCTTGCCCTGGTAGCGCTTGGCTAGATTTATCGTCACACTTAGGTGGCGGCGATCAATTGCTCCTTGGCCCTTTCACCGCTGCGCAAGGTGCGGCCCTCGAAGGGATCGAATACGCGGGCGCTAGCTTTGCCAGCGGCGGTTCTGCAGCGTTCCTGCATGCACCTTGCGCCCAGGCTGACTTCCTGCTCGGCAGTTAGCAGCAGCTGGTGGCGGTCGATCTCAGCGAGAAAAGCAACCAGACAACTCGCCATGGGCCAGGCTCGGCAATAGGCTCAAGGTAGGCTTGTTTTGAATATTCAGACATTGATTCAGGCATTGATGCAGGCATTGATTCCGACATTGATTCAGGCATTTAACACAAACGTTGTCGGCTTTGAAGCCAATGCATCTTTCGCTCTGTGGACGGCTTGAACTTGATCTGATCCTTTGCGACCCGGCGGGCCCGTTCGCCGCCATGGCTCCGGCCCGCTACCGTCTGGCGGCCCCAGCCCATCCCAGCCCCCGATCCCCATGGCCGGACTCGCCGCGATTGTCACCCCGGTGCTCACCAGTGCGGCCGTGGCCTACGGGCACGAGCTGAGCTTCATGCTCTGCTTTGCTGCCCTGCTGTTGGAGCGCTTTTTAATCCAACCCGATCCCGATCGTCGCACCGCCATTTTGCTGGTGATCGTGGACGTGATTTATGGGATCGCCGCCCTCAGCTTGCTGCTGAGCGGCATCGCCCGGGTGTTGCACTTCGGTCAGGGCACGGCCTTCTACACCGAAAATCCACTGTTTTGGACCAAGGTTGGCGCTTACCTGGCGGTAGGAGCGCTATCCCTCTATCCCACGATCACCTACATTCTCTGGGCGATTCCGCTGCGCAAAGGTGAGCTGCCCCAGGTGAGTCAATCTCTGGCCAACCGGCTGCGCTGGATCTTGAATATCGAGCTGGTGGGTTTCGGCCTCATCCCCCTGCTGGCCAGCTTGATGGCACGGGGCGTCGGTTTGCCGGTGGCCTGAGGGCAGCCTGGAAGGAATGGCTTGGGATCCAAAACCTGTTGACCCAACCGTCGTTTGGGTTTTCTGTGTCACGGGGTAGTGTTTAACGGCTTGTTTATTTAGGTCCTGCATTGTTTGGGCGTCGTCTGCGGCTGGGGCTCGTGGGGCTTGCAGCAGTACGGCTTGGCGCACTAGGGCTTGAGTCGATGCTGCTGGGGGGGGCAGTTTGGGCCCAGGCCCCTGGCTTGGCTCCAGCAGCTTCTGGCCAGGGCTGGTCCGCTCCCGGCCCAGCGGCTCAGCCATGTCCCCGGGCCCTGGCCGTCCAAACCGCCGCAGTGGCCCAGCTTCTCGATCCCCCCCCCCGCCCGGGAATTCCGGCCTATGGAGCCCTGCTCCAGACCAGCGGCCTGGGTTGGCCACGGCTTGACCAGTGGTGCGTGTGGCTGGAACCGCCGGCACCTGGCGCCGGCCCCAACCCATGGGAGCAACGCTGGCAAGGGGCGTTGGAGGCGGCCTTGGCCAGCTGGGCAGCCCTGCTGCCGATTCGACGGGTGCAGGATCCAGCGGCGGCCCAGGTGCGGGTTTGGCGGCGGCGACCGCCGCTGGGCCGCGATGGCAGCGGCCGTAGCCGCGCCAGCCACGGCAGGGCGCTGCTCAGCTTGATGGTGGTGGAGCGGCTACCGGGTCGGTGGCGACTGGAGCCGGCGGTGGAGGTGTTGGTCGGCCCTGGCCAGCGGGCCGAAGCGCTGCAAGCCACGGCCTTGCATGAGCTGGGCCATGCCTTCGGACTTTGGGGCCATAGCGACAATCCGGCTGATGCGATGGCGGCCAAACCAGGGGCGCTGCCGGTGCTGGCGCCAACGGCCCGGGATCGGGCCAGCTTGGCCTGGCTTTACGCCCAGCCCACGGCCTTCGGTAGACCAACGGCGCCGCCGCTGGCGCCTTCCCAGTCACCGCAGGAGCGGGGCCAGGGCGAGGGCGATCAAAAAGCCCAGCAACTGCACTAGCACCACGGCGGGGCCTGAGGGGAGATTGAACAGGGCCGAAAGCAGCAGACCGACCACGGCACAGCCGGCCCCGAGGCCGGCGGCGAGCAACCCATAGGCACTGAACCGGCGGCTCACCAGGCGGGAGGCACAGGCCGGAATCACGACGAAGGCGCTGATCAGCAGCACGCCGACCGCTTTGATTGAGATTGCCACCACCACCGCCAGCAGCACGATAAACAGCAAGCGGTGGCTGCCGGCTGCCACCCCCCGGGAGATGGCGAGCGGTTCATCAAGGGTGAGCAGGATCTGGGTCCGCCGGCTGAGCACGAGATAACTGCCGGCGGCCAGCAGCAGTAGCAAGATCAGGCTGAGATCCAACCACGACACGCCCAGGATGTCGCCGAACAGCAATTGGTCGATGCCACCGCGGTAGCTGGGGACGCGGCTTAGGGCCAGCACCGCCAGCGCCAGGGACGACGAGTACACGATGTTGAGCAGCGCATCGGTGGGGAGACGGCTGCGGCTCGCTAGCCGATCGATCCCGAGGGCAAAGAGCACCGCAAAGGGCACTAGCACCAGGGTGGGGTTGAGATTGAGCAGGATGGCCACGGTGATGCCCAGCAGGGCGGAATGGCCGAGGGCATCACTGAAGAAGGAGAGTTGGCGCAGCACCGCCACACTGCCCAGCAGGCCGCCAAGGGCCCCGGTGAACAGTCCAGCCAGCAGGGCGCGCTGCAGGAATGGCATCTGCAGCAGCTCGACCAGGTTCGAGGCCGCGCTCATCGGGGCGTGGGCTGGCTGGCGTGGTGGTGGTGATAGGGGACGAAGCCGGGGCCATAGAGGTGCTCCAGCTGGCTCGGGCTGAGGGCGTGGTCGGGGGAACCGGAGCAGCGCAGGCTGCGGTTGAGGCAAAGCACCATGTCGCAGCTACGGCGCACCATCTCCAAATCGTGGGAGACCTGCAGGATCGTCCAGCCCTCCCGGCGGCGCAGGCCATAGAGAAGGCTGTGGAACTGCTCGCTGGCTTGGCTATCGAGGCCGGCTTGGGCCTCATCGAGTAGCAGCAAGCTGCGGGGCCGCACCACACAGAAGGCGAGCAGCACGCGTTTGAGCTGGCCGGTGGAGAGATCGCTGATCAGGCGCTCGGCGAGGTCGCTGCTGTCGGTGCGAGCCAGGGCGCTGCGCACGGCGCCGGAACGACCGCTATGACCGCGCCAGGGTAGGGAGAGGCCGGGGCGCTCGTAACCGAGGGCCACGAATTCGGCCACGCTGAGCGGGATGCGTCCCCGCAGGGTGAGGGTCTGGGGCAGATAGGCAAGGCGGTCGCGCACGGCGGCCGGCAGCTGGCCGCGGGGGCCGAGCGGTTCTCCGAGGAGCCGGATCGAGCCGGAGCAACGGGGCAGGATGCCGAGCAGGGCCTGCACGAGGCTGCTCTTGCCGGCACCATTGGGGCCTACCAAGGCGGTATCGGATTCCGGTTGAAGCGAAAAGCTCACGTCGTCCACCACCGTGGCTGCCTCGCGGCGCACGGTGAGGTGATCGACTTCGAGGATCGCGGCCGCCATGCAGCCAGCCTACCGAGCCGCGACAGCTTTCCCCAGCTCTGGAGGCCTGCCGCCCCAGCTCCCCTCCCACCAGCCACCAGGAGCTGGCTCGACCTGCCGCTGGCGCTGGCGGGCAGGGCCATCCGCCGGGGGCACGCCAGTTGGTTGGCCTTCGGCCCAAACCCAGTTGTTGGCCTTCGGCCCCAAAGCGGAGCTGCTCCGATTCACTTGCTCAGAGAACTTGACTCAGAGAACTTGACTCAGAGAACTTGACTCAGAGAACTTGACTCAGAGAACTTGACTTGGATGACTTGACTCAGATAACTTGATCCAAAGAAGTTGCTGAGATGGCTTGCCGATGTGTCTCACCGGAGCAGCTTAGCGAAGTGGCATAGCGAATTGGCTTAACGAATTGACCTGCGCAAACAAGCGAAATTGAAAGCCCTGTTGAGAATCTGCTGAAGTGGTAAAAGTGCCGCGATGTAACGAACCTCGTCAAGCAGCATCTTGGTGAATGAGCTCTGCAGAACCTGCATAAATCAGCCTAAGCCAACAAGCTGCTCCTGTTGGAAATGGCAACTGCGGTGAAGCGTCAAACCCTGGTGTAAGCGGGAATGTTTTTGGCCAACCGCCCTGTCAACCAGCCCGGCTGTCAATGGCCATCCCCGCCAATCAGGGGGTGCGTCTCCGAACCCGGCCTCAGCGATCGGATCACCACCCTCATGGTTAATGTCAGAAGGCTGAATCAAATTGTCGATTCAGCCTCCATAGCCCGTAAAGAGTATCGGCAGTATGGGCTTCCACTGCTAGCAACGATGATGGATGCATCCGTCGATCTGGACTGCCCATTTCGAAGCCTTAGCCGCATTAGATGCCGCGATTGCTTACCGTTCTGAGTGTTCTCCCCGATCCCTCCAAGCTCTTCCACGTTCGCGATGACCACCCCACTTCCCCCCCATCCCCTGCGCCGTATCGCTGTCACTGGCGCCTCCGGCAAGACCGGTTGGCGGGTAGTCCAGGAGGCGATTGCTAGGGGGATGGCGGTGCGGGCGATCCTGCGGCCTGATTCAGCCGTGCCGGCAGGGCTGGCGGGGGCCGATCTGCTGCGTTTGGACCTTGGCGATCGGTTGGCACTCAAGGCGGCCCTTTCCGATTGCGAGGCGTTGGTGATTGCCACCGGGGCTCGACCTTCGGTCGATCTGTTGGGGCCGCTCAAGGTGGATGCCCTGGCGATGCGGGACCAGCTGGCGGCCTGTCGGGAGGCGGGGGTGAAGCGGGTGGTGCTGGTGAGCGCCCTGTGCAGTGGCCGTTGGCTGCATCCGCTCAATCTGTTTGGGCTAATCCTGGTCTGGAAGGGGCTGGGTGAACGTTGGCTCGCCGACAGTGGCCTCGACTGGACCGTGGTGCGTCCCGGTGGCTTGACGGAAACGGAGCAGGACCTGGATCAGCAAGGAATCCTTTACTCCGGGCCAGGTCAGCAGCAGAGCAAGAGCATCCCGCGGCGGCTGGTGGCTCGGGTCTGCCTTGATGCCCTCGACAATCCGGCCGCGATCGGCCGGATTGTCGAGGTCACCAGCTCGCCCGCCCAGCCCCAGCAGCCCTTGTCGGCCTGGCTGTCTACCTAGCGGCTGCCGACTGACTGCTTGACGCAGGGGAGGGGTGCCAAGTTGGTCGGGGTCGATGCTGCGGTGATGGCCGGTTCAGCTGGCGATGCTTCCAGGGGCGTTGGATGCCACCGGATTGCTGCCACACGCCCTCCTGGCGAGCTCGGGCGCGGGACTCCGCGGCGTTAAAGGCGGCGGCCTCGCATTGATGCAAGTGGTTGGGGTAAACGAAGGCCTGGCCCTGCTGCACCAAAAGCAGATTGATGTTGGCTTCCGTTTTGATGCTGCCTACGGCCTGGCGACTGGGTTCGGTGATCACCTCAGCCACGAGGCGGCCGTAGCGGTCGGTGGCCTTGGGCAGCAGCTGCACCGCGCTGCCAGGCCGCAGATGCTCCCGGAGGTAGGTGCGGCTGGCGGTGCCCCAGGGGATCTGATCAAGTTCGGGGGCATCAACGCAGGCGAGCCGTATCGTGCGCTTCTGGGCACCGATTTGCACCTGGAGCGAATCGCCATCGCCCACCCGCAGCACGGTGGCGGCAAGGCGGGCTGGAGCCGGGGGCAGCGAAGTGGGGTTTGGGGGGGTGGGCTGGCGTTGGTTCGACTCGGAGCGCGGGCGCGGCAGCAGGGTTGGGCGACCTACATCAAGCGCGATCACCGGAGTGATCAGCTGCCAGCCGGCCAGCAGCAGCAAAACCAACAGCACCAGGGTGAGCAGCCCAGAACTGATTGATCGAAATAGGCCCTGGTCCCTGGGCATTGAAGGCAACCTCGCTGACGGACCGAGGCAGGCGGCCGCTGGGCCAAGTATGGGTGAGGCTGCCAGCAAGCAGGGCTTGGCGGGGGCCCCTAGGGGATCAGGCGCTCGCTGATTGTTGTTGCACCCCAAACCAGGCCATCGGAAAAGTGAAACGATTCAACCTTCCAATCCCGACCAAGGAAGTAGTTGGTGACAACGACTTGATCGGAGCTTGAGAAGCGGATCAGGAGTGAGTTGGCATCGCGACCAACAGCCGTAACCTCGCTAGCAGAAAGATCGATCAACTTCAATACATCTGCATTGCCCCTACCTGGGCTGGTTTCGAGATCCGAGATCACCGTGCGCCAGCCGCCACGGCTGATCTGGTAGAGGTCGTTGCCGCCGCCGCCGACGAGGGTGTCGTTACCGCCAGCGGCGATCAAGGTATCGTTGCCATCATCACCTTGGAGGCGATCATGGCCACTGCCACCGATGAGTAGATCATGACCCCCATTGCCAACCAAGTAGTCATGA
>CAIOGZ010000086.1 GCA_903858015.1 uncultured cyanobacterium
CCCAGGGCCGAATCAAGGGGCGGCCCTGGCGGCAGCAAGGTTCGGGTCTAGGCGGCAGCCACGATCAGGCCTAGGCGGCGGCAAAGCGCTGCCAGAGCACCAGGCCCAGCCGGATGGCGCTAAAACCCACGTAGCCGGCGAGCAGGACGAACAGGGCCATCGACGCGATGGTGCTCAGGCGTTCGGTGAGTGGGGCCGGCATGGCTTGCGGTCAGGGTTGGGTCCATCCTGGCGGCCCGGTTCCGGCCATGGGTCTGCTCTGCGGCTCAGACGCCCTTCGTTGCAGCCGCTGGTTCGAGCGCCCTGAGGGCTAGCAGTGCCATGCCCCGCGCTGCCGTGCATTGGGGGCGGTTGAGCACCGGCACCCCAAGGGCCCGTTGGCGCAGCTGGCGCCACTGGGGGTTGCGGGCTCCGCCCCCGATGCTGATCACCCGCTGCACCGCTGGGGCCCCGAGCTGACGCAGCCGCTTCCAGCCGGCCAGTTCAATCGCCGTCAGCCCTTCCAGCAGGGCTTGCAAATAGTGGGAATCCCCCACGGGCCTGGGCTCCAGGATCGGTTGCAGGGTGGGATCATCCACGGGAAAGCGCTCGCCGCTTGCCAACAATGGCCGCAGGTTCAAGCCGGTGGGGCGAGCTGGATCGATCTGGCGGCTGAGGCTGGCGATCTGGTCGTCGTTGAAGAAACGCCGCAGGATGCCTGCCCCCGCATTGGAGGCCCCCCCCAGCAGCCAACGACCGTCGACCCGATGGCAGCTGAGGCCGGGGCCGTTCAGGGGTGCCGCTACAAATTGCTTCAGGACCAAGCTCGTGCCCAACACGCTGATGCCATCGCTGGGTTCGGTGGCTGCCGCCAGCACGCCCGCATTGGCATCGGTGCTGCCGGCCACGACGCGGCAATCGGCTGGCAGCTGGAGGCTGGCGGCAGCCTCGGCCCCCAGCTGTCCCACCACGCTGCCACTGGCACAGATTTGCGGTAGGGCCGCCGCCCAGCTCTGGTGGCCTAGCTCGCCGCTCCAGCATTGTCCCTGCAGGTTCCAACCGAGGCGGAGGTTGTTGCCTTCCTCGCCCCAGCGCCAGTCGCCCAGCAGCCAGCCCATCAGCCAATCGGCCTGGTGGCGGAGCCAGGGCTGGGCGGGGCTCGATCCGTGGCGGCTGCGCTGGAGCAGTTCGAGGGCCCTGGCCAGGCTGCCGCTGGCACTCGCCGCCGGCCCGAACCCACCCACCAGGGCCGCTGCCCTGGCTTGGTGGCTGGGAAAGGCAAGATGGTACGGGAGGGCTTCGGCCAGGCTGCCCCCCAGCAGCGAACCATCCGGGCGGCAGACCAGCAGGGTGCCTGAGGTGCCGGCGATGGCGATCGCCCCAACCCGGCGGCGCCAGGGCGGCGGTAGCCGCGCCAGCAGATCGATCAGGGCCTGGCGCCAACTGTCGGGTTGCGTGAAAGGACCTGGATAGGGGATGGCCGCCTCCCAGAGCTGCTCCACCCCAGTTCGGCCAGGACCGGCCAGGGCCAGACGGGCCCCGCTACTGCCGAGGTCGAGGCCGAGGGCTAATCCGGAGGCCTGGCCGCTGGGGCTGGAGTGCACCCTGCTCAGGCGTGACTGGCGCTGGCGACCCGGGCCGAGGTGGCCTGCTGCAGGTTGGTGGCCACGCTGGTCACCTCTTCCCAGGGGAGTTGGAGGTCGGAGCGACCGAAGTGGCCGTAGGCGGCCACGTCCTGGTAGAAGCGGCCACCGCGTTGCTGCGGCAGTTCCCGCAGTCCGAAGCTGGCGATGATGGCGCCGGGTCGCAGATCGAAGTGCTCCTGCACCAGGGCGGTGAGGTCGTCGTTGCTGAGCTTGCCGGTACCGAAGGTTTCCACCAGGATGCTCACCGGCTTGGCGACACCAATCGCGTAGCTCAATTGCACTTCAGCCTTGCGGGCGAGTCCAGCGGCCACCAAGGCCTTGGCCACATAGCGGGCGGCATAGGCTGCGGAGCGATCCACCTTGGTGGGATCCTTGCCGGAGAAGGCCCCGCCGCCATGGCGGGCGTAGCCGCCGTAGGTATCCACGATGATCTTGCGCCCGGTGAGGCCGGCATCACCCTGGGGGCCACCCACCACGAACTTGCCGGTGGGGTTGACCAGGAATCGGGTGCTGTCCGGGCTGGGCTTCAAGGTGAGATCGGCGGTGGCGGGTAGCACCACCTGCTCCCAGAGGTCGGCGGAGATCCTCTCCCGCACCGCTTTTTCGTCCGAAATGCCGTCGATTTCAGCGGTGTGCTGGGTGGAGATCAAGATCGTGTCGATCGCCACCGGCTGATCGTTTTCGTAAACCACGCTCACCTGGGTCTTGCCGTCGGGGAGCAGGTAGGGGAGGCTGCCGTTGTGGCGAACTTCGGCCAGGCGCCGGGCCAGGCGGTGGGCCAGGCTGATCGGCAACGGCATCAGTTCGGGGGTTTCATTGCAGGCGTAACCGAACATGATGCCCTGGTCGCCGGCACCGACCAGGTCGAGGGGATCACCATCGTGGTCGTCAGCTTCGTTGACCCCCTGGGCGATGTCGGGGGACTGTTGGTCGAGGGCCACGAGCACGGCACAGCTCTTGGCATCGAAGCCACCGGCGCGGGCACCGCTATAACCGATTTGCTCGATCACGCCCCGCACCAGGGTGTTGAAGTCGACCCGGGCGCTGGTCGTGATTTCGCCGGTGATCAGGCAGAGTCCAGTGTTGACCACGGTTTCACAGGCCACCCTGCTGGTGGGATCCTGGGCCAGGACGGCATCCAAGACGGCGTCACTCACCTGGTCGCAGATTTTGTCGGGATGCCCTTCGGTGACGGATTCCGAGGTGAAGACGTAACGACTCATGGAGGCTGCTAGCCACGAAACCCCAGAGCATATGTCTCTTTGGAGGACTAACCCTGTGCCGATGGACACGCCGTCGGCCGGCGCCGCCGCAAAGGGGGGGGGGGCGTTTAGGTCGTGCTTGCCGTCAGTTCATCCCAGTGGTGCAGCACCGTGCTGCCCTGCTCCAGCTGGGGGGGGTGGCGCCAGCCGGACCGATAACCGATCACCACCGGCACTCCGGCGGCTCGGGCCATGCGCAAATCGCTGTCGGCGTCGCCGATCAGGGCGCAATGCATGGGCTGCACCCCCAGCTGGTTGCACAGCCCATGCACCGCTCCTGGTGCCGGTTTGCGGGGATGGTGCTCGGCGCTCCAGAGGGCTTCAAAGCGCTGGCTGAGCCCATGGCTATCAAGAAAGGAACGAATACCGTTCTGGTCGTCGTTGCTGATCACGGCACAGCGCAGGCCGGCAGCGTGGAGTCGTTCCAGCAGGGCAGCCAGGCCTTGGGTGGGCTGGGGTGGGAGCTCGGATCCACTGCCATGGAGGGCATCGGTGCGTTCAAAGGCGTGCTCGGCGATGGCATGGGCATCGGGCCAGCTCAGCCCCACCTGGGTCAGGACCGTGGCCGTGGCGATCAGGTTGTGATCCCTAGCCGCCACGGCAGTGATGCCGCCAGGATGGATGCCATCAGGATGGATGCCACCACTCCGGAAGCCGTAGGCACGGCTCAGTAGGTCGTGGAGCTCTTGGTGCCGATCCGGAGCCGCATCCTCCAGATCAGCTAGGGCCAGGCACGCGGCTAGGCGGGCCCGGGCCAGGTTCAGCAGCATCGGTTCGCTGTGGCTCAAGGTGCCGTCCTTATCGAAGAGCACCGCAGCGATCTGGGCGATTTCGCCGCTGGCTGGGCCGAGGGGTTCGCCGCGCAGTAGGAGGTGGGCCATGGCAAGGAAAAACCCGGCGGCCTGGAGCCACCGGGTGCAGCAAGGGGATGGATCGGGCCAGGGGGTCAGTCGAGGCTGACACCCTCCAGCTCGGTTTCTTCGGCTTGCTCGAGCAGCATCTGCTTGTAGCGGGCGGCCATTTCCTCGGCCTTGTCGAACACTTTTTGGGGATCGCTGAGCATGTCGCCCGGTTCTGGTTCCAGGGCCTTGGTGGAGAGGGAGATGCGGCCCCGTTCGGCGTCGAGGTCGATGATCATCACCTTCATCTGGTCGTTGACGTTGAGCACCGTGTGGGGTGTCTCGATGTGCTCGTGGCTGATCTCGGAAATGTGCAGCAGACCACTGACACCGCCGATGTCGATGAAGGCGCCGTAGGGCTTGATGCCCCGCACCGTGCCCAACACCACTTCGCCCACCTCGAGGCGATTCATCTTGCGCTCCACCAGGGCGCGGCGATGGCTGAGCACCAGGCGGTTGCGCTCTTCGTCCACCTCGAGGAACTTGAGGGGGAGGAAGTCGGCCACAAGTTCTTCCTTGGCCTTGCGGGTGCTGATGTGGCTGCCGGGAATGAAGCCCCGCAGCCCCTCCACCCGGACCAGGGCACCGCCCCGGTTGGTGGCGAACACCTCGCTGTAGATGGTGGCGTCTTCCTTCTGGAGTTGGCGCACCCGCTCCCAGGCCCGCTGGTATTCGATGCGGCGGATCGAGAGGGTGAGCTGGCCGTCTTCGTTTTCCTCGCTGAGGATGAAGAACTCCCGGACTTCGCCTGGTTCCAGCACGTCGGAGAGGTGCTCGACGCGGTTGATCGACACCTCCTGCAGGGGCATGAAAGCGGCGGTCTTGGCGCCGATATCGATCATGGCGCCCTTCGATTCGAGCGCGAACACGGTGCCCTTGACGACGTCACCGGGCTTGAAGTTGTAGTCGTACTTGCTGAGCAGCGAGGCAAAATCATCGAGGGTGAAGCCCACGCCTTCGCTGTCACGACCGGCGCCCCGGCTGCTGGAAGCATCGGCGGAGGGAACCTCCTCCGGGATATCCAGATCGAAATCGGCTTCGGCTTCGCTAAGGGCGGTGGCCTCAGCTTCGAGGGTGTCCAGAACGCCGATGTCGGATGGGCTGGTGGGGGTTACGGTCATGGAGCAATGGCGGTCTGCCGGAGGCAGTGCGAGGTGGGGCTGCACGGCTGCCCGCCAGGAGCTCGTGCGCGACCATCGATTCTATCAAGCAAGCATGCTCAGCTTCAGAGCAGCAGGGCGTTCAGACCACCACGGCAAGGTGCTCCTTGCCGATCGGTGCAGCTGGTTCGACGTTGCCAAGCCCTTCCAGGGTGGCGACGAAGTCACTAACGCTGCGGAATTGGCGGTAGACCGAGGCGAAGCGCACGTAGGCGACCTCACTCATCTGGCGCAGTTGCAGCAGCACCAGTTCGCCAATCTCGTTGCTGCTGACCTCGCGGGCGTTGCGTTGCTGCAAGGCTAGTTCGATCTCGTCGACCACAGCTTCGAGGCGGGCTGGTTCTAGGCCGGTCTTTTCGCAGGCCCGCAGCAGGCCGTGCAACAGCTTGGCCCGGTTGAAGGTTTCGCGGCAGCCGCTGCGCTTGACCACTGTGATCGGCACGGTTTCGACCCGCTCATAGGTGGTGAAGCGAAAATCGCAGTTAAGGCATTCACGCCGTCTGCGGACGCTGCGACCTGCGTCGGCGGCGCGGGACTCGAGTACCCGACTATCGGTGTGTTGGCAGGAGGGGCATTGCATGCCCGGAACTCGAGCTCATTGGTTCCAAGTGTAGACATTGATGCGCGTGCTGAGAAGGGCTTGGACCTGTGGCATTGGCCTCGATCCGCCTGGATTCGCTTCGTCGGCCCTAGCGATGGCCATCGCAACGCTGCCTCGCCCGGCCGCCAGCCATCAAAAAAGCCCCTGGGGGTCCAGGGGCTAGGCAGGATTAATTGGTGCTGATCACTTGCCGATCTTCGGGGGGTCGCGGAAGGCGATCGCGAAGAAGAGGGTGGAAATGGCCAGGGCCAGGATCAGGATGTAGGCGAAGCTCTCCATGGGGAGTTCTCGGTAAGGGCGGGCGAGGACTGGAGGTCAGCGGAACGCTGAAACGCTCAACTGAGGGTGGAGCCGGCCGGGGGCACGTAGCCCTGGGGCAGGCGGCGGGTGGAACGGTCGCCCAACTTCTGGAAGAGACCAAACTCAACTTGTTCGCCCAGGTCGGGATCGATTCCGGCAAACACATCGCGGTAGAGGGTGCGGGCACCATGCCAAATGTGACCGAAGAAGAAGAGCAGGGCGAAGGTGGCGTGGCCGAAGGTGAACCAACCGCGGGGGGAACTGCGGAAGGTGCCATCGGAGTGGTACTTGTCGCGGTCAAACTCGAAGGCTTCGCCGAGCTGGGCTTTGCGGGCCAGACGCTTGACGTCGGCAGGATCGGTGAAGGACTGACCGTTTAGGGCACCGCCGTAGACGGTGGCTGTAACGCCCTGCTGTTCGAAGGAATACTTCGCTTCGGCGCGCCGGAAGGGGATGTCGGCACGAACCACGCCGGTTTGGTCCTGAAGCACGATCGGGAAGTTCTCGAAGAAGTTCGGCAGGCGCCGCACTTCAAGCTCCCGGCCTGCTTTATCGGTAAAGCTGATGTGGCCAAGCCAGCCCGTGGGCAGGCCATCGCCGTTGACCATCGGACCAACCCGGAACAAACCGCCCTTGGCAGGGCTGTTGCCCACGTAGTCGTAGAAGGCGAGTTTTTCAGGAATGCTCGCCCAGGCCTCCTGACGGCTGGCGCCGTTGTCGATGGCTGTTTGCACCCTGCGGTTGATCTCGGTCTTGAAATAGCCCTGGTCCCACTGGTAGCGGGTGGGCCCGAACAGCTCGATCGGGGTGGCGGCGGCGCCGTACCACATGGTGCCGGCCACCACGAAGGCGGCGAAGAACACGGCCGCGATGGCACTGGCCAGCACGGTTTCGATGTTGCCCATGCGCAGGGCCTTGTAAAGGCGCTCCGGGGGGCGGGTTGTGATGTGGAAGATGCCGGCGATGATGCCGACGATGCCGGCGGCAATGTGGTGGGCCACGATGCCACCCGGATTGAAGGGGTTGAAGCCTTCAGGTCCCCAGGCTGGCTGCACTTTCTCTAGGTGCCCGGTGACGCCGTAGGGATCGGACACCCACATCCCGGGCCCGAACACGCCGGTGAGGTGGAAAGCGCCGAAACTGAAGCAGCCGAGGCCCGCCAGCAGCAGGTGGATGCCGAAGATCTTGGGCAGGTCGAGGGCGGGTTCGCCGGTGCGGGGGTCCTGCCAGATCTCGAGGTCCCAGTAGGTCCAGTGCCAAATCGCGGCTAGGAACAGCAGGCCGCTGAAGACGATGTGGGCCGCGGCAACGCCTTCAAAGCTCCAGAAGCCTGGATCAACTCCGGTTTCGCCGGTGATGCTCCAGCCGCTCCAGCTGCCGGTAACGCCCAGGCGGGCCATGAAGGGCATCACGAACATGCCCTGCCGCCACATCGGGTTGAGGACGGGATCGGAAGGGTCGAAAATGGCCAGCTCGTACAGCGCCATGGAGCCGGCCCAGCCGGCAACCAGAGCGGTGTGCATGAGGTGCACGGCCAACAAGCGGCCCGGGTCGTTGATCACGACCGTGTGCACCCGGTACCAGGGCAATCCCATGGGGGTCAGGTCTGGGTGTGGTGGCGATGGTAGGCGCTGCCGCCGGCCCAACGGGGGTGCTGGTTACGGACCGCAACGGCGGGATTCCACAATGGGGGCAACTGCGGGGTTCCCCCATGCCTGTGATTCGGTTTGTGCGTGAAGGTCGCGACCTGGAGTGCTATCCGGGCGAAAACCTGCGGGAGGTGGCCCTGCGGGAGGGCATCGAGCTCTATGGGCTGAAGGGCCGATTGGGCAATTGCGGTGGCTGCGGCCAATGCATCACCTGCTTTGTTGATGTGGTGCCGGCCGGGCCCGCCATGGCGCTCAGTCCCCGCACCGTGGTGGAGGACCAGAAGCTGCGCCGTCGTCCCCAGAGCTGGCGTTTGGCCTGCCAGACCATGGTTGAGCATTCCGTGCTGATCGTGACCCGGCCCCAGGGGGGTGCCGCAGACCTGCAGCCCCTGTTGGAGGGAGCCCTGGCGACGCCCCTGCCGGCCGGTCCGACCGCCTGGCCGGAACCCGCTGCGCCAGAGCCTGGCCCCTCCGATGGCCCCGAGGCTGCCGCAGAACCTGGCCCCGCCGAACCCGCCCCCCCCAGCGCCGTCGACACGCTCGGCGCTGCACCATCCGCAACGAGCGGTGAAGTTGGGGCTGAAGCGTCCGATCAGCGGTGATACGGTCCATCCGGAACCCCGCCGCCCGAACCTTTCGTCGCCATGGAAACCAACGATCTCGGCTTCGTTGCCAGCCTCCTGTTCGTTCTGGTTCCGGCTGTCTTCTTGATTGTTCTTTACATTCAGACCAGCAGTCGCCAGGGAGGTTGACAAAGGTCCCCGCCAGCTGTCCAGCGAGCTAGGGCGGCCAAGGCAGGGCCATGGGCTGCGGGTCCTGGCCGGATCGATCCGCTGGGGGGCCCCTTGGAATTGGGCGGTTTGCTTGCGGGTGCTCGGCGGTGATCCTGGGGCCAAAGACCTTGAGCTCCCAGGAGCAGTGGTATTGCCCGGCTTTTGCGGCTCAGGGCGATGGGGCCCAGCGTTTCGAGGTTCAAAGCTTTGGGGCTCAGCGCTTTAAAGCTCAGCGCTTGAAGACAGCCAGCTTCGAGGCTCCGGGTTTTGAGGCTCGGAGCCTTGATCCTTGCGGACTGGAGGCTTAGCGCTTGGCTTCAGGCTCCCGCACCAGCAGCACCGGGGCCGGCGCATGCACACGGATGTAGTCGCTGACCGAGCTGCCCAGCAAGCGATCCAGATCCACCAGGGCCTTGGCCACCAGGGGACGACGATCCTGGGAGGCGATCACCACCAGGTCGGCCTTGATCTCCTCGGCCGTCGCGCAGACCGTGCGGCCAATGTCGCCGGTGCGATGGATCGGCTGCATCGGGACCCCGAAGCTGCGGGCCCGCTGCACCGCTTGTGCCAGCACTTCGTCGGCTTGGCTGCGGCCACCCCGGGTGGCTGGCAGGTCTTGGCGGGTGACGTGCACGCCGGTCAGGGTGCCGCCGGGAATGGAGGCCACCAATTCGCAGGCCAGTTTGATCGCATCGTCGCCCACCCCCGTGCCATCCACGGTGACCATCACCCGGTTGATGGCCCGGATGTAGAGGTCGTCCCGCACCAGCAGCATCGGCCGGGTGGAGAGTTGGAACACGTACTGGCTGGCACTATTGGCCAGAATTGATTGCAGACGGCCCAGGCCGCGCGATCCCATCACGATCAGGTCGGCGTTGACCTCGTCAGCCACCTTGAGCACCGTTTGCTTGGTGTCGCCCTGGCGCACGATGCTGTTCACCTCTGCGGGTTGCAGTCCCATGCGGGCCACGGATTCGGCTACCAGCGCGTCGGCCCGGTCGCGATGGGAGCGGAACCCATCACCAGCCTGCTCACTCACCACATGGAGCAGGTTGATGCGGGCCTGGCGGCAGGGGGGAATGGCACGCAGCGTGCGCACCATCTCCTCCACATTGCCCTTGCCGGAATCGGCAATCAGAAGGTTACGGAACACGGGCTAATTGGATGGTCTGGGACAGCCTATGGCCCTTTGCCAATCCCCCTGATACCACTGTGAAGAGCTTGATGCACCCCCCTGAAAGTCTGGTGACGTCTCCCGCCTCGCCGGCGGGGCTGCCGGGTCGGTTGTCCCGGCAGCCGGCTGGCCAGGATCCCCTGCTGGCGGCGGGTTGGCGGCTGCGGCGGCGGGTGTTGCCCCAGCACACCGACCATGCCGGCGTGATGTGGCACGGGGCCTATGTGGGCTGGCTGGAGGAGGCCCGGGTCGAAGCCCTGGCGGCCGTAGGGCTGGCCTACAGCGATCTTGCGGCCCAGGGCCTGGAGTTGCCGGTGGTAGCGCTGGCGATCGAGTACCGCCAGGCCCTGCTGCACGGGGACTGGGTGGAGATTCGCAGCGAGGTGCAGCCTCGGCGGGGCTTGAGACTGCCCTGGCGCAGTTTGCTGCTGGATGGGGCTGGGGTGGTGGCGGCTGAGGCCCGGGTGGAGCTGGTGGCCGTGCAGCTGGGGCCGATGGCGGGCGCCAACCGGCAGCGCCGCTTGATGCGGCGCTTGCCGCCCGAGCTCGAAACGGCGGTGGCCAGCCTGGTGGCCGGTCCGTCGCGATAGAGTACAAATGTACTGATTGTTGGTGGGTTATGGGGGACGTGCTGGGTGGTCGCTTCCCCCTCGCTGGGGGCATTGCGGCGCCATGGAGCAGGGAGCAGCGGCTCTGGTGGTTGCTCTGGGGCCGCTGTCCTGGCCTCGGCTGGGTGCGGCTCCAGGCCCTGGATCAGGGTTGTGGTGGGCTGGCCCTCGCCTGGCGCGCCCCCGCCGCTGGCTTGGCCAGCTTGCCGGGCTGGCATGCCGGCCTCGTGCCGGCGGTGGAACGCTTCCGCAGCCACTGGGGGGAGGATCCCCTCGCTCAGCTGGCCCAGCTGGAGCCCCGCCTGGGCCTGGGGGTGGTGCTGCCCGGCGATCGACGCTGGCCCCTCGCGATCGGGGCCCTGGAGCGGCCGCCCCTGGCGCTGTGGTGGCAGGGGCGGGGGGCGCTCTGGAGCCTGCTGGCGGGGCGGCGGGCCGTGGCGGTGGTGGGGACACGCCGCCCCTCTCCCCATGGAATTGCCATGGCCAGAGCCCTGGGGGTGGCGCTGGCCGGGGCGGGCTGGCCGGTGGTGAGTGGTTTGGCGGAGGGGATTGATGCGGCCGTGCACGCCGGCTGCCTCGCCGGCGGGGGGGCGCCGGTGGGGGTGCTGGGGACGCCCTTGGAAAGGGTGTATCCCCAGCACCATGGGGCCTTGCAGGCGGCGGTGGGCCGCCATGGCCTGTTGGTGAGCGAGCAGGCCGCCGGTTCGCCGGTGCGGCGTGGCCATTTCGCCGGTCGCAACCGGCTGCTGGTGGCCCTGGCGGCTGCGGTGGTGGTGGTGGAGTGTCCGCCGGGCAGCGGCGCGCTGCATTCGGCCGATTTCGCCTGGCAGCAGGGATTGCCCCTCTGGGTGGTGCCGGCCGATGCGGGGCGCGCCTCGGCCTTGGGCAGCAATCGCCTGCTGGCCCGGGGCGCCACTCCCCTGTTGGGCCCTGAGGATCTGGTGGCTTCCCTCGGTTATGGGCCGCTGGCCCGATCAGCCGCTGGCCATGGCTTGGCCTCCCAGGGGGGGCGGCTGCCGCAGGCGACTGGATCGGGCGGTGGGGGGCGGCAGCACTTGATGGCGGCGGTGGGCCATGGTGCCTCCTTAGAGCAGATCTGCCAGCGCCTGCAAAGGCCCGCCGCCGAGCTCGCCCTGGAGTTGTTCGAGCTTGAAACGGCCGGGCTGCTGCGGGCGGAGCCCGGCTTGCGTTGGCACCCCTGGGTGGTCGGCGGCTTGGCCTAGCGGGAGCTTTAGCCTGGGCCGATGCTCAGATCCTCGCCTGCGGTATCCCCTGGGGCTTCGATCCAGCCCGCCCCTGGGGATGGGCTGGACTCTGCCGTCGATGGCGGCGCTGGCGCCGCTGCTGCCGTTGGTCTTGGGGGCCAGGAGGCGATTGTGGCGAGGGACCTGCTCGCCTGGAGGCGGCAGTTGCTGCGCACCAGCGGCGGCAGCCGGGCCGATCTGGATTGGTTGCTGGATTTGGCTGGCGGCCTGGGTTGGCCCCAGCTCCAGGCCCTGCACCTCCATCCCAACCGAACGGTGCTGCTGAGCCAACCCCTGGCCCAGCTCGAACACCTCTGGCTGCGGCACCGCCAGCGGGCCGAGCCGCTGCAATACCTGGTGGGCCGTTGTCCGTGGCGGGATCTGGAGTTGGGGGTGGCACCTGGCGTGCTGATTCCCCGTCAGGAGACGGAGCTGCTGGTGGATCTCGCCCTGGAACTGGCACCGGCCGCCCCGGCCGAGGGCCTGCTCTGGGCAGACCTGGGAACCGGCTCTGGCTGTCTGGCCGTTGCCCTGGCCAGGGCCCTGCCGGCGGCCCGGGGGTTGGCGGTGGATGTCAGCGATGGGGCCTTGCGTCAGGCGGCGATCAACCGGGCCGCCGCCGCTGTCGAGGCCCGCTTCAGCCTGCTCGACTCCGATTGGTGGGAGGGCCTCAAGCCCTGGTGGGGGCGGTTGGATCTGGTGCTGGCCAACCCTCCCTACATCCCCACGGCCACGGTCGGCGGGCTCGATCCGGTGGTGCGGGAGCATGAGCCCCTGCTGGCCCTCGATGGCGGTGCCGATGGTTTGGTGGCGATCCGCGCCATTACCGCCGGCGCAGGGCGTGCCCTCGCTCCGGGGGGTGTGCTCTTGCTGGAGCATCACCACGACCAGAGTGAAGCCGTGCTGCAGCTGCTGGCGGCGGCCGGTCTGGAGGCGGGCCAGGCCCATCGGGATCTGGAGGGGGTGCGCCGATTTGCCAGTGCCCGCCGGCCCTGCCCCGGGAGCTTGCGGTGACTTTGGCCCTGCCGGCAGCGGCTTTGGCCAGCCAGCTTCAGGCGGGCCAGGCGGTGCTGTTCCCCACCGACACCGTGCCGGCCTTGGCCGCCCGGCCCGAGGCTGCTGCCTCGCTCTGGCGCCTCAAGCAGCGCCCCCCCGACAAACCTCTGATCTTGATGGGGGCGGATCTGGATCAGCTCGTGGGCCTGCTGGGGCTTCCCTGGCGAGCCGAATGGCTGGAGCAGGCGCATCGCTGCTGGCCCGGTGCTGTCACCTTGGTGCTGCCGCTGGCCGGCCCGGTGGCCCAGGCCCTGAACCCCACGGCCGCCAGCCTGGGCCTGCGGGTGCCGGCGTCCGGGCCCGCCCGCGACCTGCTGCGCCGCAGCGGCCCGCTCGCCACCACCAGTGCCAACCGCTCGGGCGCACCGCCGGCCCTGGATGCGGACCAGGCCGCTGCCGCCTTTCCAGAGCTGGCCTTGCTGGCCCCCTTGCCCTGGCTGCCAGGTTCGGGCCAACCCAGCTGCGTGCTCGCCTGGGTAGAAGCAGCCGCCAGCGGCGCCCCTGCTGGCGCCGCTGGCTGGCAGGTGCTGCGGCCCGCTGCCGCCGCTGCTGCTGATGCGGTGGTCTGCCGAGCCAGCCCAGGAGCTGCCTGATGCTGGCCCTGATTTGGCTGGTGCTGATCAGCTTGACGCTGAGCCACTGGTTTGTGGAGCCCCTGGCCGCGTTGCTGGGGTCGCTGCTCAGCCTCGCCTGGCTGGGTTGGGGTGGTCTGTTGCTAGTGCTTTGGCTGTTGGCGGGGGGCGAATCGGCGGCGTCTGCAGCATCCCGCCAAGCGGCCGAACCTCCGGCTGATCAGGGTTGACTTCGGGGCTTGTCGGCCGCGGCAGCAGCTGGCTCGAAGCTGGTCCAGCCGATCCAGTCGACCGTTCCCAGCGGGCGTTCTGGCTGGTTGTTGAGCTGGATCCGGACGAGGTCGGCTCGCCCGGATCGGATCCGTAGCCCCTGGCCCAAGGGGAAGCGGCGCTGGCCATCGAGGCGCTCCGCAACGAGCAGGGCCCCAGCGGAGTTGCGCACCTCGATCCAGCTGGGGCCGGTGCTGCGAACGCTGAGGCTGGCCCCAGGGGCCGCTGCGGGCCGGGCCGCCGCCGCTGGTGGGGCCGCTGGGGTCTGCCGCAGACCCCACCAGTGCAGCAGGCCGAGCGACCCCAGGACCAGCCCGGCGATCACCAAGATCTGGCCGCGGCCGCCAGCGGCGCCCATCAAGGCCGCCGGGGAGGGCATCCGGGCCGCCGGGGGGCGCGGTGGCAGGGCGCTGGGGTCGTTGCCGGGCTCGGGCAGGGCCCGGCGGATCTGCCGCCGCAGGGTCAAACCTTCCTCCACCAACTCCTGATTGCGTTGGAGCAGGGGCCGGCTCCGTTCCCGGAATTTGCCTTCAAACAGCTCGGGTAGCTCCTTGAGCAGGGCCTGGTAGCGATCCCGCTTGCGTCGCAGCTGCTCGAGTTCCTCCAGGAGCGATTGCTGCTGGAGTTGATCGGGGTGGGGCGAATCCGACATCGCTGGGGGCCGGCAGGCCGGCAGGGTGGGGCAAGCCTACGGAAGCTGGCCAGCCCCGATCCGGATGGGGAATCCCGCTTTGGGCTTCGATCCTTCATCGTTGGGGCAGTCCCCTTGGCACGGACCCCTCGATGCCCCTGAGCTCCTCCGCTTCCGTCGCTGTGATCGGTGCTGGGGTGAGCGGCTGTGCCCTGGTGGCGGCGTTGCGCCGGGGTGGCTGGCGCGGTGAGCTCTCGCTGTGGGAAAGCGGCCGGGGCCCCGGCGGCCGGGCCTCCACCCGGCGCTCGCGCCAGGATCCGGGCCTGCGTCTAAACCATGGCGCTCCGTTGTTCAACATCACCGCCCCCGGGCCTGAGCTGCTGGAGCCGCTGCTGCAGGCGGGGGCGATCGAGGTCTGGCAGGAACCCAGGGCCCGGCTGGATGGCGCCGGGCGGCTCCATGCCGAGCACCCTGGCGATTCCTATGGCGATCCCTATGGCGATGGCCTGTTGTTCCGAGGCGTGGCCGGGATGGATGGCCTCTGTCGGGGACTCCTGGATCTGGCCGCTGCCAGCGGCGGCGGGGCCGGGGCGGAGGCCATCGCGGCGCCGCCGCGGGCCGCGATGGCGGCGGTGGCCCAGCACTACGGCGTCTTGGTCTGCCATCTGGCGGTGAGCCGGCAGGGCCGCTGGCAACTTTTCGATCGGGAGCGCCAATTGCTGGGCGAGGCCGATTACCTGGTGCTGGCCAGCAGCCTGCTGGCCCACCCCCGCTGCCGTTTGCTGTTGGCCTGGGGCACGGTGCCGCTGCAGGTGGCGGCCCGCTCGCTCGGTGATCCCGAACTGCTCCATGGGCTGGCTGCCCTCGCCTCGATCCGTGCCGAGGCCCGCAGCAACCTGCTGCTGGTGGCCGAGGGGACAGCTGCGGAGGCCTGGCGCCGTTGCCCGTTCCGCTTGTTGCGGTTTGATGCGGCGGCGGAGCAGCGCTGGCGCCTGTCGCGGCTATCGATCCAGCCCCTGGAGGATGGGCGGGTGGCTGTGGTGGCCCACTCCAGTGCCATCTTCGCGGCGGAGCACCTCAGCGTGTATGGATCGCAGTCTTCGATTGCTCGCCAGCTTGGGGTGCCGCCCCGGCAGGAGCAGGAGCGGGCGGTGGTGGAGGCCCTGGGCGAGGCGGTGCAGGGGGCCCTGGCCGAGTGGCTGGAGCCAGGCTTGGTGGGGCGGGGGGAGCGGCAGCTGATGCGCTGGGGCGCCGCCTTTCCCCTGCAGCCGGGATTGCCGCCGGGCCTGGCCTTCTGCCGACGCAGCCGGGTGGGATTCTGCGGCGACTATCTCGCCGGGGTGGGCTTCGGCCGGGTGGAGGGGGCGCTGCGCAGTGCGGAGCGGCTGGCGGCCGACCTGCTCTCCGATCTAGGCGCCGCGTTGCCAGGGATTAGTCGTCGGACAGCTCAACAGCCTCCAGCAGGGTGATCGCCACCCGGATCCGGTTGAGATCCATCGCCCAGGCGGCCACGCTCTCTGCCTTGTCCTCGGCGATCAGCCCATCGATCACGTCTTCGTGGAAGGCGGCCAGCTTCTGGATCAGCTTCACCGCCAGCTCCCGTTCCTGGTAGGGGCTGAGGGCCGAGCGCGTTTCCACCAGCTTGAATACATCGCGGGCGTTGTCGAGCTGGGCGCGGGTGAGCAGCTCGGCCACATTGCTTGGAAAGGAGCTTGGGCCATGGCCTGGGCCAAGCTCGGGATGGTCTGGGCCAAGCTCGGGATGGCCTGGGGAGGCGCCGAGCTGCTGGCCCGGGGGGTGATGGGGGGGGGGACCTGGGGGTTGACCCGGGCTGCGGTTCGGATTGGGGCCTGAACCGGAGCCGGAATCCAGACGAGCCATCCAATCAATCCATTCTTAAAGCGATCCTAGGAGGCTTGGCCGGCTCGTTGGTTGGCAGGGGGGCTGGGGCGCCTCAGTGGGCGGGGTCGCGCATGCGTTGCAGGAAGGCTGCTTCCTGGCTGGCGTTAGCGAGGCGGCCATCTTCAACGATGATGATCCGATCGGCTATATCGAGAATTTTGTTGTCGTGGGTGACCATGATGATTGTGGTTTGCTGCTCGCGGGCCATTTTCTGCATCAGGTTGACCACGGTGCGGCCCGATTCCTTATCGAGGGCGGCGGTGGGTTCATCGCCGAGCAGAATTTTCGGCTGGCTGACCAGGGCCCGGGCGATCGCCACCCGCTGCCTTTGGCCGCCGGAGAGGTTGGCGGGCATGGCATCGAGCCGATCCCCCAGCCCCAGCTGCTCCAGCATCGTGGCGGCGAGTTGGTCCATGTTTTGATCGAAGAAACGATCGTGCAGTTCCAGTGAGAGCCGCACATTGCGGCGGGCATTGAGAAACATCATCAGGTTGTGGGCCTGGAAGATGAAGCCCACGTTGAGGCGAAGCTCGGCCAGTTTCTCTTTGCTGGCGCCCCGGAGTTCCTGGCCCAGGATTTTCAGGCTGCCGTCCTGGCAGGAGCGCAGGCCGCCCAGCATCGTGAGCAGGGTGGTTTTGCCCGAGCCGGAGGGGCCGGTGCAGATCACGATCTGGCCGGGATCGATCGTTAGCGAGATGTCCTTAAGGGCGTGCTTGCGGTTGTCGCCGCTGCCGAACCAGTGGTTCACCTGCTGCAGGCGGATCACCGGCCCGGCGGCCGCCGGGGCGGTTGCGATGGCCGCCGGGCCGGTGGCTTGATCGCTGCCCAAGGCAGGCGCCGGCAGGGTCGGGGGACCAGCGGCGCTCGGGGATGGATCGCCCTGCGATGCGGGCCCCGCCTGCGGACGCTCAGGATCCATGGCCAGTTCAGAAGACATCGGCCGGATCCAGTTGCACCAGCTTGCGGGTGGCGAGGCTGCCGGAGCCCACGCACATCACGAAGGTGAGCAGCAGCACCAGTAGGGCGCGGTTGAGGGTCATCAGCACGGTGAGTTTGGTGACGCTGGCCAGCAGGGCATAGAGGGCGGTCGAGAGCAGCACCCCTGGGATGAAGCCCACCGCCGCGAGGATCGCCGACTGCTGAATGACGATGCCGATCACAAACGGATCGCGGTAGCCCATCGCCTTAAGCGTGGCGTACTGGGGTAGGGAGTTCATCACATCGCCATAGAGAATTTGATAGACGATTATGCTGCCCACCACGAAGCCCACCAACACGCCAAGCGAGAAGATGAAGCCCACGGAGGAGTTGCGCTTCCAGTAGTTTGTCTCCATCGCCGCCAGCTCCGGCCGGCTGACCACGATCACCTCTTTATTGGAGAGGATTTGTTGCATGGAGGCCTTGACTTGTTGGGGCGAGGCCCCTGGTTTGAGCCGAATCAATCCCAGCTGAATGCTGGTGGGATTGGCCTTGGGGAAAAGGTGCAGGAAGGTGTTTTCAGCGGTGATCAGGTTGGCCTCCGCCGCGAAGGTGGCACCCATTGAGAAGGTGTCGACGATCCGGATGCGTTTGTTGTTGATTTCTACATCAAATCGATCGCCCTGTTGGAGCGATCTGGCCACATCGCCGTATTGCTTTTTTGAATTGCGATCGAACAGGGCATGGCGCAGTACCTGAAGCTGGCTGCGGTTGGCCTCCAGCTCCGGGAAGCGGAGCGATGGTTGGGCCAGGTTGACGCCATAGACGTAGATGTCGAACGATTTGCGGCTATCCGGGCTCACCCAGGTGCCGCGGGCGATCCGCAGGGGCGATACCGCTTCCACCCCATCCACCCCCAACACCTGGTAGAGGCGGCTGCGCTGGAAATCCTGGAGCGAGCCGAGGTTGCTGTATTTGGAACTCACCATGACCAGGTCGGCGGCGAGGTGATCGATCGGTTTTTTCTGGCTGTTGTAGAGGCTATCGAGTAGGCCAAGCTGGAAAAACATCAGCAGGTTGGAGAAGCTCACCCCGGCAATGCCGATCAGCAATTTTGTGGGGTTGTTGCTGGCCTGCAGCCAGGCGATCGGCGTGCGCTGCAGCCATTTCGAGGCGGCGCGTCGCATCAGGGGGTTTTCGGGGTGGCCGGGGTGGCGGCGGGGCTGAGGGCGGCCTGCTCGGCGCTGAGCGGATCGAACACCACAGTCACCTGCAAGTTCGAGGCGCCGCCGATCGGGCGCCGCTTGAGCTCGGCGGGATCGATGCGCAGCCGCACCTGGAACACCCGCTGGTCTTGGTTTTCGCCCGCTTCACCGGCAAAGATCGATTGCCGCTGCACCTGGGGCAGCAGCTGGTAGACCGTGGCCCTGGCGCTGCCCTCGAAGCCATCGGCGCTGATCGTCGCCGCCTGGCCGATTCGCACCTCCTTGATGTCGCTCTGATACACCTCGGCGGTGACCACCATGCTGCTGGTGTCGGCCATTTCGAGGATGCCGCCGTCGCCCACCTTGTCGCCCGGGCGCACCACCACTTTGAGGATGCGGCCCCGCTGGGGGGCCAGCACGGTGGCGAAGGCGAGCTCCTGTTTGGCCCGGTCGCGGGAGGCGATCGCTTTGCGCAGTTCGCTTTCGGCGGTGGCTACATCCACGGGGCGCACTTCTTTGATTTGGACGAGTTTCTGTTGTTCGCTGGCGATCTCCGAGCTCAGCGAAGCCAAGCTGCCGGCGCGGGTTTCGATCGCCTGGGCGAAGTCGGCTTCGGTGGTTTGGGCGCGGGTGCGGTAGCGGTCGCGCTCCAGCTGGGAGGCGCCGCCGTTGGCGTAGAGGCCGTCGTAGCGCTTGGCTTCGGTGCGGGCCTCCTGCATGCTGGCCCGCTTGCTATTGACCTTCTGGTCTTGGGCGAGCTTCTCGCCGGAGAGGCGCCGCTCCAGGCTCTCCACTTTGTACACCTGCGCCTGGATTTCCCCCTGCTTGGCGCCGGCCTTGACCTGCTCCAGCTTGCGCCGCGACAGGGTGACGTTTTCCTCGGCTTCGGCCAGGGCGGCGGCCAGGCTGGCCTTGCTGTTGAGCTGCGCCAGGGGCTGGCCCTTGCTGACCAGCTGGCCTTCGTCCACCAAGATGGCCTCGACGCGGTCGCCGCTGAGGGAGCTGGGCACCGACACCTTGCGGATCTGGGTTTCCGGTTCGAGCCGCCCCAGGGCCGAGATCCGGCGCGGGCCTGGGGGGACGCTGGCGGGGGGCGGCTGCGGCTGGCAGCCCAGCAGTAGCGGCGGCAAGGGCAGGGCGGCCAGCAGCAGGCTGAGGCTCAGCCGGATCAGGCCGGGGCGGCCGCCAGGGGGGTGGTTGATCGGCTGGGAATGCACGCGTGCCGGAGCCACATTCACCCAGCCAGGCTAAGGGCTTGGGCGGCACGCCAAGCTGGTGGGGGCTGGCCTGAGGCACGATTTTGGTTGATGCACCTTTGGTTGATGCACCTTTGGTTGCTGAACCGGCTGGCTTGATTCAGCGGCGGCCAGCGTGCGGGGCCTGAGTAGCGGCCAGGCGGGAGCCCCGCCGCTCCGCTGCCATCTGGTGCTGGCCGGTGGCGGCCACAGCCATGCGCTGCTGCTGCGTCGCTGGCTGATGCGGCCGCAGCTGCGGCCGGCCCAGACCCTGGTGACCCTGGTCAGCCGCCACAGCACGGCCCTTTATTCGGGCACCGTGCCGGCCCTGGTGGCGGGATTGGTGCAGCGGTCGGAGTGTGGGATTGATCTGCGGCGCCTTTGCGGCCTGGCTGGGGTGGCTTTTGTGCGGGCCGAGATCACCGGGCTCGATCCCCGGGCGCGGCAGCTGCAGCTGCGGGGGCGGCCAGCGTTGCGGTTTGATCGGCTCAGCCTCGATGTGGGGGCGGTGACGGCAGGGGGGGCGGGCAGGGGCCTGGAGGGTTTGGCTGGCCCAGGGGTCAGCGCTTTCGGCGGCGCTGGCCAACCGGTGAAGCCCCTGGAACCTTTTTTGGCCTGGCTGGCGGGCCTCAGCCGCGGTGATTTGGTGCGGATTCGCGGCGGGGGTGCGGCGGCGGTGGAGCTGGCCCTGGCCCTGAAGGCCCGCGGCCTGGAACCCCAGCTCTTGCTGCGCGGCCAGGGACTGCACCTGGGCTCGGCGGCGGCCAACCGGATCGGGGAACGCTTGCTGGCCGAGGCGGCGATTGCGCTGCAGCGGCAGCTGCCGGCGGCGGCCGCCGCCGATCTGGCCTGCACCGGTAGCCGGGCGCCCCAGTGGCTGGCCGCGGCGGGCCTGCCGGTGGATGGGGCCAGCGGCCGGGTGCTCACGGAGGCCAGCCTGCAGGTGCGCGCTTGGCCGGGGCTGTTTGCCGTGGGGGATTGCGGCCTGATCGCTGCGGCGCCGCGGCCGGCTTCGGGGGTGTGGGCGGTGCGGGCGACGCCGCTGCTGGCCGACAACCTGCAGCGCAGCATCGAGCACCCCGACCAACCGCTGCGGCCCTGGCGGCCCCAGCGCTGGGCGCTGCAGGTGTTGGGGGATGGGGGCGCAGCTGGGGCTGGCGGGTTGCAGCCCGCGGCTCCCCGGGCGGTGGCGTTTTGGGGGCCGCTGGCGTTGGGGCCCAGCCGCTGGTTGTGGCGCTGGAAGGTTTCGATTGATCGGCGCTTTCTGGAGCGCTTTGCCGCCCTGGCGCCGCTGGACCCCACGGCGATGGCCTGCCGGGGCTGCGCCGCCAAATTGGGTGCCGCCCCCCTGGAGGCGGCCCTGGCGCGGTTGGAGGCGATGGCCGCGGTTGAGGGGGTAGCGGCAGATCTCGCGGCTGATCCTGCGGCGGCTGCCGCGGCGATGGCTGCTCAGACGGTTGCTTGGGCAGGTGAACTGGCGGCAGCGGAAGGCCCACCAGCACGCCCGAGACCAGCCCCCCCAGCCGAGGACGCCGCCCTGGTGGCCACCGCCGCCGACGGCAGCCTGCTGCTGCAGAGCGTGGATGGCTTCCCGGCCCTGGTGGCCGACCCCTGGCTCAACGCCCGCCTCACCACCCTGCATGCCTGCGGCGACCTCTGGGCCAGTGGCGCCGCCGTGGACAGCGTGCAGGCCCTGGTGACGGTGCCGGAGGCGGAGGCGCCGTTGCAGGAGGAGCTGCTGCTGCAGACGCTGGCGGGGGTGCGGTCGGTGCTGGATCCGCTCGGGGCGCGGCTGATCGGCGGCCATAGCCTGGAGGGGCGCGATGGCGCCGGCCTGGCCCTGGCCCTCACGGTGAACGGGCGCTGCACTCCGGCCGGCCCAGCGCCAGCCCAGCCATGGCCCAAGGGCCCGTTGGGCCCCGGTGATGCGCTGCTGCTCTGCGGCCCCCTCGGCAGTGGGGTGCTGTTTGCCGCCGCGATGGCGGCGGCGGCCCGGCCCGAGTGGATCGACCAGGCTTTGGATCGGATGCAGCGCTCCCAGGCGCCGCTGGTGGAGCTGCTGGCCTGCCATGGCTGCCGGGCTTGCACCGACATCACCGGTTTTGGGTTACTGGGCCATCTGGGGGAGATGCTCGCGGCCGATCGGGCCGTGGGGGAGGTGCTGGGGGAGGTGCTGGTGGAGTTGGACGCGGCGGCGATCCCCGCCTTTGGCGGCGCCTTGGCGCTGCTGGAGCAGGGCTGGGCCAGCAGCCTGGCGCCGGCCAATGCCCGGGCCCTGGCGCTGCTGGAGGGGCCGGTGCGGTTGCTGGGCCCAGGGCCTGGGTCTGCCCTGCAGGGCCTGCTGATCGACCCCCAGACCTGCGGCCCCCTGCTGGCTGTTCTGCCTGCCGGGCGCGCTGGCGATGCCTTGGTGGCCGTGCGGCGGGCTGGGTTTACGGAGGCGGCGGTGATTGGGCGGGTGGTGGGATTGGGGTAACGAAGGTGGCGGGATTGGGGGAGGGCCTGGCTTGGCTGCTCTGGATTCGTTGCACTGAATCAGCGCACCACCTAATCAGCGCAACACCAACCCCCGCTCCAGCAGCATCGCCGCCGCTGCCGCCGCCGCCAGATCCCCCAGCTCCACCGTCTGCACGGCGTGGCTGCTGAGGTCGTGGTCGTAGCAGCGGTCGTAGTAGTCGAGCATCGGCTGGCAGGCGGCGGCCCAGTCGCCGGCGGCGATCGCTTCGAGGGCGAGGGCGGTGCGCTGGGGGCCGAGCCGTTTGGCGATGCGTTGGGTGGCTTCGGCCAGGGCGGTGGGATCCTGCTGGCCGTAGATCGCCACCAGCTGGGCCACCCTTTGCTCCAGGGGGCGTTGCACCGCCAGGGCGGGGGCGGCCTGCATCTGGCGCCAGAGGCCGGCGGGGATGCGGCAGCGGCCCACCTGGGAGCTTTCGGCCTCCAGCCAGATCTGCGCTGCCCCCTGGAGGCTGCTGAGGTCGGCGGCGAGCAGGTTTTCGTAGTGCTCGCTGCTCGGTTGGGGCGGCAGGCCGAGGGCGCCGAAGCTGCTGCCGCGGTGGTGGGCGCGGCCCTCCAGGTCGAGCACCGCCACGCCCCGATCGCGCAGGGCCAGCAGGAGATCGGTTTTGCCGCTGCCGGTGCGGCCGCCGAGCAGGTGCAGGGGCCAGGGCCGCTCGAACAAAGCGAGCACCCAGCGCCGATAGGCCTTGTAGCCCCCCTCCAGCAGCACCACCGGCAGATCGAGCTGGCGGGCCAGCCAGGCCACCGAAGCGGAGCGCATGCCGCCGCGCCAGCAGTGGATGCGCAGCACGGGGCCGGCGAACTGCTCCTGGGTCGGCGCCGCCGCAAGCTTCTCGGCCCGCCCCAGGTCGGCCGCCTCCAGCAGGGCCGCCGCCAGCACCTCCAGGCGGGGGCCCACCAGGGACAGCCCCTTGAGCACCGCCGCCTGCCGCCCCTCCTGCTTGTAGAGCGTGCCGATCTCGGCCCGTTCGGCGTCGCTGAACAGGGGCAGGTTGGTGGCGCCGGGGATGTGGCCCTGGGCGAACTCAGCCGGGCTGCGCACATCCAGGATCGGACCGGGGGGGGCAAGCCCTGAGCTGGGAGGGCCGCTGCTGGTTGGGGCTGGACTGGCAGTGCCTGGATTGGCATGGTCTGGACTGGCAGGACCACTCCTGCTGAGGCCAACACTGCTAAGGCCAGTGCTGCTTAGGAACCTGGCGCAGTCGAGCGCAGGTGGCGAGAACTCCGCCGCCACCTCGGCCCGAGCCCCGAGCTGGGCCACCAGTTCTTGGGCCTCCAGCCCCTTGGTCCCAAGCTTCTGGGCCCCAAGCTCGGGGACGCGCGGCTCGTCTGTCTGTCCCTGAGCCTGCGGCAGCGGTGGTGGCTGCGGTGGTGATGGCGGCGCAGCGCCCATGGCGGCGAGCAGGGGGGAAGGCTCCCCATGGTGGCTGAGAGCGTCCTTGGCTTTTGGTTGGCTATGGTAGTTGAGTTATTTGCTTATGGGCGATTGAAGTAAGCTTTGCTTCATCGCTTCTAGGGCGATCAATAGATTGGCTTGGGTCCACAGCAGCGGCGTTGATGTGTTGGGGGTGTGATGGCCTTTTTGGATGTAGTAAAGCTCGGGACACTTGAATTCGGGGATTTCGACACTTTGATCGATGCCTTCTGGGGACTTTTCTTCTACGATGTAGCCCTTCTGGGTGATTTGATTTAGGGAGCGATTGAGGTATTCAGTTTGCAGGCGAAGATCCTCTGGCTTGCCGGATTTGGATTGATACTTGCGGCCATAATAAGCTGAAATCATAGGATCAAAAATGCACCATTGAGCCTCTTCGCCAAGCACAATCTCTTTGGCATGTTCCCGCAGCCACTCCTGTCTGTCTGTGTACGGTGAGTTCTGAATATTCTTGGGAAGATTCTGGAAATCACGGCACCAGAAGTTGTCTCCCATGTATCTACGAATGCCAAGCTCGCCTTGTAAATTGGCGATGATATCATCTACAATTAGATCGGCCAGGCTTTCTTGGAGAATGTCCAAGGGATAGGCTAGAAACAGCAATGCGCTATCATGGCGCCTCGATTGGGGTGGTGGCTGATTACATTCAGCGGGCAGAATGGTGTCCATGGCCATATATCCGCATTCGATGAGATTGTCGAGCAGCTGGATGTTGACAACTTTCCCTCCATAGTGCCAGCTCTGTGGTGGCGATGATCTGTTTGCCATTAAGCTTCTTAATTCCTTAAGGCCAGCGGTAACGACTCCAATGCTTGAAGCTTCAATTTTAGGAGCTTCTTCCCAGTGCCCGCTATCTTCGTCTTCCCAAAATTGTATTGCCTGAAAATAGAGTGGGAATAGGGTCAGGACTTCGATGGCATCCCGATCGAGTTTGTTTGAACCCCTTGAATCTTCTTTGGCATGAAGTTTGCAGTATAGCCACAGAAAATATCCCAAGGCATCATTTTGTGCGTGTTGCCATGGCTCATCTAGCTCCGCAAGCTCAAGCCCATTGAATCTGACATGGGGGCGTTCCATGCAGGAGCTTGGCTTGGTCTGGGTATCAATCACGCGTCTAAAGCGAGATGAATGCTGTTTGAAGTATTGCAATAGCGTGCTCACATTCTTAAGCGCAATATCGGTTTTCCCGGAGACATGGTGCGCGTAGGCAACGTAGATGTTGTCTCGAATCCAGACATTTTTGTAGCCAGTGTTTTTTGCATCAGCGGCGGGAGAGGCTGGAAACAAGCCATTATCCAGGCAGGAAAACTCGAATACTTGATGCTCTTCTAGCAGGGCCTGAATGGCAATAATATGCTCAAGCAGATAGTTGGTTCGCAAGGCTTTTTGCAATGCTTCTTGTAGGGTCTCCTGCGGCAGCTGACTTGGGATTGGTTTTGGCATGGTCATTTGTATCCAATTAGATCATGGTTCATGATCCTTAAATGCAATTTGTGATACCTGTTGCGGATTAGAAATGTTAAGAGTACGCCCGCCACGCCAAAAACGATAAGGGCGTAGAAAGTTCTGCGATCACTTTCGTAATGAAAGCAACCTGCTATGACAATTAATAAGGAGACGAAAGCGGTTGACCAGAACTGTGCGAGGTCGTCAAGGCAGTAGGCGTTTCGGTTGGTGGCGCAGAATATTTCATAAAGTTTCATGAAATGGATCTCGGGCAGTTTTTTGTCGGGAAATGCTTCGAAGAATCTGCCTATTACTAACATTCTTAGTTGGAGATTCACGCACAGCAAGTCAACGTAGCTACAGGCTAATGGAATTAGGCATAGAGTTAAATGCATGGATGAAAAGATGGGGTCGGGGTCCCTTGGCTGCGCCGTGGCCGCCAGGGTTGCAAGCGTTGCTTGTCCAGCCTTGACGGCCAGATCAGATCCGAACCCAAGGCCAATTGCCGCTAATGATGCTGAAATAATTAGTTTCCATTTAAATAAATCTAGCCTGCCTTTTTGCGTTTCAACGATCTCGTCTCTTAGGGCTTCGATCATCTAGTCTGCTGATCTGAGTTTAGTGAGTTTAATGGCATGTGCGCCTGGCGGCCGGGGCGGCAGGGGGCATCCATGCGGCACATTTGCCAGGATTGGCTTCAGGCTCCTGGCGGCCGAGCGCCAGCATCGCAGTTGGCTGCGCCCATTGAGTCTGAGAGATCCCTGTGCTGCACAAAAATCAGATGTACAATCATCAGATGACATAGGCGGGTCTCTGAGCTGGCTCCGATTGAGCCGAATCCGCAAGGTAGGCTATTATCACAAACTGAAGCCTCTCGATTAAGCTATCAGCTGATAAGGAGCTGCAGGCGGTATCGGACAAGCTGGCGTTACCACGATTGATTGAGAAAATTAGATCACTGGCAGCGCAGCCGCGGCCATCAGGGGCTGAAAAGCTCGCGGGCAGGCCGAAGCTCGATCGTGTTCGCCAAGGCAGCGATCGAGTGATTGACTCCGTTGATGATCAGTCCCGTTTTGTTGACGTTGCAAAGGTTGACCACCGAAGCGATGTCTACTGATGGGGGGATCTTCTGACGTCAAGATACAGGCGACGGCAGCGTTGGACATTGGCAGGGCCCAGGTTCGCTTGCCAGCTTCTGATCTTGAGCGTTAGACGCTCTTCGTCAACACGTCAAAAACTCGCTTACCCTATCTAGTGATACGAGCTCCGGCATGGCCACGATTCGATTGCTTTCCGTGGGTTCTCGCGGTGATCTTCAGCCCTATCTGGCGATTTTGGGAACCTCTGAAAAACCCGCTAAAATCAATCCAGATCCAAGACTGAGACTGGAACGGATGGCTGACCCCCTCCAGCTGGGCTTTTCGGACTACGAGCAGATCTTCGCCAAAAAGCGGACGCGTCGTCAGCGCTTCTTGGA
>CAIOGZ010000087.1 GCA_903858015.1 uncultured cyanobacterium
AGCGCTGACGACGCGTCCGCTTTTTGGCGAAGATCTGCTCGTAGTCCGAAAAGCCCAGCTGGAGGGGGTCAGCCATCCGTTCCAGTCTCAGTCTTGGATCTGGATTGATTTTAGCGGGTTTTTCAGAGGTTCCCTAAACCATTTGGTTACGCCTTGCATCAATTGATTGCACCCTAGCTCAGTTGATTGCACCCTGGTTTGGTTGACTGCGTCCCGGATTGGCCGATTCCGGCCTGGATTGGCTGATTCAGTACTAGAACAGCTTCAGCCCCAGATGCTGGGCCCGTTTAATCTGGTTCCACTGCCCCCGCCCTGATGAGCCTGGACCAATTGGATGCCTTCTTGGCCCATGCCCGCCGCCAACCGACGTTGGAACAACGTCTCCAAAACCACGCGGATCCGCTCGATCTCGAGGCTTTCCTAGCCCTGGCGCGGGACGCTGGCTTCGTGGTGGTGGAAGCCGACGTGATCGCCGCCCAGCTGCGGGCCGAGGAGAGCCTCAGCGATGCCGAACTACAGCGCCGCGCCGGCGAGGAAGCTCGCCGGCTGCGCCATTTCATTGCGGGCTAATCACGATGGTGCTGTACGAATCGGTGGCGGCCTATCCCCGGCCGCCAGCCCTTGTGGACTGTGACCGCCACGTGCGGGTGGAGGTGTTCGGGCGCCTGCTCTGCGATACCCACCGTTCGCTGCGGGTGCTGGAGACCTTCCATCCACCCAGCTTCTACCTGCCCCCGGAGAGTCTGGATCTGACGCTGCTGGAGCCTGCCGCGGGCGGCAGCTTTTGCGAATGGAAGGGCGTCGCTCGCTATTTCGATCTGGTCGGTGAAGTCGGCCTGGTGGCTGAAGATGGCCTGGTGACTGAAGACGGCCTGGTGGCTGAAATCAGCACGCCGCGCCGGCTTCAACGCATCAGCCGCGCCCTCTGGCAATACCCCCACCCGACACCAGCTTTTCGTGCCCTGGCCGGATGGTATTCCCTTTATCCGGGCCTGATGGATGGTTGCTGGCTGGATGGCGAGCGGGTGCGGCCCCAGCCGGGTGGCTTCTATGGCGGCTGGATCAGCGCCGACCTGATCGGCCCTTTCAAAGGGGATCCGCTCCATCCTGAACTGGTTTGAGCGCCCGGGCAGATTGGGTTCGTAGATGTTGGTGGTGGTCGTCGATCAGAGGGTGCGGGCCAGATAGTTTGCAATCACTTCGCTGGGCACCTGGATATGCTGCTCGGGCCCCCTGGAAGGGCAGAGGGCGTGGTGATAGGCCAGCTTGTTGATCATCGCCAGCTGGAAGAAGTCAGGGCGCACGCCATGGCCATCCTGGAACAGTTCCAGCACGCTGGCGCCCTGGGCGTGGAGCAGGTTGGTGAGGCTGGCGCCATGGGGGGCCACGATATGGGTGGCGCTACGGAACAAATTGATCTGCTCAGCGACGGAGAGCTGTTCGGTTTGCACCGCCACGAAGCCATGGGGTTCGAGCAGCTCCAACACCGCCTGCTCATTGCTCACCTGGCGGGTCGACACGCCCCGGCGCGATAGGTAGAGCCGCTGGGGCTGGGCCATGGGGCTGGGGGGCGTGGCCCGGCTGAGGCGCGCGGCCAGCTGCTGCAGGGCCCAGGGGGAGGCGGCATCGAAGGGGGCATCGCCGAGTCGCTGCCAGCGGTGCGCCACAAAGGCGATCAACCGCTCCACCGCCAAGCCGCCGCGGCCCACGGGCCGATCGGCCAATAGTCGCTGCGGCGCGATCTGGAGCATGGCCAGGGATTCGGCCTGCCAGCGGTTCAAGCTGGCCGGCACGATCAGCCGGGTGGTCTCGCCCCGGCGCCGGCTGTGGTCGTCGGCGGCGATCAGGCGGGGCAGACAGTCGAGGAACCAGTGGAAGAAGCTGCCTGTCCACTGGCGGCTGTCCACCAGGGAGCAGACCGCGCCACTGAGGCGTTCCTGGGCCGGCAGCAGCGAGCGCAGCTGCAGCTCGCGCCGCCGTTGCGGTTCGAGTTCCTTGAGGTGGAGGGTCTCCTCCACGATGCGCCGGTTGCGGCCAACCCCCACCAGATTGGAGCTCACCAGCCGTGCCCGCTCCCGCACCACGTAGGTCTGGGGGTCGAGCAGGATTGGTCGCAGGAATTCGGCGATGCGGCCGAGCGGTTGCTGCCAGGGGTTGGCCAGCTGGTAGTGGCAGGGTTGGCGGCCGTGCAGTTCGATTCTCATCGCAGCTCCGGGGCCCGATTGGCGTTGGCTTGGGGGCTGGGAACAGTTGCTTCTGCTGGCGAAGGGCTTGCCAACCTCCAGAGCAGGTCGGCGCCGAGCCCGCAGCGTTCCAGCTGCCACCATGGTTGGACCTGGTCCATGCCCACTAAGCCCAGATCCCCCAGCGGCGTGCGGGCCGCGGCGCCGCCCAGCAGCTTCGGGGCGATCACCGCCGCCACCTCCTGCACGCAACCCTGGCTGATCGCGGCCGCCGCCAGCTTCGGGCCGCATTCCCACAGCACCCGATTGCAGCCCCGCGCCGCCAGGGCGGCCAACAGGGCCTGGGGCTCGCAAGCGGGCAGTTCCAGGTGCTCCACCCGCAGCCGCTGCAGCCGCTCCCGGCCCAGCGTCGGCGCCTCCGGTCCATGGGCCACCAGGGTCGGGGCCGCGCCAAGTTCCCAGAGCCGAGCTGATTGAGGTAGCTGCAGGCCCTGGCTGAGTACCACCCGCAAGGGTTCAGGATCGCGCCGGCCGCGGCTGGTGAGCAGGGGATCATCGGCCCGTACCGTGCCGCCGCCCACGATCACCGCATCGCAGCTGGCCCGTAGCCGGTGCACCCAATCCCTCGCCTCCGGACCGCTGATCCACTGGCTGGCGCCGTTGGGCAGGGCGGTGCGGCCATCGAGGCTCATCGCCCACTTCAAAATGCCGAACGGCTGGCCGCTGCTGACCCGGTGCACAAAGGCCCGATTCAGGGCCCTGGCTTCCTGATAGGCGAGCCCCTCGATCACGTCCAACCCGGCAGCGCGCAGGCGTTCGATCCCCCGGCCCGCCACCCGGGGATCGGGGTCTGCCATGGCCACCACGACCCGGGCGATGCCGGCCGCGATCACCGCCTCGCAGCAGGGGGGTGTGCGGCCGTGATGGCAGCAGGGCTCGAGGTTGACCACCAGGGTTCCACCCCGAGCCCGGGCGCCCGCTTGGCGCAGCGCCCCCACTTCGGCATGGGCTTCGCCGGCACAGGCGTGGAAACCTTCACCCACCAGCTGCCCTTGCCGATCGAGCACCACGGCGCCCACCAGGGGGTTGGGGCTGGTGCGGCCGGCCCCCAGGGCTGCCAGTTGCAGCGTCCGCCGCATCCAGGGCAGCCATTCCAGAGCCATGGGCGCGGTTCCTCAGCGTCGGATTAGGTTGCGCAGCAGCGTTTGACCCGCATTGATTTCCACCCAGGGGATGCTTCGCAGCGCGAGACGGCATCGCTTGTAATCATAGGTTGGGGTTGGGATCAATCACGTCGAATTCGAGCCTTGATCGCGGGCCTGGCCCAATCCACCAATGCCGCCCGTACGGATCGGCATCGATCGCCAGCAGGGTGGGTGGCAATGGCAACGGGACTGCGATGGATCCGGCCCTGAACATACGCCGCAGTTCCCAAAGCCAGACCATGGGTTTGGCCATCGGTTCAAGCCCATGGTTCAAGCCCATGGGAGCAGTTCGGGGGCCAAAGTCGCCCGCCTTTGCATGAAAATCCCCACTGAGTATTGGCATTGAAACCTCCTCCTAACCTTGGCAAGCCAATCTCTTCTGCACAGACGTGTCGCAGCCCGCGAATCGCCGCCTGGGTCGGCGCTAACCCTTTTCAAGCAAGCTAGAAAACCATTAAAGGTCCTAGGCCCTCAACCTGGCCCCTCCAGGTCCGGGTGTCGAATCGGGTCTGGGCCCCGGCACGGACCATGACCGCCAAGGGGCTGCTGGACCGCCGCCACGGGCCGGCCCTTCAGGTTCGCCGCCGGATTTCCAGCAGCAAGGCAGGCGCTTGGCCTGGCTTCGATCCCCGTTTGCTCAGGGATCGGGAGCTGGGCCGGCGCGGCTGGTCTCGCTCCAGTTTGGCAGCATGCGCCACTCCTTCACCACATAAGGAGGCACGGGTAGTTCGCCGAACACCCCGGGCAATTCCAGCCGCAGCGGCCGGTTCTGGTGCAGGTCGGCCAACAGGGGAGCAAGATCGAATTCGGCTGCTGCGGCTCTTGGATCCGTCGCCAACTTGGGGCTGGCCAGGGTGACATTCTCCAGCTCCCATAACAACCTGCCGCTGCTCACCAGCAGGGGGGTGGGTTGCTCCTGGCGCATGCGGCCCGGGTAGCCCACGATCCGCAGCCGCAGCGCCCCCCCCTGGGGGCCCTCCCGGTAGGCCACCACCTGCCAGCTGTGGTAGTCGAGATCCCGCAGGCTTTCGAGGCTGCGCACCACCCCCGTGGCCGTGAGCGGATCGGCGTGGGCATGGATCAGGGCCAGGGCCGGCGGGGCGCTCCACAGCAGCCCGAAACCGAGCAGCAACCCGGCCAGAAGCGCCGCTGCCAGGCCCCTCATGGCTGGCGCTCAGCGCCGGGGATCGGCTGCCAGTTGGTGTGGGTGGCCCACAGGGCCCAGATCGCCATCGCCCGCAGGTAGTGGCAGGCGCGGAAGGTGTGGGCCGCGGTGATCGCTTCCGGGGTGCGGAATTGGAGTCCCCCCCCGTAGATCTGCTCGACCACCACCGAGCAGATCGCCAGGGCGGTGCCGGTCTCGCCCATCAAGCGGTAGTAGGCGGCCAGGCCGAAGTTGATGCCGGTCCAAACCTCCAGGGGGTGGGTGCCGTTCGGATCGAGCGGGGTGCCATCGCGCCGCAGTCCGTTGGCGACCCCCAGCTGGCCCCCTTCGAAACCCTCGAAACAGGCCTCCCGCACGGCCCCCAGGGCAGAGCGGGCCCGCTCGTCGGCCACCACCGGGGGCAGGCCGAGCAGGCGGGCGTAGAAGTCACCGCAGAGTTGGTCGGCCATCACCACCGGCGTGCCGCTCTCGGCGTCGATGTTGTAGTACTCACCATTCCAAAGCAGGGCATCGAAGTTGCTACGGCTCTGCTCCAGCCAGCTTCCAAACAGTCGTTGCTCGGCGCTGGTGTCGAGCCCAAGCTCCAACTGCAGCCGCTGGCCCATGGCCAGGGCTGCTTCGAGGGCGGCGATCCAGAGGGCGCCGCAGTAGGCACTCACCCCCTGCAGGGGCCAATCGTCGAAGGTCTGGTCGGGGGCGCCGCCGTTGTCGGGCAGGCCATCGTTGTTGACGTCGAACTGCTTGAGGTAGCGCAGGGCGGTGACGGCGGCCGGCCAGCAATCGGCAAGGAAGCGCAGGTCTTCACCGCTGGGGGCGAGGCGGAAGCTCCGCCACACCTGCAGCACGAAGTCGCTGGCCAGGTCTTTCCAGCGGTTGCAGTCTTGATAGGCGGTGTAATTGGTGGCGTCAAACGGCCTTTCGTTGGGGGCGCCGAGGTCGTGGGGGGTGGCACCGGCCAGCTTGCGGGGCGCCTCCACCCGGCCCCGGCCCTGGGTGAAATACCAGCCGATCGGCCGCAGCGTTGGGTCGGCGGCGGGGATCGCCCGGGCGAAGTCGCGCAGCACGGCCTTGTCGAGCTCGGGCCAGAGTTGCAGCAGGGCGAAGGAGCCGTAGAGCCGCACATCGAGGCTCTCGTACCAGGCGTAATCCAGGCACTCCAGCACCCCGAAGCGGCCCACCGGATCCTGGGCTGAGGCGGCGGTCCAGAGGCTGCCACCGCTGGCCAGGTCGTAGAGCTCGTTGAGCAGGGCCATGCGCAGCGGATCCGGCAGGTCGCTCCGCTCCACCACCGGGGCCTGCCAGGTGTGGATCGCCTGGCGCCAGCTGCGCCAGTCCCGCAGCGCTTCGGCCGCCAGGGCGGCGGCTTGGTCGCCCCCGTCGCTAAAAAAGTCGGTGTAGCGGCGCAGGGCGCGGCTGCCGCTGGCGAAGGCCGTCACCGGCAGGTCCCAGCTGATCACCACCGGCAGCTCCAGGCTCTGGCCCGGTTCCAGCCGAAAGCGCACCGCCAGGGCGGCGCTGGCGGGATCGTGGTCGGCGCTGCGGCGGTCGTTATCGCTGTCGGGGATCGAGCCATCGCGGCCAAAGGAGTTCCAGATCTCGGCGCCATCGCCGGCGGGGTTCCAGCGGCTGCAGCGGAAGATTTCCACTCCCCCATGGGCTAGGGCGGCCTGGTCGGGCACCGCCAGGCACCACTGGCCCTGGCCTTCGGCCAGCGGTTCACTGCGCTCCCCCTCCAGCAGCACACCCTTCAGGCCCGGCGCATCCAGCTTGCGGTTGCGCTGGCCCCGGGTCTGGCCGATGGCCGGCATGTAGTTGTGCTCGGGGCTGCCGTCGTCGCGGAAGTGGACGGCGGCGGCCGGATCGGTGTTGGTAAACCAGCCGAGGGTATTGCGCCAGCTCAACAGCAGCGAAAGATCGAGCGGGCCTTCGGTGGGGTTGCCGAAGCTCCAGCGGAACACGGCAACCGGGTAGCTGGTGCGCTGGTAATCACCCGGCAGGATCGGACTGAAGGCTTCGCAGCTCACCTGGGCGGCGAACACACCGCTGTAGTCGAAGCCGCTGCAGGGATAGCGGGCGCTGTAGGTGCCGCTGCTGCGCTCCGGGGTGCTGGCGGGGTACCAGCTCCAGGCGGCCAGGGGGGGCTGGGGGGCGCCGGGGCGGGAATCATCGCGCTCGGGCGCTGGGGCCAGGGCGTGGGCCCGGCCGGCGGCGCCATCGTGCTCAAACAGCGCAAACTGGCAATCGGGCAGGCTGCCGAACCAGTGCTCGCCGCCATCGAGGTGCCAGAGGTTGAAGCTGCCGTCCGGGCCACGGCCAATGCAGCCGGCCCCGAATCCCCCCAGGGGGGCGCCGTGGTTGGGGCCGTCGTCGAGGTTGCTGGCGTAGCGCACCGTGTAGGGCCTGGCCCAGCCCAGGCCGATCGGCCGCCGCCAAGTGGCTGCCGGTTCCGCTTCCCCCGGCCTGGTGCGGCGCAGATTCAGGAGGGCGGAAAAGCCGAAGGGCACGGGGTTGGGGCGGATCGGGCCAGCTTGTCAGAAACGGCAGAAGCCGGGAGGGTGGCCTGGGTCAGCACCTGCTTCGGGTCGCCCCCAATGTGCCGGTAACATGCATCAATCACAACTCTCATGAGGCACTTCCGTGCCTCTTCAAAATGGGTTCTCCCGGAGGAGCGGATAGGGAATACAGCCCTGGTCCCTGGCATTGCCATAAACAAACTTCCTGGCCCGCAAAATGACCAGGCAAAAGCAATTAGGTCGTCCGTTTTCAGCCACCGCCCTTCCTGGTGCCGCCTCGGATTTCCTTCTAGAACCCTTGCGGATCTATTCACCCCAGCGCGGCAGAGCCTATCGGCCGGAGATCGATGGCCTACGGGCCCTGGCCGTGCTCGCGGTGATCGCCAATCACCTGGATCAATCGATTGCTCGGGAAGGATTTCTTGGTGTTGATATCTTTTTTGTGGTGTCGGGCTATGTGGTTACGTCGTCGCTACTGGCTCGGCAAGCTACATCTCCTTTATCGCTTCTGAAGGGCTTTTACGCAAGGCGATTTAAGCGGTTGTTGCCGGCTTTGATCGCCATGGTCGTGCTTGTTGCGTTGCTGTTCTGTTTTTTCGTATCTCCAGGTGAGGATCTATTTCATCCAGCGATGCGAACGGGAGTTGCTTCCCTTGCTGGTGTTTCAAATCTTTATCTTCTCAGGCAGGGGGCAAATTATTTTTCTGTGGATAATTCCTTCAATCCATTCATGCACACCTGGTCCCTTGGTGTCGAGGAGCAATTTTATGTCTTCTGGCCCCTGTTATTGCTTGTCTGTGGCTTTGGCCGTGGCGGGGCGGATCGGGTGCAGCGGCGTCGACTCGCACTGATCACCCTGCTGTTGCTGGTGGCATCGTTGGCCTTCTATCTCCGCTTCAGTCTGAATGCTCAAGCGGATCAGGCCTTTTATCTGATGCCCTCTCGCTTCTGGCAACTTGCGATCGGCTGCCTAGCCTATCTTCTACATCGAGGTGGCGGCGGAGTTCGAGATGTTGGCATACGATTCCCGTTCGAAAACCACCGTTCGGAGATCGCTACCGGCCTCGTCGTCGCGCTGGTGGTGCTGCTGGTGCTTCCCCTACCCCTGCCGTTGCTGAATGGGCTCCTGGTCACGTGCCTGACGGCCACTCTGTTGGTGCTGTTGCAGCCGGGCCGGGGGCTCGCGGCCTCCCTGCTCAGCCATCGATGGATCGTCACCACTGGCTTAATTTCCTACTCACTTTATCTATGGCACTGGCCGATCATTGTACTGGCACGATGGACGATTGGCGTGAATCGATTGACTATTCTGCCCATTCTTGCGGCAATGTTCGTGGCTGCATTGCTCTCCTATCGCTTGGAGACTCTGTTCCGTTACGGCCAGGCCAATGCTCCATGGCAATCGAAGCCCTTGCTATTTTTCCCCACCCTCTCCCTGGTTGCTGCAGGGACTGTTGTCGGGCTCCAGGGGCCCATGAAAGGTTCATTGTTTGGCGGGCGTTATCAAGCCGAAACGGCCGAGACCTCCAGCAATAAAAAAATAGATGGCACCACCATCAGTACGGCGAATTGTTTTCTTGAGCCCACGGCGCCTCTGCCGCCGGACTCCCAGTCTGAACGCTGTCGCGCCAAGCCCCATGGCGATCGCCCAACTGTTTATTTCGAAGGCGATAGCCACGCCCACGCCTTGATGGCATTGGCTCACGAGATTCTTCAGAAAGACTCCTACAACGTTTCACTTTTTGCCCGTGGCGGATGCCTTGCGCCCTACTTCTCCCCCTGGGCTGGCGGCAGGCAGAATGAAGAAAAATATCGACTTTGCAAGCCGCATGCTGGCGCCAGAACAAGCCATCTTCGGTCCGCTCTGATGCCCGGCGATCATGTTGTCATTGTTTCGTTTATTCATGGCCCATTTGAGTCGGCTGCGTCCGGCCTGAGCTATCGCGAGTCCGTTCTTGAGTTGGCGCGAGATGTTCAGAACAAAGGTGCCAACCTCATCATCTTTGCTCCCCTTCCCTTGTTCCCAGATGCGGCCCAGATCCCCTTCCCGCTCAGTCTCTGTCGCGTTGAGTGGTTCCGGCCTGCCTGGGCTCTATCCTCCGCCTGTGACCCGGTCAGGGTGAACCGGGAACGTGAAATTAACTCTACGAAGTCCGTGCGGGAGTTGCTCAATGCATTGAATCGTCAAGCGCCTTCCCTCCACGTCTTCGATCCCTTCCCCAGCGTATGTCCCGGGGGTCAGGAATTCTGCTCTACGCACCTCGGTGGCCAAAGAATCTTCCTCGACAGTAATCACCTCAGCGATGCCGGTGCCCTGAGGCTCTATCCATCCTTCCGCGCCTTTCTGGAGCGTATCGAAGCCGAATCTCCCCATCGGTCTTTCCCGATCCGATCAACCCCCATCCCATCCAGCCCCTTCCCATCCAAACCATCGCGCTGAACCGCTGCTGCTGGCGGCGTCTGCTCCAGCTGATCCAGGCCGATTTCTTGCTCGATCAGGGCATCGATCGTGATCGCCGTGCGCACCAGGGCCTGATAACGCTTAACCAGGCGTTGATTGCGCTCCAGCCAGCCGCCCTGGCCGCCCGCATCCCTCCCATGGCTGAGCCTGATCGCGTGATCCTCCTCCAGGAGCCCCAGATCCTCCTGGCCGCCCAAAAGGGCCAGCACGAGGGCATGGATGCGCGCACGGCGGTCCGTCATGGGCTAGGCAGGAAACGATGTCGGATTGGCTGTGCCACGGTTCATCATCATGGGGAGTGAACCGGAGCCGGAGCTGGAGCCCGCAGTCCTTGAGGTGGTCGGCACCGATGCCAGTGGCCTGGAGGGCCTGTCGCTCCCCTGGCGCCGTCGGCTGCGCCAGGTGGATTTGGTGGCCGCCCCCCAGCGCCTGCTGGATCCGCTGCGCGACTGGTTAGACGGGTCTGGCGGCGATGCAGAGGCGCAAGGTCTCGATGCCCCGGGCCCCAAGCCCAAGCCACGATCCAGCCCCGACCTGATCCCCACCGACCACCCTGAGGAACTGGTGGCCCGCCTGCGCCCTGCCCTAGCGGAGCGAAAGCAGGTGCTGTTGCTGGCCAGTGGCGATCCGCTCTGGTTCGGGATCGGGCGTCTGCTGTTGCAGGCCTTTCCCCCCGAACAGCTGCGCTTTCACCCCGCCCCCACGTCGCTGCAGTTGGCCTTTGCCCGCATCGGCCGGCCCTGGCAAGACGCCAGCTGGCTCAGCCTGCATGGGCGGGACCCCGAACCGCTGGCGCTGGCTCTGCAGCGTCGTCCCGCCGCCCTGGCGGTGCTCTGTGATCCGGGCGCCGGCGGCGCCGACACGGTGCGGCGCATGCTGGTCGCCTCAGGCCTGGAAGCCGCCTATGCCTGCTGGATCTGCGAACGGCTGGGGCATCCCCGCGAGCGGGTGATACGCCTGGCTGCCGGCGAGCCCACCCCCCCTGATCTGGATCCGCTGCATCTGGTGCTGCTGGTGGCCACAGCCCCGCCATGCCCCGATCCGGCCACCCTTCCCCTCTTTGGCCTCGCCGATGGGCTCTGGCTCCAGCACCCCGACCATCCTGGCCTGATGACCAAGCGCGAGGTGCGCATTCAGCTGCTCGCCGACCTCGACCTGCCGGCGACGGGCGTGCTCTGGGATATCGGCGCCGGGGTGGGATCGGTGGGGCTAGAGGCCCTGCGGCTGCGGCCTGGCCTGCGGCTGTGGGCGGTGGAGCGCCGCGCTGGTGCGGCGGCCCTGTTGGCGGCCAACGCCGCCCGGCTGGCCGTGGAGCCCGCCGGACTCCTGGAGGCAGCTGCTCCCGCGGCCCTGGCCCAGCTTCCGGATCCCGATCGGGTCTTGATCGGTGGGGGGGGCCAAGGCCGGGGCGCGGTGCTGGAGGCCGTGCTGCAAAGGCTTCGGCCCAACGGGGTGGTGGTGCTGCCCCTGGCCACCTTGGAGGGGCTGGCCGAGCTGCGAACGCTGCTGGAGCGGGCCGGCTTGGCGGTGCGGATCAGTCAGCTGCAGGTGTGGCGTGGGGCCCCCTTGGGGGACGGCACCCGCCTGGCCCCGCTCAATCCGGTGCTGGTGCTTGTGGGCCAAAGGGCCTGAGCAGATCCACCCGCAGCGGCGAGCCCAGCACCAGGCCGAGGCGGGCCGCCTCGCCAGTGCCCAGTTCCAACACCCCATCCACCGGGCGATCGGGGCCATAGCTGGGGCAGGGCAAGCGCATGCAGGGGGGCGCGGCGGCCTGGATCGCAATCACCCGCTCCTGCTGCACAAACACGATGTCGAGCGGCTGGGGGGTGCGGTGCATCCAGAATCGGGCCGCCTGGGCGGGCCGATAGGCAAACCACATGCCCCGGCCCGCCGGCAGGGGAGGGCGCAACTGCAGCCCGAGCATGTGCTGGTGCCAGGTGCGGGGTACCTCCAGCGCCACACAGCCTTGGGGTGGGGGCGCTTGGCGGCTGGCCGGCTCCGCTGCCGGGCGGGATTCCGGACACCAGCGGGCCTCGATCGGCAGCTGCTGGGGCGGACTGGCAGGTTCGGCCCGGGCCCCCGATCCGCCTACCGCTGGGCCCGTCAGCACGGTGGCCACGAGAGCGCAGGCCAGCGGCAGCAAGCAACCATGGGCGTTCATGCAGCCTCCGGCGGGCCCGTCTCCTGGCGGGCGGGCAGCTTTTCACTCAGGCAGTAACCCTGGCCCCGCACGGTGTGGATCAGCCGCCGTTCGCCTCCTTGCTCCAATTTCTGGCGCAGGTAGCGCACGTAGACCTCGATCACATTGCTGGCCGCCGATTTTTCCTCCTGCCAGATCTCGACGAGGATCCGCTCGCGCGGAACAATTCTGCCGCGCGAGCGCAGCAGCAGGAGCAGCAATTCATACTCGCGGGCGGTCAGGACCAAAGTCCTGCTTCCCCGCTGCACCCGCCGGGCGGCTGGGGTCACCACCAGATCGGCGATCTGGAGCAGCTCGGGGTTGGATTCCGGGCCGGGGCTGTCGCGGCGCAGCTCCAGGTGGAGCCTGAGCCGGGTGAGCAGGTCACTGGCGCCGATCGAGGTCAGCCAGTAGTCGTCGGCGCCGCTGGCCAAGCAGCGGACACGCCCCGCCACACTGTCGCTCTCGATGCCCAGCAGCAGCGGCGCCCCGGGGAAGCGCTGGCGCAGGCTGCTGATGCGGTGTTCACAGCCTGGTGCCACGATCACGGCCAGGGGTGGGGGCGTGCTGGCATCGGCCATGGCCTCGGGCCGGAGCGGCTGATGACCCGAAAGCTCCAGGCGGGGCGCCAGCCCTTCGGCTGCCGCTCCCACCAGCAGCACGGTGGAACGGGGGATTGGTGTCATGGGGGCAGGCATCAAACCAAAATCTGCCGCGAGCCATCCCCATGGCTGGGCTTGGCCACGTGGGGTAGGCCCCAACCCAACTTGTTGCGCAGCACCTGGAAAAATTCGTGGTCAGCCAGCCGTACGAACCGGACCGGGTGGGTGCTGCGTCGCACCAGCACCCGATCTTCGGGCCAGACATAGCAGCCGGCACTGCCATCCACCACCATCATCAGCCGTTCGGGCGTGGCCGGAAACACCGTGACCGGCTCCCGATCACTGAACACCAGGGCCCGGGAGGCCAGCGAGTGGGCCGCGATTGGGGTGAGCTGCAGCACCGGACAATCGGGGGTGATCACCGGACCGCCGGCGCTGAGGGCATAGGCGGTGGAGCCGGTGGGGCTGGAGAGGATCACGCCGTCGGCGGCGATATCCACAGGGGCATGGCGGCCAATCGCGATTTCAAAATGGCACATGCTGGTGAGCGGTTCCCGGTGCAGGGCCATCTCGTTGAGGCAGAGCACCTCCCAGCGCCGCTGCTCGCCCCGCATCACACTGACCACCAGCATGCTGCGCTCCTCCACCGTCCATTGCCCTGCGATCACCTGGTCGAGCACCCCGTCCAGATCCTTCAGGTAAGCCTCGGCCAGGAAGCCGAGGTGGCCGGTGTTGATCGTGAGGATCGGTACGCCGATGGGGGCGGTTTGGCGGGCGGCCGAGAGCACGGTGCCGTCACCGCCGAGCACCAGGGCCAGGGGCATGGCGGCATCGAAGCTAGGGGGCACACAGGCGGTGTAGCCCTTGGCGCGCAGGTGCTGGTCGGGATTGGCGAAACCCACCACGCCGCCGGAGCTGCTCACCCGCACCACGCTGAAGCCAGCCGCCACGAGCCGCCCTTCGATGGCATCGGCGGTGGCAAGGGCCAGGGCCTTGCCGTCGTTGACGATCAGGCCGACGCGGGACAGCGAGGGTGGGAGCGGTTGGGCAGCAGTCTAAGGAGACGGAAGCGACCCATGTTCAAGCATCACGGCTTCAGGCTTTGAACCCAGGCTGCGAGCGGTTGTCGATGGGACTGACGCTGGTCTTGGGCTGGAATCGGCGCAAGGGAAGCGGGTTGAGATTGGTGGCGAACAGGATCGCTCACCAGGGCTGAAATACTGATCTCGCGAAATCGGGACATTGACTTGCATGGGCCACGATTGATTGTGTGTTGGCAAGGGATTGCGACGGCGTGATTCCGGTGGGGATCAATGGCCAGGTGCCGCACTTTTACCAGGGCTATTCCTTGGGCTAGTTTCGCTCCAACCACATCGGCGATCACGGGTTACGTTGGGCTAGCAGGCCAGGTACTTGGTGGGCTGGTTGTCAGTTTCGCGCTGAAGTGAGTCTCGCGATGAAGCCAGTTTCGCGCTGAAGCCAGTTGCACGACCCGGCGCGGATTGGCCCCTCCTGTATTACTACCCCCCCTCTTCCGTGGCGGATCAGCTCGATATTGACCCAACTATGGCGGCTTGCCAAGCCGCCATGCCGCCACGGCCTGGCATGCGATCAGGCCGGATTATGCTGCTGGCTTCGTTGACGATGGACAGCCAGAATCGAAGCAATCTAAAGCCACTCAATACCAGACTAAAACTACTCAATAACAGGCTAAAACTGCTCAAGAAAACGAAGGTCGCTGGTATGGAGCCGGCGAATGTCGTCGATGCCGTGGCGCACCATGCAGAAGCGCTCCACCCCCAGCCCGGCGGCGAAGCCACTCCAGCGCTCTGGATCGATCCCCAGGCCCTCCAGCACGGCCGGATCCACCATGCCGCAGCCCATCACCTCCAGCCAGCGGCCCCGCCACTGCACGTCCACCTCCGCAGAAGGTTCCGTGAACGGGAAATAGCTGGCCCGGAACCGCACCGGCAGATCCCCGAAGAAACGTTGCAGGAAGGTGGTCACCGTGCCGCGCAGGTGGCTGAAATCGAGCCCCTCATCGAGGGCCAGCACCTCCACTTGGTGGAACACCGGTGAGTGGGTGGCATCGACGGCGTCGCGGCGATAGACCCGGCCCGGCGCCACGATCCGCACCGGCGGTGGGTTGGCTTCCAGGTGGCGGATCTGCACCGGTGAGGTGTGGGTGCGGAGCAGCCGCTCACCAAGGTCACCCCCTGGGACCAGGTTGCCTGGATCCAGGTAGAAGGTGTCCTGCATGTCCCGCGCCGGATGGTGGGGCGGGATGTTGAGAGCGGTGAAGTTGTAGTGGTCGCTCTCCACCTCGGGGCCGTCGGCCATCTGGTAGCCCAGGCCCGCGAAGATGTCGAGGATCTCTTCCAGCGTGGATTGGAGCGGGTGGCGGTGTCCAGGGGGCACATAGCGGCTGGGTGCCGTTACATCAAGCCGCTCCTGGGCGATCTGCTCGGCCAGGGCGGTGGCCTTCAGTTGGCTGAGCCGCGCTCCAAGCGACTCCTGAACCTGCTCTTTCAGCCCATTGGCCCGCTGTCCCACCAGCGGCCGCTCCTCGCCCGGCAGCTGCCCCATGGCGCCCAGCACGGCCGAGAGACGACCCTTCTTGCCGAGTAGATCCAGCCGCAGCCGCTCCAGCTCCGCCGTGCCAGCGGCGGCGGCGATGGCGGCCTCAGCTTCGGCTTCGAGCGCCGCGAGCTGGTCGGTGAGCTGCTGCAGGGTGATCGTGGCGCTCACGGTAGCGGCGGCTCCCAGACGGATCGAAGCGCGACTGTAGGCAGTGCTGAGCTGGGCCCCTGTTGCCTACCTGGGCCGCCGTGGCAGCCTGGCCTCCAGCCCCGTATCTCCCAGGCCCCACTTCTCCCATGGACCCGCTCCGGATCCTGATCAGCAACGACGACGGGGTCTTCGCCGCCGGCATCCAGGCCCTGGCAGCCGAAGCGGCCCAGCGCGGCCATCAGGTCACGGTGGTCTGTCCCGACCAGGAACGCTCCGCCACCGGCCATGGCCTCACCCTCCAGACCCCCCTGCGGGCCGAGCGCGCTGACCAGCTCTTTGCCCCAGGGGTTACCGCCTGGGCCTGCAGTGGCACCCCGTCCGACTGCGTCAAGCTGGCCCTGTTCCGGCTGCTGGAGGAGCCCCCCCAGCTGGTGCTCTCCGGCATCAACCACGGCCCCAATCTCGGCACCGATGTGCTCTATTCCGGCACCGTGAGTGCGGCGATGGAGGGCACGATCGAGGGGTTTCCGGCCCTGGCGGTGAGTAGTGCCGATTTTCAGTGGCGCCACTTCGGTCCCGCCGCCCGCATCGCCCTCGATCTGGCCGAGGGGATGCTGGCCGCCGGCTGGAGCGAGGCGATGCTGCTCAACCTCAATGTGCCGCCCCGCCCCGCCGAGGCGATCGCCCCCCTGCGCTGGTGTCGCACCGCCGTGCGCCGCTACACCGACCAGTTCGACCGTCGCCAAGACCCCCGCGGGCGCACCTACTACTGGTTGGCTGGCGAAGTGGTGGACGACCTCGATGCCGCCGTGGCCGGGCCGCCCGATTGGCCCACCGATGTGGCCTGGATCGCCGCCGGCGGCGCCTCGCTCACCCCCCTGCAGCCGGAGCTGTTCTGGCGGGGTGCTGCCGGCTCCCTACCCGACCTGGCTGGGCTCGGCTCGGCCGGTTGAGCGGGGCCGTTGGGGCGCCCACGGGTCCTTGGCGGCTGGGCTCAGGCCCTTTGGTAGATGCGTTGCAGCATCCACAGCGTGAAACCGAGGCCAATCACGTGGGCAAACAGCACCTGGGTGTTGCTCAGCACCGCGAGCATTTCGATCGAGGTGATCGGGAAGGTACTGATCGGGCCCTGGCTGCCTTGGTAGGCCATCGGCCCAAATAGTCCGGGCGCCTGCATCGAAGCCTGCAGAAAAAGGCTGCCGGCTAGGGCCTGGTAGCCAACGGCCGCAATCGTGAGGCCGCCCAGATCCACCAGCAGGCTGCGCTTGATCAAGCGGCCGGTTTCCCCCCGGCTGGGACGCACCGGGCTGGCCAGGGCCCGGCCGCAGCGAATCACCTGCCAGCACTGCCACAGGCTCAAAGCCAGCAGCAGGAAGGAGAGGGTGGTGAACGAGAGTCCCGGGCCCAGGCCCACGGCCCGCTGGGTATTGGCCGCGACCCGAGCACCGATGCTGTTGAACAGCAGCACCCCCACCACCACCACCGCCAGGGCAAGTTGAATCCAGAACCGTACCCAGCCCACATTGCGAAGGGCGGCGGAGATGCGTTGCATATCCAGGGGATCGGCCATCGGTGCTGCTGGCAAGCAAGGCACCAAACTTGCCATGGGAGGATCAAGCCGGCGAGCGCCTGGCCCTGAATTCCCCTGTCGATTCCGCTGCACACCCCCGACCAGGCCCTGCGCCCCACGGCGATTGCCCTGGGCAGTTTTGATGGCCTGCACCGGGGCCATCGCCGGGTCATCGCCGCCGTGACGGGCGCGATCGCGGCCGGCGACCCGGCTATCGCCCCGGCGCTGCCCAGCATGGTGAGCTTCTGGCCCCATCCGCGGGAGGTGCTCCATGGGGAAACAAGGCTGCGGCTCGACCTGCCCGAGGAGAAGCTGGAGTTGCTGGAGCCGCTTGGCATTCGCCAGCTGGTGCTGGTGCCGTTTACCCGCCAGCTCGCCGCCCTTTCCCCCGAGGCCTTTGTGCAGGAGGTCCTGGTCGGCCAGCTCCAGGCGCGGCGCATTGCCGTCGGCGACAACTTCCGCTTCGGCGTCGGCCGCTCGGGGGATGCGCTCGATCTGGCCCGGATCGCCCAGGCCTGGGGCATCAGCGTTGAGGTGCTGCCGATGCTCTGGGATGGTGCCGAGCGGGTGAGCAGTAGCCGGATTCGCCGCGCCCTGGCCGCCGCTGATCTGGACGAGGCCGAACGCTTGCTGGATCGCCCCTATCGCTTCAGCGGGCAGGTGGTGCCGGGGCGGGGGTTAGGTCGGGGCCTGGGTTGGCCCACCGCCAATCTCCAGGTGGATGGCCGTAAATTCCTCCCCGGTGAGGGGGTCTATGCGGTGCTGGCCTGGCGGGCCGAGGCTCCGGGCACCCCGATGGCGGCGGTGATGAACCTGGGTCCCCAGCCCACGGTGGATCCCTTGGCGGCTTCGGCGGTGGAGGTGCACCTGCTCAATCGTGAGATCGACCTGCGCGGCGCCCGGCTCACCGTGCAGCCCATGCGCTACTTGCGCAGCCAGCAACGCTTCGCCAGCCTCGATGACCTGACCGCCCGAATCAGCCGCGATGCCACCGAAGCCGCCGCAATCTTGGCGGCATGGGCAGATCAGCCCAGGGCGTAGGCATGGGTGAGGCCCCAGCCGATGAAGAGGGCGATACCTCCCATCAGCAGAATGCCCGAAAAGAGCACGAGCAGGGGATTGTCCTCACCACTGCCGCCCGGATCCTTGACCATGGCTGTTCCTGGGATTAGCCCAGCCTAGGCAGCCTGCCTCCCCCCTTCCCACCCTTTTCTTCGTGTCGTCTCCCGCGCCGCCCCCAGCGCCTTCTTCAGCAGAGTGGTCAGGAGCTGCCTCTGGCACGGCTTCTGGAGCCCCTTCAGCCTCCGATGTAGATCCAGTTCCGGGCAACGATTCGCTCCCTGCAGCGGCCTCTACCGACCGCCAGACCAGGGTCGAGCGCTTGATCGACGCCAATCTCGATCGGGCTCGCGAAGGTTTGCGGGTGCTGGAAGATTGGGCCCGTTTCGGCCTCGACCGGCCCGATCTGGTGGCGCGCAGCAAGGATCTGCGCCAGCGGCTGGGGCGGCTGCATCGCGATTCCTACAAGTTGGCCCGCGATACGGCCACCGATCGCGCTGCTGGCCTTGGCCATCCCTACCAGGCCGAGCGCACGGCGCCGCAGCAGGTGGTTGCCGCCAATGGGGCCAGGGTCCAGGAGGCCCTGCGGGTGCTGGAGGAATTCGGCCGCGGCATCGATCCCCCCCTGGCGGCGGAAGCGGCCCGCAGCCGCTATCTCCTCTACGACCTGGAACGCGATCTGCTCCACTCCGATCGGGATGGGGCCAGCCGCCGCGAGCTGTTGGAGCGCTGCTCGCTCTACCTGATCGTTGGCTCGGGCGCGGCTAGCGAGGCCACTGTGGCTGCTGCCCTTGAGGCCGGTGTACGACTTGTGCAGTACCGAGCCAAGCAGCAGGAGGTTGGCATCGACGACCGCCAGCGACTGGTTGAAGCCCTGACCCTGCGCCAGCTTTGCCACCGTCATGGGGCGTTGTTCCTGGTCAATGACCGGGTTGACCTGGCCCTGGCGGTGGAGGCGGATGGCGTCCATCTGGGGCAGGGCGATCTCCCCCTGGCCCAGGCCCGCCGCCTACTCGGGCCTGGCCGGTTAATCGGTTGCAGCACCCATGCCCTTCCCCAGCTGCGGCAGGCCGTGGCTGAAGGCTGCGACTACCTCGGGGTCGGGCCGGTCCATGCCACCCCGACCAAGCCCGGCCGGGAGCCGGTGGGGTTGGCCTACGTGGCGGCGGCGGCAAAGGAGTGCCCCGTCCCCTTCTTTGCCATCGGCGGCATTGATGGCCCCAACCTGCCCTCGGTGCTGGCCGCCGGCGCCCGCCGGGTGGCCGTGGTGCGCGCGATTACGGCAGCCACCGATCCCAGGGCCGCCAGCGCTGCCCTGCTGCAAGCCCTGGCGGAAGCTGGGGAGCCCGGGGTGGAGGGGCGATGAAGGCGGCGGCACCATGACCAGCTCGATCGGCTTGTCGGTCAATGGGGAGGAACGGCGCGCCACGGCCGGCCTCAGCCTGGAGCAGCTGCTCGTCGAGCTCGGTTACCAGCCGCGGCTGGTGGTCGTGGAGTTCAACGGCTGGATTCTGCCCAGGGATCGCTGGGCTTGCCAACCGGTGGTGGAATCCGACGTTGTTGAAGTGGTCACCATCGTGGGGGGTGGTTCCTAGATTCCGTTCATTCCTCGGCGCCATCCATGGCACCCCGTTCATTGCGACCCATCCAGCGTCCCACCCTGCGGCGCCTAACAGGTCTGTTGCTTCTGCCGGTGCTGATGTCCTGCTTGCTGGCGGCCGCCCCCAGCCCGGTGCTGGCCGCGAGCGGTGGTCGCATCGGAGGCGGTAGCTTCCGCTCCGCACCCTCAGCCCCGCGTAACTACGGCGGTGGTGGTGGCTCCTACCGGGGGGGCTCGCCCGGTGGCTACCGCGGCGGCGGTGGAGGTTATTACGGTGGTGGTGGTTATTACGGCGGCGGCGGTTATTACGGCGGCGGCGGCTTTGGTGTGCCCTTTGTGGTGCCCATGTTCGGATTCGGCGGCGGCCTGCTGGGTCTTCTGGTTCTGATGGCGATCGTGGGGGTATTGCTTAATGCCCTGCGCGGCGGGGCTGGCAGTCTTTCCGGTTCCGATTCCACTGGCAACCTGGCCGGCTCGGTGGATGGGCCGGTCTCGATTGCCGAGCTGCAGGTGGGGCTGCTGGCCTCGGCCCGGGAACTGCAATCCGATTTGCGCCGCATGGCTGTCACTGCCGACACCAGCAACAGTGAGGGACTCCAACAGGTGCTCCAAGAGACCAGCCTTGCCCTGCTGCGCAATCCAGAGCTCTGGGTCTATGCCAACGCTGAGGTTGGCCAAGTGCCCTTTGCCACGGCGGAAGCAACCTTCAACCGCCTATCGGTTCGCGAACGCAGTAAATTGGAGCGGGAGATCACAACCAACGTAGCTGGATCCCGCACGGGTGGTTCCACGGTTCTGGTCGCCGGTGCCAGCGATGCGACTAGCGATTACATCGCCGTCACGCTATTGCTGGCAAGCCGGCGCCGCCTCGATCTCAAAGGCACCGACACCGCCGAGGCTTTGCGCGAATCACTCCAGCAGCTAGCTGCTGTCGGTTCCGAGGATTTGCTTGCTTTAGAGGTGATCTGGCAGCCCGAAGGGGTCGGCGAGGTGCTCAGCTCCGATCAGCTGCTGAGTGCCTATCCCCAACTGCAGCACCTTTAGAGCTCTAGGTGCTAGGAGTTCTGGGCCCCCTGAGTCAGCCGCAGGGGGTCTAGTTCATTGCCCGCAACGACGTTAATGGTTTAACCCAGTTCCAGATTGATGGTTTAATCCAGCTCCAGGTTGATGGGTTGGACGAACTCCAATTAGAAGTTTGCCTGGATTTGGATTCAGGCCAGCGCCGCTGGGGCTGGCGACGACCGCAGGATCCGCAGCGCCGCCATGGCGGCACCGTAGCCGTTGTCGATATTGACCACGGTGAGCCCAGGCGAACAGCTGGCCAGCATGCCCTGGAGGGCTGCCTGCCCCCCGGCACTGACCCCGTAGCCCACCGAAACCGGAACGCCGATCACGGGCTGGGGAAGCAGCCCCGCCAACACGGTTGGCAGGGCCCCCTCCATGCCAGCGCAGGCGATCAGCAGCGGGGCCCGGCGCAGGTTGTCCAACTGGCCTAGCAGCCGATGCAGGCCGGCCACCCCCACATCAAGCACGAGCTCAGTGGCGATTCCATGGCAGGCCAGAGCTTGACTGGCCTCCATCACGACGGCCAGATCGCTGCTCCCCCCCGCCACGATCGCTACGGCTGCCAGGGTCGGATCGGGGCGAGGCAGCTGGCTGGAGCAGAGGGTTCTGGCCTCGGGGTGATAACGCCAGGCGGAGGGATTGAGCCCCCGTTCAGCCAGGGCCGCCAGCACCGCTTCCGCTTTTGCCGGGGCCACCCTGGTGACGAGGGCGATCTCCGCACCGTCGTGGAGGCCCTGGAGTACGGCCACAATCTGCTCCGCACTCTTGTGTTCGCCCCAGACCGCCTCCACCATTCCCAGCCGCTGGCGTCGGTCAAGATCAAGCCGGATGTCTCTGTTGGCCCCCGCTGGACTGGCTGGCTGGGTGTAGCGGGGGCCCGCAGGAATTGGCTCCTCAGGAATTGGCCCCTCAAGACTTTTCTGCTCCAGGCTCGGCAGCGACTGGAATGGAGGGGGGCCAGCAGCTGTCATGGCTCTGGGGAGTGATCCTGGGGCACGAGGCTGGTGGACTGAATGATGGGGAAGGGATTGCCCGCCCGCAACCCGAGCCTGGAGCGGGCCAGCCGCTCAAATTGGGCTTGTACCCGATTCACTTCCTCCTCGGCAATCCCATCCCAGGCAGCTTGGCTAGCCCAGTGGATGACAACAACACCTTGCTGGCGCTTCTGATCCCAGTAGAGGTCACGCCCCAGGAAACCCAGCTGTTGCTTCAACCAGGGCTCCCAGCTACTCCGCTCAGCCGCGATCCAAGCCTGACGCTGGTCGGCGGCAACCCTCAGCAGCAGGTGCTCGACCACGCCGGGAGCTGCGATCCGATCGCTTGAACCGGCTTCGCCCCCGGGGGCCTGTTGGTGCTGGGGGGAGGACAACATCGGTTGGGAGGCGAAGGCAGACCAGGGTTGATCCAAGGGTTGCGCCACCAGCACGATCACCCCAACGGCCAGCGCCAAGGCCCAGCCAATAACCAACTTAGGCAGGCTGGCGCAGGGCTTGGTCATGGCCGCTGCAGCAGGGCCACCGCATGGCAGGCGATTCCCTCTTCCCGGCCCGTGGGTCCGAGGGTTTCGTTGGTGGTGGCCTTCACCCCTACCCGGTCGGGATCGATCCCAAGCCGGCTGGCGATCGCCGATCGCATCGTGGCGCTATGGGGCCGCAGTTTTGGCCGTTCGGCTACCACCACCGCATCCACGTTCACGACATCCCAGCCTTTACTGCGGATCAGCTCCATCACCTGCTCCAGCAGCTCCAAGCTATCTGCCCCCTTCCAGCGGGGATCGTCGGGGGGGAAATATTGGCCGATATCCCCGAGGCTGAGGGCCCCCAGCAGGGCATCCATGATCGCGTGGACCAGCACGTCGGCATCGCTGTGGCCATCGAGGCCAAGGCCAGCCGGATGCTGCAGCCGCACCCCTCCCAGGATGAGGGGCCGACCCGCCACGAGGCGGTGGATGTCGTAGCCGTTGCCGATCCGCAGTTGCATCGCCGCTGGTTGCCGTTGGGGTGGTTGGTGCAGGTTCACTCTTGCTGGTCCAGCCAGCGGGCATAGAGATCGGGCCGGCGCTGGCGAGTCCGCTCCTGTTGCTGCTCCTGGCGCCAACGGGCTACGGCAGCGTGGTCGCCGCTACGGAGCACCTGCGGCACGGCCATGCCCCGAAATTCCGCCGGGCGGGTGTAGTGGGGATGCTCCAGCAGCAGGTTGGTGTGGCTTTCATCCAACAGGGAGTCGGCCGATCCCACGGTTCCCGGCAGCAGGCGCACGACGCCATTGATCACCGTGGCGGCGGGCAGCTCCCCGCCCGTGAGCACAAAGTCCCCGATCGAGACTTCCTCATCCGCCAGGCTGCGAATCCGCTCATCGAACCCCTCGTAGTGGCCGCAGAGCAGCACCAGTTGGTCGTAGTCGCTGGCCCAGCGCCGCAGGTCTGACTGCTGCAGGAGGCTGCCCTGGGGGCTCATCAGCAGCACCCTACGGCGAGGTAGTTGAGGAATCGCCTCAACGGCGGCAAACACCGGTTCAGGTTTGAGCACCATCCCCGCCCCGCCGCCGTAGGGGACATCGTCGACCTTGCGGTAGCGGTCGCTGGTCTGGTCGCGGGGGTTATGGAGGTGCAGGCTGGCGAGGCCGGCGCTGAAGGCGCGGCCGATCACCCCGAGCTTCAAGAGGGGGGCCAAGGCCTCCGGGGCCAGGCTCACCACATCCAGGCGCATCATGGTGCCGGTCGGTTGAGGCGGCGGATCTCGGAGCTGAAGCTGGCCCGCAGGGGCTGGCCATCGAGGCGCCGCTGCACGCAACTGCGCAGGCGCAGATTGGGCTTGATGAACCAGATGCGCTCCTTGATCACCGCCAGCTCCCCCAGTTGGGTGAGTTCCAGAGCGCCGTCGGCCCCCAGCTGCCAGCTGCCCTCGGCCAGCTGCTCGCCTCCAGAGCCATGGCCCTTGAACATGCCGCCGGATCCAAATTGCAATTGATGGTGGCTAGCTGGCCGTCCAGCGGCGGCCGGAGGCGTTAGCGCCAGGCCGCCCGGATCGCCAGCGATCGCCGGTTCGAGGTAGGTCACCAGCAGGCTCCCCCGGTCAGAGTCATGCCAGCGCTGCTCAGGCAGCTCTAGCTGGCTGGCCTCGCCGTCGTCGCTGGTTGGGAAGGGCCCCTGCACCGGCTCCGCTGCAGCTTCGAGCGCAGGCCCAGCCCCGGCAGCTGGGGAACGGTGGTCAGTGTCCGACTGGGCAGCGTCGGCGTCCAAGTTAAAACGGCTTCGTACCGTCAACCACTCGCCGGCACAGAAGCGCAGGAAGCTGGCCAGGTCCTGGGGAGGGAAGTCGCTCAAGGCGATGGGACTCACGCAGCGGCCATCCTCTCAGCCGCTCTGGCCGGCATGGTTGCGGTTGCTCAATCGCCGTTGTACCCCAGTTCGGCCAGGCGGGTTGGATGGCGGCGCCAGTGGGGCACCACCTTCACGAACAGTTCGAGGTACACAGGGCCTTCGAACACTTTCTGCATCTGCAGCCTGGCTCCTCGCCCGATCTCCCGCAGCATGCTGCCCCCCTTGCCGATCAGGATTGCCTTCTGGCTGCTGCGCTCCACCACCACGGTGGCCAACACGGCCGTGCGCGGTCCGTCGTCGACGACCCGCTCGACTCGCACGGCCACCGAATGGGGCACCTCCTCGCGGGTCTGGTGCAGCACCTGCTCACGGATCAGTTCGGCCAGCAGGAGCTGCTCGGGTTGGTCGCTCACCGCATCGAGCGGGTAGAGATGGGGGCCCGGGGGCAGGGCGGCCGCCAGGCTCTGCACGAGTTCGTGGGTGCCGGCCCCGGTGAGGCCACTGACTGGATGCAGGGGCCAGCTGGGGCTGGTGCCGCCCTGGTTTTGGGCCACAAGGTCGCGATAGCTGGCTGCCAGCTCTGCGGCCCGGGCCGGTTCGACAAGATCGTGTTTATTGAGGGCTAGATGGACCGGTTGGCTTGCTTGGCGCAGCAGATCCACGATGAAGCCATCCCCCCGACCGGCCGGCTGGCTGCCATCCACCAGCAGCAACACCACATCCACGTCGCCGATGGCTGCCCGGGCACTTTGCACCAAGCGCTCTCCCAGCAGGTGATGGGGCTTGTGGATGCCAGGGGTATCGAGCAGCACCAGCTGGGCCTGGGGCGTGGTCAAGATGGCCCGCAGCCGGTGGCGGGTGGTCTGGGCCACGGGCGAGGTGATCGCTACTTTCTCGCCCACCAGTTGATTGAGCAAGGTCGATTTGCCCACATTGGGGCGTCCGATCAGGGCGACGAAGCCGGAACGGAACCCAGCGGGGCTAGCCGGTAGGGCCTGGGGAATCTGCATCGCTCAAGCCTGGCAGCCAGTCAGCCCGTCTGGGAGCCAGGGTTTGCTTTGGGGAGCTTGGCAGGCGGCCCCTGGATCCATAGGCTGGCTGGAAGCTGCCCTTGGCATTACCTCCATGACTGCTGAGTCCCCAGTTGCCTCGCCGAGTTTTCCAGAGGCGATGGCCATGGCCTCCGATTGGCTGGGCCTGTGGGATGCCGGTGAGATCAGTGATGAGGTGCTCGCTGATCGGGTGGGCCAGCTGATTAGCAGCCGCGACGGGGCCCGTGGGTTCTTTGTGGTGAGCCTGACCTCAGATAGCCCTTTGATGGATCGCCTGCCCGAACCGCTTGTGGTGGAGATACGGCACGCCGGTGCAGCGTTGGTCGACCTCACAGCCCGGAATCTGGCGATGTCCACGGCCATGACCCTCCACCATGGTCGCGCCGGTGATGCCCAGCAACAAGGCCGTTCGGAACGGATTCGGGAGCGCAGCTCCGAGCTGCTGCGCCAGCTTCAACCCCAACTGGTCAAGCAGCGGCTGGACGTGATGCTGGCCGCGGCAACCACAGGCTCCGGCCCTGATCAGGAATTCTTCGAACGATGGGGTTATGACCCAGAGCAGAAGGGGGCCATCGCCGCCGCTGTTTTGGCCGTCGCCAGCTAATCCCAGCGGCCCTTAGGGCAGGGTCCAGCTGGGGGCTGCTTCGGGAAGCGGTTGGCCCAGGGGCAACCAGAGGGGTGCTGGCCGGACCGGTAGGGAAGGGGAACTCCAGCTAGGCGGTTGCAGCAGCGTCGGCAGTGGTCCCCCCCATGCCGGACTGGTGGGGACTAATCCCATACCGCCCGGTTGGGGCCAGACGGGAGCTGCAGCGGGCACAGGTTTGACAGGGGTGGGCTGTTGTTGAGCAACTGAAGCTCGAGCCTCGACACCCTTGGCGGGTATCGAGGCTGCCAGCTGGAGGGCAAGCAGCAGCAAGGCCTGCGGAGCGAACGAAACCATCAGCGGCACAACTTCCAGCGGCTCATGGCAGCAGGGCTGGCGACGTTGGAGCACTTGGGGCTGCCGGAGCAGGAGCTGTTGCCCCTGGGGCTGCCACCGCAACCGGGGGCGCCGCCTCCATGGGTGCCGCTGGGGCGGGTGCCGCCATGGGGGCTGGCGCAACCGCCACTGGAGCGGATAGCGCTGGTTCGACCCTGGCACCAGGCATCACCGTATGGGCGGCCGGGGTGATACCCCCGCGGCTGAGAGGGGTGGAGGCGGAAGGGGGCTTGTGGTCGCTGATTCCAACCTTGGCGAGCTGGGGCCGAATTGCCCTGGGGTCCGCTGGCAACGGTTCGAGCTGAACCACGGCCGCGGTAATACCGCCGGCGCCCCGGGGGTCCTGCCGCGCAGACCACTGGCGGATCTCATCCAGCACGGCGGGGTTCTTCGGTTGGGTGAGGATGTCCACACTGCCATCGGGCTGCAACGCCAAGGGCACGGAAGTGGACTCCTGCACCCGCGTGCTGGGCACATGGATCACCCTCGCAGCGACGACAAGCGGTTTGACGCTGTTCGCGGCTGGCTTGCCGATCGGGAGATTGTTGAGGGCCTTGCGCATCGGCTCCCGCCAGGCTGGCGGCAAAGGGGCAAGGGGATCGCTGCTGCCGGCCCAGCGGGCTCGTTCAGCCATGGCCAACGGTGGCATGATCACACCATTGAGATCCCTCAAGCCAAGATTGCCGCCCAGTAGCTCAGCCCGGTTGAAGCTGCCGACCAACACACCTTGGCTGCGTGCTTCAACCGCTTCGGGGGATTGGAGTGAGGAGGGCCTGGAAGCGGAAGAGAAGCGGGCGGATTCGGAGGTTGCAACTCCAGCAGCTCCGATCTGCTCGGAGCGCATGATCGCGCCAGGGAGGCGACCTTGGGGAACCCGATCTGATTCGGTTAGGGTGCTTAGGGGTCGCTCAATGCCGTTTGCTGAATCTCTTGCGGTCCCAAGCAGAATTCCCGTGTTCTGAGCAAAAGCTGGATTACTAGAGGCTGGGCTGGCTACCTCGGGGAGGGTCGCTGAATTCGATGCGCCCCTGGCAACAGCAGCAGCAATATCCCTATGCTCATCAAGCTGGGAATGCAAACGATCATGCAGGTCAATGCCAATCAATGGCAACCAGATCGCCTGGCTTAGCAGGGCCCAGGCGACGGGGCTAGCTGGTAGACGATGGCGAAGGGATGGGGACATGATAGTTGTGCGTGGGGGAGGCCGGGGCGGAATTGACCGGAGGAGCAAGGATGCGGGTCAGCAACTTGACTAAATGAACAGATAGCGCCGAGCTGTTCAACCCTTAGACTTGATCAGTTGTTATTATTGTTCCACCTGAAGTAGTAGAAAGTATTATAGAGGTTGGCCGCGCTGCTGGCCGCCCCAAGCGGAACGGCCAGATCAGTGAAGGCATCAAGAACCTTGCCATAAAGACTACTTCTAACAATAATGGTGTCTCCATTGCGCAATGGGGGGTTCTTGAGTGACAAATCACTTGTGTCTTTGTAGCTAAATCTCTGTCGAGTCGCCCTTCCATCTCGATTAAATCTCACTAGCTCTACGTTGTTGATGTTGGCACGCCATCGAGAAGGCCCCCCGGCCCGAAAAATCGCTTCAACAAGGGGGGTATTGGCTGGCAAGCTAATGGATCCAGGTGATTTAACCTCACCAATGATCGATACACTGATTGATGATGGCGCGAGGTTTGAGAATCCTATTTCGCGGATTTCAGCGGGCACAACTTCTGTGGTGCGGCTCACGATCAGCGTATCGCCATCAAACAGAATCGGATTTTGCAATTGATTGCCCTGAAGCATCACCTGGCTGATGTCAAGCGTAGTTTGTTTTTGCATTCCGTCGGGGCCGGCTTGGCGACGCAAAATTACCTTGCGGATATCCGAGTTGACAGTAATCCCCCCGGCTAGCTGGATGGCGGATATAGGGGTTGAGAAGGAAGCCATGGGATACAAGCCCGGCCTTTCAACCTCACCCAAAACCGAGACCTTGACCGGGCGGGGGTTGATCAGGGTGAGGTAAAGCTGTGGGCGGTTCAATTGTTTGCCGTAGAGCGATGTCAGCCAGCGGCTCGCCTGGCCAATTGTTAGGCCTGTTAATTGGACTGAGCCCAACAGGGGAAGACTGCTGGTTCCGTCGGGAAGAATGGTAAAACTTCCTCCGACATCTCTGGCAGCCGGGTCAAGGAAGGAAAGTTGTAGTCCATCTCCGGGCCCGAGGACGTACAAATCGGAATAGACCTGACTGAGACTTAACCTGGTCCCAGTCGAAGGAGGTAGCGTGGTCCCGTTGGTGGATGGTGAGCTGATTTGCTGCGCTTGCTGCCTGTTAAGCAGGCCCGTATCCGCAGCAGATACGGCATTGATTTGCACGCATGCAAGCAACCCAGCTGCGGCTCTAAAGTCAGACTTGGGGCGCTTCCGCCGCTGGATTAACCGGAGATCGGCATCGATGCCGTGGATGGGATCTGTTACAGGCACTGAACTAAGCTATCCGGCCATGCATCATACAGGACTTACTTGGGCGGGAACGCCAACGTGGGCCAGATCGCAAGTGGCTGAACCAGAGCAGGGGTTCCGACCGATTAGCAGTAGGATTTCTCTCTCCGAATGCCGCACCCGCTGTGACGCTTACGGGCACTCCTCGCCAACCCTTCCCAGGCGGCCATCAAAATGCCCAAGAGCCCATGCTGGCTGGAAGCTTATCAGGATCTCGCTATCAAGGCTTCGATAGCCCCCAAGGCCTATCGCCTCTGGCAGCGAACGAAGGATCAGGCGGCGAAGGCATCAAGGGAATCATTCGGACCATCAAGCGAAGACAAGGTATTTTTCTGTTCACCTTTGGCCTGGTAACGGGTGCTCTAGCGCTGGACACGCTGCGTCAACGCATTTTCTCTCCTGTCTATGAGGGAAATTTCCAGATTCAGATTAGCAATCCATTTGAGAATGCAATTTCAGGATTCGGCGAAAATAAGCTTGAATCCATCGCCCGCCAAGCGCCAAAAACCGATGTACCTAGTTTGATCGTGCTGATGCGCAGCCCGCTACTGCTCAAGCCATTGAGTGATCGCCTGGGTATATCAATGCGAGAAGTCATCGACAATCTCGCGATTGCACCAGTGGCGAACGTCAATCAAGTACTTTTCGTTAATTTGCGCTGGCGAGATCCAACCAAAGGACGACTAATATTAAGCGAACTATCCAAAGATTACACGAAATTCTCCCAAGTACAGCAACAAGCAGCCCTCAATTCCGGCGTATCTTTCCTTGAGCAGCAAGCGCCAAGCCTAAGGAAAAGGGTTGCTGACTACGAGGCAAGGCTGAAAGATTTTCGCCAAAAGTACAATGTACTGGATCCTACGGGAGTGGCTGCGTCTATCATAGCAAATCGGGATGGATTGGTTGCCAAGCTAATGGCTCTTCAGGTTGAGCAAAGTGATCTAAAAAGTAAACTCGCTTCGGTTCAGTCCGGGCGCCTCAGCTGGAATCCTAGTGGAGCCCCCACCGCCCTACAGCAGTTAGGTCGCCAGGGCTTAGTCATTCCCGGCAAAAGTGATCCTACGGGAACTCCTGCTACAAGCGGTCAAGCAACCCCAAATGAAATCCTGAATAAGTTTGAACAGGATCTCGCCAATGCCAAGGCCACCTACACTGACGATTCACCAATTGTACAATCTATCAAAGCCCAACGGGACGCCATTCTTCCAACCGTCCGCAAGCAGGCTGCTGATTCATTGCAGGCTCAGCTTCTGGCAAATGAGTCGCAGCAAGATGAACTCAACCGCCAGATTCTATTACTGAATGAAAACTTTCAAACCAGCCCTTCAATGATGAAGAAGTACGAGCAACTTCAGGCCGGCATGAATGGGGCTCGTCAGGACTATTCCAACTATATTACTGCACGGGACAACTATCGACTTCAGCGAGCCAGAGCAACAACACCATGGCAGGTTATTTCTCCCGCCGAGTTTGCAACCATACCTGTTGAGCCAAACCTGCAACGAAATCTACTCCGAGCACTTATGATTGGTCTCGCTTCTGGACTTGGTGCAGCCTTATTAAGGGAACGAACCGATAATGTTTTTCATACACCAATGGAGACGGAACGGGAGCTTCAGTTACCAGTCCTCGGTTTGATCCCCTTTCTACCACTAGAGCCAGGAGTTGAGATATCTCAAAGTATTGCCAAGATGAGTGCTAGTGAACGTTTTGCGATCAAAGAGTCGCTGCGCAGCCTCTTCACGACCTTCCGTCTGCTCAGAGCTGACAGGGATATCCGACTTGTTGGGGTAACATCTTCCACCCAAGGCGAAGGCAAATCAACAGCCGTTAGTATATTTGCGCGTACATTGGCCGACCTCGGCCTAAAGGTTCTCGTTGTTGATGCAGATATGCGCCTCCCCATGCAGTCTCGTTATCTTGGTGCACCCCAAGGCCAAGGCTTTTCCACACTACTTACCGATCCATCAATTGATGTTAACTCACTTGTCGTGACGATTCAAGATAATCTTAATTTCTTGCCCGCTGGCCCGAAACCGCCAGATCCAGCCAAACTGTTAAACTCGACCCGAGCAACTGAGGTAGTTGCTAAAATTAGAAATGAGACCGATTACGATATTGTTCTTTTTGATGCTCCTCCCTGCCTCATGCTCGCGGATCCAATTCTTCTTGGTGAAAAACTAGATGGGATTCTGTTTCTTGTTGGCCTGGGCAAAGTAAGTAGGGATGTGGCGCCACAAGCGTGTCGAAGAATTAAAGCCACTGGCGTGGATGTGCTTGGCCTCATATGCAATCAAGTGAACTTCCCGAGCCGACTTAACGACTATGGCTACGAATATGGCTACTATTATCACTATGCCTACGCCAATTCCGGAAGTTATGCCACTGCCTACGGAACCTATGGCACCAATATGGCTCGCAAACTTGCTCGCAATCTCACTCGCACTCCCAATTCCGACTCTCCTGTTCGTAGATATCATGAAGAAGGGGCTGCACGCGAAGCACTAGACAACAATATTCCCTCGCCTGGCACAAGTGTCGAACCAAAAGCGATTCCTAATGATAGGCCAACTTCAAGGAACGGTTCACAATCAGGAAAAGAAGCGGATTCTGCAAAGGGGTTCACGAGCTTCATCGGCCGATTGCTAAGCAAGCTGCCATTTAGGCGTTAGAAGTAAATCCGTAAGAGCAATGATCTTCCCGTCATTTACATGTTTCAGGTTTGTCAAGGCTTTCTTCGATCCTTACCATCATGTCTCCCAGGCATCCGCTAACTGAACAGCGCGGATGCGCCATTACGGCCCCGCTACGACTGGTTCTGGGGGAGCATCCCCCGCAATCAAGCATCTTAGGCGCTGCGCATCGAGATCTCGGCGCCTAAGCGGCAATCTGGATCCTGAGCCCGCCTATCGACTTGGGGCCGAGCCGGGTTGAACAGAAGAACGCAATCTAGGTATGCCTTGTGGTGGGCTACGAGCGGCTGGAGGGCCTGGTGGCCGCCGAGCTGCAGGGGTACTTGTAAGGGGGCCCTGCGGCTGTTCACCAATCTCTACCAACCCTCGTTCAAGCTCAAGGAAACGATTCCTGAGGACGCCAAACTCAAGCGACGCCACCATCCTCCCCGCACACCACAAGAACGGCTGCTGGCGCTTAGCCAGCTCAGGGATACCCAGCGGAAGGCGCTGAAGGAACTGCAGCGCAGCAGCGATCCCGTCGCCCTGCTGGAAACGGTTGACCGTTGCCAACCTGGCCAACCTCTCGGCCGGGCAGGAACACCCGGAGCCCAGACCCAGAACAGGGGCGGTGGTTCCTGAGCAGGCCAGCAAGGAGCAGCGCTCGCTCAACCGGTTCCTGAGCAACCTGCAGCTCTTGTGGCAGGAGTGTCAACCGACATCCAAAACTGCGCCACTTCCGACACCGAAAAGTGAGCCACCCCCGACCCGGTCTGGGGCGTCGTTTCCGGAGTGGTTCCGCCTTGGCTGCGCCGGCGGTGCCTCTGCTTGCTCATGGTTTTCGTGATTG
>CAIOGZ010000088.1 GCA_903858015.1 uncultured cyanobacterium
CAGAGGCACCGCCGGCGCAGCCAAGGCGGAACCACTCCGGAAACGACGCCCCAGACCGGGTCGGGGGTGGCTCACTTTTCGGTGTCGGAAGTGGCGCAGTTTTGGATGTCGGTTGACAGCCTCCGTGAATGGCATCTGCAGTGAAGGACTCCCCGCTCTGCTTGATCTCAACCAGTTGCCGGCAGCTGGGGCGGATGCCACTCCCGGCTTAGCTCCAGCCGCCTTTTGAGCAGCGGCACCGGCTGATCCGGCAGCAGCTCCCCCACCGTGACCTCCAGCTGCTGACTCCAGCGGTCCCAGCGGCTGGGCCGGAAGTGGAGCACCTGGCGGCCGTCGCTGATCCACGCCTCCTTGGGCTAGAGCGGCGGCCGGTTGCTGGCTCTACCGCTCACGCCAGCTCAGGCGCCCAGCCCCTAGGGCGGTGCAGGTCCTCGGTCCAGCCCCTGCAGCGGTGGGTGAGGTGCTCGCCATGGGCGATCAGCCCTTGGTGCAGGTGGCAGGTGAGCAGCGGGATGCAGTTGGGGCCCGGGTGATGCCGGAAGAAATGGCAGGTCATGCAGACCTGGCGGCTGCGGCTGGTGCGGAGCACCTCCTGATCGAGCCAGGGCCAGTCCTCGATCGCCTCCATGCGGGAGGGCTGTAGCCGGGAGATCTTGACCGGCACCACGGCGACTTTCGCGGGCATATACCTGTACTAGCAGGGGTTGGCGCCTTGGTGTTGTTCGTCGGCTTGCTCGCGGCGTCCTAGCGACGAGAAAAGTCAAAAGCCATGGGTTGGTGTCTTGATGAATCCATATGGATAGTCGCAGTCGCAAGTGCATCTATGGTCATGCTCCGATGATAAGATTGAAGTGTGGCGATATGTATCGTTTCGGGATCTGCGGACCTGGCTTCCAGCCATCTTCTTGGATGATATACTGCGATTTAGATTTTCGAAGTGCCTGATTCGATCGACGAAACCCGAACAACTCGAGATGGGACAATAGTCTGCTGGTGCATTAATGCTGACCGGGTACAAAGGCCTGGATCAATACACGCAGATCATTGCAAGTTATCTTTAAGCATCAAGGCCAGTGACTCCAATGCATGGGACCCGGAAGTTGAATTCTATCCACAAATCGATGAAGTCGCGATAAAAGATGCCGATGGGGAGCCGCAAGTAGATAAGGGCATGGTCAACGCATATCTCTTTAAGGCAACTGACGGCAAATCCTACGCTCGGAATTGGCGGATTGACTTATTCGCGATTCGTTAAGCGGTCTGTTGTCGCTTAATTGTCTTTCAAGCAGTCCTTCGGTCTCGCCTTCTGTTTGCAGTCCGGCGCCGTGCATACTATGCATTTTCGCCGAAGTTGTCGATATGGTCACTTTCAAGAGTAAGGGCATAAAGCGTGTGTTGCTATTTCGGAGAATCCCTGTAATCATGAGATGCGAAAAAGGTTTCAATCCAGTCGTGGTGATACTTTTGGCTGATCCGATCGGCGATGGTCACTGCGATGTCGGGCACCTGGAACCGCTTGCGGAAGGCCCGAGGATCGCTTTGAGCGGCACCGGCTGGTTGAGTACAGCAGCCTCATGGGCCTGCGCCTGATGATGATCACCCTGGCGCGACCCAGTGAACTTAGGAAAGGCCTTTGGAGCGGCGTCGGCTCGGGTGCCGTAGGTGCTGGCCTTAAGCCCTGAAGTGATCCTCTGTGGAAGTGCTTTGGCGAGAAATGGTAAAACTAATATTTGGTCGAAATGTATAAGAGGTAAAGCGAAAATTAATGATCTGCTTCAATAGTGTTTTACGCCTTAAAAGGCTATGATTATCAAGTTAAGCGGAATGCTTAATAGTCGTCGCCATACTTGACACTTGAACTGGCATTCATTAGTTCCACAGTGGTCTGGTAACCCTGGGAAATGGTTGCCTCGTGCTGAGCACCAATGTCATTCAAAGCGGCGACATCAAATTCAGGAGCGGTGATCCAGCTGAACCCCTTGCCAAAAGTGTTGTCAGGGTTCACCACGTACCAGTGACAAGCGGTGTCGGGAACTGAAACAGAACATTTTGTCCAGTCGTTGTCCCATTGAGGAACTTGAACAAAGACAAGCGCCGCAAACAAAAAACCCAGAAGACTCTTGATCATTGTGCCGTCACGACTTGAAAATATCCTAGCTGATTTTGCCGTTTCCTGCGGCAAAACCTTGAAACGGATGTTCCAGCGACCGACCTATGGAGGTTCGATCCTCGATTCGTTGCTCAGGTGCTCGCTTGAATCATGACAAGGTGGGTGCTGTTGAGGAGCTCTGCTAGTCCGTCCTTATTCGCCTGGGTCTGAAGGGACTTGACGACATCCCACACCTCAAGCAGATATTACCAACTGGATCGGGAACGTTGTTCTGGCTTGAGGTCTTGGAGGTGGGGAATGGGTCGTGGCGTTCAGGTGAAAGGGCGCGGAGCAGGTGATCCAGTGCTCCCGAACTATTTGGAAAGACCCGTCCAAAGACTGGGAAGTTCTTGCTCAAGCGCTGCCAAGAACACCCATAACAAAAACCTCAGGCAGGGCCCAAGGGTTGATTGTATTTCCGCTCAAGAGTCAGAAACAGAACGGCAAGTACTGAGTGCGGCAGGCGGTATAGCCATCCACAAGGGCTCCAAGGCCGATCAATAGGCCAAGCATGGCAGCGCGGCCATTAAAGAGCTCAACGCTCTTCAGCTGATCCATGTGGATCTGCCGCTCGGAGGGTTCCTGAAAACTGTTCTGGCGGGCTGGGCTGTTGGTCATGGGCTTGCTGAGGTGAATGGAGAAAGCCTGGGACTTCAGTCCGAAAGATTGGGCTGAAGCAGTGGAAGAGCTACTCAGCCACCGAACATGGCACCGAGTCCGATTTGGGAAAGGATGCTCTGACCTGTCAGTACCTCGGTGGCGAGGCCGATCACGAAGCCGAGCATGGCCATACGGCCATTCAGCTTTTCGGCCCGTTCATGGAAGCCCCAGCCGCTCTCGGGGGAAACGACTTCCATGCGGGGCACTGTTGCGAAGGCATTGAGGCGGCCACCATCTTCTGTGGTCACCGTGGCGCCTCGGATGGAGGCGCGTTTAAGGGCGTTGGGGGCGGCAGTGGGGGACTGGGCCATGGGGCGGTTTACGGGATAGATGGGCCAACTGTAACAGATTGTTTCGGAATGTGGATCTGTGCGACTTCCAAGGCATCTAGAGGGGTATCGGCCTCCCCGCCAAGCCCCGACCCAGCCCATCGCGAGCAAGGTCAAAGCCTTCCCGGCACCGCCGCGCTTGTATCGCTTGCAGGGGCTAGATTTAATTGAATTTGATTAAAAAATTCGGGTTTAGGCTAAAATGGGCCAGACGTTTTATCTGGATTTTCCAGGAACTGAATCAACTGAGTTGCTTTAGTGAGCTAATGACTCTTTAGTGAGCTAATGACTTACGACGCCTGTTGATAGAGCTCCTCCAGCCGTTCCCGGCTGAGGTCGACGTAGAGAACTTCGTCACCAGGCTCGGGAGCCTCGGGATGGCGCCTAGGCCTGGAGCCACTTCTCTGGGCAGAGGCCATCGAAGCCGAGCCACGCAGGTTCTGGTTCATCAAGGCAAAAGCTCCACCGGCGATGAGCGCAAAGAAGATCAGGTAGACAGCAGCCAGAAGGTCGTTCAAGGGTGGAAAGCGCTTTCCATCAGCCTAGTGCAACGAAATGTTAATCGTTGCCCACGGTTCCGCGGGCCCGTGCTCTCCATCTCCCAGTTTTGACCTGAGTGGTATGCAGCAGACCCTGCTCAGCCAGGGCGATCACCAGGCCCTGCACGCCGCCCTCGACGAAGAGACCACGCCAACGCCCGCCCTGCTGGAGGCTTGGCAGCTGCACCAGGAGCAGGTCGTGCGCTCCTGATCCGGTGGCGGTTCGGATCGAAGCCTTTGACCCTGGCTTGCACGACACCAGGGACTTCCGCTGCGGCAGCGACAGCCAGGACAACGTTCTGCGCCGCACCGCCAAGCGCCAGCAGCGTGATGGCTACACCCGGCTCTACGTCGCCTTTCTCAGCCACCTTGCTGTCGACGGGAGGCAGCAGGGCAAGGGGCTGGGGCGCATCTTGCTGGTGGATGCCATGCAGCAGTGCCAACGGGCGGGGCAGATCCTGGCTGTGCGGCTGATGTTGCTCGATGTGGCGGACGCCGCTGGAGCAGCGGAACGCGCTCGCCTGCACAGCTTCTACGCGTCGATGGGGTTCCGGCCCTTGCCAGGACGACCGGATCGATTGTTCCTCTCTCTGAGTGCTCTGCCACCTCTGCAATCGGGCAGGTAAGGCATCAGAGGCGCAGTACCTTCACGATTTGCTCTTCGTCGAGCCTGAGCTTTCTGCTTGAGAGCAGGGGATGCGGTAGCGAGTTTGCGAGCGTCCTTCTGGGCCTGCTTGGTGAACAGGACGGTCCAGCTCACCAGAGCGGTTCGCTGCTCAGTTCGCTCACCTCAGTGGCCATGCCTTCGAGGATCGACTCACGCATGCCGGGGATCGAGACCAGATGCAGCGTCTCCTGGATGGCGCGCCAGTCGTTCTGGGAAAGCAGCACGGCGTTGCTGCGCTTGCCGGTGATCTGCACCGGCTGGTGGGACTGCCCCACCTCATCGATCAGGGCATAGAGCCGCTTGCGGGCTTCTGTGGCGGACACGGGTATCACAACCCGGTTGATACTCGCTCTCGTGCGTGAAAGCGTACCGAGCCCGTGTTGCTCGGCGCTGCTGCCATGAATGCCCGGCGGCTGGAGGGGTGCAACAGAGCTCACAACCATCCCATGGAGCGTCTGTGCGTCTGGTCAGACGCTCTTTCGCTGGCCTCAAGCTGTGCTGCTTTGGGCTTTGAAGAACCAGATTCAACGAGCCCAGCGCCCACCCAGCTCGATCGGCTCACCAGGGAGCTCGCCAGCGAGCAGGTGGTGGTGGGATCGGGCGTTTGCGGTGGCGGCTTGCGGTCAGCTGCTGGTGGAGGGCCACTAGGTGGCCAGCTGGAGCGGGTTGCTGGAGCATGGGGTGGAGCGGCTGAGCGGCATCGGGGCGGCGGATGGGGATGAGGAACTCAGCCGCCCGCCACCTGCTGCTCCCGGGCGACTACGGCCAGCCGGCGGTCCAGCTCCAGAGGGCACAAGCACCCAGTTTCGCTGATGCCAGCTGCTTGGCGCGAGCCAATGCGCCTGGGGTCGCGCTCTGGCGGGCCCTGCGGTCGCCGGCCCAGCGCCACCGCAAAGCCCTGCTGAAGCTGAACCCACCCTGCTGATGCTCACCTGGGCTGGTGGGGGCTTATTCCCCCCTCTATGAAGCGGCATCCTGGGGGGAGCCAGCCAGCGCCCAGAGCCGTGTTCAGCGACATCCCCAATCCCCCGCCCGAACTTCTGGAGCTGCGCCTCAAGCTCAGGGAGGTGCTCGCCAATATCGGCTACTGCATGGCGGCCGGTATGGGCACCGACGAGCAGGTGCTACGGCACGACCTGAGCGTCAAGTTCCCGGATGAGGGCACAGATGCCAGGCTTGCTGCGCTGGCAGCCGCCCTGGAAAGCATCGCCGAAGAGGCGGAAGTTTCCGCAGTGCTGGCGGTATCCGAGCACGTGCTTCTGCCTGATCCGCCGGTTTCCTGAACTGGTTTCCATGGCGGCGTGGCCCATGCGTTTTTTGATGTGCACTGAGCGAATGCGGATTTTTTCGCTCCGTAGCCCGGCTGGGGGAGGTAGTGGATCAGAACCGGTTGGAGAGGCAGATTGGACAGCCGCCGCTGCCGCTGGATCCTCGGATCATGGAGGTACTGCCTGCAGGCAACCGTCCCCGCGAGTCGGCGATCACCCCGTTGCCTTGGATCCAGCAACAGACATGCTGCCAGCAGCGACCCCCTTTTGACTATGTTCGCACCAATGAATAGCGTGGCAGCTGCATACACGGCAATGGATCCAGTCGAGTTGCTAGCGATAGCGCACAATTTGAGAACAGACCGCTGTACGGATCACCAGTGGCTGACGAAAATTTTTGGCGGGCGCCTACGGCGCCATTGCTTAAAACCAAAAACCAACAGCCAAGGATAAAAATCAAAGGGTAAAGAATTAAGGGATTAAGGGTAAAGAAGAACGGCCCCGGGGGAGGCAACAGACGCGGAAACCGAAGCTGTTGCCGCGGAGGTCCAGGCGGCCGGAGTTGCGGCAAGCCGAGCGGCTGTCCCTGTAATAGCGGCTCCACGAGCCGCCGCGCAGCAGCCTTTCGTTATGTTTATTGACATCCGAATCTATCCAGGCACTGCCATCTGCCGGTGCTCCCTGATAGTTGGCGTGCCATTGATCAAGACACCACTCCCAGACATTGCCATGCATGTCGTAGAGGCCCCATGGATTGGCGGGAAAACTAGCCACATCCGTCGTCTCTCGCCGATAAACACGTTTTTTTGGCCTTTCGCCATAGTCGAAAGTGCCATTATAATTTGCTAAATCTGGCGTCAGCGTGTACCCGAAATGAAATTCCTTGGTGGTGCCCGCCCGGCAGGCATATTCCCACTGGGCCTCGCTGGGCAAGGTATAAATGCGACCGAAGCGCTGGCTCAGGCGTTGGCAAAATTCAATCGCATCTTCCCAGAACACACTCTCCACTGGCCGATGTATTCCCTTGAAATGGGCAGGATCCGTGTTGAGATCCCGCTGCAACTTTTGCCAGCCCGCCACCACCTGCCACTGGGCCTGGGTAATAGGAGTTTGGCCCATGAAAAACCCCTGCAATTGCACCTGGTGCTGGGGGGCTTCATACGCAGAAGGCCCAAGATACACAGAGGGGGCGCCCATCAGGAAGCTACCGGCCGGAATCTGCACCATGGTGAGATCCACCCCATCGGCCAATCGCTCTCGATAACCCTGCACCTGCACGGTGCGCTTTTCGATTCGCAATTTCCATTTAGGCCCGAGCAAACCCCTCACACCCTGGCGAGCTTCTTGCACAACAACTGCCGTAGAAACGGAAAGCGGTTGCAATTCTGGCTCTTTTCGTTTTTGGGCTTGCTCTTTCGCTAAACGCTCAGCCTCAGCTTTAGCCTTCGCATGGGCCTGGGCCTCCTGATCACGGGCTTGACGCTCCGCTTGCTCCTGCTCCCGTGCCAATCGCTCAGCATCAGCCTTATCCTTCGCCTGGGCTGCCACTTCAGCCAACTGCCGATCTATTTCTTCGGCAGACAATAGAATAGTAGTGGGATCAAGACCATGCCGCCGGAGTGTCTCCTCCACATCGGACTGCTTCAATTTCCAGAGATCCTTTAACTGCCGTAGTTCCGCCCAGTCGGCCGCCGATAGACCCTGGCGTCTATCAACTTCAGCCACCAATGCAGCGACAGTTTCAGCAAAATCTGCTTTTTTCTTGGCATACTCCCGCCAAGGCCTTAGCACCTCAGCTTCAATCTGCTCGGCTTGCGCATCACTGATTTGTTCACCCTCAGCCAATTTTTTGGCTCGCCACTCCTTGAGAATCACCCGGGAGGCCGCGGAAAGTTCGCCGCCCCGCGCCGCAGCCAATTTCTCCAGCTGCTGGCGGTAGCCCACCGTGGGATCCAACCGCACCCTGCAAACGCGGATGCGATGGCCGCTGCGGGTGGGGAAGAACTGGGGCGTCATCGCTGGGGCCGCTTCGGCGACGCGACGGCTCACGTAGAGGTGCAGGTCTTCGGCATCCACAAAACCGCGCTGTTGCCGGTCGGCCGCCCCGGTGCGGATGCCTTCCACCAGAAAGCGGGTGTATACGGAAAGCCCCTCGCCTGCTTCGGGGGCGCTGGAGGTTTCGATCGAAGCAGAGGAGGTGAGCACGGCCCGCCCTTCGCCGCCAAAATCCTCCAGGTGAAGCGCACCATCGTCCTTGGCAGCCATGCCCTCGGCGAAGGCGCCGCTGAAGCAGCAATCGAGGATCAGCAGCTGATAGTTCGAGCTGTTCTTCATGTATTCGCGCAACTGGGCTGCCCGCAATGTGGTGGATTGCTGCACCTTGCCCCGTTCCCTGCCCTCGCCAAACTTGCGCGATTCCGAACAGCTGAGCAACAACTGACGCTGGTCATCGCGAAAACCGTGACCCGAAAAGTAGAGCAGCAGCAGGTCTTCCGGATCGCGGTTGGCGAACAACAGCTCCACCGCCCGCTCCATCGGCGTGCGCTGCGGATCCTGCAGCACCACCACCTGCTCGCTGGGAAAGCCCCCCAGCTGCGGATCCCGCAACACCTCGGCCAGGGCCGCCACATCCAGCCGGGCGCTGGGAATCGGCGTGAGTCCCTCGCCGTAGGTGCTAATGCCAATCAGCAGGGCGTGTTTGCTGGCCATCTAGGGCTGCCGAGCCACAAAGGCCTCGGCGCGATCAAACATCGCCAGCAGGGCCGCTTGGTCACTGGCGGGTGCTTCCAATTCCAGCGCCACCGCCTCGCCGCTGGCCGTGGTGTGGCTCAGCTTCAGCCGCAGCGGCGTCTGGACAGCCTGCGGCGGCTGAGGCTGGGGCTGGGGCTGGTCGATCAAACGCCTTTTCAGATAGCCCAGCGCCTTCAGGGCGTTCTTGCCATTGAGCTGGGCGCTGAGCTGCCCCAACAGCAAACTGCCGATCGCCTTGCTGCCGGGCTGGGGCTCCCCCTGGCCTGCCTCCGCCAGCACCCCCTCAATCCCATTGAGATCGGCCACCAGCTCCGCCACCCAATCGTCCGCGGCTTGGCCATCGCAGCCGGCCCGAGTTGCTGCCGTTGGGCCGGTGGCTGGGCTGGGGCAGCTCAGCGCCAGGGTCAGCAGCTGCTCAGTGGCCATCGGCTAGGGAAATCTCTGGGGAATGTAGGGGAGACGGGGTGCTGGGTAGAAATGTGGGCGATAGGTGGAAGCGATGGTTGAAGCCAGCGGTTGGACCAGCGTTTTGGGCCGGCCTGAACTGCAGGGTTGCCGCGCGGCAGCTGGCACCCAGGCCAAGCCTGCGGACGGATCGCTTAAGCCACCTGCGAATACTCCAAAACCATTGGCAACACTCGCTCGCGGTGCTAACCTAAAAAGAATTAAGTAGTGCTCTGCAGGTGGCCGAGTGGGGGTTCTACGGCAGGAGGCGCGAGCGGTCGGAGCTGGCCGGGGTGCTGGGGCGCGGGCGCTGGTTCTTCCTGCAGATCTCGGGGCGGCGTCGCATCGGCAAGACCCGGCTCGTGCAGGAGCTGCTCCAGCCGCAGCGCCGGGAGCGGATGCTCTACATCCAGATCCCCGACTCCGACCCGGCTGGTGTGGTGAGCACGGCCCGCGACTTCATGGAGAACTTCGGGGTGAGTGCGCCCCTGCCCCACGATCTGCGCTCCCTGGCGGTGCGCATCGGCGAGCTGTGCGCCGAGGGCTGGATCGTGGCGCTCGATGAGTTCCAATACTTCAGCCGCAAGGCTCTCTTCCCCTTCACTTCCGAGCTTCAATCTGAGGTGGATCGGCTGGCTGCCACGCCCGAAATCAAGGGCGGCCTGATCGTGCTGGGCTCCCTCCACACCGAGATGCAGGCGCTGCTGGAAGACCGCAGCGCTCCCCTCTACCAGCGACTCACCGACAGCATCAGCCTGGGCCATCTCGACATCGCCTCGCTGATGGAGCTGCTGCAGGTCCACGCCGACACCACACCGGAGCGGTTGTTGTTTCTCTGGAATCTGTTTGAGGGAGTGCCGAAGTTCTACCGCGATTGCTATGAGCAGGGAGTCATTGCCGCCGATCGACAAACGCTGCTGAAGCGCATGTTCTTCAGCAGCAGTTCGCCGCTGCGCAGCGAGGCCGACAACTGGTTCCTGCGTGAGCTGCGGGGCCGCTACGACCTGGTGCTCAAGTACGTGGCCCGCCATCCAGGCTGCACCCATGCAGACCTGCAGGCCCACGCCGATTCTGTGGCACCCGAGATCGGCAGTCAGGTGGCCGCCTACCTGAAGACCTTGGAGGAGAAATACGAGCTGGTGGAGAAGCGGCTGCCGGTGTTCGCTAAGCCCAAGGCCCGTAAGGGGCATTACACGATCCGCGACAACTTCCTGCGCTGCTGGCTGGACGCCCTGGCGGTACCTGCGGCCGCCATCAACTTCCGCCCCTTGCAGGGCCTGGTGGAGCAGGCGGACCAGCGCTTGATGACCGCGGAGGGGTATGGCTTGGAGCGCTTGGTGGGGCAGCTCTACGAGGAACGCAGCCGGCTGGGGCTAGGAGATTTCCCGCTCACCTCCCGCATCGAGGCTTGGTGGGACCGCAGCGACACCGAGATTGATCTGGTGGCCCTTGATGAAACCGTGCAGCGGTTGCGGCTCGGTAGCTGCAAACGATCCGCCGCCGCGTTAGTGGCGGATCTGGGCCGCTTTGATGGCCATGTGGCCCGCTTCCTCCACGCCTTTCCCAGCTTTTCGCACTGGCAGGTGGAGAAGGTGGCGATCGCCCCCTCCCTCAACCAGGAGGCTCGCCAGGCGATCGAGGCGATGGGCTACCTGCCGCAGTCGCTCGATGAGCTCACGGCAGGCCTGTTGTGAGATCTTCCTGCCGCCAAGCAGGGAAGCCGCTGCTTTAGCGCCGTTGGCGGCCTGGCGGTTACAGCAAGCGCCATAGTTGTGCGCTCGTGATCCCCTGCGAAAGCGGGTTCAGGCCTCAGTGCCCGGTGTCAACTACTTAGACGGGCGCGTTGACTCATGCGAATTATTACCCATCTAGTTGACGCCCCGCCGGCATGGGCTTCTTGCTGTGGAGCTGGCTGTTTTCCTGATCCCGGATTGCCCCCATCTGCTGGCCGACCACCTGTTCGGCATGGGTGATACGCCAACCGGTGTTGGATGTTGATGCGCCTGGAGCAGGCTCCGCGCAGATCTCCCACCAGGGCTTCCTAGGGCGGTGGTTGTTGGTAGGGATCAGCAGCCAACAGATCAAGCAGGGCCTGGGCCCTCTGCTTCCGGGCCGGCGACACGGAGGTAAGTTTGCTGGCATCCTTTTGGGCCTGTTGGCTGAACAGAACGGTCCAGCTCGCCGATCTCTGGGGCGCGATGGCCCAACCCGATCGTTTGGTCGAACTGGTGCTCCACTCCAGCAGCGAGGCCGCCCGCCGGGCGGAACAGCCCGGATCCCTCGTTCAGGAGGCCATCGGCGAGGGAGTGTTGCCCGATGCCCTCCCTTGAAGCCGGGCGGCTGCTGAGGATTCTCCGCCGCAGCAGAGCCTCGAGACAACACTCAAGGCGTGGTTAAGGCACCTGTGCGGCCACCTGATTGCGATCAGACCACCGAGCCGCAACCCGTGCAACGGGCCCTTGGCTTGCACAATCGCGACCGTATCCGCGCCGACTGGCTGTGACGCCCCACGGGGTAAAGAAATCGGCGCGGATCGGCGCTCCAGCCATCGATGGCCGCCGCGAAGGACGGCTCGCTACTTGGCCTGCATGACCTGGACCCGGGGCCTCCATTGCAATTTGTTGCTTATCGCAGCGCCATCCCTTGCTGGCGAGGAATAATAGAAAAAATCAGTTCAAGATGACTTGGTTCAAGATGGCAATAATCTACACAGCTACACGGTTGACATTGCTTGTCCTCCTGTCGGCTGGATCATTTCAAGCCGCTGCTTGGGCTAAGCCACCTGTAGTGGAAGTCACCCCAACTCCCCTGAAATCTTCTGTTGCTGGGGAATGGGTAAAAACGGAGATGTATTTTTCAGAATATCAAGGCAATGACAAGGCCGTGACCAAGCAACAGTGGAATACGTTCATGGCCAACGTGATTGAGCCTGTTTTTCCAAAGGGCTTCACTGTTCACGACGTTTACGGTCAGATCCAGCATTCGAATGGAACGATCCATCGGGGCCAGACTCGCGTGCTCGTTGTTGCGTCGCGCCGCACAGCGGATCTGGCAAAGACTGTGTCATTGATCTTCAAGGCCTACCATCAACAGTTCCCAGGCGTTAAAACTATGAGCATCTCCATGCCTGTAGAAGACCCCAATTTCATGGGAATCTGAATTCAGCTGCTGGAGGCACCCAAAGTGGCGACCTGGGTCGGGTTGCGTTGATATCGCCTACAGCGCGGAGCCATGGCCAGGGTCAGGGGGCGTGCAGGTCCCGCTGCGGCCCGGTTCAGCCGCGTCACAATGGTCACCCTCTGTAGGAACACCGTGCAGGCCTTTTCTGTGCGACAGCTGAAGAGCAATCCCTCCACGGTGCTCAGGGCAGCCGAGGCCGATGCCATGGCCCTCGTCACCAACCATCAGCAGCCTGCCGCCCTCGTGGTGGCTCTGGATCGCCTCGGCCTGCCGGATACCGCCGCCGTGCGCTCTGGCCTGGCCCTGTCGTTGTTTCAGTCCGGTTCCCTCTCGGTGAGCAGCGCCGCCCAGCTGGCCGGATTAGCGCTGCCACGCTTTCTCGAGATCCTCTCCTCCCTGAAGATCCCTGTGGTGCAGGGCTCTGATGCGGAGCTTCAAGATGGGCTGACCCAGGCCCGGCGCTGGCTCGGGCAGGCCCGCTGACCCAGCCAGCACAGCCTTTGATCGCCATGCAGCATCTGCTGATTGCCGATGCCGGACCGCTGATCGCCCTGTCGCGCATCCAGTGTCTTGCCCTGCTGCAGCCCGTCTTCCGGCCGGTCACGATCACCACCGTGGTGGCGCGGGAGCTGGGTTGTGGAGTGTCCCTGGAGGTAGAGGGGCAGGCGCTGCCTGCAGCAACGGCTGCCTTGATTCAAGCCCTGGAGGATGGCTGGCTCACGATCAGCGCTGCCGATGGTTCAGCCCCTTATCCACCGCTCAACCCAGGCGTGGATGCCGCTGAAGCCAGTGCCATCGGCCTTGCCTTGCAGCGGCAGGCCGCTGGAGACGAGGTTCTGCTGCTGATCGATGGCCGTTGCGGCCGCGCCGAAGCCAGGCATCGGCGGCTGGCGATCATCGGCACCGCAGCGGTGTTGGTGTTGGCCAAGGAGCAGCGCCTGATCGAGGCCTGTGCCCCACTGCTCAGCGCCTTACGGGAGGAGGGCTACTACGTCCTCAGCGATGGCCTGATCCAGGCGGTGCTGAGCCAGGTTGCCGAGGGGTGAATCCGCCTGGATCGGCCGTGTTTCGCAGGGATTTCTGCTCCGGCCAGTACTCACGATGGTTTCTCTGCTAGTAGCTCAGCTCTGATTTCTGCGGGCCATGTGACCATGCCCACTCGCATGGCACTCGCAAAGGCAGCGATCAATTCTATCGATGTCGCTATTAACCAGCATCTCAAGGCACTTAAGCCAAAGACCAGGATTGAGACCCGAGCTCACGGCAGGCCTGTTGTGAGCTCTGTCTGGCGGCTGCATCAGGAGCAGGAGGCCGGCAAAGCCCTGCTGATCCCCCGCCGCAGCAAGGCCATCGCCGAACTGGTACGGCGCTGCCCGAGCCATCAACCAGCGCCATCGAGACCATGCGGGTGCTGCGGCTTGGGCCCAGCCTCAGCAGCCTGGCCGCGCTGGGTGCGGATTCCCTTCCACCGCCACCGCGCCGACCTCCGTAAACTTTTGTATCTCAGTGGTGGCATCGCGCCTTGGACGGTCTTTCTCTTTCTCGCCAGTTCACGTTCGAATCCGGCGCCCGGGCGATTGCGGCCTGCGACGATCCGGCTGAGCTGCGCCGCATCGCCCAGATGCTGCTCTCGGCCTGGCAGCTCCAAGCCGACCTCACCCGCTACTACGGCGCCCAGGCCCTGGGCCTGCCGGTCCATCCTTGAGCCTGCGGGCCCTTGGGCGTAGGGCTTGAACTGCTCGCCTGGCGGGGCCGGGGCTCTGAGCCCCACTGAGGGCCCGATGCTGGCCAGCACGCCGGGCTGGTTCGGTCGCGCCGGGCTGTCGACCGCAGAGAGCGATAAGAATTCACCTTTGCAGACGGGGCCTTCTTCCCCTGGCTCCTGGTCCCCCCGATGCCGCCGATCCCCCCCTGGCCCTATGCGCTGGTGCTGGCGACCGCCGTGGGTCTGGGGCTGCCGGCCGGGGCGCTGGTGGTGGGGGCGGGCGCCCTGTTCGGGCCGGGGATCGGGCTGCTCACCGTGCTGATCGGGGAGGCGCTGGGGCTGACGCTCAACTGGCGGCTGTGCCGGGGCTGGCTGCGGCCGCGGGTGCAGCGCTGGCTGGGGCGCCAGCGGCGCGGCCAGCTGCTGGAGGGGCTGCTGCAGGCGCCGGCGAGCCTGCGGCTTCTGCTATTGCTGCGCCTGGCCCTGATCCCGATGAATCTGGTCAACGCGGCCTGCGCCCTCGGGCCCACGCCGCTGCGGCGCTACGCCCTGGCTTCGCTGATGCTGGTGCCGCGCTTCAGCCTGCTGGTGGGCGCCGGGGAGCTGCTGAAGGGGGCCGCCGGCGGCTCCCTCGGGCCGGCGGCCCTGGCGTTGCGGGCTGTGGCGCTGCTCGCCACGGCGGCGGTGCTGGTGCTGCTCAGCCGGGGCCTGCGGCGCTAATGGGCCTGCGGCGCTGATGGGCCTGCGCCGCTGAGGGGCCTTAGCTCAAGCAGAGTTGATCTCTACTTGGAGGGCGGGTCATGACCTTGATTCCCGATCCGGTCGGCGCCCCTCACCCCGAAGCGGCCTTGTTCGCCGCTGCGGGGGAGTCGCTGCGCTTCGTGCCGGGCAGCACATCGTTCCTGCGCCGCACGCGGTTGGTGAACGGGTTGTTGGGGGGCTGGCCGATCGTGTTCGGCAGCGGCTCGTGGCTGGAGGCCCATCTGGTGGCACGGATGGCACTCGCACCGCGATTGCCAAACCTGCGCGGTTGCGGCATCAGCGAGCAGGAGGTGTGGGATCTCGTGCAACAGGAGCTCGAGGAGGGCAGCCACGGTGCACCGCTGGTGGTGCTCTGCGATTCCCTCACCCACGACCAAGGCCGGGGGCTGATGCGGCGGTTGCGGGCCCTGCCGCAGGCGCCGAAGATCATTGCGGTGGTGCAGAACGATGACTGGCTGAGCGCCGCCAATCTGGCGGACTGCCAAGCCCAGGCGATCGTCCATGGCGAGAGTTTCGGCACCGGCGTCGTGGTCAGGGCGCTGCAGGCGTTGCGGCGGGGCCAGACCTATCTCGATCCCCGCATCCGCGAACGGCTGGAGCCAGCGGCGGGGGTGCTGCTCAGCGGCCGTGAGCGGCAGGTGCTGGAAGGGCTGACGCGGGGCTCCAGCAACAAGCAGATCGCCGAGCAGCATGAGATCGCCGCCACCACGGTGCGCGACTACGTGGGCAGCCTCTGCCGCAAGCTGGGGGCCGCCAACCGCACCGAGGCGGCGAGCCGGGGGATCGCCCTGGGGCTGGTCCGCCCGCCGCGCTGACAGCGGGGACCCTGCCCGGAGGCGGCCGAGGGCGCGCCAGGCAGAGAGGGGGGGGGGGGGATGTACACCCCTACATCTGTAGGTGGACAGCAGGGGCCCTGTAGGGCAAAAGTGCGGTCAAACGCCGGATCTGTCCGCCACCGCCCGCCACCCATGCCGTACGCCAGCCACATCCAGCTCGTCAACGACCCCAACGGCACCGCCTACGCCTTCCTGGCGGACAACGGCGCCATCTGGCAGTGCCAGTGGGATGCCCAGGCGGGCGGCTGGGTGAAGGGGCAGGTGGTGCCGCAGGCCTTTGGCGGCGAGAAGCTGCAGGCGTTGTATCTCGACAACCTCTGGCCCACCAGCGGGGGGGACAACCCGGATTTCAACCCGGGCATCGTGCTGGCCTATCGGTTGGGGGAGGGCAGCAGCGCCGAAGTCTGGGCCAGTTTCGGCACCTGGGCCAACGACGGCACTTTGCAGTGGATGGCGCCCCAACAGCTCACCAAGGACCAGGTGGACGATCAAACCTTCTCGTTGGTGGAGGGAGATGCGGGCGTGTTTGATCTGGTGGTGCAGAAGAAGGAGGCCGGTGCCGGCAGCTCCACCACTTTGGACAAACAGAATGCGGCCTCCACGGCAGACCTGCAGGCCAAGTTGGAGGCGGAGATCAGCGGTGCCCGGCCGGATAGTGATCTCTATGTGAATCAATACAAGCTGCAGATAGCCACGGACCCCACCCCAGGGGTGGTGCTGAACTACTTAACCGCCAACCAGCAGCTTTCGGCGGCGATCCAAAGCGCCGTGATCCAGACGCCGAAGGCAGCGGCGCCCTTGGCGCTCTCCGGCGACACCCAGCTGTCTCGTCAGCAGCTCATCCAACCCCTGCCAACGGCAACCACCTTCTCTGTCCTGGGGAGTGGTGTGGGGAGCGCGACCCCAAGCGGGAACAGCTGGAACGCCGCCACGTTCAATCCTTCTAGTGGCGGCACGCTGCGCGTGGGGTTGACGAATCAGAGCATTATGCGCTGGGAGATTAATCTTCCGGCCAACTATTACCGTGAAAACGGAAATCCAGAAGGTTCATGGAGAGCTGCTGAAGACGATAATTCGTCTGATGGCGGCTCCGAACGTAATAGCGGTTCATACTCCGATTTTGAAGAGGATACCCGGCAAAGTACATCTCAACAGGCAAATGCAAGATCATCATATCGGCCCATTGGAAAGGTTCTTGATTTAACTGGTGGCACAAGTATTGATATATTTCAGAAGTTCTCATCCTCTAACGATGGAGAAATCACCGGAGCTGGACTGAACTTCAAATGGAGGGGCGCTTTTGGAATAGGCAACTTCGGCAACGGCGGCGTAACAAGTGTAAGTTCTGCAAAAGGAGTGATTGGTTATGGCAACGATGATTCATATTCAACGTCGTTAAAAGCATCGGCGTTATCGGGGTTAAAAGAACTGGATTCACCTCTCGGCGCAAAGACATGGAATGTTGGCGGCGGAGGGAGTTTTCAAACAATTTATCAATATAGCAATCAACTTTTTCAATCCTTAAATCTGACTGGGCTGACTGCAAGGGAGTCATTCGGCATCGATGGTTCCATCAGATATATTAAATTCTCGGAGGCACTTGAATCTACTGTTCGAGTCGGCGCTGGACTTAGTGGTGGCTACGAGTTTTCCCAGGGCCTATTCGGTGAAGCATTACCCAAGGGAATAGCAGCTGTGGGGTATGTGTCTGGATTATTGGGCAAAGCAGAACGTGTCGGCATTACGGGTGGAATTAGTGGGTATGCAGCGTATAAGAAAAGCACCGGAGCTTTAAAGGGCATAAGCGGAACCGAGGGAATCGATGCCAGTTATAAATATAATCGTATTAACGCAGTTGCAGGCACGCTTCTGTCTTTCGTGGGCCCAGCTAGCATCCTAGGCCTTAAAAGTCAGAACCCCGATGGCTTGCCAGGAGATCAGTTCACCAGTTCCCAGGGTTTTCAAAGCGCATTGCGGTTGACAGCTGCTTTCCTTTACTCGGGTGCTATAGGCGTAGAGATCAACTTGGCGAATCGTTTCACAAGATACATCAAAGGCACCAACAAAGGCGATTGGGAAGACACCTTCTTTGCCAATGCCGGCCTCGCCCTGCCCTTGGGTGGCATGCTCCCGTTGATCAGTTATCTGCACACCTGGAAATCCGCGCCTAGCACAAGCACTGCAGACACATCAACCCTCACGGGCAGCAGCTCAGGGGGCAGCAGTTCAGGGGTCACCAGCGAGGGAAGTTATAAAAGTGCCGGTAGCGGCAGCGACTACCCCATGAGCTATGCGCCATCGACAGGCACGAATTCCTACTTCTCCAGCGTTAGCTCCCAACCAACGAGCAATAGTCAACCAGCATTTAATACTAGCCTACTAGTAACGAATTCTTCGCCCCTGCTACTGCTGACCCTAGGCACGACCGTAGGAGAAAACAACCTGGGCTTCAATCCTCCCGGGTCCACAACCCTGCCCCTCACCCTGGTAAACGCCGGATCCAACCTGGTGGATGGTAACTACACCAATGTCTCGATCCTTGGTGTTAGTGCCGATCAAAATCCCCAATCCATGGCCCAGGCTAACTTCACCGTTGCCGGGGGAAGCATCGTTGCCGATAGTTTCACGATCGTTCGGAAGGGCACCTACCTGGCCCTGCCTGAAACCCAGGAGGGGAGTGGCATCTATGGCCTGATTCTCGATGTCTTCACCACCGGCATCGCCCAGCCCCCTGCCGCTGGCACGGCCAGCTTCGGCGATACCATCAACACCCTTCCAATGATCACGGTCGATAGCAGCCGCACCGGATCTCCCCTAACTAGCCAGCCGATTCAGCGCATCCAAAGCGTGTCCGTACCGCTGAATAGCCAAGCGCCAGGGGTGATCTATCCCATCTACAACAATGAGACTAACAATCCCATAGTAACAGCTCCTGCCAGCGGCAACAATTCCGGATACAGCTATATCGATGTGCCGGTCAGTGTCTACTCCAACGGATCCACATCCGTGTCTCTGTTGAATCCAGGTGTCACCGCCACCGTTCAACTCAGTGCTGGGGTCATCCAAAGGATCGTTCTTGACCAACCCCTTTTGATCCCTGGCGCCCCTGCAGCCGGCGGCTACAGCGTGCAACTCACACTACCGAGCGCAGTGCAGACCAGCCTGCCTTCAGGCAGCCTCCCACCCACCTATGCCGTAACACCGGAAAGCCTCGCCCTCAACAACTTTGTCGAAGACGAGCAATTCTCCAGCCAGGTGGGGGTGGGGGCCGCCAACAGCGGCGTCTACCTAGCCGCTGGCTTGAGCGACCAGCTTCCCCTCTTCGCTTCCATGGGGGCCTGGCAGGTGCAAAACCGTGTCACCTATGTGAGCAATATCGGCACGCAACCAAACGTGACTTACCTTAATGGCAATAACAAGACTACCAATGGCACCCTAGTGGCATTAGGGAATGTTGATCCTGCGGCTCTCTCCCTAGTCAATCTCTACGATCAGGCTGAGAAAGACAACAACCCTATTTTCAGTGCAGCCAGCACACCCACGGCCGTCACGATCGCGGGCCCCAAAGCGTCTACCAGCAGTGCCTCTACCAGCAGTGCCACCTCCTACGTCGGTGATACCTTTGTGGCCTGGGTGGAAGCCTCCGAGCCGGTGATCCCAATCACCGGTAAAGACGGCAGCGAAAACTATCAGGCTTTCTTGGAATCCCTTTATGGATCCCAGCAAATCAATTTCCGCATTTACGCCGGCGCTGACGAAGGCTGGCTAGCTCCGAACCGCGGCAATCTCTACACCCCCCCCGAAAACGCCGTCATCCGAGAGCTCAAGGCCTTCAATGCCGTCAATCCCGCCACGAACGAGATGGCCACCCTGTTGGCCTGGAATGAAGTGTCCATCAATGCCATCAAGGGAGCGGCCCAACGGATGGGCTCTTATCCCTCCACCATTCCCACCGTGCTCAAGGTGGGCTGGCTGAATCCCACGCCGTCCTCGTTCCAGTGGAACGAGCTGTTCAGCGATGCCGCAGGCAACTCCACCATTCTTGAGATTCCCTGGGATTCGACCACCGCTGTGGGCTTGGGCCTCAGCGACATCAGCCTCGCTTCGGCGCCGCTGGCCCAGGTGGTCAATGGCAGCAGCACGGTGAGCGAAACCCCGGTGCTCAGTTGGAGCCAGGATGTTCGCACCCCCTACCGCCAAAGCGTGCTCAATGACAAACCCTACATCTATCTTCAATTTGGCCAGCTGAAGAGCGGCACTAGCGATATCAATATCGGCACCGTTGATTCGGCCTCCACCGCCACCACGGCCTCCTCCACGGGCCTCAACTTCAGCATCGCCGGGGCCTTGCCCTCAAGCCAAGCCACCGCCGTGCAAAACACCGATGGCACCGGTGTGTTGAGCACGGCGATGGGGTCCATCAATAAGTCGATTCGCGATGTTGTTAACAACATCGCACCGAGTGCCTATACCCCTGCCACCAATCCCAACGCCATTGGTGTATTCACGGGCGCCATCGCTGGCACCACCCTCACCGTCAGTGCCATCAGCCAAGGGGGCCTGCGGATCGGCGATGTGATCACCGGCGCCGGCATCACCGCCGGTACCACCATCACCGGCATCACCGCCGGAACCGCCACCACCGTTGTGGGGTCGGGCGACAGCGTTGGTGGTGTAGGCACCTACAGCATTGATCAAAGCCAAACCGTGGCCGCCGCAACGCTGGCGGCCATCCCAGGCTCCACCAACGTTCCCACCAGCACCTTCAGCGCCTCGATCAGCGGCACCACCCTCAGCGTCAGCGGCCTCAGCAGCGGCAGCTTGGCCGTCGGCGATCTGATCTTCGGCCAGGGCGTCAGCGCCGGCACCACGATCACCGCCCTCGGCAGCTTCAATGCCGACACCGGCACGGGAACTTTCACGGTCAACAGAAGCCAGACCCTGGCTCCCTCTTCGCTGGTGGCCACCCCGGGCGAACCCACTGTTCCGTACACAATCGAATTCTGGGCCCAGCTGCAACCCAACACCAATGCCGCCGGTGCGGGTCTGGTCGCCCTTGGCCAACCCTCCAATGGTCCGATCGGCGCCCCCACCATGCCCGATGGCTGGTTGCTGAGCAGCAGCTTCCTCGTCGATCAGGTCACCTACCAGCAGGCCGCCGCCCGGGGCTTGATCAGCTCGATCCCCACCACGGTTTCCGATCCATCCACCGCCGTCTACGGCTGGGCTTGGGCCGTGGTGGCCGATGGCACCAACACCACCGCCATGGCTGGCACGGGCGGTAGCAACATCTATAGCAATGCGCTGCAAATCAATAATCTGATCAGCGGCATCAGCCTGAAGGGCATCGATCAGTTTCTGGCCAACTACAACCTCACCAGCAGCGATCTCACCGGCATTGATGGAACCAGCGCCGATATCGCCGCCCAGGTGCCGCTGACGGAGTTGCAATTCAGCACGGCCATCAACAGCACCACCAACCAGGCCAGCTCCTCCCTCAACGCCATCGCGGTGGACACCGACTCCGCCATCCTCAACGAGGGGCTGGTGCTCGTGAGTACCACCCAGCCGATCAACGCCAGCCTGGAAGCGATGTTCAAGGCCCTTTGGGCCTTCCAACAGAAGACGGGGATGGCCAAGGTGAACCTTTCACTGGCGCCCGACAGCACCAGTGTCACCACGGCTACGGCGGGCCAGCTGCCCAGCGAGTACAGCAGCGAGAGCTATGCGGGCTACGAGCTCGGCTTCACCCTCAGCCGCGGCACCGCGATCTCGGTGAATGGCTCGGGCCAGCTGGTCTTCGATGTCGGCGTCGGCAGCTCCTTGACCTCCCAGGGCCTGGCCGCGGTGCCGGCGGACCTGCGCGATGGCCAATGGCACTACATCGTGGCCTCCTATCTGCCCAGCTACCAGGCCTACACCGTCGACGGCACGGTGATCCAGCTACCCACCAATGTGGGCACTGCTTCCCTGTATGTGGACAACACCTTGGTGGCCAGTAACACCAGTGTCGTCAATGCCTATGACCCCACCAATGGCAATGACCAGGCCCTCTTGCTGGCGACCAACAGCGGCGGCGCCATTGATCAATTGGCCTTCTACGACAAGGCCCTCTCCACCTCGGCCTTCACCCCCAATCTGAGCGGCGATTGGCCCGCCCCTACCGCCGCGGAGGCCCTGGCCGTGATCGCCAGCCTCGGCTACGACATTGCCACCAAAACCCCCGATCCCGGCCAAATCCCCGGGGCCGTTACCTCCCACTGGGAAGCCAAGGCCGTCAACCCCAATGACGCCCTGCTCGGCACCTACTACTCGTTCTATAACCCCACTACCCAAAAGTGGTCCGACGCCTCCAATCTCAACCCCAGCCTGGCCCCCCAGGCCACGACCCCCAGCGCCAGCCGCAGCGGTTCGCTCCAGGACGATCTGGTGATTGCGATTGATTCGACCAACTGGGCCCTAGCCACTGGCTGGACGGTGAATAACGCTACCGGCAGCTTCAATCCAGCCAAACAGATACTCGGCAGCGTCACGGTGACGCTCACCAATAAAAGCGATACCAGCTTGACCACACTGCCCATTACCTTGACGCCCGATCAGATCTTGATGGGCAACAACACCCTGGCTGAATTACAGCCACAGGCGACTCAAAGCAATCTTCTCTACGAGGTTCTGACCAACACGCCACAATTCAGCCTGGTGATTAACAAAGATCAGCTGCCCCATGCCTCTGGCACTAAGGCGGTGGCCGATGAATATTCAGCTACCTATACCTTTAACTTCGTCAGTGCAACAGGAAATTCAGATGCGGGCACGCCCTCCACGGTTAGCAACGCCACTCCGGTCCTCTTGAACGCTGATGGTGCGGCCATCAACACGGCTGCAACGACAGGAATTGCCAATAAAACCCAATTCAGCAGCCTTGAAAAATACCTAAAGGCGATTGCCACTGCGGATATCATCGAACAGGCACCGCTGCAGCTCAAATATATTGATAGTGGCGAAGTGCTGACGGGCCCCCAGAATTTTGCCGCCTCCCAGGTTGCAGGCTCATTCACAGGCAGCAATGGTAATCGTTACGGTTGGCTGGCCATTGCCCAGCCCCAATCCTTTAGTGCCATCAGCAACCCCGCCGGTCGTATTTATATTCAGTACACCGGCCAGTCGCTCAATGGCACGCCCACATCGACGGTGTCTGAGGCTCCGGCCACTTGGCTGAATGCCCTGGCCCAATCCACATTCTCACCCGACAGCCCCAATCTGCCCTTGCTGGGCAATGCCAACAACCCCAGCAGCAGTGGCGGCCTGCTGATTGAGGCCGATCCCACCACGGGCTGGGATCAGTCCTTTGGTCAAAATATGTTGGTCGCCGATGTCAATGGTGATGGCATCGAAGATCTGGTGATCGCCTCGCCCCAGGCCAATGGTGGCGGCTGTGTTTATATCATTGATGGCACCTGGATCAGCAATAACCTCACCAATGCCAATGGAGCCACCACCATCAACCTGGCCAACGCCAATAATCTTGGCTCCTATGTCAAAACGCTAACGCCCACCGTGGTGACCGCAGCCACAGACAACATTACCGTGGCTGGCTTTGGCTCCGCCTTGGCCTATGACAGCACAACCTCTACTCTGTTGATAGGCGCCCCCAACTACCTGCAGCAGTTGGATTCCAGCAACACAACCAATCCAAGCAGCTCCCTGCAGGCGATTGGTGCGGTGTACAGCTTTAGCTATACAGCGTCGTCGGCAACTCATAAGCAGATATATTCACCGCTCCTTGGCAGAGGTGGCACATCAACCACCCTCGATGCCAGCAACTCTCCGGTCGTCAACTACTGGAGCAGCCAATTGGGCACGGCAATTGCCGTGGATTCCAATGGCGGAGTTGCCATCTCAGCTCCCGGCGTTGTTGCCGGAATGATCTATAGCGGTACGGCGCAAGTTGCTGAAGATGCAAATAGTAAAAATATCTTTTCAAAATCATCTTCTGATAGCGGCTATGGCATGGGGGCCCTGCTCCAAATTCAGATTCCAACCGCACCCGCAGCCTCTACATCTACGCCCACATCCACATCCACGTCTACGTCTTCCAGTTCCAATCTGCTCGCGGTTTCCATGGTTGAGGTATCGTCAACCAACAATAGTGAAGGTTTCCAGGATGTTGGCAATCAAACGGCGGCGCAAAGCAAAAAGACAGCCTTGACTAACTACATGCAGAACCTCAAGGATCTGCAAGTCGATACCATCGCCAGCGCCACCACTTATTACAATCAAGCCTACCAAGCCAATGCCGTTGGCGCTGTCTACTACTTCACGAATGGCAGCGATCTCTCAAGCTTTGGATCCACAACGCTGATCGATGCCGCGACTGTTGCTGCAACCACCCATGGTGGTGCCACCTTCTACGGACCCCAACCCTGGAACACCCTAGGGGCTTCTGGGTTTGGCCAAAGCCTGGCCTTTGGTGATTTCAACAACACCAATAGCAGTGCCGTGCTCGCCATTGGTGCGAGCCAAACCGGTGGATCCGGAGCCGTCTACCTCGTCAACACGGACAATGCCTTCACCTCCACAACCCAGGACCAATGGCTGGAGGATATCAATCTCGGCTCGAATCAGTATTTAGCCTATCTGGCCAGTAATTTCACCCTCTACGGCGCCGCCAGCCAGGATAACTTTGGCAATGGTGTCGTCAACCTCGGCGATGTTAATGATGATGGCTATCAAGATCTGCTGATCCAGGCCTACAACGCCAATAGTGGTGCCGGCAATGGTTATGTGCTGTTTGGCAGCGATCAACTAACCGCAACCGGAACCGGCACCCTTACAGCCCCGATTCCCGGCACCTCCTCCGTCGCTCCCGGCTCCATCGGCCTTGTCAACCGTGCCGACGGCTCCACCCCCTTCACTACCCCCATCCTCAGTGAGATCGGCTCCGGGCTTTCCACCTACACCGGCCAGGGCACCTTTGGCTCGGGGGATGTCAATGGGGACGGGCGCAACGACATCCTGCTTGGCTCCGGCCCCATTGGCAGTGGCTACCTCACCTATGGCCAAACCTATTTGGAATCGATCAGCAATCTTCAGCTCAATAAACTCACCAGCGACACGGGCTATCTGCTAGACGGGCTTGCCACAACCACCAAGAGCTCCCTGCGCTCGATTGGCGATTTTAATGGCGATGGCTATGGTGATTTCATCTCGATTAACCCTGGCACCACCCTCACCACCGTACGCATCGAGCTTGGCGCCAACACCCAAGCGGTCCTGGCGGACTATCTATATAACTACTATACGTTTAATGTTAATAATGGAACCCAGGTTCTGCCGGCTGGAGATAGCAATGGCGACGGCTTTTCAGACATCGCCCTAGTCCTAGACAAAGACAGCAGTAGCACCAGCCTGGGCAAGGGCAGCAGCATCGGCATCCTCTACGGCCGCGCCGGAAACGATCTACCCATCGGCGGCGGTTTCGGCTTGCTGGCCCCGGTCGATAGCAGTGGGGTACCCCAAGCCTCCCTGCCCGGGCTGGCTGTGGCCAGTGGCTACACCGATGCCACCCCAACGATCATCAGTGTCGGCACCACCCTCTATGCCGTGGTCAAGGGGTATGGCAACACCAATCTCTACTTCAACCAGAGCACGGATGCCGGCAACACCTGGAACACCAACTGGACAGATATCAGTACGATGCAACCGGCATTTGCCACCAACATGGCACCGTCCTTAGCTTTCTTTAACGACAAACTCTACCTCGCCTTTGTTAATACCAATTCGACCCCCACACTCAGCCTGAGCAGCTGGGATCCCACCAGCCAAAACCTGGCGGCCTGGAGTACGCCCATCGAGATCAGCGATAGCGCCAATCTGGGCGATGGCTTCAGCAGTAGCTACGCCCCCCAACTGCTCGACCGCGGTGATGCCCTGGGGGTGGTCTGGGTCGACTCCAGCTCGGGCACACTCTACGGCTCCTATTCGGCCGCACCCGATAGCGCCACCATCATTGGCAACCTGGGCACTCCCACCGGCTGGGCAGGCCTGAATGGCGGTTTGTCTCTGGCCACACCGGCGCTGGCCAGGATTGGTGACACCGTCTACATGGCTGTCCAGGGCAATCCCGCTATCTGGTGGAATTACAGCACTGATGGCGGGGCGACCTGGGCTGCGTCCTGGCAGTCGCTACCCACTGCCGGCATGGCAAGCTCCTTGCCGCCCTCCTTGGCTGTGGTCAATGGCACTCTTTACCTGTGCTATCTCAGTACAAGCACGAATGAAATCAATATCACCAGCCTGACGGACGCCAGCACCAACACTTGGAGTGCGCAATATCAAATCCCTGGTCAATCAGCCAGTTACGCCACCCTCGTCACCGAAACCGTGGATGGCAATGAGCAATTGGCCGTTTATTATGTTTCCAACGATCCTACGAATCGAATTCTCAAGTCCTATTCCACGGCCCCTGCCAGCAGCGCGGGCTGGCCAAGTGGTCAATGCGATATCCAAATTGGTTACAACCAGAATACTGGGGTTCAGACCGCCTCCAGTGCCCTGGCGGTCACCGAATCGGCCGGGCAAACGGTGATTGCCTATCTAGGTGGCACGATCGCTAATCCAAGCACTTCACTTTATCTGGCTACTAGCACGACTCCAAACAATGGCGGCACCTGGAATACCCGGGCGATCGTTGAGGCTGAAGCCGGCACAGGCATCGGACTGACGACTAGCGCCAATGGCCTGATTCTCGGCTATGGAAGTTCCAGCCATAGCGGTGAGCTCCAGCTCAGGCTTCTGGGGCAGGAGGGCAGCAGCTGGTCTGTTCTTGATAGCACCACCGTATCTTTTGACACCACAGGAACCACGAACAATGTCGCCATGCTGGGCGTCGAACAAAGCGGCGGTACGGGGCTGCTGCTGGCGCAAACCAACTCTGCCAGTAATTACCTGCTCGAAACCAGCTTCCTCGCCGCCGTTGAAGCGGACACCAGCTGGAGTACTCCCAGCCAACTGCTGCAGCGCGTCGAGGCCAATGGCAGCGCCACTTTCAATTCAATTGCCGCCACCGAGGCCCCCTCGCTTACTTGGCTCGGGGACCAGGCCGTGGTCGCCGTCACCAATGGCAGCACAGTCAACGTCTATGCGGGCATCCCCAATACCCTCACCTGGCAGCTCGCTTCAACGTTCACCGCTGCTACCGGTGATGCCGCGATCGACACCGCTCCCGTGTTGGCCACCACGGACACAGGCCTCGCCCTCACCTATGGCACTAGCGATGGCTCCATCAACCTGCAGCGCCTCGACCTGCTCGATGCCAATGGCCAACTCCGCGAATCCAATCAATCCTGGCTACAAACAACCCTCAATACTGCCAATACGGGCCTAGACAGCACCCTGGCCAGCGTGCCCGTGGTGGTGAATGGCACGCTGCTGCTCAGCAATGTGCGCACCAACAACGCCATCTGGCTGAATGCCATTCCGGTCAATGATGCCCCCAGCAGCAGCAATTGGAAGAATTCGGGCGTGCAGCTGGCCGAATCGAATAGCGGCGCCATCGACCCCCAATACTCCCGCACCAGCAGCTGGCAGCAGCTCGAAGGCGGTTTATCGCCCTCGGCTCCATCCTTTGCCGTACTCAATGGTGTGCTCTACGCTGCTGTTCAAGGGGAAAATAATGGAATTTGGTGGAGCACCAGCAAAGATGGCGGCCAAAGTTGGCAGGGTTGGCAGCAAATAACAGTTGACGGCTATTATACTACAACTAGCCCGCCAACACTTGCGGTTTACAACGACACTCTTTGCGTAGGCTACATTTGGGAGGATACCATTTACATTGGATATTTTGATGAATCAAGCGGTGACTGGAGCGAAGCGCTAATGCCTACCGGTGGATTTGATGACTACTTTACTCCTCAGTTCGCCAGTCTCATCGTCGAGGACGACAGTCTCTCTCTTTATTATGTTAGCAGCTTGAACGGTAATATCATTAGAACAACTACAACAACACCATTTACCAGTGCTCTATGGCAGCCAAGCATCGCAATCCCCTACTCCGGTGGCACGCAAACCGCTTCGGGAAATCTGGCGGTAGCCTCTTATAACAATCAAACCACGATCGCCTATCAAGGAGGCACTACTACCAACCCTTCGGACACCATTTATCTCACCACCAGTGCCGATCCCGGCACGGCTTCGTCCTGGTCGATCTATAGCTCTGGCAATGGCGTGCCCCAGGCCAAAAGCCCAAGCCATAGCGGCGTGGGCCTCACCGCCAATAACCAGGGGCTGGTGCTCAGTTATGCCGATGAGACCAACGACACCAATGTGTTGGTGCTCAAGCAGGGAGCGCTGACCTCCAGCGGCTGGAGCACCGCCAGCACCACCAATGTGGCTTCGCCTGGGGCAACCGCGGGGGTTAACGCCAGCCTCTTCTCCACCAGCGGCACAGCCGCTGTGCTGCTGGGGGCGATCAACGGCAACGCCAGCCAGGCGATCACCACGGCCTTCACCAGCCTCACCACCACGAACTATGGCGATCTCAACGGTGATGGCTATCTGGATGTCTTGGCACCAGGTGGCCTCGATTCCATTGATATGGGTGACAAACCCAGCTTCTACAAGGTATGGAGCATTCGCGCCGCCGGTGATGTGAATGGCAATGGCCTAGACGACATCCTTCTAGCCCTGACCCCCAGTAATTCAAACGACGAATCCATTCAAACCGTCCTGATGGACGGCGCCCTGTTCAAGATCAGCAACAACACCTTCAGCCTGGGCGACCTACGCGAACCCTTGGATCCCTACGCCAGCAGCACCCTCAATATCCCGACTGCTGATCTGATGAGTAACACCAGCGCGGATAACTACCTCCCATCGCTGCAGAACTGGATTCAGCCGATTCAGGATTACGTCCCCTCGACCGACCTCTACAGCTACAGCATTGGTACAACCAGCAATCCAATTGCCGGTTACGCTGTCGAATTCAATTCTGGTTACCTTGGCAGCAGTTTAGTCCCTGGATTAAACATGTCTAGCGTGGTCGCGGAGGATGGCACGGTTTTTATTGTCAATCAAGGAGAGGGCAGCAATAACATCTACCTCCTTTATGGTAATCCCAACCTTGCTAATCCCAATTGGCAGCAGGCGTTGATCCCGGGGGTATCAACTGACGCCGCGCCCGGCCTGGCCTTCTTCAATGGCATCCTTTATGTTGCCTATAAGGCGCCACAGGGAACCTCACAATTCAGCAACAATGGCTTAAACATTGTCCATAACAATACTGCTGGTGACTATTCGCAATGGACGACCTACTCCATTTCCGGACAATCAACTGAGCTTGGTCCGACCCTGATTAATGAAGGTAATCATCTATCTCTCTATTTTGTTTCTAATGACTCACGCTACGAAATCCTTAAACTTTCTAGCACTACTCCTGGCCAGTCAGGCACTTGGGGGAGCGCGTTCTCTGGTGGCTCCTTTACGGGAGGCTCAGCTCCCATTGCGGATGCTTCCGGTGGAAATCAAACCAGTTCGAGTGTGATTGGAGCTACCCGCTTCCAAGGCCAAACAGTATTGGCGTATATCGGTGGTACCTATGACTCAGATGAAACGATTTGGGTGACTCAGGAGACGAGTCCTGGGGTATGGACCGCCCATGAGACAGCATTTGATCTAATTTATAACAGTCCCTCTCTAGCTTCCGACGCAACAATGTTATACCTGAGTTGGTATTCCTCCAATTGGAACGGTGTTTTATCCGGCAATCTCATTGCAGCCGCATCAGCACTTGACAATTGGAAGTACGCTTATGCGTTGCCGGCCGTTGATAACAGCAATAATTCTACTCTTAATATTGCAAGTACATCTAATGGTCTCTATGCTAGTTGGGTGCAACAGAATGCTGATGTTATGTCTGGTATGCTTGAGGGTGGTGGCTTGCTGACGATGGCGCCCCTCAGCATCACCTACAATGCAGCCGTTCAAAAATCCCTAGCGGGCTACTCGATCGATAGCAATGTTGATGTTAATGGCGATGGCTTCAGCGACATGCTGATCAGCGATCCCTCCAATCCCACCGCCGGCATCGATAATCAATACGTGCTCTTTGGTGGCGATTATCTTGATCTTGCCTCCCAGGTGGGCACCGAAGCCAACGACATTCTTACAGGCACCCCCCTGGCCGACGTGATCTTTAGCATCGGTGGCGCTGATGTGGTGGATTCCAATGGTGGAGTGGACCTGATCTACACCGGCTCGGGTGATGATCAAATCTCCATTCAAGACAACAGCTTCCGCCGCATTGATGCCGGCTCAGGCTTCGACCAACTCTTGCTGGAGGGATCGGCCAATCAAGCCTATGACTTCCAACTCAATGTAGACAGTCCAGATTATTTTATTGGCACCAAGCTGCAAGACATCGAGCTGATCAGCTCCTTGGGATACGGGGCTAATACCCTCTCCTTCGACGCCGCTGCCGTGAATGCGAGCAATCCCGATCGCATTCTTTTTATCACCCCTGATGCCAACGACACCCTGGCGCTCAGCAGTGAATTTGCGCGCAACGTGAACCTTGATACGGGCTTCGCCGGTCAGCACTGGTATGCCTATGCGGCCAGCCAGCAGGGCGGCCTCGCTCCTACCTTCGACACCAATCCGGCCCTGGTCTATGTGTTCCTGCCGGCCGGTGCCAGTGCCAATTGGCTCGACACCAACATCACCCTTGGGGGACAGGGTGCTGCAGCCAATCCAGCCGCTGTTGGTGTCACGCTTGCTGCTAATCAGCCCACCGATGCTCTTAATCGCGATCTGTTTGTTGTGCCCAATAATGCCAAGCGCACCCTCTTCGGCGAGGGGCTAAGTGTGACGGCTTATCAGGCCACCACCACTAGCGCGGTGGCCCGCTTTGCCATCCAGCGCCAAGACACTTCTGCAACCCAGGTGGTGATGTATTCCACCACTTCAATCGCCAGCCTCGCCGAGGCCGGCGTCGACTACGCCGCAGCCTGCGGTCTGCTCGTGTTCAACCCAGGGGAAAGCACCAGAGAGGTCACCGTACCGTTGTTGGCTGATTCCCTCAAGACACGCAAGGACAGCAGCCTTTCTCTGGAGGTGCAGGAGCTGCCTTACAACCAGCAACAGGAGCTACATCTTCTGCTTCAACCGTCCAACGAGGCCACCACGGGTGCCCGGCCTGTGCTCTCCGATTTGAAGCTCGATGTGGACGAAGCTGCAACAACGGCCAATCTCAGTTTTCGGGCCGACAGCAACAATCCCAATCATTCCGCCCTCCAATTGCAGCTCAGCAGCCGCCAGAGCAGCGATACCCTCACCACCAGCTTGAGCAAGGCGATAGCGATTCATGATTTTTCCGCAGTCTCCAGCTCGACGGGGGCCATCGCTAGCGGTGGGGAGCTGGCGCTCGATCACGATCGCCGCGCCAACCAACAGGTGAGTGTGCAGCTGCAGCTCAACTTCGAGGCAGCTGGCACCGAGCCGATCGTCTCGGTGCTGGGCCAGGAGCTGGCGCCAGCGGCGACGCTGGAACTGGTGGGCAGCAACCAGGTGCGTTTCCTGCAGGAGGCGCCGCTGAGCAGCTGGCGCACCGACAGCGGCGCCGGCCAGGTGAGCTTTGCGTTGGAGGCCGGATCGGTGCAGCAAAGCCTGCTGCGCGATGCCGAGGCGGGCAGCAGCGGCAGCCTGACGGCCGCGAATGCGTTCAACGACGATCCGCTTACCGGCTGGCGCAGCACCGAGGGCCGGGCGGTGGGCGGCCAGGCGGTGGACAGCCCTGCGCTGCCCCTGGCCGGCCTGGCCTGGACACCGACCGCCCGGCGCGATGGCCGCCCGCTGGCGCTACTGGAGCTGAGCGTCAGCGGCCAG
>CAIOGZ010000089.1 GCA_903858015.1 uncultured cyanobacterium
CTGGCCGCTGACGCTCAGCTCCAGTAGCGCCAGCGGGCGGCCATCGCGCCGGGCGGTCGGTGTCCAGGCCAGGCCGGCCAGGGGCAGCGCAGGGCTGTCCACCGCCTGGCCGCCCACCGCCCGGCCCTCGGTGCTGCGCCAACCGGTGAGCGGATCGTCGTTGAACGCATTCGCGGCCGTCAGGCTGCCACTGCTGCCCGCCTCGGCATCGCGCAGCAGGCTTTGGCGCACCGTTCCGGCCTCCAACGCGAAGCTCACCTGGCCGGCGCCGCTGTCGGTGCGCCAGCTGCTCAGCGGCGCCTCCTGCAGGAAACGAATCTGGTTGGTGCCCACGATCTGGACGGAGGCGGTGGGGAGGAAGTCGGGGCCAAGCAGGGAGACGGACGCTTCCTGGTTGGAGGGAAGGAGATTGAGCTGGAGATTGATGCCGACCTGCTGATTGCCGAGGTCGTCGCGATCGATGGGCAGATCGTTGAGCGTGCCGACCGGCAGCGCGAACGACTCGTCCGGGTTGAAGTCGCGGATTGCGATTTCCCTGATCGTCGCCGCTGCCAAGGAAGAGGCGGTGGAGCGCAGGCCGATGCGCAGGCGCAGCTGGTCCTGGTCCTGGTTGTTGGCGTCGGCGCGCAGGCTGATCCAGGCCCTGTCGGCGTTGTCGGCGCTCGTGAGGCTGATGCCCGAGAGGGCGGGGCGCTGGCCAGTGCTGGGATCCGGCAGGGGGTCGATCAGCACGTGGAGATCCTTTTGGCCGTTGAACGGCAGTTCGCGCACCTCGAGCGAGAGCGAACTGCCTCGGCTGTCCTGGAGGGCACCGGGGATCCAGGGCACGAGGATCTCCTTGCTGGTCTCCCCTGGTTGGAAGACGACGATGCCGGCGACTAGCTGGTGGTCGCGGCCGGGAAGGGCGCGACTGTTGAGCGAACTGGTGGCATAGGAGACCACCTGAGAAAGGGCTGCGTTCTGCCGCCAAACGGTGAAGTGGCTGCAGCCTGCGGCGGCGGAGCTGCTGAAGGCGGTGACGCTCAGGCCTTTGCCGAAGGGGGTCGTGCTGCCCTGGTCGCTGCGGCCGATGGGGGGCGTTGCGGTCTCTGCCGTGCGGGCGGCGGCCAGGGAGCCGACGGCGGTCGGCAGGTCGGCACCGGGGGCAAGGATCGTGATGCCGGGGTCTGTGCCGCTGTCGCCTGCATCGAGCCAACCGGGGTTGTCGGGTTCCGGGTTGAGCACGTAGATCACGGCGGGACTGGCCTCGCTGGGCGTGGCCGTGGCGGGGCCGGCGGTGAAGGCGCTCCAGAGCAGGCCGTTGAACTTGGTGTCGAAGTTGCTGTTGCGCCGGAACTCGTTGCTGAGAACGATGCTGTCGCTGTCGTCGGGGCAGAGGAAGAGGAAGCGGTTGGGGTTGAAGGCCGTCACCGCAGCCCCATCGAAGGCCAGGAGATTGGCGCCGAAGTCCCTGGAGCTGATCAGCTCGATGCTCTGAAGCTTGGTGCCAGCGTAGTACTCAGGGACAGGAACATTCAGGCGGAAGTCATAGGCCTGATTCGCCATACCCTGAAGTTGCAGCGTATCGAAACCAGGGCCGGCATCGATGCGGAAGAAGCCGTTGCCCGCGATCGAGATCTGGTCATCACCGGCGCCGGTCAGGATGACATCGGCACCTCCGCGGCTTTCGACCCTGTCGGCACCGGAGAGGGAGTAGATCACATCGGCCTTAGGTGTGCCGAGCATCCCATCATCGCCGGTGGTACCAACCTGGGTGGCGATGTTGAGCCAGTCGCCGCCGAACAGGGCGTACTGATTGTCAACGGAGCGGCTGGTATCGGAGGGATCGGAGATCAGACTGTCGGCGAAACCGTCGCCATTGTTGTCGATGCCGCCATCGATCGAATAGCCGGCCAGGGATTGCTGCCTAGGTGCCGTAACGGTGGTATCGAGGACGGCCGATTGGATCGAACTGCCGAAATTAGGGCCGACCCAGGAAGCGGTCAGGGTGCCCTGTCGCATCGCGATGCCGAAACTGGTGGGGAACGGGTAGGCCTTATCAAGGATGGTTATGTCTTTGGCCGATCCGGGTGTGATGTAGCTAGGCAGGGTGTCGATGTTGCCAACCTGGTTGGACGGCTGTTCGCTCCAGGCTGACGGGTCGCCGGGGAAGGCTTGCGTGGGCGCAAAGGCGCTGATAAAGGCCCTCGAGAAATAGCTGGTGGTCGTACCACTGTAGGGATCAGATACAGACTTCGACTCGGAATCTGCGTAAGCCAGATAGAGCTGCGCTTGATCCGTGGCCAGGCTGAGGCCATTGACATCGTTGATCGAGGTGGTGGTCAGGCCATAGGCCGGGGGGGTCGCCCCCGGCGCGGAGCCCAGCGGCTCGGTGGCCAGCACCACCCCGATCGCGTCGGCCGGGTTCATGCTCTCGTAAGCCAGCACCGTCTGTCCCTGGAACACGGAGGCGGCGACGGGCCCCTGGGTATAGGCCGTCGTCTGGCTCTGGCTGCCGCTGGCCTTCACCTGCAGCACGCTGGCAGCCCCACTGAACCGATTCGCCGCCGCATCGAAGCTGGATCCCCAGCCGCTGAGGTCTCCGGCTGCGGGGTTGTTGCTGGAGGCGAGCAGGATCTGCTGGCCGCTCTTGGCGATGCCGTCCCTGTCGCTGTCCGGCGTCACATCGCCCGGATAGATCAAGGTGAGCAGGCCATGGTTCACCACGAGGGTTGGGCTGATCAGCGTCTTGGCGGCGCTGCCGTTGACGCTGACCGTGTAGTCCGTCCAGCTCCACTGCGGCGGCTTGCTCTGCCGCTCCAGCAGGTTGCTGTAGGAGATATGGATCGCGCCGTTCTGTTCGGCGTAGGCCACGAACAGGCGGCCGTTGTAGAAGGCCGCCGTAGGGGTGACGGCAGAGATCGTTCGGCCACCGAGGGGGATCGTGCTGCTGGCCCAGCTGTCATCGGCGTTGCGGTAGCCGATCCAGAGCCCATTGGCCAGGACCGAGCCACTGCTGCTGCTGCTGGTGTAGAGCTGATAGTCGTGGCCGAGTTGATCGACCACCAGCAGAGGCGCACTGGAAGACTTCGCCGTGGGCTGGCTGGCAGACCCGACCGAGGCTGCGGTGAGGCTGCCGGGCTGGAAGGCCAGAATCGGATTGATCCAGGCCTGCAGCGGCGGCAGGTAGTCGGTGCTGCTGGTGCTGTTGAGATCGAAGACCTCGGCCTGGGTGTAGGGATTGAGCGGCGCCTTGAGGCGATCGAGCCCGAAGCTGTCGGTGCTCGTATCGACCTCGAACAGGGCGCCATCGATCAGCACCGGCTGAATGAACGAGGGGCTGCCATCGGCATTGGGCTTGTAGGCCGGGCCCTGGGGCACCAGAGCCAGCAGCACGTCGTCGAGGCCGTTGCCATTGGCATCAGCGGCGGCGCGGATGTCCCAGAGCGTGTAGCCCAATTCGCCGTTGGCGGTCTGGAAGCGCGCCAGGCCATCGGCGGCCAGCCGATCGGGGCGACCATCGCCGTTGAGGTCCCCGAAGCCGCTGGAGCGCAGCTGGGGCTTGCCCCAGAGGGCGGGGGTGGGGAGCTTCTCGCTGGCCTGGCTGGCGCCTTGGAACAGGGAGGACAAGGAGGTGGGATCACTGGCGCTGGCCGAGAAGCTGGCGAGGCTCTGGCTGGCGGCGCTGGTGCTGATCCGGCTGCGTTCGCCGAAGGCGGTGGCGGCCATGGTCAGCTGCGGCAGGCCGCCCAGGGCAGCGGCGGCGGTGGGGGCGGTGCTGGCAGGGTCGGCATCGAGGGCGAAGGCCGGGGCCAGTTGGATCGTTTGGCTGCTGGCGTTGGCGTTGTTGGCGGCGCTGAGGGCGGCGCTGCTGACCGCTCCGCTCACCAGGCGCACCCCCATCTGCAGCTGGGGCTTGGCGCCACCGGGGCTTTGCTGCACGACGTTGGCGGCGGTGACGAGGAAGTCGTCGAGGCCGTCGCCGCTGAGGTCACCCACCGGGGTGAGCGTCGAGCGGGTCTGCTCGGGTGTGAGCACCAGCGTCGGGGGGCGTGGGATGACCCAGGCGTTGGTGATCGCCTCATTGGCGCCGGAATCGATGGTGGCAACGAGCACCTTGTCGCTGCTGGTGCGCGAGAAGAGGCTGTTGGCACCGTCGTAGCGCGCCTGGCCATCAGCGGGTCGCTCGAACACGCTGTAGGGCGAGAAGCTCCAGGAGGATCCGGAGCCTGTGCCCTGCTGCAGGGACACCACGGGGAGAGCGTCAACGACGTCGCTGTAACTGAGCACCAGGCCGGTGCTGTTGGCAGCGAGGCCGACGCCGGTGTGGCTGGCGGAGCCGGGCTGGGGAATGCCGTTGATCAACGTCCAGTTGGTGCTGTTGGCACTGCCGGTGGTGAGGTAGATCGTGTTCGACTTTGTGCCTTGATACGTCCCGCCCTGGTAGGCCAGATAGGTGGTGTTATTGAGGCGTGCGGCGGCGAGGGGCCCGGAGGCGGTCTGGGTGCCGCTGTTGTTATTGTATTTAATCAGCGTCGAAGTTGAAAATTTTCCAGTGTTGTATGGATCGGTGGAGCTGGTGCTGTAGAGCTCATTATTGCCGGTGCCCACGTAGTAAAGAGCCAGTTGACTGTCCTTGTCGACCTCCTCGTTGACCAGGGTGGCGAACTCGGCCGTCTGGTTGGAGGCGCCACTGACGCCGGCTCGAATCTGGATCTGATCGGCCCAGTGGTTGGTGTCGGCGTTATCCAGCTTGGTGAGATTGAGAGTCTGGGATTTGTCCTGGCCGATGTAGACGAGATACAAGGTGTTGTTGTAGGCGGCGATTGTCGGCGGCCGGTCGGAGGTCATGCCACTGGGCAGCTGCTGCCAGGAGCTCCAGGTGAGGCCGTTGTCGAAGCTGCGGTTCCAATAGAGGGTTTTGTTGTTGTCGTTGGAGCCGCTCCAGCCGCGCACGGCGGCATAGAGCACGTTGTTGAGCTCGGCGAAGGAGGGTGCCCAGGGGGAGAGCCCCCCATTCAGCGACTGCCAGCTCGGATCCAGCACGCCGATCTCGACCGGATGGTCAGCGCCGGCCTGCTGCCGCACCAGCCAACCACCCTGGCCATCGGGCAGCTGCACGGTGGTGTTCAGCCAGGTGGTGCTGTCGGGGTTCTGGGGAGCAGCGATGGCATTGAGCCAGATCTGGGTGTTCTGGGCGTCGGCGCGCACGTTGCCCAGCAGCAGGGTGCCGTTGACCATCAACGGCACCGTGCCTACGCCCGAGCTCAGGCCGTTGAGGGTGGTGGCCTGCCAGGTCTGCTGGATCAGCTGCTCCGCGGACGCGGCGGTGTTGCGGGAGCTGCCATCGAGGTTGAGCAGATCGAGGCGCTGCAGCAGCACCCCCTGGTCGGCGGTGCCGTAGGTGAGCGCCAGCCCCGTGTCCGTGAGGGCAAGGCTGGGGCCCGTCGCCAGGGCCTCCGCCGAGGCCCCGAAGCTGGAGGCCTCGCTCCAGCGCAGGCTGCTGGGGGTGCTGGTGAGCACGCGGATCCGGGTGCCGCTGCCGTCGTTCCCGCCGATGGCCATGGCCAGCACGCCGCTGCCGAGCGGGGTCAGCGACGGAGCGGTGAGCGAGCGGATCGGCGCCGAGCTGCCGTCGGCGAGGCGCTCCTCCAGGGTGGCGGCCGGCAGCCACTCACCGCCGCCGAGGGCATCGGTGCAATAGCTGGTCTGCAGGTGCCCATCGGGATCCAGCCAGACCAGCGCCAGGTCCAGACCGCCTGAGACCAGCTGGGGGGTCTGGCTGGAGCGGATCGCCGCGCCATTGATCAGGGGATTGAAGGGCGCGGTCCACTGGCGTAGGTCGGCGCTGCTGGGATTCCAGCTGCTGAGGCTGAGCTGTCCCTGGGGATCGAGCAGGCCCAGCACCAGGGAACCCTGATGCCACGCCAGCGACGGACCATGGCCACTGGCGGTGCGCAGCGAGGGCTGCAGGTCGGTGAGGTTGGTCCAGGTGTCCCAGCTGCTGCCGGCATCGCGGCTCTGGTTGAACCAGATGCTGTCGGTGTTGCCGACGCCCTTGACCACCGTATAGATGGTGTCGCCGACGCTGAGGAAGGCCGGGGTGGCATCGCTGAGGCCGCCCACCACAGGGCGCTCCGGCGACGGGCTCCCCTCGGGCGCCAGCAGACCGAAGCCGCTGCCGAGCGGCAGCTCGGCGCTGCGGCGGCCGTAGAGGATGCCGGTGGTGCTGCCAGCCCCCCCAGCAGTGCCGCTGTAATCGTGGTTGATGAACAGGGCCAGATCGCTGAACCCGTCGCCGTTGCTGTCACCGATGGGGATGACCTCGGTGTCATTGCTGACGGTGAAGCTGTAGAAGTTGTAGGGATAGTCCGCCAGCACTTCCTGGGTGTTGGCCCCCAGCTGCAGGCGCACGGTGGTGAGGGCCGGGCCGCGCTTGATCGAGATGAAGTCGCCGTAGCCGTCGAAGTTGAAATCACCGATCGCCCGCAGGCTGCCCTGCTCCTTGCTGGCCAGGCCCTCCAGCAGGAAGCCATTGGAACTGCTCAGCTTGTCGAGGGCGAGGCTGCTGATCGCCTCAAGGTAGCGCTGGCCCCAGGTGATGTACGCGCTGCCGTTGCCGGGCGAGCCCAGCAACACATCCGCCAGACCATCGCCGTCCACGTCGATCGGGCCATAGCTGCCCGAGCCGGTCTGGGCGGAGCCGCCGTAGCCGATCTCCTCGAGAATCGGGCTGGTGATCGTGCGGCCGCCGCTGTTCAGGGTTCCGATTGTTCCCGGCGCGACGGATCCGATCAGGGGGTTGGAGGATGGGGCCGGGAGGAACTGATCGGAGCCGAACAGCACGTAACCGCTGCCGGCGCTGCCGCGGGCATTAGGGGCGGTGATCAAGACATCATTGTAGCCATCGTCGTTGACATCGCCGAGGCTGACGAGGCGATGGCCGAACTGATCGAGATTGGAGGCTCCCAACAGGGCGACATTGGCGGCCTGATAGCCGAGATAGCTGTTCGCCTGATCGGGGATTGCGATGGCGCTGTTCTTGTCCGGGACCAGGAAGCGCGCCGCGTCGATCGTCATCACCGCGCCGCTGCCCTGGACCGCATCGGCGCCGATCAGCAGCTGCGCAGAGTTGGTATTGGCCAGATCGGCGAAGGCCAGGCTGCTGCCGAAATTAGTTGCCCCGAGGGTGTTCCAGGGATTGATGCCGTAGAAGGTGGCGCCGTTGAGGGCGGCCACATCACTGGGCCACAGCTGATTGCCCTGGAACGTGCCCATCAGCTCTTCTGCATTGTTGAGCAGATAGACAGCACCAATGGCATCGCTCTGGAGGGCCTGATTGAAGAAGATCGTCGGTGTGGCGATGTTCTGCGCCGGATCCTGCTGGATGTAGGCCTGGATGGCCTGCATGTAACTGGAATCAGGCGCGAAGCGGGAGTCGTTGGCCACCGGTGTCAGCAAATTGCGGCTCATGCCCGACAGCGTGCTGATCTGGGTCGGGTCGCCAGGGCGTTTGGCGAAGTCGGCCTTGACCAGAGCACCCCAGTTGTCCTGTTTATCCTGGCCGGCCTGACCGGAGAGGGTCTGGGAGATCAGTTCGTCGGTGCCGCTGTACTCCATCGCCGCGGCTACGCCGGGGGCGGAGACAGCCAGCTTGCCGTCAGCACTGATCGCGATCGCTGCGCCTAAGCGCGCGCCCCAATAGCTGGTGGTCGCCGAGCCGTCGGCGCCGGGCTTGATCAGCTTGCTGTAGTTGCCCAGCAGGGTTGGTGTGAGCAGCTGCGTGCCAGCTGTGGGCTGCTGGCTATAGCTGAAGCTGTACAGGGCACCGATGGTCTGCAGGGCCTGATTGAAGGTCTGATCGCTTAGCTGGGGAAGCTCGCGCACATAGTCGGGGGCTCCGATCCACAGCCGCTTGCTGATCGGATCGACCGCGAGGGCCGTACCGAAGTTGGCGAAACTGACGCTGTCCGCGGCTGGGGGATTGACCGGATTCTCAGCGGCGGCCACGGGCCTCAGGATCGTCACCACATCGCTGCCGTAGGCGTTGGGGTTAGCGAGATCCAGGCTGAGAGCCTGGCTGTTGAGATTGGCGGCGATCCATTTGCCGGCGATGATGTAGACACAGCCGCCACCGTTGGCGTTGGGAGCGGCGATGATCAGTTCATCCAGACCATCGCCATCGAGATCGGCGCTGGTCATCGTTTGGCCCAGATTGGCTTCGAGCCCCAGGGTGGGGTCGGCCTTGATCAGCAGACCACCGCTCTGGTTGGCGTAAGCGGGATCATTGAGCAGGGGAAGATTTGGACGGTTCGGATCGAAGTTGGAATTCGCCAGCGCATTGAGCCAGGTGGACGGCGCCTGGGATCCAGCCGGCTTGGCCGCCGCCGAGGGGCTGATCCCGTCCCGGGGCCGCTGGCCGGTGTACTGGATCCACACCCTGCCGCCGGGATCGGTGGCGGCATTGGCAGCGACGGGCTGGGCGATCGCCAGCCAGCCGCGTTGCAACGAGACCGGATCCTGGGCGTCGGTGTAGGAGCCTCCCACCTGCGAGCTGCCGAACTGCTGAGCCGGCTCGGACTCAGCAGGATTGTTGGCGGCTGCAGCGCTGACTTCGCTGGAGAGCTTGAGGCCGCTATCGATGTATTTCAGCTGCAGGGGCGCCGACTCCAGCACCGCGGCCGTGGCGAGGGCCGCCTGGGAGGTGGTGAAAGACTGAAGGGCTTGCGGCGAAACGAAGCCGCTGCTGGCGTAGGTATTGAAGATGGCCAGGGCTTTGAGGCTGGCCGGCGTGGGATTGGTGACGACCGAATCCGACAGATTGCCGTCGTCCTGGCTGGCGAAGGTGAACTTGTAGGAGGCGGTGACGTCTTCGCCCGCCGTCAATAGCGCGCGTGGAATCAGCAACGTGATCGCCGGCGTGGCGTTGAGGACGCTGTAGTGCAGCTGCGGGCCGGCGGGATCGCCCAGGCTGGCGGGGGTGGTGGAGCGCGGCTGCAGCGAGGCGATCGTCTGATCGCCCACCAGCACCTGCTCAGGCGTGAGATCGATGCGGTCGCTGGTGGTCCCCGTGGCGCGGTCAGTCAGGGTGACGCTGACGCTCTTCAGGGTCTGGCCGCTGGGGTTGTAGCCCAGGGTCGCGCTGGAGCTGGACTGCAGGTCAGCCCAGTCGGTGGGGCTGACGCGCAGGCTCAAGGCGTCGGAGACGGAAACGGCCCGGCTGGCGCTGGGTTGGGTGGGTTGGGAGCTAAGCACTGGATCGAGCCCGCTCGCCTGCGACCACTGCCAACCGGTGCCGCTGCCATCGGGCAGGAAGGTGGAGACATAGGTGGCATTGAGCGCGCCGCTGGGATTGACGTTGCGGGCTAGCCAGTGCTGGGTGACCGCACCGACCAGTTCACCGGGGTTGGGGGTGGAGGGGATGGCGGTCAGGCCTGCCTCCGCCAACTGGGCGAGGGCATCGGCGCTGGTGATCTCGGGCCAGCTGCCGTCGGGCTGCAGCACCGGGGAGAGGGTGAGGGCCTGGTTGTAAAAGGCCACCTGGTCGATGGCGCCGCCGGCATTGTTGGCCAGGAGTATGGCCTGGTTGTTGATGTTGACCGGCAGGTAGGGATTGCTGAGCGCAGCTTCATTCACCATCTGACCGTCGATGAACAGACGGGCGGTACCGTTGTTGGAGGGCAGCTGCAGCTCCTCGCCGTTCTGGGTATAGGTGATGTAGTTAGGTGTATAGGTGGCCGTGACGGCGTGCCAGGCCCCATCGCGCCGATCGATCCCGAGCCCAGAGTCGAGGGCCAGAGATTTGCCGGCATCGAAGATGATGCGTCCGGCGCCGTCGACCGACAGGGCGGGACCACCCCAGAGCGCAAAGCCGAGCCCATAGCCTCCGTAACGTTCCGGCAACAGGGCACTGGGACTGGCCGCCGGGGCGGCGGGTGCGGTAGAGGCGGCGAGATCAAAGAACACCTTTTTCTCACCCGTCAAGTTCTGGTAGGTCCAGAGAGACTGGAACATGGCGGCCAGGTTGGCGTTGGCCCCATCGGCTGCCACGAAGCCGCGATTAAGCAGCGTGGTCGCTTGATCCAGGGCGACGGTGTTGAGACTGCTGGTGGCCTGATTGGTCTGCGCATCGATCACATGATCGAATAGCAGTTCCGTGGTAGGCACAAGTGCCATGCTGTTGGCCGCCACACCATCGAGACCGATCAGTTGAGAAGCGTCGACGCCATAGCTGTTGAGAAAGTCATCGACACCACTGATCTTGACTCCCGTGGCCAGATTGAGAATACTTAGGGCAGGGCTATAGAGATTCGAGCCCCCACGACCGTTCATCGCAGTGGTGTTCGCCCCGTCGGCCACCAGATTCCAGACCCAGCCATACAGCGCATCTCCCTGCCCGGCGGGGATTTCAGTGATCGCACCGAACGCGGCGGCGTCGTTGTAAGTGAGCCGATCCACGTCGAAGCTGCTGGTCAGGGTCCAGCCCTCAGGAAGCACGGGCTCTCCTACGGCTGTGGCGGATGGTTGGCCGAGGGCGACAATGCCGGCACCGAAGGAATTGGAGCCGGGTTGCAGCTGCACCCAGCACTCGATCGAGTAAGGAACGCTCGGCGTAGGCGGGCCGCCCGGGTCGGGAGTGGGGAGGGGATCAGGTGGCATCAGGGGGACCTGACTGACCACATCCAGCACCCGATTGAAGAACGAGCCCAGGCCGGTGGTGATCACGCCGGTGCCGTCGCTGTTGCGCACGGCGGTGGTCTGCTCGACGGTCAGGGAGCCTGGGATGCTGAAGTCGAGACCGGTGAGAGAAGCCGAGGTGAGCGAAAAATCGGGGCTTGAGCTCCCCTTATTGAGATTGTTCTCTCCCGGCTGCAGACGCGCCATCGGCAGGTAGACCGTGGGCTGATCCAGAAGCACGGATTGCTGATAGGGGGTGCGGACGGTCTGGCTCCAGGAGATCATCGGCGCCTGCTGCACGCTGCCATCGGCGAGGCGGATCGTCTGGGAGGATGCCGTCAGGTCGGCGATGCCGATGCCGACGCTGGTGGCGGGATCCCAGGGAATCTCAATCACATCCTCGCCGAGATCAGTCCAGTCGATCGAGGCACTGTCGGCATCAATCCAGGCCGCCTTGATCGTGGCGGGAAGGGAGAGTCCGGATCCGTATTCGGAGGTCAGTCCCTTGATGGCAGCGATCTTGATCTCCGACCAGGTGAGCAGGCTCTGCAGCTGGCCGCCGCGGGCGGGGTTGGGAAGGTTAAACGCCTGCAGATTGGTAATGATGGCCTCGTCAGGCGTGTAATTCAAGCTGGCATCCGGCGCGCTCCAGTTGGTGGCACTGCCCTTGACGGCGACGCGGTAATTAATGGACTGATTGCCATAAACAGCAGTCAGGTAGTTCTGATAGTTCTCGGCACCGTTAACAGTGCTGTAGGGAATCGGCTCTTCGCCTGATTGCACCCAAGCAACAAGCGTCCAGCCGGTGCGATCATCATTGGGCTGGCCGGCGATGCTGATCGCGGTTGGATGGCTGGCGAAGCTGAAGACTGGCGCCGTGTTCTGGACGATGCGCTCGTTGCTTAGGTCGGCCGCCGAGGCCCAGGTGTTGGTAGGATTCGAACCGTCGTCAGCCTGGGTGTTGAGATAAACGGTGAGCGGATTCTTGTTCGCGTCCGTGGTGGTGTAGGCCACCCGATTCTGCAGGCGCTTGTAGCCATCGCTGGGGTACAGAGCCAGCTGATCCGTGCGGCCCTCCGCGATGAAGACACCGGTATCGATCGCTCCCTGCTGGGCCGAGAATTCACCATCCTGAACCAGGTTGTCGAGATCCACCGCACTGGCCCGCAGCGACAGGCTTGCCTGCTGCAGGGGCGCGATCCCGTCGGGCAGGGTGAGTTGCAGTCCATAGCCATCCTCCGACGAAGCGTTGGCGGCTTCGATGTAGAGAGACTGATCCAGGTCGATTCTGCGGATGCTGCCTCCCACCAGGTGGACGGTGGCAGTGGCCGGGTTGGTGGCGTCGAAGCCAATCAGGCTGACAGAGGTGCCATTGCGGGTGAGTTGCAGCGGCACCCCGTCATAGACATAGGGCTGGTTGTCGTTATCGGCCGGTAAGCCGGCCCCGTTGTCCTGCTGGCTGGCGGAGGGGTTGAGCCGGCTGTAGCCCGCCCCGCCGAAATCAACCTGCACCGCATCAAACACCAGCAGCTTGCTCAACAGCAGGCCAGCGCTGCTGCCCTGGCGGATGGTGAGCACGGGCAGCGCGATCGGCGCCTGGGATGCCGCAGCCATCTGGGGGGGCGTGGCGATCATGCCAACACCCTCGACCGATTGAAAGACATCGAGCGGCAGATAGAACTTGCCGCTGCCCGTGGCCGTTTCCGGCAGCGACAGGTAAGAGGCACCGCTGAGGTTGGAGAGCCCCACCAGCTGCCCCTTGTCGATGCTGACATCAACCTTGGCGTAGGAGCCATCCACCAGCGGCACGCCGAGGATGCGAATACCGGGATAGACGCCGTCATTGAGATTGGCGCCCACCGCGTCGATCACGATGCCGTTCAGGGACGAGGCGTCCAGCTGCAGGCGCCTCGGGCTGCGAGCCACGGCATCGCCGAGCAGGAAGATCTTGGCATCGAGGGTTGAGGCCAGGGGCGAGCCGGCGAAGACGGTGTTGCCGCTGGTGGGGAGGTAGACGAAGGGGTACTGACCGTCGGCGGTGAAGTTGATCGCCTCGGATTGGGCGCCACCCGTCTGGTTCGCCTGGGCCTGGGCGCCCTCGACGGTGTCAGCAGAGGATTTGTCCTTGAGCGTTGCGCTGAGGTAAGTGCTGAACAGTGGCACCCTCGCTCCACCAATGATGCGGACGCCGGCATCGGCGTAGAAGGCCTCGTCGATGGAATTGAAAAACCCCGTGGTGTTTTTCTCGGGATCTCGCGAGTAGAAATTGGTACTGAAGGTTCGACTGATCAGATTCCAGTCGAGCCCAGCGATGCCATTCTTGAGCTTGCTGCCGGAGTAGCGCAGCAGCAGCTGGATGCCGTTGGAGAGGTTGGCGTTCGCCGTGCCTGGATCCAGCCACATCAAGAGCGGGCCGACCAGCGAACCAAGCAGACCAAATGCGGCTGCGCCACCATTGACGTAATTATTGCTTGTGGCGGGCGCTTCAAAACCTTTGTAACCATTTTTCCTGGAGTGGTTCAGGGCAGTGGCATTAAGCCCCGAAGCAACAGCAACTCCCAGCAACCCTGACGCCGCAGCGACCACCGGCAGAGCCCCGGAGGGACTGGCCAGACTCTGCTGCCAATAAAATCCACTTGAAATATTGAAAACATGATTGGTAACCCAGCGGCCGGCGCTGACCGAGCGCTTGCGGCCCAGCCAATCAAGGCTGACCGATTCGGAGGTCACGATGGATTTGAGCTGGGATCTGTCGCTATTCCCATAGTTATAGGCCGTAAATAGAGAGCCGCCTAAGCCATAATTATAAGTTTTATCGGCGAATACTTCTGGACTCCTCCTAAGCATATCTGTTTTAATGCGGTTGAGGCGATCCAAACCATGAAGCTCATTCGCAGTCCAAAACAATGGCCCGGTTTGGCGCATCGGATTTCCATTCTGTCTTGGCGCCGCAAGTTCGCCCGAGGAGGAGAGAACCCCATAATCATCATTCCCCTTGCCAATCACAAACTTGGCAAAGCTGACAGCCTGAAGATTGCCGATGCCACCCTGCAGAGCTCCAAAGGCTCCTCGCAGCGTCGCCGACGGAATTGCCGCATAGCTGGCTTTTGGTTCCAGGAAGGTCAAACTGAAGTTCTCTACACCATTGCCCTGAAGTCTGCCTACTTCCGCGAGAATCTCCCTACGCTCAACTTCGCTGAGTTGATTATTCAGCCACGCAGCATCCCCGTAGAAGTCCGCCCCCTGCCCAAACGCATTTTGCGAGTTCCAAGACAGCTGCGCCGCCGTAAACGCCTCGTAGTTGGCTTCAAGTGTGTAATCACGATTGATAAATCTTGTGCTATTAAACCCTTCGCCGCGCCTTCTTATCGACTGGGAATACGCGTCGCCAGGGGGCCTGTTAACCCCAAGGTTGAATTGATAGCGGAAAAGGTCCTGGCCTTTGATTCCAGCAAACAGATCCCCTGCTCTGCCATTGAGGTTGAATCCTGCCGTGCCGAGCGTGAACAGGGTGGGGCTGCTCCCCAGCAGCTCGGGCTCTGGGTCAGCATCGCTATCGCGATTGCCTGGGCTGATCTGGCCCTGAGCGTAGAGATCGCCCCGCGTGATCTGGGAGTTGCCGCTGACGATCAGCGCTGGTTGGCTGTAGAGCGGCAGCGTGGTCGCGGCCTTGAGCGGATTGGTCGCTGTGCTCACCAACGTCCAGCTACCGCTGGCGGTGGCGAGCTGCTCGAGCTGCTTGCCAGTCGCATCAATGCGAAAGCGATAGTTGTAGAGATCGCTATCGGGTTCGGTGCTTGTGATGGCCGCCTCCAGTTGATCGCGCACAGGTGTGGAGCCGACCGCAGACCTCTGCGTCAGCGCATCCAGCACCACCGCCGCCGGCGCTGCCCCGGCCGTCTGCTGCAGCACCAGGTTGAAGCTGCCGTTGGCCCCAGCGCACAGACTGAACTCCCCTGCGGTGCTCTGGTCCTGGGTGAGCCGCACCGGCGCCGTCCAGACCAGTTCGCCGGCTTCGTTCCACCGTCCGAAGCTCCCCGAGATCTCCGATCCCGACCCCTGCCCCACCCGATAGGCCAGCACCAAACCTGGATCCCAAGCCGTCGGTTTCGTGCCGCCGCTGTTGGATGTGGTCCAGAACTCCGGCAACACCAGCGCCTGCACCTGCTCGCCGCCCAAGGCCTGGGGCACGATCGTGCCCTTGTCCCAGCGCTGGGCCTCGCTGTTCCACTGGCACTGCCAGATGGCGCCGTCCTCCACCAAGAAGGCGTGGGCGGTGCCGTTGGCGTCGTTGACGACCTGGATATGGCTCGCGTACGGCATGGCGGAGGGCCCGGGGCGGGCGGATCAGGGAGCTGGCACCACCCTCTCCCTACAGGCCCCGTTTTGACCACCTACAGATGTAGGGGGGGGGTGCCCCCCCCAAGCGCCTGCTCAGAAGATCGGCACCCTCACCCCCGTCACCTTCAGCAGCACGTCGTTGAAATCGCGATCGCTCTGGGCCAGCCCCACCGCGATGTCCTCGATCCCCAGCACCATCCCCAGCCCCGCCGCGCCGCTGCCCAGGCTCACCATCTGCGCCAGGCCGCCCGGGTTCGCCGCCGCGAACGACGAGAACATCACCTCGCTGCTGCCGTTTTGCAACAGCAGCACCCCGTAGCTCTTGTGGCTATCGAGCGCCAGGTTTTGATAGCTCTGCGCCTGGCCGAAGGCGGGCAGGATGTCTGCACTCAGCAGCAGCCCCTCCGCCCTGCTGCGGGCCAGGGCCTGCGCCAGATAGCCGTTGGCGCCGGGTTGATACCCCGCCACGCTGCCGGTGATGTCATCCACCGAGTAGAAGCC
>CAIOGZ010000090.1 GCA_903858015.1 uncultured cyanobacterium
CATTTTGAACCAGATTCGCAGCCTGGGCAGGATTGGCAAGGGCAATCAAGCCCAGCAAGGGCGAAGCCAGGCAAACCAAGTAGGTGGCTCGAAGCTTCGCGGAAATTTTGCCGGAGCGCCGAAGGGTGCTTGTCATGGGTGAAAGAAGTGGTAAAGAAGGAATGTGCTGGCAGCCCCAGGCCCCGGCAACGAGGCAAGGGGCTTAAGAAAAAGGGAGGACGAGGTTGAGCAGCCGCCCATCATTGTTAGCTGCATATCGCGGCTAAATGCCACACATCCAGCGCACTTATGCAGAACACGCCAAGGCTTGTCGTTATTTAAGTAAATCGTGTTCTGATTCACGCATCCAGCCAGTCGACCACCGCCAGCTGCTGCAGTAGGCCGCGGCGATCCGGGCATCGGGCGGCTGGAGGAGCCTGTCCCAGGGCTTGGGGCCCATTGCCTGCCAAGCCATGCGTGGCTACCCCCCGCTAGAACCGCTGCCTCGATCGCAGCCGGATTGGGTTCCCGTAGCGCTCCCTCCCCTGGGGCGCCAGTTCAACCTGGGCCGCAGCGGCGGCAGGCAAGCACCGCGGTTACGCACTCAGCCAGGCAACTCCAGGGCGATTGGCCCCAGCAGGGAACGGCGGAAATCATCGAGCAGCCGCTGGGCCATGCGCACCGCATCGCCGCTGGTATGACGGGCCGCCGCCGCCGCCAGCCAGGCTTCGGCATCGGGTACTGCCATCGGCTGGGCGATCAGCGGCGACTCCACCGGGTCGGGGGCAGGGCCCACGGCAGCGGTGGGAGCGAGCAGCCCGATCAGCGGCACCCCGTAGCGGCCCTCCAGCAACCCCGGCGCCACCCCCGCCGCCCCCAGGGGCTCCAGGGCCGCCAGCAGCCGGACGAAGGCCAGCGCCACCGCCTCGGTGTCATAGGCGGCCTGGCCGATGTCGTCGCAGAGGGCCAGGCGCAGGGCCGCCTGCTGGTTGTCGAGCCGGGGGGGGAGCACGCCGGGGGCATCGAGCAGATCCAGCTCCTGGCCCAGCCGCACCCAGCGCAGGCTGCGGGTGACGCCAGCCTTGCGGGCGCTCTCCACCACCTTCTGGCGCACCAGCCGATTGATCAGCGCCGACTTGCCCACATTCGGGAAGCCCAGCATCAGGGCCCGCACCGGCCGGGGCTTCATGCCCCGGCCGCTGCGGCGGGCATTGAGGGCTGCACCGGCGCGAATCGCCGCCTGCTGCAATTGCTTCACGCCGGTGCCCGCCTTGGCATCGCACCACCAAGGCGTTTGGCCCTGGCTGCGAAACCAGGCGTCCCAGGCCTGGCGGGCGGCCGGCGACACCATGTCGCGCCGGTTGAGCACCAGCAGGTGCGGTTTGCTGCCGATCCAGCGGCGCAGCCGCGGATGGCCGGTGGCCAACGGGATGCGGGCATCCCGCACCTCGATCACCAGGTCCACCTTGGCCAGATTGCCCGCCAGGGCCTTCTCGGCCTTGGCGATATGACCCGGATACCACTGAATCGCCGGGGCAGCCGTGCTCAGCGCCCCCGCCACCTCAACATCGGCAAGCAATCCCAGATTGGATTGCCCATGGTCAGGGCTTGGCTCGGGCTCCCCAGGCGCCGCCCCCGCCCCCGGCTGATCCCCCGGCTGATCTGTTTCCAACTGCGTCATCAGGGCACCACCAGCACCGGACAAGGGGCCAGCTGGATCACCCGCGCGGCGGTGCTGGGTTGGTCGCCCTCCAGGCTGATGCCGCGGGTGCCCATCACAATCACATCAGCATTGATCTCGTCGGCCACATCGCCGATCACAAAAGCCGGCTTGCCCGATCGCTCCACCAGCTCGCAGGCCACGCCGGCCTGCTCGAAGCTGCTGCGGGCCTGCTCCAGCAGCTGGGTCACGGCCGCCGCATCGTGCATCGCGCCCTCCTCGGCCTCCACCACCGACAGCACCACCAGGCGGCTGCCATGGGTCTTGGCGAGGTCGAGGGCCACGGCTGCTGTTTCCATCGTCTGGCGGCTTTGGTCGATGGGAAACAGAACGGTCTCGAACATGGCGGCGGCGGCAGCCTCCACGTCCTAGCAACGCCAAGCCCCCCGGGGCAGCCCTGGCGACCGCCCCAAGCGCCCTGCGACCGGCTGGAGGCTAATCTCTGCGCGCCTTGTCCCCTACCCGTAACCATGGCGAAGCGATCCCTGGCCAGCCTCAGCGCCGATGAATTGCGCGGCAAACGCGTTCTGGTGCGGGTCGACTTCAACGTGCCCCTCGACGACGCCGGCGCCATCACCGACGACACCCGCATCCGCGCCGCCCTGCCCACGATCAACGACCTCAGCGGCAAGGGCGCCCGGGTGCTGCTGGCGGCCCACTTCGGCCGGCCCAAGGGTGAGGTGAATGAATCGATGCGCCTCACCGCCGTGGCCGCCCGCCTCAGTGAGCTGCTGGGCGCCCCCGTGGTCAAGACCGATAGCTGCATTGGCCCCGACGCCGAGGCCAAGGTGGCCGCCCTGGCCGATGGCGGCGTGGTGCTGCTGGAGAACGTGCGCTTCTTCGCCGAGGAGGAAAAGAATGATCCGGCCTTCGCCGAGAAGCTGGCGGCCTTGGCCGACGTCTATGTCAACGACGCCTTCGGCGCCGCCCACCGCGCCCACGCTTCCACTGAAGGGGTGACCAAATTCCTGCGCCCCAGCGTGGCGGGCTACCTGATGGAGAAGGAACTCCAGTACCTGCAAGGCGCCATCGATGAACCCAAGCGCCCCCTGGCCGCGATCGTGGGCGGCTCCAAGGTGAGCAGCAAGATCGGCGTGCTCGAGGCCCTGATCGATAAGTGCGACAAGATCCTCGTCGGTGGCGGCATGATCTTCACCTTTTACAAAGCCCGCGGCCTGGCGGTGGGCAAGAGCCTGGTGGAAGAGGACAAGCTCGATCTGGCCCGCGAGCTGGAGGCCAAGGCGGCCGCCAAGGGGGTGCAATTCCTGCTGCCCACCGATGTGGTGCTAGCCGATAACTTCGCCCCGGATGCCAACAGCCAAATCGCCAAGGTGGAAGCCATCCCCGATGGCTGGATGGGCCTCGACATCGGCCCCGATTCCGTCAAGGTGTTCCAGGACGCCCTCGCCGATTGCAAGACCGTGATCTGGAATGGCCCGATGGGGGTGTTCGAGTTCGACCAATTCGCCGCCGGCACCAACGCCATCGCCCACACCCTCGCCCAGCTCAGCGCCACCGGCACGACCACGATCATCGGCGGCGGCGATTCCGTGGCAGCCGTGGAGAAGGTGGGCGTGGCCGAGCAAATGAGCCACATCTCCACCGGCGGCGGCGCCAGCCTGGAGCTGCTCGAAGGCAAGGTGCTGCCCGGCGTGGCGGCGCTGGATGAGGCCTGAGCCAGGGCGCTCCTCAACCGCGCCAAGCCCCCGATCAGAGGGCTTGGCGCGTTCCTGCAACTAGCCCCCTTCGGGACCCGGCTCAGGCACCGCGGCCGTAGGCCACCACACAGGCGGCATTGAGCAGGTGCACGCCCAGGCCCTGGGCCGGCCTGGCATCCAGCAGACCCAGCTGACACTCCCCCACCCCCCGCTGCGTCAGGGCACCGACGCCATGCAGGAAGCTGATGCGGCCATTCGGCAGCGCCTCCACGGAGGCGAAGTTGAGCCAGCCGCGCATGCCTGGCACTTCAATCGCTGCCAGGCGCTGGGCCAGGGCGCCATTGACCGCCGCCCTGATGGCCGCCCCGGAGGCGAGCCCCTGCACCGACCAGGTGGCCGGCGTGGCCTGATACCAGCCCCAGGGCCAGGGCCGACCCACCCAGTAACTACCAAACAGCCAGGCGGGATGAACTTCCGCGAAGCCGTAGGCCGCAGCCGGGGCCCGCGGCGGGCCAGCCACTGCGCTCGGGCGGGCCTGGGCCGGCAGGGAGATGCTGACAAGCAGCAACGCCACGCTTGGCAAGCGCCCGATCGGCAGCCAGGCTGCCCATGGGTTGGCCGATTTCAACATGGGGACACAAGGGAGCTGGCGGCTTGATCTGAGGCAATCTCTGGACCGGCCCTAAGGGGGCCCTAAAAGAGGCTCCAAAAAAGATCTAGGGGTCCAATTGTGCCAGCCCGACCCCACCTCCCCCAACCCCCCAATGCCCCAGCTGCTGACGCGCCAAGGCGTTGACACCCTCTGCGCCCCAAGGGCCAACCCCATGCCAGCCGCCCAGCGCGACCCAGGAGTCGCTCCCCCAGCCAGTTCATCGCTTCGATCGGCAGCCAAGCTGCTCGGCAGCGGTGTTGCCGTACTGGCCGGTTGTGCTATGGGTCTGCTGCAGCCGCCAGCCCGGGCGGCGGAGCTGCTCCAACTGAAACTCCCCGTGCTGGGTGACACCCTGTCGGCACGGGTTTCCGAGCTGGCTAGCCCCGAGGCCCTCTGGGCGGGCAACAGCGACCTGGCCGAATTGAACCGGGCCACCGATGGCCACTTCGCCAGCGCCATCAACGACTTCATCAACCATCCCCTGCCCGAGATCCAAGATGGTGATGGCGGCTTCCCGATGGTGCAGCAGATGGAGGTGCTGCTGAAGCAATTGATCGAGCTTGATCCAGGCCAGGGAGCGATTGTGGACCAGGAGCCGATCAATGCGGCTCTACTGCGGCTGAAGGCCAAGGGTGAGAAGGCCACCCTGCTCTCGTTGCTGGCCGAGCTGCCCGTCCAGAAGGTCACGATCCGGCTGGATCAGGCCGTGACCTTCTTGCGGCGGCTGCAGCTCCAGAGCAAGGATCTTGCCGGCCTGATCGCCCGCTACCCAAGGTTGCCGCCTGCGGCCCCCAAGGACCTGCTTCCCGGTCCCTTTCCGATCCAAACCCGGGTTGTCACCCTCCCCGCAGCGGCCGGCGCTGAAGCGCTTCAGGTCACCGTGGTGAGGCCGATCGGGACCCCGACCCTGGCGCCGGTGGTGATTTCCCATGGTCTCTGGGATTCACCCACCAGCTTCCTGGGCTGGGCCCAGAGCCTGGCCAGCCATGGCGCTCCGGTGTTCCTGCCCCGCCACCCCGGCAGCGACATCAACCAACAGGCGGCCATGCTCGCAGGCAAGGCCCCACCCCCGGATCCCAAGGAATTCCTGCGGCGCCCGGGCGAGGTGCGGGCCGTGCTCGATGCCCTTGATGCCGGCACCCTGCCAGGTGCCGAAGCGATCCGGGCCCGGGCGGTCACCTTCATCGGCCACTCCTGGGGCGGCACCACCGCGCTCCAACTGGCCGGCGCCCGCAGCCTGCCCACGGCCCTGTGGCAAGACTGCAAAGAACGGCAAAGTCCGCAGCGCAACATCAGCTGGGTTCTGCAGTGCACCTTCCTGCCGGCCGCCACCAAGGCATCCCTGGCCGATCCGCGCATTGTGCGGGTGGCGGCGGTGAGTCCCCCCCAGGGGCTGGTGTTCGCGGCGGGACTGGTCGATCTCAAGGTGCCGGTACTCCTGGTGAGCGGCAGCCGCGATTTCGTGGTGCCCAGCGAACCGGAGGCCCTACTGCCCTATGCGCTTTATCCGCAGGGCCTGAAGCAATTGGTGGTCGCCGAAGGCGGCACCCACTTCAACCTGCCGGCCTTGGCCACGAGCAATGGCGGGCCGCTGCGGCTGCTGTTGTTGCGGTGGGTGCAGGGCAAGGTGATCAAACCCACCAGTGCCCTATCCGACCCCCACAGCCTGCCGTTGCGCCTGCGGCCGCAGCAGGGGCCCCAGCGCTAGCGCAGCAGCAGCGGCTCGCCGGGGCGCTTGCGATCCTGCGGCACGGCAATGCCTTGGCGCAGAAACACCTGGCGCAGCTGCTCCCGGTGCCGCTGGCGCTGGGCCTGGATGGCGTCGCGTTCCTGGCGCATGCAGGCCCGCAGCCCATCGCCATCGAGGGCCGCGGCGATGCAACGCTCGCCGCGCTGCAGGATCGCGATGCGGGCCTGGTGGTCCTGCACCGCCAGCGAACGAGTTTCGGGGAACACCAGCTTCTTCTGGGCCTCGGTGAGCCGTGGGCCCTCCCCCTTGGGGGGGGGGTGGTGCTGGTCTGGGCCTGGGCGGCGGCCCCTAGCCCCACGACGAGGGCGGCGGCCATCAGGGGGTGGTGCAGCCAGCTGAAACGGATCATGGACTTCAGGGGCGCAAGGCCTCGGGAACAGATCCAGCATCGGCAGCGCTTGCCTCCAAACGGTGACTGGGCGGCGGCCAACTGTGACTGGATGTGACCAGCACCGCCCCGGATCGGCCCCTGCGGCGGTGGTCAGGCCCAGCCCCGGCCCTCTAACGCCACCCCGAAACCGCCGGGTCCCACCAGCCGCCGCAGGCCGCCACCGTGGTCGCGGGCGATGCGATCGGCAATTGCCAGCCCGAGGCCGCAGTGGCCCTGGCCGCCCCGGGCCGGATCCAGCCGTTGGAACGGTTCCAGCGCTGTCTGCCAGTCGCCGGGGGCGATCCCCTTGCCCCCATCCCAGACCTCCAGTACGAAACCATCGGCACTACCGCGCAGCACGATCCGCAGGGGCGGTGCCCCATGGCTGATCGCGTTCTCGAGCAGGTTGGTCACCGCCCGGGTCAGGGCCGTGGGCCGCACCCGCCGCTCCAGGGGCTGCAAATCGAGCTCCAGGGGCAGTGAACCGACCACCGCAGCCGCCTCGGCCACGAGCTGGTGCAGCGGTACCCACAGGGGCGGCTCGGCCCGCTCCGCCCCTGCGAAGAGCAGAAACTGGCGGGTGATGCGTTCAAGGGCGTCGAGATCGGCCGCACTGCGGCGCCGTTCCGGTTCAGCCAGGGGCTGCGCGGTCGCCAAGTCGAGCCGCAGCCGCAGCCGGGTGAGCGGGGCGCGCAGGTCATGGGCGATGCCGGCCAACATCGTGGCCCGATCGCGGCCAGCACGCTCCAGCCTCTCCACCATGGCGTTGAAGCGGACCGTGAGCGCCCGCACCGCCCCGCTGCCGCCCAGGGCCAGGGGGGCGGCAACCTGGGCATCAAGGTTCAGCTCCGCCAAGGCCTGCTCCAACCGCCGCAGGGGACGCTGCACTTCGAGGCTAAGAAACAGCAAACCAGCGCCGATGCCGCCGCTGCCCAGGGCCAGGGAGAGCATCAGTGGATCGGGCGGCCACCCCGCTAGGGGCGGCAGGGGTGCGAACAGCCACACGCTCTCTAACGGCGAAACCAGCTCGATCCAGACGCCCCGCGGCCCCCGTTGGGCCGGCAGCACCAGCGGGCAGCGCCCCAGCCGCCGGCAGAGCTGGCCGCGCAGCTCCCCCGCCTGGCGCCGCAGCCGGGGATCCGCCAACGCAAAACCCGGGGCCACGGCCCTGGAACTCCCCCCCGCTGCAGGCGGGCGGGCACCAGGCTCCGGCCAGGGCCCCACCGCCAGCTGCAAGCCGCCGATCTGGGCGAGGGAGGCTGGCGAAAACCGCTCCAGGGCCACCTCCGCGAGCAGCAGCTTGGCGCCCAACTCCGTGCCGAGCTGCTGCTGGCGCTGCTGGGCCAGCCGGTGGCCCAGTAGCACCTGGAGCAGCAGCAGGGCTAGGGCCGCAAAACCAAGGCCCACCAAGCCATAGGCCAGCATCTGGCGGGCCTGGCGGCCGCCGGGCAGCTCAGCCGCCACGGGGTTGGCCATCGGGTACAAACACATAGCCATAACCCCACACCGTCTGCAGGTAGCGGGGCCGGCCGCAATCGGGTTCAATCAGCCGCCGCAGCCGCGACACCTGCACGTCCATGCTGCGGCCGTCGGTGTCGCTGTCGGGGCCGCGGGCGAGCTCGATCAGGCGCTGCCGGGACAGGGGGCGATGGGGATGGGCCACGAACACCTCCAGCAGGGAGTATTCGCCCGCCGTAATCGCCACGACCGCACCGGCTCGCTCCAGGCGGCGGCTGGCGGGATCGAGCCGGCAGTCACCGAACGCGACCGGCTCCGATTGCGGCCGGGGCGATCCAGGCGGCAACGGGCGCCGGCGGCGCAACACCGCCTCGACCCGGGCCAGGAGCTCGCGGGGCAGGAAGGGCTTGGCCAAGTAGTCATCGGCACCCTGCTCGAGGCCAATAATCCGATCGACCCCCTCGGCCCGGGCCGAAAGCAGCAGCACCGGCAGATCGTCGCCGGCATCGCGCAGGCGCCGCAACAGGCTGAGCCCGTCGGTGCCGGGCAACATCAGATCGAGCACCAGCAGATCGGGCCGCTCCCCACCGAGGCGGCCCTCCAGGCGCACCTGCAGCTGCTCGCCGTCCGCCAGGGTACGCACCGCAAAACCCTGGTCAGTGAGGTAGGTGGCCAGCATGCTGCGCAGCTCGGGATCGTCATCCACCACCCAGAGGCGGCGGCGGCGGGATAGCGGCTCAGGCTGCAAGGCGGAGCTCAGGGATCGAGGCCCATGCGGTCGGCCACCACCCGCACCCGCTTGGTGGCGGACACCACCCCCTTGGGATGCACCAGCAACATGGCCCAGGTCTGGCTGCCGGGGGTCTGGGGGGCCCGCACGGTCTTGAACAGGCCGCCGCCACCGAGGGCTCCCAAGTCGAGGGAAGGGCTCTCCATGGCCGCCAGCTGCTGGGACGAGACCGCCGTCAAGCCGCCGGCCACCAGGGCGCCATTGAGGGGTTCATCCACGATCAAATCGACGTTGTAGCGCTGGCCCGTCAACACCGCATCCGGGATCTGCACAATCACCGGCAGGGCCCGCTCGCCGCTGCGCAACAGCGTGGATTCGGCCAGCACGGTCTGGCCGATCAGTTGGCGACCATCGCTCTGCAGGATGAGCGTTTGCTGGGCATCGAGGCGGTAGGTGCTGCCGCCCTCAACCCTGGTGCCACTCACTTTGACCGTCACGGTCGGCCGCCCGTCCCGGAGGCTCGAGCCCTGCCGCACCTGCCAGCTGGCATCGGGAAACTGCTGATGCAGCCGCTGGTGGCGTTGGCGCAGTTGCTGCGGATCGAGGCCCGGCCCCGCCCGCAACAGGGCGGCCAGGGGGGCCTCGTCGTGGGCGTTGAGGGCGGTTTCCAGGGACTGCAGCAGGGCCGCCGTAGGGCCCGATGCCGCTGGCAGCGCCAGGGCCGGAACGGCGGCCCCCAGGTCAAGGCCGCCCAGGCTGGCCAGCGAGCCCGCCAACAGGAGCCAAGGGAGCGGGCGGGAAGGGGGGCGCGAGGGCATCGGGGCGGTGGCGGAAAAACGGGGAGGGGTGAATGGAGGGAGGGGAGAGACCAGAATCCCCAGAATGCTGCCTTTTAAGTTAGGCGCGCCAGCCGCCGCCGCCATGCCCACGCTCCTGATCGCCGCCAGCGGCACGGGTGGCCACCTCTTCCCAGCCCTGGCCGTGGCCGATGCCTTGCCCCCCGGCTGGCGGGTGCTGTGGCTGGGGGTGCCAGACCGGCTTGAAACCCAGCTGGTGCCAAGCCGTTACCCCTTGCATACCGTGCGGGCGGGCGGATTGCAGGGGAAAGGACTCCGCAAACTCACCAATCTCGCCCAGCTGATCCTGGCCGCTGCTCCGATCCGGCGGCTGATTCGACGCGAGCACGTTCAGGCGGTGTTCAGCAGCGGCGGCTACATCGCAGCCCCGGCCATTTTGGCGGCCCGGTGGTGTGGCGTTCCGGTGGTTTTGCATGAGAGCAACGCGGTGCCGGGCAAGGTGACCCGCCTGCTCGGCCGCTTCTGCAGCCAGGTGGCGGTGGGTCTGCCGCAGGCTGCCGCACGGCTGCCCCACTGCCAGCCGATCCAGACCGGCACACCGGTGCGCCAGGGCTTCCTTGCTTCGGCGCCGCTGCCCGACTGGGTGCCGCCGGGCCGCGGCCCCCTCCTGCTGGTGATGGGCGGCAGCCAGGGGGCCGTGGGCCTCAACCGGATGGTGCGGCCGCTCCTGCCGCAGTTAGTCGCTGCGGGTTGCCGCGTCGTGCACCTCACCGGCAGCAACGACCCCGGGGCCGGCCGCCTCCAGCTCGCTGGTTTGGTGGAACGCCCCTTCAGCGACGAGCTACCGGGCCTGTTGCAACACTGCGACCTGGCCATCAGTCGGGCCGGTGCTGGCAGCCTCAGCGAACTGGCCGTGGCCGGCACCCCCACGATCCTGGTGCCCTACCCGGCCGCCGCCGACCGCCATCAAGATGCCAATGCCGCCGCCGCCGCCGCCCTGGGAGCTGCCGTGATCGTCTGGCAGCACGGTCCTGGCGAGCCGGCCCTGGGCCAGGCGGTATGGCGCCTGCTGGGGCCGCGGCTGCGGGGCGGCGATCCGGCCAGCGATCCCCTGATCCAGCTGCGCCAGGGCATGCAGCGGCTCGCGGTGCGCGATGCCGACCACCGCCTGGTGACGCTCATCGAGGCGCTGGTGGCCGGCCCCCGGCTGCTTCGCGCTCCAGGGCCCTGAGCAGCCGGCGGTTTCCCTGCCGATCGAGCAAGGCGATTCGCAGCCAGCTCTCCCCCAGCCGCTCGAACGAACGGCAATCCCGCAGCAGGATGCGGTGGTGGTTTTGTAGCCGCAGCCGCAGCGGCTCCAACGGCAGCGGTTGCCCCGCCGCTTCCCCCCGCACCAGCAGGAAATTGGCGGCTGAGGGCAGCGGCACCAGGCCGTCGACGGCCGCCAGCCGCGCCGCCAGCCAGGGCCCCTCCTGAGCCACCCAACCCCGCACCCGCTCCAACCAGCGGGCCAGAGCGGCGCCATCGGCCAGCAACGTCTCCCCCGCCAGGGCCGCCAGCCCATTGACTGGCCAGGGATCCCGCCAGGCGGACCAGCGGGCCAGGCGCTGCGGCCCAGCCAGGGCATAGCCGAGCCGCAGGCCGGCGATCGCAAACAGCTTGGTGAGGCTGCGGATCACCACAAGGTTGGCGTGGTCGGCGAGCAGGGGAACCAGCGACTGGGCCTCCCCGTCCGGTAGTAGGGGCAGGAAGGCTTCGTCCACGATCAGCAGGGCGCAGCGCTCCAGCAGCGGCTCGAGGGAGGTACGGCTCCAGAGTTGGCCGCTGGGGTTGTGGGGATTGGTGATCCAGAGCACGCTGGCATCGGCCGCGGCCAGGTCGGCAGGCCAGCCCCCCATCGCCTCCAAAGGGAAGGGCTGGGGAAACTGCGCCGACCAGGTGAGCGGCAGCGGCAACGGCCGCCAGGGGGCGCCCCAGCAGGCGAGGGCGCGGCGGTAATCGGCGAAACCGGGCGTGGGCAGCAGGCTGGTGCCGCTGGCGGCCGCGTCGCGGGCCGCCCAGGTGAACAACTCGGCGGCCCCATTGCCGGGCAGGACGGCGGCGGGATCGAGGCCGTGATGGGCGGCGATCACCTGCCGCAGGGCGCCGTAGCCCCGGTCGGGATAGTCCCGCAGGGGGGATGGGGCGGCCCCAGGCCCCAGGCCCCAGCGGGCGCTGCCGCCAAGCCCCGAGCGCAACCGCCGCCGCAGGGCCGCCGGGGCGGGGAAGGGCACCAACGAGGCACTGGCTTCCAACAACTGCTCCGGCCGGCAGCCCAGCCGCCGGGCGATGGCGATGCGGTTGCCGCCGTGGGGGTCGGCTGCCGGAGGGCCCGCCATCGGCAGCGAGGGTCGTGGGGGAGGGGTGCCCCAGAGCTACCACGGAGTCGGCGCAGCCCTGGCTGGAGCGGCTACGGGCTTGCCAGCCCCAGGTCCGGCCGTGCACACCATGCGCAGGGCCTGGAACGGCGGTACAACGGGGCCAGCGCTGGGATCTGAGCCATGGCCAACCGATGCTCGCTGCGGCCCCCATCCCCCTTGGCGCCAACGCTTCGAGCCCGATCCATGCAACGCCGATCCCTGCAGCGCCCCTGCCTGCGATTGGGCCTGGGACAAGGCCGGGCCAGGGGCTGGGCCGCCGGTCTGGGCAGGGGTCTAGTACCGGCTCTGCTGACGGGGCTGGTCACGGGGCTGCTGCCACTCCTGTTGCCCTCGATGGCAGCGGCCGCCCCCGCCGGCGACGACCTGATCCGCTTGCTGCAACGGCAGCCCTGTGGGGGATGCCGGCTCCAGGACGCCGATCTCGTCCAGGCCGACCTGCGGGACGCCGACCTGCGCAATGCCCAGCTGCAGCGGGCCAACCTCAGTCAGGCGCGCTTGGATGGGGCGGTGCTGGCCGGAGCGGATCTGCGCTTCACCAGTCTCCAGGGCGCTTCGCTGCGGGGGGCTGACCTGCGCGGCGCCCAGTTGGAGGGCACCGACCTGCGCCACAGCGACCTGAGCGCCGCCCAGCTCGATCCAGGCGCCCTGCGCCGCAGCCACTGGGATGGGGCGATCGGGCTGGGGGCCGACCAGTTCGACTACGCCCAACTGCACAACGCTGGCGTGCAAGCGGCGGCGGCGGGCCGCTACCCGGAGGCGGAAACCTTCTTCAGCCAGGCGATCGAACGCCAACCCGAGGCAGCGGTGAGCTGGGTGGGCCGGGGCGTCAGCCGCAATGAGCAGGGCAGCACTGACCTGGCCGCCCAAGACCTCAACCGGGCGGCGACCCTGCTGGAGCAGGCGGGGGACCCCCAGGCCGCCCGCGACCTGCGCAAGGCGGCCACGGCGATCAGCCAACCTGAAGCCAAGCCTCGGGGGGGCAATGGGCTCGGTGGGCAGCTGCTCAGCGGAGCGGCCGCCATGGCCTCAGCCCTGGCGCCCCTAGCGATCAAGTTTCTGGTGCCCCTGGCGTTTTAAATCCGGCTGGCCAGCGCTGCGTCGGTCAATAGGGCGACTGGCCGCTGCTGGTGCCGAGCAGGCGGCGGGCATCGCGGCTACTGGGCTGGTAGCCGTAACCCCAGGTGCCCCCCTGGTTGTCATCAATGATGCGGGGGGTCACCATGATCACCAGCTCGCGCTTGGCGCGGTTGCTACTGCTGCTGCGGAAGAACTGACCGATCAAAGGAATATCACCGAGGATCGGCCATTTCTGCACCGTTTCGGTGTCGCGGTCGGAGATCACGCCGGTGAGGATCAGGGTCTGACCATCGCGAACCCGGGCGCTGCCCGTATCCAGCCGACGCACCGCGAGGATATCGATATTGCCACAACCTGCGACAGGCTCCTGCCGAACCGTTGCTGAAATCGCGGGGGACATGGAGAAGGTCACAAAACCGTTGTCGTCGATCTTGGCAATGCGGGCCCCAAAGCTGAGGCCGGCAATACCAAACTGGGGTTGGCAGGAATTGCCGTTACCATTTGTACCCGTATTCACGGTGTAGTTGGTGATCACCTGCTCCCCTACGGTCACGAAGGATTCGTTGGCCTTGGTGCGGCCGATCGTGGCCAGGTTTAAACCGCTAGCTCCCGTTGAAGACGAGGAGCTAGATCCGGATGAAGCCGAACCCATCGCCTGGATGTTCACGGCCTGCTGATCATCGCCAGCGCGAAGCTCCTCGCTGTTTTCACTTAGAATCAACGTGGGGCTGGCAAGCACCTTGGTGCTGGCTGATTCAATCGTGGCCTTGAGGAAATTGTAGAAGTTATCGCGGGGATAGGATAGGCCAGGGTTGCGGCGGGTGGCATCTTTGAAAACGGAAGCATAAGGATTGCTGGGATACAATGAATTCCGCTGGACGCCACCAGTTACGTTGTACCCAGTCGGCGCCTCAGTGGTAATTTTGCCCGTCTCGGCGTCGACGTCAAAGCTGACGCTGTCACCCGGATAGGTACGGCCAAAAGCATCGGCCTTTGGAGGCAGGAATGCGCCAAAGGCTCCCAGCATCTGTCCTGAGTCGTTGACAATAAAATTATTGCCATACCGAAAGGCGAAGCTGTTGTCGACTGACCTGTCATTGTTCAAGGTCACATCCAGAATCTTCACCGAAAGTGCTACCTGCCGCTGGCGCAGGTCCAGCTGCCGCAGGTAGGTTTCCGCCACCGCCACCACGGCGGGGCTGCCCACCAGGGTGATCGTGGACAGGCGGGAATCGGTGCTGGCCTGCAGTCCTAGCAGCGGGCCTGCCATCGCCCCGTAAGCCTCCACCCGGGTGCTGCTGCTCGATTGGGTGGTGGCACTGCTGCTGCCCGTGGCCACGGCCTGGTTGAGGTTCACCCCCTGGGTGACGGCCGTCGTGATTGTATTGGTCTTGGCCACCTGGGCACCCAGGGTGGCGAGGTAATCCGCGGCGGAGTTGGCACTCACCTGGTTGAGGCGATACACCTTCGAGAGCTGGGCTCCAAACCCCTTGCCCAGCACACCGGTGCCCGCCATCAAGGTGTTGCCCTCGAGCTTGCCCTGCAGGCCCGCCGCAAGCAGCACCGAATTGATGGCCCGCGCATAACTTTCACCCCGGAAGCTGATCGAGATTCGCCGCTCCCCAGCTTGCTCTAAGCCTTTGGAGCCATTGGAGCCGGGGCTGCTGGAGGCCTGGCTAGTCCGGTCATCATTCACATACACGAAGCCATAGTTCCCCAGGCGGCTGAGCGACATCAGCACCACCCGGGCCGGAGCGTTCTGCAACGTCATCGTGACCGGCGGCCCGCTTAGCGTCACAAAGCCCGAATTGGCAATCAGGATCGAGCCCACTGCCATGTCACCCGCCGGCGGCGCCACGGCCCGAGCTTGCAGCGGCGGTACCACGGCCGGTTGGGGCAGCCGGCCAGGCAGGCGCAGATCGGGGCCGTAGGTCTGCTGCGAAGCCAAGGGTTGGGTGGCGAAGCTGAGGATCAAGTTGGTGCCATCGGCGCTCACCACCGGCCGAGCCAGCCCATAGCCCTGCAGCGGCGTCACCCGCAGGTCGTACTGGGTGGCAGCGCCAGCGATGCTGATGCTGCCGATCCCCGCCTCCGGCAGGGAAAGGCTTTGGGGTCCGCGGCGCAGGCTGGTGGCACGGGCCACGAACAGGCGCCCCTGCCAGGCGTTGCCCACCCGGGTTTGCAACAACTGCGGCCCAGCGCCCACCCCCCGGATCACCACCTCCACCGCATCGCTGCGGCGCTCAACCCCCAGCTCCAACGGCGCTGTGCCGGCTGACACCGGCAGGGCTGGGCTGGCCCGGCTGGGGCTGGGTGCCGCTGGGATCGCCCCGTTCAGCGCCTGCTGCGGTTGGGCCTGGGCCGGCCCCGCCGCTGCCTGGTAACCGAGCGCCAAGCCGGCGGCCACGCCCAAGCCGAACAGAGCTGGCGGGACGGCTGGCAAGCAGCGGTAGGGCCCGCAGGCGGCGGGGTCGCAGGGGAAGGAGGCAGGCACGGTTCAGGGGACAGGTCAGGGGGCAGGAGCTGGGAGGGGAGCTGGCGAGGAGGCCGCCGCAGCGGCGGGGCGCCTGCCGGCAGCAGGCGCTGGCGGGCTGGGCTGGCGCGCTGGTCTCCTGGCCCGGCCTGCCCCAGGCGTGGCCTGGGAAGGCTTGGCGCCATAGAGCGTGATCAACAGCTTCATCAGCACGGGCTGCGGTTGGCTCGCCGCTGCCGCTGCGGCGGAACCCGCCGCAGCGGGCTTGTCGTCGCGACTCAGCTGCAGATCGCTTGGCATCACCAGCACATTGAGCCGCTCCAGCCGCCGCAGGAAATCGATCAGGCCGGGATACGACCCCTTGGTGCTGATCAGAATCGTTTCGGTGTTGAGGCCCTTGATCTGGCCCGATCCGCTATCGCCGTCGGTGGCGGCAGGCCCGGGGTCACCATCCTCAGGGGCACCATCCCCAGGGGCAGCATCCATCGGGGCTGCTGCGCTGGTCTGCCAAGGCTTGCCACCATCCTGGGACGCCGACTTGGCGGCCGGGGCCCCAGCCGAAGCGGAAGCTTGGCCAGCGGGCTTCGACTCGCCAGGCTTGTCCGTCGAGCTGGAGGCCGGCGGCGCAGCCGCCTGGGGTTCAAACAGGTCCAGCTGCACCCCGGCCAGCTTGGCCTGCTGATCGAGCATGGCCATCAAGGTGGAAAGATCACCGCTGCCGCTCACGATCTCGAACAACTTGGACTGTTGGGCCTCGGCCCTTTCCTCCTCCCCATCCAAAGCCCGGACCTGGGCTCGGTTGAGGAACACCTGCTCGCGCAGCTCCTCCATCTGCTGACGCCGTTTGAGGTCGTGCTGCAGCCCCATCCACTGGGGCAGCACCACGCTGGCCAGCAGCAGAAAGGCCAACAAGCCCCCGAGAGCGATCGGTACCCCCAGCCAGAAAGCGCGCAGCCAGGCAGCGGAAACCTGGCTGCCCCCAGCCTGAAGATTGGTCATGGCAACAGACCTTCCGCCCGCAGCAACTGCAGCCGCCGGGCCATGCCCTCGGAACCAAGCCGGCCGAGCAGCTCCAGCTGCCGGGGAGGGTCCAGGGGCGCGAAGGGAACGGACAGCTCAAAGGCCAGCGGGCCAGGCTGGGGCGCTGGCTTCAGCCCAGAGCTGGCGCCAGTGCTGCGGCCGGCAGCCACGGGCTCACTGGGCTGGCGCTCCACCTTTTTGAGCCGCAACGCCGGGCCAGCCAACAGTGGCGAACGCTGTAGTTGGAGTTGCAGCGCATTGATGCGCTGCAGGGCCAGGGGGTCGTAGGCCTGACCCTTGAGCACCAGGTTGGCGCCGCTGGCATCCACCGAACGGAGCTGAACCCCCGCCGGGGTGCTGAGCTGCAGCGCGGTGAGTAGGGCCGAAGAGCTGCGGCCGGAGGTCAGGGCGGTAACCAGGGCCCGGTTGGTGTGCTGGATCTGGCCCAGCTTGCGCCGGCGTCCCAGCAGCTCGCTTTGCAAGGCGGCGGCCTGGTCTTCGTAGACCTCCAGCTGGCCCATCTGGGCCTGCAGCAGGCCCTTTTGCACCAGCAACGCCGCTGCAAGCAGCAGCATCCCGCCGGCCAGGGCCAGGCCGATCAGGGCCCCCCGCAACAGCAAGGAGCGGCGCTGGACGAGGGTGCCGGACAGGGATTCCTGCCCCAGCAGGCGGCGCCGCTCCCGCAGCAGGTCCAACACCAGGGCGGCCTGGGCGTCACCGCCATGGTTGCTGAGGGGTTTCACGCGGCAGGCTCCGCCGTAGCCAGTCCCTCGATCACCAGGGAATCAAAGGGGGTGGAGCTGAGGGTTTCGAGGCTCACCCCGAGCTGGGCTGCCACCGCCTCCGCCTCCGGCAGCGGCGCGCTCTGCAGCAGTCGCAGTCCCCGCACCTCCGGGTCGGTGCGGCGGTAAAAGGCGAGGCTGCGGGCCACCTCCTCCACCAACCGATCGCCTGGGGCCGGCAGGATCCGGTGGTAGCGGGGGATTCCATCGCGCACCAGCAGCAGCCGGGTACCCCCCAGCGAGGGGGAGAGCAGCACCACCAGGTCGCGGCTGGCCAGGGCATCGAGGTGGCAGCGCAGGCCAAGAAACTCACACGATTGGGCCGGTGCGAGCCGTTCGAGCTGGACACCGGCATGGTTGAACACCTCGATCCAGGCGTCGACCAACGGGCGCGGGCTGGCGGCGACCACGGCCCGCGCAACCGATCCTGTCAGGGGCTGGAGATCGATCACCGCATCCTGCAGGGGGAAGGGAAGCCGCAGCTCGGCGGCATCGAGTTCCCTTACCGCCTGGAGCGGATCCTCCGGCAGGGTCTGGCCTGCCGACCATTCGATCACGCGCCACTGCACCGCTTGGGGGGGAAGGGCCGCCATGACCAAAGCGCCCATCAAGTTGTCACGGACGATCAGATCACCGATCAGATCGCCGATCGGCTCCTTTTCCAGGGGCATGCCATCCCGACAGGTGAGGGGCGGCAACGGGGCGTCAAAGCGAATCGATCCCGGTCCACCATCCGCCAGCACCTGCCCCCGCAGGCCCTGATCCTGCAATTCGATCAACACCAGGCGCGGAAACAATCGGGCCCGCAGCGGTCGCAGCTTCTCCCGCAGGTCCTCGACCAGGCTGGCTAGCTCCAAAGGGTCGGGTCAGCTCAGCGATAAAGTATCAGAATTAAGGCTATTCTCCGTGCAAGTGCAGCAAAGTGCAGGTTATTTGCGGCAAGTTGCTACAGGCGCCTGCCCCAGCGCAGGCCTCGGCACTGGGCGGGCACCAGCCCCAGGCCAGGCACGAGGCCTGCGCTGGGGATCAGCGCCAGGCCAGGGACGAACCCACCGCCTCGCTCAGGCAAGACAGGCCATGCCGTTCCAGCTGAAGCAGCAAGCCCTCAAGAATCTGGGGTACCAGGTCGGGCCCTGCGTAAATCCAACCGGTGTACACCTGCACCAGGGAAGCCCCGGCCGTGATCCGCTCCCAGGCGGCCTCGGGGCCATCGATGCCCCCCACTCCGATCAGGGGCAGGGCAGGGCCCGCCGTGGCCCGCAGCCGCCGCAGCACCTCCAGGGCCCGCGGCCGTAATGGACAGCCGCTCAGTCCCCCCGCCTCCTCGGCCAGGCAACGGCCGGTGGCGGCCAAGCGTCGCTGGCCCAGGCCCAGCCGATCCTGGCTGGTGTTTACCGCGATCACGCCGGCCAAGCCTTCCTCGTAGGCCAGCCGGGCAATGGCATCGATGGCATCATCTTCGAGATCGGGCGCGATCTTCACCAGCAGCGGCGGGCAGGCCGGCAGCCGCCGCAGCCGTTCCACCAGCCGGCGGAGCTGGTTTTCCTGCTGGAGCTCCCGTAACCCCGGCGTGTTGGGCGAACTCACATTCACCACGGCATAGTCGGCGAGGGGAGCCAGCAGTTCCAGCGAAGCGGCGTAGTCGTCCGGCGCCAGCTCCAAGGAGGTGAGGCGCGACTTACCCAAGTTGATCCCCAGCACGGCCGGCCGTCGCCCCGGCGGCGGCAGCTTCTGGCGCTCCAGGATGCGGCGCACCGCTTTGGCGCCGCGATTGTTGAAGCCCATGCGGTTGAGGGCGGCCCGCTCCGCCGCCAGGCGAAACAGGCGGGGCTTTGGATTGCCGGGCTGGGCTTCCCAGGTCACGGTGCCGAGTTCGGCGAAGCCGAAGCCGAAGCAATCCCAGAGGGCAGCGGCCACCCCGTTTTTATCAAATCCGGCGGCCAGACCGACCGGATTGGCAAAGCGACAGCCAAACAGGGTCTGCTGGAGGCGTGGATCGCGGCGCTGCAGTTCGGAGGCCAGCCCCCCCAGCGTGTCGCGCACCAGGGGCCAGTCTCTGCGCAGGGCGATTTCAGCCAGCAACGCGAGGCTGGCTTGACTCAGCTGCTCGGCGTCGGCGCCGTCATCGCTGCGCAGCAGGGGCTCCACAAAGCGGCGGTACAGACTGCCGGTGGCACCAGGTCGGGACGGCGGTGGGGAAGGATCGATCAGCATGGCCCGACGCTGGTCATTCCGGCTGCGCCAATCCTCCCGCGCCACGCTCCAAACGCCAGCGACCATCCGCCAGCGGCTGCACCAGCCAGTCCCGCCATATCCAGGCGCCGCTGCGGCTCTCCAGTTGGCGCAGGGGCAATTCCACCAGCTGGGCCAGCTCCACCAAGCTGAGGCCATAGCCCCCCTGGGCGAGCCGATCGGCCAACTCCACCCGCTCCAGTAGGTGGTTGAGCGCCGCTGGCGCCGGATCGGAGCACTCGGCTTGCCCTGGGGCCGGGCCTGCAACGGCTGCTGGCATCGCCGCTGGAGCCTGCGCTAACGCTGGACCATCGCCCCGCCGCTGCAGCCGGGGCTGTTGGCCGCGGGAGAAGGCCACGGCGATGGCATCACAGCGGTCGTTGTCGGGGTCGCCGCTGTGGCCGCGCACATGAACGAGGCTCAGGCCGCTGATCCGACTGCGTTCGAGCTGCTCCCAAAGGTCGCGGTTGAGCACCGGGCCACCGGAAGCGGTGCGCCAGCCCTTGCGCTTCCAGCCCGGCAACCACTTCTGCAGACCATCGATCAGATAGCGGCTATCGGTGCGGATCACCAGCTCGGGATGGCGTGGCAACGCCTTGAGGGCCCCCAACAGGGCCAGGGCAGCGGTGAGCTCCATGCGGTTGTTGGTGGTGGCAGCGTCCGCCCCACCCATCTCCTGCACCGAACCATCGGCAAAGCGCAGCAGAGCCCCCCAGCCGCCGGGGCCCGGATTGCCGCTGCAGGCCCCATCACAGGCCGCTGCCACCGCCAGCTGCCCCGGCCCTTGAGCCGACCCGTCAGCCATCGCTACCCCTTGCCAGGTTCGGTTGAATAGGCCCGATTCCCGGCGGTGCACCCGGACGAACCGGGGCCCGCACACCGTGCCATGCAGCGAACCTACCTGGCCCTGGCCAGCCTCACCATGGCCGCTTCGCTGCTCGCCATCAGCCCCACCCACCGGGGCCAGGCCGAAGGCCGCGACGGCGTACGAAGCGGCGATTTATTTGGGGCGCGGCCCGTGGATTCAGGCCGCTACGCCGTGCTGGGCCGGCCCCTCGGCCAGGGCGAGTGGACCCTGCTGGTGCTGGAGCAGATCCTGCCAGCGCCGCGCTGCTGGCAGAGCCGCCCCGATGGCCTGATCGATCCAAGCCTGAACCGCTTTGACTTCAGTGGGATCTGCGGGCGTTATCTCGACAGCAACGGCTATTCGCTGCGCCTTGGCAACCGGGAGGGGCGTGCCAATTCTGCTGGTCCCCTGCGGCTGCGCTTGCAGGAGGTTGGATCGCAGCTGCAACTGCTGGCCTCGGCCCCCGATCTGGCCCACGAGCTGGTGGTGGGTCGCGGCGCCATTCCTGGCCGGGACCGGGATGGCTTGGTGGCACTACGCCTCAATCCTGGCTGGGAGCTGCAACGACGCACTTACGGCGCCCAGGTGCTGAACCACGTCTATTTCGCTAACCCGGCCAGCGCCGACCAGCTGATCGCCGCCGCCGCCGTCCAGCGGCCCGATTGGCGGCGGATGGAGGGACGCCCTTCCTACCCGCCATTGATGCCGCCGCCGCCACCGGCTGTTCCGCTGCGGGGGAGCCGCTCCAGCTGGCGGCAGTCATCGCCTCCAGCTTCGCTTCCACTGTCGCTTCCAACATCGCCTCCAACATCGGCAGCGATCCTTGCCCCAACGCCAGGGGCGCAGGGCCGGGTGGTGGCCCTCCAGGTGATCCCCTTCCGCGACTAGGGAGCCAGGCCACTTGCTGATCCGGACTGCAGCAACGAGCACCAGCCCAACTCTTGTCTAAATTCTTCTTGTGAGGAGTGAGGGACGAACCAGAGGGTCGAAACGAGGACAGACTCCCGAGGAACGTTCCATCTCAACCCCCCGCTGTCTGCGGGGGGATTTTTTTTGGCTCGCTGGTGGCGCCGGGGGCTGGCCCCGATCCAACCCTGCCACCGCCAGCGAAAAGCCGGTCACGAGGACCGGCTGCAGGGGGGACGAGCCAGGGGATCGCCGGACGAACGCACCGGAGGGGAGGCTCTGGCCAGCTAAGCCAGCGATCCAGCCCAGCTCACTTGATCGTGGCTTTGCCGCCGGCCTCTTCGAGGGTCTTCTTGAGGGTTTCGGCATCGGCCTTGTTGATGCCTTCCTTGACGGCCTTGGGAGCAGCCTCCACAAGGGCCTTGGCTTCGCCTAGGCCGAGGCCAGTGGCCTCGCGGACAGCCTTGAGCACCTTGATCTTGGAAGCAGCGTCGAAGCTGTCGAGGATCACGTCAAACTCGGTCTGCTCTTCAACGGGCTCGGCCGCGCTAGGGGCGGCAGCAGCAACAACGACGCCGGCCGAAGCGGCGGCGGAAACACCGAAGGCCTCTTCAATCTGCTTGACAAGCTCGGAAGCTTCCAGCAGCGAGAGGGTCTTCAGCTGTTCAAGGATCTGGTCAGTGGTAGCGGACATGGTTGAGAATCAGCAACAGATCTGTTGGTGGAACAGTCGGGATCGGTGGAGCTCGGTGGCTCGCTGCCCGCAGAGCGCCTTCGCGGCCGCGGGGAGCGAGCCTCAGCTTTCGCCGGATTCGGCGTGCTGCTTGAGCGCCCGGGCGAGACCGGAGGGAACTTCGTTGATGCCCACGGCCAGCTTGGTGGCCACGCCGTTGATCGCACCGGCGATCTGGGCCATGAGCACCTCTTTGGAGGGCAAATCCCCGATCGCCTTGATGTCGTCGAGGGAAAGGAGCTTGCCTTCGAAAAGGCCCCCCTTCGTTTCCGACTTCTTGGCGTCCTTCTGGAAGGACTGCAGGGCCTTCACCGCACCCCCCACATCCCCTTGGACGAGGATGAAGGCGTTGGTGCCAGTGAGCAGGGATTCGAGTTCCGACCAGGCGCTATTGCCATCAATGGCCCGGCGCATCAAGGTGTTTTTAGTCACCTTGCAGACACCGTTGCTGGGCTGCAGACGGGTCCGCAGATCAGACAATTCCTTGATCGACAGGCCCTTGAAATCAAGGACGAGCGCCATTTCGGCTTCACCGAGGAGCCCCTTGAGCTCTTCGACGATCTGTTGCTTGCTCTCCAGCGTGCGGCCCATAGGAATTGGAACGGATCGAGGGGAACAAGCCGGGTACGCAACCCCAGGTGGATCCCATGCATCCCTGCCCAAATCCGCTAAGGACTTCGGTCGTGATGCGGGTTCACCAACCACCGGCAGATACCGGTAGTCCAGCGAGGCTGCGGCCTGCTCCGCTCCGTTCAGATCCGCTGAGGCGAACCCTACGGGCAAAATCAGTTCGGGCTCATGAGTGCCACGGAGGACCGTGCCATCAAGAGCCCTGATCGCGTGCACCTCGGCAGGATTTAAAGCTTCGAAGCGCAGGGTTTGCCCCGGCGCCGCTACGGCCACCTGCTGTCTTGGGTTGGGCGCGTGCCCTACTGGCCAAAGCCAGTTTGAAACCTTACAGCATCGGCATTAGCCGCTCCAACCAGAGCTGATAAACAGCCGGACCAGGATGCAGGCCATCGGGGGCCAGGGATCGCCGTAGGCCGGAAGAATCGCTGATCAGCGGTTCGAGATCGAGGAAATCGGCCGCAGGAACGCTACGGCGCAGCAGCTGGTTGAGCTCACGCACCGGGGCGAGGCAAGCGGGCCCACGGCGGGCCGCCTCACAGGGCAGGGTGGACACCACCACGACCCGGGTGCCACCGGCCATCAGAGTTTGGCGGATCCGCAGCAGCCGAGCGGCCACTGGGGCCGCTTGGCTACCGCGCAGAATGTCGTTGATCCCCAGCATCAGCACGGCGGTGGCGCCGGCAGGGCGCGGGATCGAGGCCAGACGAGCCTCCACGTCCCCACTGGTGTCCCCCGGAACACCGGCATTGACCACCTGGCGCCCGGGGAAGGCCGCCAACCAGGGACCGGCGGCGGTGATTGAATCGCCGATAAAAATTAAGGCCCCGGCCGATCGTCTCGGGGCCGCTGGCCCGGTAGGTGGAGTGGGCCGGGTGATCGCGACAGCGAAGGCCAGCGCCCCAGCGGCTACGAATGCCGCCAAGAGCCGCAGCAGAGTGCCGCTGGAGCCCATGGGCTAGGGGCGAAAGGATCACCCCCAATCATCAGCCCTCTTGCTTGATGTCCTGCAGGGCGGAGAAATCCACCAACACCGAGGGACCCATGGTGGAGGTGAGGTAAAGGCTGCGCCAGTAGCGCCCCTTGGCCCCACTGGGCTTGTTGCGGTCGATGGTTTCCTGCAGGGCCTTGAGGTTTTCGAGCAGCTTGTCCACATCAAAACTGGCCTTGCCAAAGCGCACGTGCACGATGCCGCTGCGGTCGGCGCGAAACTCCAGCTTGCCCGCTTTGAACTCGTTGATGGCGCCGGCAAGGTCGGTGGTCACGGTGCCGGCCTTGGGGTTGGGCATCAGGCCGCGGGGACCCAGCACCCGGCCCAACTTGGCCACCTTCGGCATCATGTCCGGGGTGGCGATCAGCAGATCGAAATCCATCGCGCCTGCGGCGATCTTGTCCACCAATTCGTCATCGCCGGCGAGGTCGGCGCCGGCCGCCTTGGCCTCGGCCACCTTCTCACCCCGCGCGATCACGGCGATGCGAATCGTCTGGCCGGTGCCGTGGGGCAGGGCCACGGTGGTGCGCAGTTGCTGGTCGGTGTACTTGGGGTCGATGCCCAGCCGCACATGGGCTTCGAGGGTTTCATCGAACTTGGCGTTGGCGTTGGCCTTGACCAGTTCAAGGGCCTCCAGGGGGGCGTAGCTGCGGTCCTCCACCTTGGCGGTGAGGGCGGCAAACCGTTTGGAAATCTTCGGCATGGCAGGAAGGGGTACGAGCGACCTTGCGGGTCTCCCCCGGTGAGGGATTGGAGGGAACAGGGAAGGAAGCCACGGCGGTAGCCGGCTTCCCGGTGGGATCAGTCGTTGATGGCGACGCCCATGTTGCGGGCGGTACCGGCGATGATGCGCATGGCCGACTCAACGCTGGTGCAGTTGAGGTCGGGGAGCTTGGTCTTGGCGATCTCCTCAAGCTGGGCCTGGCTGATGGCACCTACCGAACCTTTGGACGAGGTGGCGGCACCCTTCTCAATGCCGGCCGCTTTGGAGATCAGCACCGAGGCGGGCGGGGTCTTGGTGATGAAGGTGAAGCTGCGGTCTTCAAAGACCGAGATCTCCACCGGAATCACATAGCCGGCCTTTTCCTGGGTGCGGGCGTTGTACTCCTTGCAGAACGCCATGATGTTGACGCCATGCTGGCCGAGGGCAGGGCCCACGGGCGGAGCTGGGTTGGCTTTGCCGGCATTGAGGGCCAGCTTGATCACGGCTACGACTTTCTTGGCCATCGGCTGGGCTGGGGAAACAATCTGCGGATACCGGAGCCGGTCGGCTCCAGCTGGGCGGTGGATCCCCCCCCGGGGGGAGGAGCACCAGGGCCGCCCTCCGCAGGGAGACGGCCGCAGGCGATCAGCTTTGTTTGCTGATCTGGGAAAACTCAAGCTCCACCGGTGTTTCACGGCCAAAGATGGAGAGCAGGGCCTTGAGCTTGCTGCGCTCGCCGGAAACCTCAATCACCTCGCCCTGGAAATCCTTGAACGGCCCAGCGATCACCAGAATCTGATCGCCTTCGGCCAGATCGACCTTGACCACCGCCTTCTTTTCGGCCGCCCGTTTGAAGATCCGATCCACCTCCTGGCGGCTTAACGGACGCGGCTTGATGTGGCCGCGGGCCTTGCCGGTGGAGCGGCGTTCCTCTTGGCCCACGAAATTAATCACATTGGGCGTGCTGCGCACGGCCATCATCGTGTCTTCATCGAGAAGCATCCGCACCAGCACATAGCCAGGGAACACCTTTTCCTCAATCGACTGGCGGCTGCCATCCTTTTTGAGCTTGACGCCCGGCGTCTGGGGAATCTCGATCTCAAGAATCCGGTTGTCGACCCCAAGGGTCACAGCCCGCTGCTCCAGGGTGGCCTTCACTTTCTTCTCGCAGCTGGAGGCCACCTGCACGGCATACCAGCGGGCGACTTGGGATGGGCCCGGTTCCTGGCCCGGCTCAAGAGCCAGCTCAACACCAGGCTGGGCAACGCTGGGCTCGCCAGGCTCGTCTTGGCTGGTGGTGGCGAGGCCATGACTGTCTAGGCCTCCGTTGGATACCAAATCAGGCACCTCCACCGCCACGGGGCTGTCTTGATCGAGCTCGGACAAGGGACTCAAGGAGGAAGACATCAGCGGAACACCAGGTGGGAGAGCCAGCCGTAGAAGCGGTCGATGGCCGCAATCGCCGCCGCCGAGAGACCCACCATCAGGATCACCGCCACCGATTCACTGAACAATTGCTGGCGGCTGGGCCAAACCACCTTGGCCAGTTCCGCCATGGTGGCGCCGAGAAAACCGCCGGGCCCGTCGGCATCCAGCAACGCAGCCCCATCCTCGTGCAGGCCATCGCCATCTCGCCGTTCGCTGGGGCGCTCGGCGGAGCCCTTGGGGGCAGCGGGGGTGGAAGAGGCCGGATCCACAGGGGCGGAGTGCACCGACAAACGACCACCCTACCGGACGTCCGATCCCCCTTGGCCCAGGGGCACGAAGCTGAGCGTGGCGACCTCCCCCGGCTGGCCGGCAACCACCTCAACCCGCACCCCCTGGCTACCCCGGAAGCGATCCTCCAGCAGCTGGGTCGCCAACGGGTTTTCAACGCGACGCCGCAGGACCCGCCGCAGCGGCCGCGCTCCGTACTCGGGCTCGTAGCCCTGTTCAGCCAGCAGGGCCACCGCCGCTTCCTCCACCACCAACTCCAGCTGCTGCTCCCGCAGCAAAGACGCCAATTCGGCCAGCTGCAGCCGCACAATCCGCTCCAAATCGGCCGGAGCCAGGGGGCGGAAGCGAATCACCTCATCGATGCGGTTGAGGAATTCGGGCCGGAACTGGCGGGCCAGGGCCCCCTCCACGGCCTGATCCAGTTCCCGGTCAAGCTCGGCGCCCGAGCGGGCCGCCGGGGATGGGGTGGAGTCAGCGCTGGGGTCGCTGCCCTCGCCGCCGCGACCGAGCCGAGCCCGCTCCAGGATCGCCCGGCTGGCCAGGTTGCTGGTCATGATCACCACCGTGTGGCGGAAATCCACGGTGCGCCCCTGGGAATCGGTGAGGCGGCCGTCATCGAGCACCTGCAGCAGCAGGTTGAACACCTCCGGATGGGCCTTCTCCACCTCATCGAGCAGCAGCACGGCGTAGGGCCGGCGCCGCACCGCTTCGGTGAGCTGCCCGCCTTCTTCGTAGCCCACATAACCGGGGGGCGCCCCCACCAGGCGGGCCACGGCGTTGCGCTCCATGAATTCGCTCATGTCGAGGCGCACGAGGGCCTCTTCCCCATCAAAGAGGGAACCGGCCAGGGCCTTGGCCAGTTCGGTCTTGCCCACGCCGGTGGGCCCCAGGAACAGAAAGGAGCCCACCGGCCGGGTGGGGGCCTGCATGCCGGCCCGCGCCCGGCGGATCGCCGCCGCCACGGCCGCCACCGCCTCGGGCTGGCCGATCACCCGCTCAGCCAGGCGTTGCTCCAACTCGAGCAATTTTTGGCGCTCCCCGGCCAGCAGGCGCTGGATGGGAATGCCGGTGGAGCGGGCCACCACATCGGCGATGTCCCCCTCCTCCACCTGCTCCCGCAGCATCGGATCGGCCTTGAGTTCGGCCTCCAATTCGAGGCGGCGCTGCTGTACGCCCTGCAGCTGTTCGTGCTCGAGCCGGGCCGCCTGCTCGTAGGCACCATCCCGCTCGGCTTCGGCCATCGCCTGGCGCAGGTCCTCATCTTGGCGCAGCAGCTCCCGCAGCTCCTCGAGCCGCTGCCGCTCCAGGCTCCAGCGGCTCTGCAGCTTTTCCAGGGCCCCCTGGGCTGAGCGCCGCTGCTCCTGCAGTGCCAGCCGCTCCTCCAGGGGGGCCGCCTCCGCGGAGAGCAGGGCCAGCTCAACCCGGCGGAGCTCGGCTTCGGCCTCCTCCACAACCTGGGGCTTGGAGGTCAGCTCCATCCGCAGCTGGGCGGCCGCCTCATCCACCAGGTCGATGGCGGAATCGGGCAGGCAGCGCTCGGTGAGGTAGCGCTCGGCGAGGCGGGCGGCGGCCACCAGGGCGCCGTCGGTGATCGTCACACCGTGGTGTAGCTCGTAGCCCTCCTTGAGGCCCCGCAGGATCTGCAGGCAGGTGACGCGGTCGGGCTCGCGGATGGGCACCTGCTGGAAGCGGCGCTCGAGGGCGGGGTCCTTTTCGATCGTGCGGCGGTAGTCCTCGGGGGTGGTGGCACCGATGCAGCGCAGATCGCCCCGGGCCAGCACCGGCTTGAGCAGGCTGGCCGCATCGGGGCCGGAGCGCTCGCCACCCACCACCGTGTGCAGCTCATCGATGAACAACACCACCCCGCCGCCCGTCGCCGCCGCCGCGGCCTCCGCCTCCCGCACTTCGGCCAGCACCTCGCGCAGGCGCTCTTCGAACTGGCCGCGGAACTTGGCACCCGCAATCAAGGCCCCCAGATCCAGGGCCACCAACCGCAGCCCCTGCAGGGCTTCGGGCACCTCAGCGGCCACGATCCGCTGGGCCAGGGACTCGACCACCGCGGTCTTCCCCACCCCCGATTCACCCACCAGCACCGGGTTGTTCTTACCCCGGCGCGACAGCACCTGGATCAGCCGCCGGATCTCGGCATCACGGCCGATCACCGGATCGAGCTCGCCGGCGCGGGCGGCGGCGGTGAGGTCGCGGCCGTAGCGATCGAGGGCCGAAGGCTCCCCTTCCGGTTCAAGGGCTTCGAGGCGCAGGCTGGTGTCCGGGGAGGGGGGCTCGGCCCTGCGGGCAGCGGCAGCGCCGCCCGCCGCGGTGGCTGCGGCGGGCGGCGCCGGGGTTCTGGGGCTGGGCTCGGCATCCACCCAGCCATCGGCGGCTGGCGGGGGGGCAGCACTCGCTGCTGGGCGCCACTGGCGCAGCAGCAGGTCTTCGCTGAGGCCCTCCTCGCTCAACAGCCGGCCGGCGATGCGGGGATCCTCCAGCAGGGCCAGCAGCAGGTGGGGCAGCTCCAACACCGTCCCCCCCCACGCCTGACGCCGGCGGTCGGCCGCCTCGAGCAGATCCTCCAGGCCATCGCCGATGTAAAGGGTTGCATCGGTGCTGGCCGGTTGGCCGGCGCAGAAGGCCTCCAGGCGATCCAGGAGGCGGTTCTCATCCACCGGCAGGGGGCCTGACCAGCTGGCAAAACGCCGATCGGTGAACAGGGTGAGCAGCAGGTGCTCCACATCCATGGAGCCGTGGCGCCAGCGGCGGGCCATGTCCTGGCTGGCGATCAGCAGATCCCAGGCGGAGGTGCTGAAGCGATCGGGATCGGCGGTGAGGCTGGCCGAGGGGCGGGTGGCAGGGGTGGAGGGCATCGGCGGTGGGGAAGGCGCAGCGCTGGGGGCAGCTCAGGAAGCGGCGAGCGCCGACGGGGGAGCGGGCTAGCAGCCGCCTGGGGGGGGGGCTGCCGTGGCGGTGACGGGGTCGGTGGTGGCGGAGCGGCTGGAGCTGGAAAGCTGAATCAGCTCCACCTTGTAACCATCGGGATCCTCCACGAAGGCGATCACCGTGCTGCCGTGCTTCATCGGGCCGGGCTGACGCACAATGCGGCCGCCGCGATCGCTGATGGCGGCACAGGTGGCGTTGATGTCGTCGACGCCGATGGCGATGTGGCCATAGCCAGCGCCAATCTCGTAGGCGGAGGTGTCCCAATTGTGGGTGAGCTCCAGCACGGTGCTGTCGTGTTCCTCGCCGTAGCCCACGAAAGCGAGGGTGAAGCGGCCCTCGGGGTAGTCACGGCGGCGCAGCAGACGCATCGCCAGCACTTCGGTATAGAAGCGAAGCGAACGCTCCAGGTCACCGACCCGGAGCATGGTGTGAAGCAATCGCATCGGGGTGCTCGCGAATTCTTGGCGCAGGGGGGGAGGGGTTAGGGGCAGACCGCGCTCCGATCGGGCCGATGGGGTAGGGCTGGGTAGGAGGGGCTGCTGGGGGGAGGCGATGGGCGGATGGTGTCGCCTTGGGCTTGCTGCGGGGTGCGACCCCATTCTGGTCTGGCCAGAGGCTGCGGCGGGGTGAGGGGCAACAGGCAACAGGTCACGGCCAGGAACGGCGAATGGTGGCCAAGCCCAGGGGGAAGATTAGGAGCGGCTGGGCACAGTCAGCAGCGGAGGGGTAGTACACCGCCGCCGTAGGGACGGGCACCGCCAGAGGGCGGGACGACCCATAGGATCCCCCAAAGATCCAACCCCCCCACCTGTGTACGACTCCCTCGACCTCGTGATCGATTCGATCGTGGCCCGCGAGGTACTCGATTCCCGCGGCACCCCCACCGTGGAGGCCGAGGTGTACCTAGAAGGTGGCGCCAGTGGCCGGGCGATCGTGCCCAGCGGCGCCAGCACCGGTGCCCACGAGGCCCATGAACTGCGCGATGGCGATGCCTCCGTGTACTTCGGCAAGGGCGTGGGCAAGGCGGTGGACAACATCGAAGAGCGGATTGCCCCGGCCCTTTGCGGCCTCAGCGCCCTCGACCAGGTCGCCGTGGATACGGCCATGAATGAACTTGATGGCAGCGACAACAAGAGCGCCCTCGGGGCCAATGCGATCCTGGCGGTGAGCCTGGCCACCGCCCACGCCGCCGCCCGGGCCCTCAATCTGCCGCTCTACCGCTACCTGGGCGGCCCGATGGCCAACCTGCTGCCGGTGCCCCTGATGAACGTGATCAACGGCGGCGCCCATGCCTCCAACAACCTCGATTTCCAGGAGTTCATGCTGGTGCCCCATGGCGCCGGAAGCTTCCGCGAGGCCCTGCGCATGGGCGCTGAGGTCTTCCACACCCTGAAGGGGCTACTCAAGGACCAGGGCCTCTCCACCGCCGTGGGCGATGAGGGAGGCTTCGCCCCGGACTTGGCCGGCAACGATGCGGCAGGAGATCTGCTGGTGAGGGCGATCGAGAAGGCTGGCTACCGCCCCGGCGATCAAATTTCCCTCGCCCTTGATGTAGCCAGCACGGAGTTTTACAAGGATGGCCGTTACGCTTTTGGTGGTGGCAGCTATAGCAGCGCCGAGCTGGTTGATCAGCTTGCAACCCTGGTGAGCCGCTATCCAATCGTGTCGATTGAGGATGGTGTTGCCGAAGACGACTGGGATGGTTGGAGCCTGCTCACCCAGCGCTTGGGTGCCTCGGTGCAGCTTGTTGGTGACGACCTCTTCGTCACCAACACCTCTCGCCTCCAACAGGGGATTGAGCGGGGCGTAGCCAATTCGATTCTGATCAAAGTGAATCAAATTGGCTCCCTCACCGAAACCCTCCAGGCCATTGACCTGGCCAGCCGGGCTGGGTACACCAGCGTGATTAGCCACCGCAGCGGTGAAACCGAAGACACCACGATCGCCGACCTAGCCGTAGCCACCCGGGCCGGCCAGATCAAGACCGGTTCCCTGAGCCGCTCCGACCGGGTGGCCAAATACAATCAGCTGCTGCGCATCGAAGACGAACTGGGCAGCCAGGCCATCTACGCCGGGGTTGAGGATCGGGGGCCTAGGGGCAAGGCCTAGGCCACGAACTCATTGGCAATGGCGAGGCTCTTGCTAAAACGCCCGTCGTCAAGGGGGCGGTAGCCATAGCCGGCAAGTGGGTGCTCGAGCCAATCGAACTCAGCGCCCTCATGGGGCCATGCTGGAGTCAATCAATCTGGAGGAGATCCAGGCCGTTCACTTGGTGGTCCCTGGTCAGCTACCACCTGGGGATGAATGGAGCTGACGCTCAAGACCGCCTGGCTGTTCCGAGCGGCCACCGTCTGAAGGCCCGGAAACCGATAGAGCGGGAACCTCGCAATCAACGGGTGAGATTGCAATATCTTCAAAGATCAACTGATCGACCTGGCAGCTTGCCGAACTCGAGGCCTATGGCAAGAAGGGAGGGCTGAAAAGACCTCCCTGTATTTATTATTGCAGCTGTGACTACTTCGCTTCTGGCTTGCGTCCGTTTTTCTAAGCACATACTTGCCAGTGCAACCTTTAAGCCTAAAGCCAAGTACAGGCATGCTAGTTTGAGGCCATTCTTGCCTACGCTTCAGCGTCGGACCTTGACAGCCGCTTTGCCATCACGATTCGGGTTCGGCACATCGGGAATCATGGGGGCTGCCCTCACCAGAACCGGCAGGCTGCGCCTACTGGAAACGGCCTACGACCACGGCATCCACCATTTCGACACCGCCCCCCTCTACGGCCAGGGGTTGGCCGAATCCCTGCTTGGCAGCTTTGCCCGCTCCCGCCGGGACAGCCTCACCATCACCACCAAGTTCGGTCTGCTGCCCCGCCAACGGCCGGCGCTGCTGCGGCCCCTGCTTCCTTTGGCCAGGGTGATCAACCGCCGGCTGCTGATCCCGCTACGGCAACGTCCTCCAGCCGCCCCAAGGTTCTCGGCATCCCTTCCAGCCCTGGGAGCAACACCAGGGCCAGCTCCGAGCGCCGGGTCGCGACAAACCAGCAGCGGTGATCCTGGGGCCGGGGGACCAGCCAGCCCAGCGGTGCCTTACACCGCAGCGATGCTGCGCAGCCAGCTGGAGCGAAGCCTGCGTGAGCTGGAGTGCGACTACATTGATTATTATTTATTACACGAATGTCACTGCGAATACCTCAATAGTGGCGTTCTTGACTGCCTGCAAGAGCTGGTGCAGGAGGGTAAGATCCGCCACTACGGCATCGGCAGTGGCCGTTGGCAAAGTCGTCGCATCCTGGAGCAGCATGCCGCCGTGCCCTGGGTGGTGCAGATTCCGGACGGCTGGGCGGATCACGACACCGACTGGTTCTGCCGGCGCAGCACGCCTTGCCTGTTCACCCATAGCTCCCTGCGCCTCTGTTTGGAGGGCGGCGCCCCGTCCGCTGAGGCGCTCTGCCAGCGCTGGGCCCAACTCACCGACCAGGACCCCAGCCAACCAGGCCTGCTCAGTGGCCTGTTGCTGACCATGGCGTTGGAGCGGAATCCCTTGGGCTGCGTCCTCTTTTCCAGCCGCCATGCCAGCCACATCCGCCACAACACCCAGCTGCTGAACCTACCCCCAGCCCACCGCCAGGCAGCGCGGCAATTGATCCAAGAAGCAAATCACTCCACCACTTACCAGCCGGGCTGATCAACAATCCAGATGTTCATCGATTTTGCCGACGCTACCTGTTCCATTCCCACCGAAACTGACCTGTGCATCGTCGGCTCTGGCGTGATGGGCCTCGCCATTGCAAGTCACCTGCTGAACCACAGCGCAAGACAAATCCTGCTGGTGGAGGAAGGTGGATTGGAAGACACTAACACTACGTCGGCCGTTGCCGCCGAACTCCAGGGTGGCGATCTGGCTTCTGCGGTGGACAACTCCAGGGCCCGCGGCTTCGGGGGATCCAGCCGACGATGGGGAGGGCAAGCCCTGCCATTCAGTGCCTTGGATCTGGCCGATCGCCCCTTCTTATCCCAGCGCGGCGGCTGGCCGATTAGCTGGGAAGAGCTGAACCGCTTCTATCCGGCAGCCGACCAATTTTTGGGCCTGACGTCGATGCCCTTTACCACGGACCTCTGGAAGCGACAGGCCGTGACCGCCCCCTTTGCAGAGGGCAGTGATCTGGAGCTGAGCATTTCGAAATACAGCCCCCATGCCTATCTGGCTTCAGTCTATCAAAAACCCATCACTACATCCAAACAGGCTGATTGTCTGATCAATGCCAAGGTGGCCTCCGTCGTACTGGAAGGCGATGGGGCGAGGGCCCAAGGCGTCAAAGTGCGCAACAGCCATGGGCGAGAAGCCACCATCTCGGCCCGAGTGGTAGTTCTCTGTAGCGGTGGGATCGAGAATCCACGCATTCTGCTGGCATCGCAGCAGCTAGATAGGCGTGGAGTTGGCAATCAAGCCGATCTGGTTGGTCGCTATTATCAGGATCACGTAGGATTCTTCGCAGCAGAGCTCCGCCCTCTAGACTGGGCCAGGTTTCGACATCTCTTCGCAAGCTTCCTTCCTGGCGACCAGAAATACGTACCCAAGATACAGTTGGCTCAATCACTGCAGCGGAGCCAAGGGCTGCTCAGCGTAATCGGCAACATTGACGTCCAGGAAGGTGAAAACAGCCCTCGCAATTGCGCTCGCCGAATCTATCGAAAGCTCCGCCATGCTCGCCCTATTTCGGCGGAATCAGGTAGTACGTTTCACGATCTTCGGCGATTGGTGTCCTCCGCTCCGGATGCACTCAAGCTCCTGTCTGCTCACCTGCTTGAGCATCGCATTGGGCTACCCAAAAAAGCCCGCTTTTTCCTGATGGCTAATGCTGAGAGCGAGCCCTTGCATGCTAGCCGGATTACCCTCTCAGACCAACTTGATGGCTATGGGCTGAACAGGCCCAAGGTTAGCTGGCTGGTCAGCGATCTCACGCTCAATGCGCTCAAAGCCTACGGAGTTGCCGTTAAAAATACACTTGAATCTGCGACTATAGCCGAGGTCAGGCTCAGCCCCTATCTCACCGATCCAAAAGCCAACTGGAAAGAAAGGGCCTACAGCCTTTACCACCACATGGGGGCAACCCGTATGTCCTCAAGCCCCAAGGAGGGCGTCGTCGACAGCTATGGACGCGTGCATGGTATCGACAATCTCTATATTGCTGGCACCTCGATCTTGCCGAGCGGAAGTTCATCCAATCCCAGCTACACCGCCCTTGCACTTGCCTTTCGTACTGCCGAACACCTGCTCCGTCAGGAGCCCTTGAAAATAACAACGCTGAACAGCCCGTTCCAAGGGCCTACTTGATAAACCATCATCAGCAATGCCGCCAAACCTGAGGTATCAAGACCTGGGTCGCTTCACGCTGAATCCCTCGTCGCCAGTCCTAGAATGCTCCCCAACGGATCAGCCTGGCCAGCCCTGATCCCTCACTAGCTTGAGTCATAATCTAAACTGAGTTCGCTTACGCATGGCAGCCAAGCTGCCCAGTTCCTTCCATGGCTCTCCTCGATACCCTGATTAGCGGCGTTGTGTCCACCATCGCTGGCGACAAGGCTCCGGCCGTCAGCGATTTCCTCAAGACCAACGGTGGCATCTCCGGCTTGGCTGAAAAGTTCCAGAACGGCGGCGCCAGCGAACTGTTTGCCAGTTGGGTGGGCACCGGTAACAACCAACCAATCACCGCTGAGCAGATCAAAACCGTGATCGGCAACAGCCAACTGCAGGAGTTCGCCACCAAGCTCGGTATCGACACCACCGCCGCCACCGATTTCATCGCCACCAACCTGCCGGTGCTGATCGACAAGCTCACCCCCGACGGCAAGGTGGAACCCAACGCCGCCGCCCTGCCCGCCAGCAGCGAGCCCCCCACCGCCTGAGGCCCGCAGCGATTGGGCCAGGCCAGCCCATGCTCGGCGCGGCGCATTCCCTTGCCCCGCGCTTCTTCGCATGACAGCAGCGTGGCGATCAAGTCCAGATCCCCGCAGGGGCCCAGGGCTAACCCGCTCAGCGCCCCGGCAGTTGATCGATCCGCCCATCTCGCTTCAGCCGGGCCTGCAGCTTCAGCCAGCCCAGCCCCAGCGGCAACCCCAACAGCAGCGGCACCGTGACCAGAACGGGCCGGCTGCTGGCGGCCAGTAGGGCCGCCGCCACCGCCAGCCCCCCGAGCAGGAAAGCCTGGCCAGCACTTTGCTGGGCTAGGGCAAGGCGCCGCAGCAGGCGGTCGGTTTCGCCGGCCCGGATCTGCACCTGGAGATCGCCCTGCTCGATCCGGGCCAGGCTTTCATCCAACCGGCGCGGAATGCCGAGGGCGCGGCTGCCCACATCGGCGGCCTGGCGGCTGAGTTCGTTGAGCAGATCGTTGGGGCCGTTACCGCTGGCGGTCATCAGGGGCAGCAGGTAGGGACGGGCTATGGCCATCAGGCTAAAGCCGGGATCGAGGCTGCGGCCCACCCCCTCAAAGGTGGAAAGGGCCCGCATCACAAAGATCAGCTCCGGCGGCAGGCGGAAGGGCTGGTCGTAGACGAGGGAGTAGAGGTCACCGGAGAGCTTCTCAAGCACATTGGATTTAAACGGTGGCGTCAGGGCTTCGTTGAGCATCAACCGCACCAGGCGCCGCACCGGACCGAGATCAATGCCGCCCGCGATCACGCCGGCCTGCTGCAATTCCGCCACTAACCCAGCAGCATCACGGCCGGCGGCCAGCCGTACCATCCGGCCGATGCGGCTACGCAGCCGCTCCGATAGCTGGCCCATCATGCCGAAGTCGTAATAGATCAGGGCGCCATCGGCGGCCACCGCCAGATTGCCCGGGTGGGGATCGGCATGGAAAAAGCCAAATCGCACCAGCTGCTGCAGGTAGCTGGCCGCCCCCTTCTCCGCCACGGCGGCCGGATCCAACCCCGCCGTCACCAGGGCAGCCCGGTCGGTGATCTTGATGCCTGGCACGTAATCGAGGCAGAGCACGCGGCGGGACCCCAGCTCCCAGACCACCGCCGGGATGCGGATACCGGGATCATCCAGGAATTGCTGGCGGAAGCGGGCCGCATGCTCGGCCTCAAGGCGAAAATCCAGCTCCCGCAGCAGCACGCGGCGACATTCCTTCGCGATCCCGACCCAATCGCGGCCCCGCCCCCAGCGGGGATGGCGCTGTACGGCGGCGGCCACCTGCTGCAGAACCTCAAGATCAAGGCGAAACAGGGGCTCCAGCCCCGGCCGTTGCACCTTGAACACCACCTGCCGACCGCTGCGCAGGCTGGCGCGGTGGACCTGGGCCAGGCTGGCGGAGCCGAGGGGCTCCAGCTCTAGGTCGATGATCTCGTGGCGACGCTCCCCCAGTTCCGCGGCCAGGATCTGCTCCACCACCGGGAAAGGGAAGGCGGGCACCCGGTCCTGCAGGTGGGCGAGTTCCTCGACCACCTCGGCGGGGAATACATCGGGGCGGGCCGAGAGGATCTGGCCGAGTTTGATGAAGGCCGAGCCCAGTCCGAGGAATTCAGCCGTGAGCCAGCGGGCCTGGCGGCGACGGCGGCGGGCCAGCCGCTCGGCACTCCAGCCCTCGGGGTAGGTCCAGCGGCGGCTGTCCCACCAGAGGCCAACCAGCAGCAGAATTACTACCCGCCAGATGCGTAGGGGCCGGCCGAGGCGGGCAGCCCAGGGAAGGGCCGGGGGGGAGGCCATCAAACCGGTCCAGGCTCCTGGGAACCAGAACCGGCGGCGGCGTTGCTATTCCAGCCGCTGGCGGGGCTGCTGGACGGGGCCTCGAGGCGCCGGGCCAGCCGCGCCACCTGGGCCCGAAGCCGATCGATCGCCACCTGGGGATCGCCGCTGGCGCCGGGGCTGGTGGCAGCGGCGCCAGCGGGCGCCGGGCTGGCCTGCCGATCGAGGCGGGCGGCCTCCTGTTCCACCTCCGCCCAGAACAGCTGCAATTCCTGTTGCAGCCTGGCCGGCGCATCTTGGGCGAGCAGCGAAAGGGTGGCTGCGGAATCAGCCAGGCCGCTGCCTAAGCGGGCCGCCAGCCGGTTCACGGCGGCCTGGAGCAGGGATTGGGGGGCGCTCATGGGCGGGGACCGGTGGTGAAGCCAGGTTGCTGAACAAACTGTGGCAGATCAGGGCTTGGCTGCGGGGCTGGGGGCCGGGGGGGCCTCGGGCAGGGAGGGCAACTGCAGACCGGTGCCCCTTGCCGGTGGGGGGGGCTCGGCCAGGGGCGCAGCGATGGGCTCCTCGGAGCGGGACGCGGGTGCGGCGGGTGCGGAATCCTGGGGCGGTAAAGCCGGCGTGGGCGGGGTGGGTGCCTCCTGGCGATCCAGGGCATCGGCCTGGGCCCGCTCCTTCTTCTGCTGGGCCTGCTGTTGCTCAGCCTGCTGGCGATCCTCAAGCTCCAGCCGGCGTTGCTCTAGCTCCGTGGACTCTTGCTTGTTCTGGCGCTGCTGATCGAGGGCCTCAAGGTCGGCGCGCACATCCTGGGGCTGGCCGCCGAGGCGGCGCCTTAGCCCATCCAGCGATTCGCCGGGAAAAGCCTGCACCGGGAAGGCCTGGGGTGAGCCCGCCCCTTGGCCATCCGCCTGGGCACGGATCAGCCGTTGGCTGATGCCATGGGCCAGGCCGAAACAAAGACCAAAGGCGAGCCAGTGGGGCCATTGCCAGCGGCGCCAACCGAGCAGAGCGCGATCTGATCGCCCAGGGCCAAGATCGCGGCGGCTGCGGGGTCGGGAGGGGGGAACCGCGACCATGGGGCGGATGGGTTGACGCGAAGCGATGTGGCCATCTTGCCGGAGAGCGATCGCCCCCCAATGCCACCAGCCTGCGGGCGTGGTGGTCGAACCCCATGACCTTGAGACGAATCGCCAGCAGCTGGTTCCCATCGCTTGGCCGCACCGCATCGCTTCCGGCTGGCGCTGGTGCCGCTGGATCGGGAGCGGGATTCGTTACCGGTGGATGGGAGGGGCGTTAACTACGGACTTCCCATGCCTTGGCGTTGCTGGTTGCTATGGCAATGCAAGCATTACAACCGGAAGTCAGCCCATGTCCCCCGCCCCCTCCAAGGCCCCCTTCACTTCATCACTGCTGACATAGTTGATAGATTAGGTTCTTGCCTATGCTCTATCCAATAAAAAAAGTCCCCGGGGTTAGCCGGAGACTTCATTCGTTCGTCGAGGAGGTTGCTGGAACCGATGGGGGTTTTAGCAGCTTTCGACTCAGTCCAGATCCGGCATGGCCAGGGTGGGTTCGGCCTGACGGTCGATGCCCTTTTCAAAGCCGGCGGCGGCAGCACGGGCCCGGCCGGCATGCCAGAGGTGACCCACCAGGAAGAAGAAGGCCAGCACGAACTGGGTCGCGGCAAGCCACTGGCGGATGTTGACGAAGTTCACCGAGTTGGGCTCGGTGATGATGCCACCAACGGAATTGAGCGAGGCGTTGGGGGCGTGGGTCATGTACTCAGCCGCACGACGCACCTGCCAGGGCTGGATGTCGTTCTGGAGTTTGTCGAGGCTGAGGCCATTGGGGCCGCGCAGCGGCTCCAGCCAGGGACCGCGGAAATCCCAGAAACGCATCGTTTCACCACCAAAGATGATCTCTCCAGTGGGGGAGCGCATCAGGTATTTGCCGAGGCCGGTCGGGCCCATGGCTGAACCGATGTTGGCTCCGAGGCGTTGGTCGCGCACCAGGAAAGTGAAGCTCTGGGCCTGGGAGGCTTCGGCGTTGGTGGGGCCGTAGAACTCTGACGGGTAGGCGGTGTTGTTGAACCAGATGTAGGCCGAAGCCACGAAGCTCATCAGGCTCAGGGCACCGAGGCTGTAGCTCAGGTAGGCCTCACCATTCCAGATGAAGGCGCGCCGCACCCAGCCGAAGGGCTTGGTGACCACGTGCCAGATGCCGCCAAAGATGCAGATCAGGCCGATCCAGATGTGGCCACCGATGATGTCCTCCATGGAGTTCACACCGATGATCCAGCCCTCGCCACCAAAGGGAGCTTTGGTGAGGTAGCCGAAGATCACACCGGGGTCGAGGGTGGGATTGGAGATCAACCGCACATCCCCGCCGCCGGGGGCCCAGGTGTCATAGACGCCGCCAAAGAACATCGCCTTGAACACCAGCAGCAGCGCACCAACACCGAGAAGGATGAGGTGGTAGCCGATGATGTTGGTCATCTGGTTCTTATCGCGCCAATCTTGCGAGAAGAAGGCCGAATAGTTCTCCAGAATCTCAGGTCCCCGCAGGGCGTGATAAAGACCACCAACGCCGAGCACAGCCGAACTGATCAGGTGGAGCACGCCCACCACAAAGAACGGATAGAGGTTGGTGACTTCACCACCGGGACCAACGCCGTAGCCCAGGGTGGCGACGTGGGGGAACAGGATCAGACCCTGTTCATACATGGGCTTGTCGAAGGTGAAGTGGCTCACCTCAAACAGCATCATCGCGCCCGCCCAGAACACCATCAGACCGGCATGGGCCACATGGGCACCCAGCAGGCGACCGGAGAGATTGATCAGGCGAGCGTTGCCAGCCCACCAGGCATAGCCGGTGGAGTCGAGGTCTTTGCCGCCGACGGAGACAAGACCGGGATTAAAGGGCGTTTCCACGGGGAAGAACCTCTTCAGGGAAGACGAATTGTTCGTGGGGCTGGTCGGCGGGCGCCATCCAGGCGCGCAGACCTTCATTGAGCAGGATGTTTTTGGTGTAGAAGGTTTCGAACTCGGGGTCCTCGGCGGCGCGGATCTCCTGGGAC
>CAIOGZ010000091.1 GCA_903858015.1 uncultured cyanobacterium
AATAGGTGCCACCAGCGAGTGGTGACCAAGCGCTATGAGCAGCTGCGGGGCGACCGCGATACCTGGGTTTCCAATCAATAGGTGCCACCAGCGAGTGGTGACTTGACAGGGGTGATGCTGCCGCTGCCTGCTGGGTCGTACGTTTCCAATCAATAGGTGCCACCAGCGAGTGGTGACGTGGTTTTACCAATCTGACGACTATGTCTCAAAACAGTTTCCAATCAATAGGTGCCACCAGCGAGTGGTGACAGGGGTTCGTAATAATCAATGGCGTGCCTTTTGAACTGGGTTTCCAATCAATAGGTGCCACCAGCGAGTGGTGACAACAGCTTTTGCAGGAGCTTGGCAGGCAAGACATTAGGGGTTTCCAATCAATAGGTGCCACCAGCGAGTGGTGACGCCAAGGCCAGCCGCGCCAGCCCCAGCAGCGCCGCGCGGTTTCCAATCAATAGGTGCCACCAGCGAGTGGTGACACCGACACGCCTGCTGGCCGCCGTGCTGCCAAGCTGGCTGTTTCCAATCAATAGGTGCCACCAGCGAGTGGTGACGGCGGCCCCCGAGAGGGCTTGCGCCGCAAGCGATCCGAGGGCCGTTTGCGCACCCCCCTACCTTGGCGGCGCCTGGGCGGGCCGTCAAGCCTGTGGAAAACGCTGAGATCCGTTGCGCTGCAACGCAGCGCGCAGGATCACGCAAACACTGGGGATTCGGCAATCGGCAGGGGGGTGCGCGGCAAGGAGAAACAGCATCAGGCCAGTGGGGGCCTTGGTTCCTCTGTCCAGTCAGAGACGCGCACCCCCAGGCTCAGGAGGGCGCTGCAGTGGCAGGATTGTCAAATCTGACCAGATGTCGCGGGGCTGCCCGTTCGGCCCCGGCCGGCTCGCCGGGATGCGTTTGCTCGCAGCAGGCAATCCGATGCTGATCCCATTCGGGCCGTGCCCATGCTAAAGCGGATCCCAGGGTGAAGCCGCCCCGTTGCTCGTGGCCGGACTTGGCGTGCATGGATATCGACTGAACCTTGCTGGCTCAGATCACCTTGTCTTGCCAGAGCGTGGGCTCCACCGGCCGGCCCAGTTGCTCAGCGTCTTGGGCCCGTTGCGGCATACCCCACAGACGAATGCTGTCGTCGGCGGTGGCGATATGGGCCAGGCCCTGCCGGAGCCGCTGCAACTGATGGGGTTGGAGGCGACATTCGAATACACTCCATTGCAGCCGTTCGCCATAGCCTTCCAGTAACTTGGCCAACTTGCGGCGTCGCTTGGTGTTCGGGCTGTCATAGGCCACCACCCACAGCTGCTCCGGATTCATCGACGCAGGGGTACGCAGAGTGTGCGATCGGGATCATCCACCGCGGCGGCGAAGTTCTTCACCAGCTGATCAAGAACCTCCCAGCGTGGTCCGCTTCCGGCATCGCCCAACTGGATCGATTCGGTCATGAAGGCGGACCAGGCCTGCAACCATAAGCGCCGGCCGCTGTCGTTGAGATAGACCCCGCCGGCCTGGGGTTGGAAGTGTTCATCTGGTGAAAGCTGGCCGGCGCGAATCAACTGGCTGTGGAAGGGATCCACCAAGAAGGTGCGCAGCGGTTCGATCAGATCCGATACCAGCGCGGCATGGCGAGGGGAACCCACATGCAGCACGCCGTTGTAGGGATCAAGCCCACGAAGCTCCACGCGCAGCAGCAGCGCATTCCAGAGCACTCCATAACCAAACCCGCAGAGTGCATCAAATGGCGTGAGCGGCGGCCGGCGGCTGCGCATCGCAAACCCGAAACCATCGTCCGCCAACAGACCGCCGAGGCTGCGGAAATAAAGCGCCGCCGCCGATCCCTCCAGGCCCCGCAACTGATCGGGGCAGGGCACACAGCAGATCAGGGAATGGAGCTGGCCCAACCGCCGCAGGCAAGGTTCCACGGCGGAGCGGCCGGAGCGCCGCGTCAGCCGTTGCAGCACCACACGCCCATTGGCGATCTTGCCAGCCACCAACGACCGGGCCAATGCCAGCCGCCGCTCCTGGGGCAGCTCCGCCTGACGACGGGCCCGATGGCGATAGCCGCCCTCCAACGGCTGAAGGCGCCCCAGGCACTGTCCAGTGCTACTGAGATAGGCAATCGGAATACCCCTTCGCAGGCAGGCACGGATCAGTTGGGTGGTGAGCTGCATCTTTCCCATCACCAGAATCTGATCCAACAAGGGCAGACCCATGCGATCAAGCTCCTGCTCATCGCTTCTTACCACCAGCTGCTCGCCCTCAATCCCGGCGGTGCCGTGGGGGCGGAGCAGGTACAGGGTGCGCATACGGCCGTGGGGTGGGCTCTTACAGAATTCCCGGGGACGGACATGGGAGCATGGGAACTTGATGATCACCCACGTAAAAATAGGGTAAGTGCCTCTTCGTATGTCACGCAACCTGCATGCTGAGCCAGTAACTAGAGACCTGGAGAGCCCTCCGTAAGGGGTGATCTTTTACACCCTCTAAAGGGTTTCGGATCAGGCAAAGGCCAGGCGATAGGTGTCATCCACGAGTGGTGTCGCCAAACACGTTGGAGCCTCTAGCGATTGTTGAGAATTGGCTTCGAATCCACAGGTGACACCAGCAAGTGGTGACATGTTCAACCCCTAGTGCTATCAGACCTCGCCTGCTTCAGGCTTCCAACCAATAGGTGGCACCAGCGAGTGGTGACAGTAAGATTGCTAATGCCTAATTTATCTTATCTGCTTCAGTTTCCAATCAATAGGTGTCACCAGCGAGTGGTGACTTCGCTATTGGATTGCTAGAAATCCTAATACGCCACCAGTTTCCAATCAATAGGTGTCACCAGCGAGTGGTGACCCGCCCCTCCAGATCCTTTGCCATGTAGGCCGCCGACCTGAGGTTTCCAATCAATAGGTGTCACCAGCGAGTGGTGACCAGATGCAGGGCCAGGGCCCCACCGGCCAGGCCATAGAGCAGGTTTCCAATCAATAGGTGTCACCAGCGAGTGGTGACTCCAACGTCCTCGACATTGACCCGGACCTACTGCTCGATGTTTCCAATCAATAGGTGTCACCAGCGAGTGGTGACTCCAAGTAATGACACCACGTATCAGAGTAGGCATATCGGTTTCCAATCAATAGGTGTCACCAGCGAGTGGTGACCTGTCACTCAAGCGATTCTAGACGCACAAACTGATGCACTCGTTTCCAATCAATAGGTGTCACCAGCGAGTGGTGACGGCGGCCCCCGAGAGGGCTTGCGCAGCAAGCGATCCGAGGGCAGTTTGCGCACCCCCCTACCTTGCCGGCGCATAGGCGGGCCGTCAAGCCTGTGGAAAACGCTTAGATCCGTTGCGCTGCAGGGCAGCGCGCAGGATCACAAAAACACTGGGGTTTCGACGATCGGCGGGGGGGTGCGCGGATTTGAGAAAACGCAACAGGCCTGCCCCCGCCTGGTTCCTGCCGTTCGGCCCTGGCCGCGCACCGCTTGGGCCCAGCCTCCTAGCACCGGTCCATGAACCCGGCGCTTTGGGCCGGCCTGCCGTCGATGCAGCGACGATCGATCTCCGCCTGCTACACCTGAAAGCCGCTGGAATTGGCGGATGGACGATCTGCACCTGATTTCTTCACCTCTGTCGCCCGAGCGGCGCCTCGATGTGGTGTTCGTGCATGGGCTGGGCGGGCATCCGTTCAGCACTTGGAGCAGTGGAGAGGAGGGGTCTGCTTCCTGGCCCCACTGGCTGGCGGAGGAGTTTGGGCCTCAGATCGGTGTGTGGTCATTGGGCTATACCACCGCCAACCCGCTCCAGAGGTTGGGCGTGAAGCAATGGTTCTCCCGCAAGCCGAATCCGCAGGGTGGTGCGGCAATGCCCCTCCCCATCCGCGCGGTGAATGCATTGGAGCGCTTGGCCCAGGCAGGGATTGGCCAGCGGCCCGTTTGTTTCATCGCCCACAGCCTCGGAGGCCTGCTGGTGAAAAGCATCCTGCGCCGGGCAGATGACGCCCGCGACACCCCGCAATGGCGGAAACTGATCGAATACTGCGGAGGTGTGCTGTTCTTGGCCACACCTCACCAGGGCTCAGTTCTGGCGGATCTGGTGAATGGGTTCAGGATCATCTTGCCCACGGTGAACACCGATGATCTCCGCGACAATGATGCCCATCTCATGGAGCTGTATGGCTGGTACAGAGACCAAGCTGCACGCCACAACATCCGAACGGTGAGTTACTACGAAGCCAAACCATGCCGAGCGGGGGTGCTGGTGGTGAAACCATCCTCCGCGGATCCCGGCGTGAGTGGCCCCCTGGCACGACCCCCCATTCCCCTCGATCGCGACCATCTGCAGATCAGCAAACCCCGCGATCGCAGCGATCTGGCTTACATCGGCTCGAAAGACCTGATCGAGCGGATCCTGGCGGAGTCATCCCCTGGGCCAACACCAAGCTCCACTGTGGTGGTGCGCTCCTTCCTTGCCTCGGAGAACGACAACGCTGAGACACTCATTGATTTCACCGACCTGTTTGTCTGCGCCAACTCCAGAGACCGCCGGCCCAAACACCCAGACGTGTGGACGCAAGAGCTCCCCAGCCGCTTGGCGGCAGCCGCCACCATCATCGAGCGCCTGCCCAAGCCTGTGATCTTGGCCACCCTCACCCATCTCTCGATCGCCTGGCATCTCGGCAGCCTCTTGCATCCCAAGCGGGGCGTCCCCATCCTGCTGCGCCAGCGTTCGTCGGCCTCCCTCGATGCGTTGTGGGATGGCAGCCAGGCGCGGCTGCCGGCGGCCGGGGCAACCTGGACCTTCGAGCGGCGGGTCCGGGGGGAGGGCGGGGATCTGGCCCTGGTGGTCTCCGTCACGCACAACGCCCTTCACGATGCGGAACACGCCATCGGCGCCATGGGGCTTTGCGTACGGGAGATTCACCATGCGCAGCTCCCCAACCCCGGCTCAACCTCCATCCAGGATGGTGGCCATGCCCGCTGGCTGGCCGACACGCTCACCAGTACCCTGCGGGAGGCCGTGGTGCAGACGCGCCCTGGCCGGCTTCACCTCTTCCCCGCCTGCCCCGTGGCCTTCGCCTTCCTGCTCGGCCAGCAGGCCGACGCCCTGGGCCCCACCACCGTCTACGAATTCGACTTCAACCACCCCAGCCGCCGCTATCAGCCCGGCATGGCCAGTTGACTGTTGCCATCCGGCAAGGTCTGTGGCTATATGCGATATAGACGTTCGCGCCTGCGCCCATGCCGGATGGCACCGGCCCCACCACCTACACAGCCGTTACCTTCGCGCCGGTGCAGAGCTTCATCCGCAGCTCCCGCAAGCTGCGGGATCTTTATGGCAGTTCCTTGTTGCTGTCGCATCTGGCCCGGGCGCTGCATGACGACGTCGAAACGAAGCTGGGGGGTGACGCCGTGATCAGTCCCGCCAATGTGGATGCCACCCGCGGTGTACCCAACACCCTGCTGATCGAGGCCGCTTACTCCCGCGCTGATGCTGAAGACGCCTTGCTGGCCGGCTGGCGCCAACCCCTCACCGCCTGCCGGCAATGGCTAGAAGAACAGCTGCCGTACAAGCCACCTGACTGGCCTTGCAGGGAATGGAACGCCAGCGCTTGGGAAGCTGGTTGGGGCCCCAGCTGGAAGGCCTGTGAACGCCATTCCTGGGAGCTCTTCCACGGGCAGGGCGCCACGATCCAGGAGGCCGAGCAGGCCCTGCGCTACGCCAAACAACAGCGCGCCTGGGAAATCCCCAACTGGACCGGCGAGAGTTCCACCCTCTCCTCCGCCGAGGCGATTGTGCGGCCACGCATGGCCGAAAAGCATGATCCCCGCTGGGCCGACCTCCATGCCCAGACGCAGGAGGCACTCCAGCTGCTGAGGATCCTGCGGGATCCCAGAAACCTTGGCGAAGCGTTTGCCGGCGAAAACGAAGAGCTATCGCTATCTGAGCTGATCAAACGCTTGGTTACCTATCGCCAGCTTGCCCAGGCAGCGTTTGGCTGCCCCTTCAGAGAGATCATCCCCGAGCGGTTTGACCCCCTTAGTGGATTTGCCCCCCTTAGCGGACCGGCGGCCACAACAGGCGAGCAGCGGCCCGAAACCATCGTGTGGTTCATGGCCGATGGCGACAAGGTGAGCGATTACCTGCACAGCCTCCGCCACGACAATGATGAAGTGGCGGCCCGCCGCTCCTTCAGCACATCCATGCGCGAGTGGGCCGCAGGGCTCTACAGCAAGGTCCCCAAGGGGATGGGCCAGAACCGGGCCACGGTGGTCTATGCCGGCGGCGACGACATCCTCGGCGCTTTGCACGAAACCTATCCCGGCAGCCGCGACCTGCGCCGCGAGGATCTGTTCCGCTGGTTGCCCCTCTTCCACCAGCTCTGGCAAGCCAATGGCCACGCCCGCCTCACGGTCTCGATGGGCCTGGTGTGGGCCGACAGCCAGGTGCCTCAGCGCGAGGCGCTCCAGCACGCCCGCGACGCCGAAGCCAGCGCCAAAGCCAGGGGCCGCAATCGCTTCGCCCTGCGCCTGCTCTATGCCGGCGGCAACCATCTGGAGTGGACCTGCCCCTGGGATTGGTTTGATCCGATCCTCACCCACTACCGCGACCGCGAAGGCCGCAGGGGCACCAACGGCAGCCCTCCCAAATGGCGGCACCTGGCAGAAGATCTGCTCTGGCTGCAGGGCCGCCATGCCATCGGTGATGCGATTCACCTGGGCGCCAGCGATCAGGCATCCAAGGCTCAGGCGAATGCCAGGGCTGAGGCGGTTGCCCAAGGCCTGCTGAGCGCCTACTTTCCCGGCTGGCAGCCACCGGGCCCACCGGAGCATGGGCGGCGGCTCGATCAATGGCTGCTCGATCTGGGCCGCGTGATGGCCGGCCTGGAGCGTTGGCGCGACTGCCCAGCAGACAAAGAGGCTGCCGCATGAGCGCCTTGCCCTTCCAATACCTGCTGCTGCTCGAACCTCTCGGCCTGCTCTACGGCTCCAGCGGCCGGATGCTCTCGCCCCAGGCCCTCACCGGCCGCGCCTGCGAACACTTTCCGCCAGATTCCCCCACCATCGCCGGGCTGATCGCCAGCCAGCTGGATCGCCCCCAAAACGTTGCCAAGGAGAAAACACCCCTGTGGAACCTGCACACCGCCGGGCCCTTCTGCTTCGATGACAACGACAACGATCTCTTGCTGCCGGCCCCCTTCACCCTGCTCCAGGAGGACACCGCCGCTAACGACGAACCCACCCTCCGCAGGCTGCACTGGGAGCGCACCGCAAGCGACGGCGCCGCCGGCGCTTGGCGCCCCAGCGATGGCGCCGCCATGCCCCGGCAATCCCGCAGCGGCGGCTGGGTGGCCCTGCGCCACTGGCAGGAGCTGAACGCCACTGAACCAGGCACCAATCCGCACGAGCCGCAGCCGATTCACGCCAATCCCTGGCAGGCCGTGCCCCATCTACATCCGCGCCTGCGCACCGAAGAGCGGGTGAGCGCCATCAACGATGCCCTCTTCCTCGAATACGGCATCGCCCTGAAACCCGGCTTCCGCCTCGCTTACCTCAGCAGCCACCCCCTGCCCGACGGCCGCTATCGCTTCGCTGGTGAGGGGCACCTGGTGGAGTTGCGCTGCCTGAAGCCACCAGATCTATTGCAGAAATTGCTGCTGCAGCCATTAAACGGGCCCTTCGCCCTGATCACCCCAGGCCTCTGGGGCGGCCCCCGCCTCTCCCGCCGCGATCCGCTCGACACCAGCCGCCGGCCGGCCCTCCAACCCTGGCATCGCGATGGCGAACCTCCCGCGATCCTCACCGAACGCCCCCGCCCCTGGCGCCATCAGCTCGGCAGCGCAGACGACAGCCGCCCGCGCCTTTCCCGCGGCCGCTGGGCCGTGCCCGCCGGCACCTGCTACCGCGTGGCCGGTGGCCTGCCCCCCTGGGTCGACTGGCCCGCATCCTGGTTCCCCAAGGAGGGTTTCTCCTTCAGGCAATTCGGCACCGCCCTCGCCCTGCCCCTTCACCCCGTCTCCACCTGATGTACACCCGCCGCTACGGCCTGATCCGCACCCTCGCCCCCCTGCATGTGGGCGCCTCCGAAGGTGAAGAATCCGGCAACCTCAACCTCATCTTCCGCGATCCCTTCACCCAGACCGGCATTATTCCGGGCAGTTCCATTCGCGGCCGCTTTCGGGCCGATGCCAGAGACTCCCAGACTGAGAGAGACACCATCGACGCATGGTATGGCAACAGTTTTAACGACAAGAGGAAAAACGCTGCAGGTGAAGAAAAGGCCTTCATCAAGGAAGGGGCTGTCAAATTCGAATACGCATCATTGCTTTGGTTACCGGTCTTCTGCCCGGGACAGCCGGTGGTGTGGGTGAGCTGCCCGAGGCTGTTGAAAAGATATGCGGCCTGTGCAAATCTTGATCTGGCATTGCCAGATGCCTATACCTGTAGCACAAACCTTCGTGCCAGAACCCAGGCGCAAGTTGGAGAAGCCAATCCGCAACGCACCTTGTTCTTCAATCTTGGCTTTATGGAGGTTACTCCTACCCCCGGCCTTGAACACTGGGTTCCTCAGCCACTGACATCAGAGAACATGGACGATCAACTTGTGGTGGTCAGCGATGCTGACATCGGCATGATTCATGACATGGCCCTCTTTCGACAAAGCCGCGTCAAGCTAGAGGACACCATGAAAAAAGCATCTGATGGCTCTTTTTTCAATGTCGAAGCCCTACCGGAGGGAAGTATACTGGTCTTTCCAGTAGCCGAAAAGTATCAGCAAGCCACACATTGGCGTCCATTCAAGAATCAACAATCGCAGGATCTCTATTTCGGCGGCCTGGAAAGTGTGGGCTACGGGCGTTGCCGCGTGACCCTGATGCCAACGGATGCCGTTAATCAGTCCGAAGCCTTGGGGGTGGTCTGATGGCTTGGCATCCTTTTAATCTTGATCAAAGAGCCCATAAGATTGTGCTTCGGGCCCGTGAGCGCGATCCGGACAGCCTCAATCAGGCCTACAAGATGCGAGCCACATGCGCTTATGGCTTGGAGCGATTTTGGGGCGAGCATCTGCGGCTTAAGCGCATCGAACCCAAGAAGGCTGATTTCGTCAAGGAGACATGGGCCGAATTTGTGGAGATCATGCAGCAATCCAGACCAGATCTGGTCATTCCAGCTGCTGTTTTGAACAATTTAGAATCCGAAAGAATTATCAAAGCCGAAGCATCCAAGTTCTGGAGGATCAAAACGTCTGATCAACAGGAGTGCTTGACGGTGCTTGTAGCGCTCTGTGACGCCATCGTCTGGTGGACACAGCGACTCAAGCCCAAAAGCAGTTCTCGCCCTACGCAAGACGAGGATGAAGCCATAGCGGATGAGGATACAGCGCAATGAAAGCACCAAGCAGCTTTAGGTTTAATGCCAATTTACACAGTAGATTAACGTGACCATCTACGTTGGAAATCTCTCCTATCAAGCGTCCGAGCGTGAGATCCGGAGTCTTTTTATGAATTATGGAAGAGTTGAAGCCTGCACGCTTCCACTCGACAGAGAAACTGGCAAATTCAAAGGACATGCATTTGTAACTCTCAGCTCAATCGAAGAAGAGAAAGTGGCTATCGAGGCCTTAGACGGCTTCTCGTTTTTTGATCGGCCACTCCGTGTGAATTCATACACGCGAAAGCAAGTGGCTCAGCCAATCCGTAAACGAGAGCAATCTATTCAAGTCAATCGGGCTGTTTTAGTTGACACAGCTGATCTTGTCGATGCCCAAAGGAGCGACCATATTCCAATGGAGTATCGAGCACAGGTTTCAGGTCGCTCTCAGAGGCAATACACAGGAAAGGACAAATCTGACAGAGATAAACCTTTGGATAGCCAGACTTTTGTGGACGAATGGCTATCGGCGACAAACAGCAGACATCCGTACAATAATGAACTAGCTTGTAATCCCGATTACTCAGGCTCTGTTAATGGCAGGCCTGATGCCAATGCGTTGATCAACCACATACAAGTAGAAGCTGCTGTTGGCTGGAGATTGATTACAAACAGTGGAATTGACGATGGATTTATCCGCCCAGTAATCGGACCCGGTGGCTGGCCATTGATTCCAGGTAGTAGCGTGAAGGGATTGTTCAGGCGAGCTTGCCTAAATGAGGATGATCTTGAACGCTGGTGTGGTGTGGTATCTCCAGACAAAGAAACCACACCTGGCATCCTGAGGTTCCATGGCGCTTGGCCCAAAGATGCCAACTGGAAAACAACGATGCTGGATGTTGCTCATCCACAACAGAACTGGCAGGTTGGATTTAATAATGGCGACGACAAGCACAATGCCTATGCAGTGATCAGCCTGCTGAAGCCCAAGCTAGTTCTAGCGATCAGCAGTTCCCGTGGCTTGCCTCGGGATGAATGGGAAAGGATTCATATCACGTTATTCAACGCCTTAAAGAATGGAATTGGTGGACGAACTGCAGCAGGGTATGGGTTGCCCGCCATGTCAAAGGTGCTAGATCAAAACTCTCTAAATAATGTTTTTCTATCACTTGGGTTGCTTGGACAGGGCCCGGCATCGAAGCTTCTTGATCGTACGACTGAGTTCAGGCCGACAATCTTTAGAGGATCAATCCGTAGCATGGCCTTACGCCTCTTTGGTGGCCTGACAGATGCAGAAAGAGCCGAAGCTGCAGTTAAGGAGCTCTTTGGAGGATTTGGAGAAAGGCAATCGATACTTGGTTTGCTTACATGTGACTTTCTTCACGATACTGCTCCCTCTTTTAACAGACGTGGCGATACGGATTACTGTTGTTGCTATGGCACGCTCGTTTGGCGTCTAGCAGCATCGGCGAATGATCTTCCACCCGAAAGGATCCAAGCCCTGCATGAGCTACTGGCCTACCTTCATGCATTGGTTATGGCTTTGGGTGGTTTTGGTCCTGGCTGGCGTAGGCCTGATCACTCCTTCTTTCATAAAAGTTATACCACTCGCCATATCGGCTGCCATTGGCAATGGGCAAAGCCCCAGGATTGGGCCAATTTCATCCCTGCCGATGCTCAAGCTGTCAAGGATTTGATTGATAGCGCTCGCCGGTGTGCAGCTAACTGGCTTGGTGTGCCTGTCGAGTGTATGGATTCCTCCGTTGCTCCTTGGCGAGAAATCATTCATCCTTCGAAAATGGTTGTCTGGAGTCGGAAGGTATCGAATAGAGGCGGTGCTACCGCGATCAGATGGACCCATCAACCAACTAGGCAAGAGATTGAGCAACCAGCCCAGGGCAGCTTGGCTCGGAATCGTCGAAGACCAACCGATCTTCGAGATACAAGCCTTGGAGGCCTCTGTTGGGTCCCCAATACAAATCCCCAAAACCACCGAGCCGGGCATTGGACCATGAAGGTTGGCAGGTGCTGGATCAGGATGCTACCAATACCAGCAACGGGAGAGGATCAAGAACTAAGCTATTCCTCGATGGAAACCTTCCCGTCAGAAGGACCATACCTTGAGGTTCTTACTTGCTTCCCAATTCTTGCTGGAGCAAATGAGCCACCATCACATAGGCAGTTCATCCAGGCTATGGATAACGGTGGAAACTGTGGATTTAAGCGTATCTGGGGTGAGATCAAGGCCATAGACGAGACGCCAGATCCATGAACCCCAACAAACGCTCCTCCGAAACAGAAGGCCACCAATTTCTCGGTCGGGCCTTGGCCATGGAGCAGAAGGTTCTTGCCCAGCAACTGGAGCTCTCAAAGCATTCCATCACCCACAATGGCAGGATGGGGGAAGTTAATGAGCAGTTGTTTATTGATGTGCTCAGGCGTTATCTACCTCGGCGCTATGGGGTTGAGCAAGGTATCGTGATTGATAGCAAAGGCAGCACCAGTGATCAGATCGATATCGTGATCTATGACCCGCAATACACACCACCTTTGCTCAAGCAGATGTCACATCGCTATATTCTGGCAGAAGCGGTATATGGCGTGTTGGAGGTGAAGCCAGCTCTCAATCGTGACTACCTAATCTATGCTGCAAATAAGGCAGAATCCGTGCGCAAACTGGAGCGAACTAGTGTGCCGATTCCCCATGCAGGTGGTGTCTACGATGCCAAACCGCTGTTCCCAATCATCGCGGGGATCGTGGGTATTCGTTCGAAGTGGAACGATGGCCTTGATAGTCGCCACTTCCACCAAACCATCAACCAGCTGCTGGGCGATCAGACCCTTACCCTAGGCTTGGCAATGGCGGATCGAGCCTTTGAACGCTCCTATGCCACCTTCGATAAAACGATGACCCATGACGCTCTCAAGTTCAGCCCGGCGGAGAACTCCCTCGCCTGGTTTCTGTTCACCCTGCTGAAGCGCCTGCAGGATCTTGGCACCTGCCCCGCAGTCGATTGGCTTCGCTACCGCGATGTGTTAGCCCCCGAAGCAAATTGAGCCGTTCATTTTGCACGAGATGTTCATGCTCCAGAATGCTCGCAGCCCTATGCTCACCCTGCAGCAAGCCACCGCAGATGGCCTCGGCCGCTCCTTTTTAGGCGTGTAAGTTCGGTTGATAACAAAACACAGCTGGAAACTCAGCCCTGGCTAACCCCCTCAATCCGATCTTCAATGTCCTGATAAATCTGCTGCAGCTGGGCGATGTTCTCGTCTGAGGTTTCCCAGTAGCCACGGCCATTCACCTCCAGCAGGGTGCCCACGATGCGGCGGAAGCTGTGGGGGTTGAGCTCCATGAGGCGCTGGCGCATCTCGGGGTCGTTGATGAAGGTGTCGTTGGCTTCTTCGTACACGAAGTTGTCAACGGCGCCGCTGGTGGCACTCCAACCCAGGGTGAAGTTGAGCCGTTTGGCCACTTCGCGCACCCCCTCGTAGCCCGAATTGAGCATGCCCTCGTACCACTTGGGATTGAGCAGCTTGGTGCGGGAATCGAGCCGGATCGTTTCGCTCAACGAGCGCACCTGGGCGTTGGCGGTGGTGGTGTCGGCGATGTAACTGGTGGGCGCCTTGCCGTCGTCGCGCAGACCCGCGATCAGCTTGGTGGGGTCGGAGTCGAAATAGTGGCTCACATCGGTGAGCGAGATCTCGGCTGAATCGAGGTTCTGGAAGGTGACATCGGCGGTTTTCATCGCCGATTCAAACACTTCGCGGTTTTGATTCATCTCGCCGGGGTTGTCGGCGTTGAACGCAAATGTTTTGCGGGAGAGATACATCTCCTGCAGCTCCCCTTCCTCTTCCCAGGTGCTGTTCTCCACCGCCAGGTTCACATTGGAGGAATAGCTGCCACTGGCGTTGGAAAACACCCGGGTGGCGGCATCGCGCAAGGAGATGCCCTGCTCGGCGGCCTGCTCCTGGCTGTGCTTGCGCACAAAATTAAGCTCCAGCGGCTCCTCGGCCTCGGCTGCCATCTTCACCCCCTGGTCGATCAAGGCCATCTGGTTGATGAACAGATCGCGGAACACACCGCTGCAGTTCACCACCACATCAATCCGGGGCCGGCCCAGTTCTTCCAGCGAGATCAACTCCAGCTTGTTGACCCGGCCCAGGGAGTCGGCCATCGGCCGTACACCGATGAACCAGAGGATCTGGGCCAGGGATTCGCCGTAGGTTTTGATGTTGTCGGTACCCCAGAGCACGCAGGCAATCGTTTCCGGCCAGCTGCCCTGCTCGGCCTTCTGGCGCTCAATCAGCCGGTCCACTACCACCTTGGCCGCCGCAATCGCCGCCCGGGTGGGGATCGACTGGGGATCAAGGGCGTGGATGTTCTTGCCGCTAGGCAACACGCCCGGGTTGCGGATCGGATCGCCGCCGGGCCCCGGCAGCACGTATTCGCCATCGAGGGCCCGCAGCAGGCTCTCCATCTCCATGTCGGCGCAGATCTGCTCAAGGCAGAAGCGCAGGTAGGCGAAGGTTTTATCCAGCTCACCTTGCTCCACCTCGCCAAAACCGGCGCTGCGGCAGGCGGCGAGCCAGGGGGTGGGCCACTGGAAGCCGAAGCGCTCCAGCACGTTGAAAAACCAGCTGAAGTTGCGGCGCAGGGTCACGCGGCCATCGCTGCCGGTGACCTCCTTCACCATCGCCCCCACCGCCGTGCGGCAGGTTTCGATGATCAGTTGGTTGAGCTCCACATCGGCGAGAATGCCGGCGTCGTTGCCCTTGTAGACATCGGTGATCGTGCGGCCCCGGCTCTCGGCCAGCAGCCCCGGCAACGAGCGCAGGCCCTCCTCCTCGCGCTCCAGGGCGGCGATGTTCACCAAGGTGGCGATCGCCTCCTCGGCGGTGGGTGGCTTGCCGATCGTGTGCAGGCCGCAGGGCAGCAGCCGGCTCTCGATTTCCATCAGCTGCCGGTACACCGCGCCCACCACGCCATCGCGGCCGTCTTGATCGAGCTCGGCGCCATCTTGATCGGGCAGAACAACGTCTTTGTCGAGGTTGCACTGGCGCGCCGTTTCGACGATCGCATTGACGATCTGCACGCCTCTGGAGCTCTCACGCAGCTGCTGATAGCTGCCCACCAGCTCACCGAGCTCCTTGAGCCCCTTATAGAGGCCAGCATTTTCAGCCGGTGGGGTGAGGTAGCTGATCGTGGAGGCATAGCCGCGCCGTTTGGCGATCGTGGCCTCGGAAGGGTTGTTGGCGGCGTAGTAGTAAAGGTTCGGCAGGGCGCCGATCAGGGAATCGGGATAGCAGGTTTCGCTCATGCCCATCTGCTTACCGGGCATGAACTCCAGCGAACCATGGGTGCCGAAATGGAGCACCGCATCGGCGCCCCACACCTTCTCCAGGTAGGTGTAATAGGCGGCAAAGCCGTGGTGGGGGCTGGCACTGCGCGAATAAAGCAGCCGCATCGGATCACCTTCGTAGCCGAAGGTGGGCTGCACCCCCACAAACACGTTGCCGAAGTGGCGGCCGTAGATCAGCAGGTTGGTGCCGTCGCTATTCAAATTGCCGGGGGGCTTGCCCCAGTTCTCCTCGAGGCGCTCGGAATAGGGGGTGAGCCGCTCGTACTCAGCCACACTCATGCGGTGGGCAATCGCTAGCTCCGGCGCCCCCTGCAGCGCCTCTGGATCGGTGAGCACCGCCTCCATCAGCGCCTTGGGAGTGCGGGGCATGTCCTGCACGCTGTAGCCCTTGAGCTTCATCTCCTCCAGCACCCGGAAGATCGAGCCGAACACATCCAGGTAAGCGGCGGTGCCCACATTCCCTTTATCCGGCGGGAAGCTGAACACGGTGATCGCCAGCTTCTTCTCGGCGCGGGGCTTGATCCGCAGGGAAGCCCAACGGATCGCCCGCTCGGCGATCGCATCGACCCGGTCCTGCAGGGTGTGGGCCTTGCCGGTGGCGTCGTCGCGCCCCGAAAGCACGATCGGCTCGATGGCGCCATCGAGCTCGGGGATGGCGATCTGCAGGGCCACCTGCACCGGGTGCAGCCCCAGATCACTCTCCTCCCATTCCTGGGTGGTCTGGAACACCAGCGGCAGGGCCACCATGTAGGGGCAGTTGAGGCGTTTGAGGGCGTCGATCGCCTTGGGGTGGTCCTGGCGGGCCGGACCGCCGACCAGGGCAAAGCCGGTGAGGCTCACCACCCCATCGACCAACGGCACTTCGGGGTTGAGCGGGTCGTAAAAGAAGGCATTGACGGGCTTGGAGAAATCCAGGCCGCCGCAGAACACCGGGATCACGGTGGCGCCGCGGTATTCCAGCTCCTGGATCACCGCCACGTAGTGGGCTTCATCGCCGGTGACGATGTGGCTGCGCTGCAGCACCAGGCCGATCACCGGACCCTTGCGCGCCTTCTCGGAGAGATCACTGCGGCTGGCGCTCCAGTTGAGGTATTCCTTGAGGTCTTCGAACATCCCCGCTGCCAGGGGGTGCCAGATGCCCAGATCGGGGAACACCACCGGGTCGGCCACCTGCAGCTCGGGCCGCTCGGCATCGCTGCGCGGGAATACATATTTATCCGCCAGCATCAACAGGAAGTTGCGCAGATTGTCCGGCGTACCGCCCAGCCAGTACTGGAAGCTGAGCATGAAGGAGCGGGCATCCTGGGCCTTCTCCACCGGCAGGTACTTGAGCACCGCCGGCAGGGTGTTGAGCAGCTTGAGCATCGCGTCTTGGAAGCCGGCCGAAGAGCCGCCCTTCTCCTTGCGCTTCTTCATGAACTGGGCGATGGCGCTCTTGCTCTGGCCGAGCTGGGCCATCGAGAAGCTGCCCAGCTTGTTGAGCCGCATCACCTCCGGCATCGAGGGGAACACCACCGCTGCCTTGAGCCGGTCGCGGTGGGGCGCCACGGCCTCCACCACCTTCTGGGCCAGGTCCTCGATGAAGATCAGCGAGGCGATGAACACATCGGCCGCCGCCACATCGGCGCAGAAATCGGCGTAGTTCTGGGGGTCGCGCAGCTCCTCGATCAGGTAGCCGCTGAGTTCGATCGCCAGACCACTGTTGTGGTCGTTGATCGCCTGGGCCGCCGTGGTCAGGGCGTTCTGGTACTGGGGCTCAAGCACCACGTACACCGCCTTCATCACGGCGCGGCCATCGGTGCTGGCAGGGCTGACCCGGCGGTTGGCGGAGCGGACCTGCGTGAACATGCGAGCGCTTGGATTGAGCAATGTGAAGGAGCCTACGAAGCGCCGCCCGCCGCTGCGACGCCAAACGCAAAGGCGTTACAGGAGTTCCGCTGGGCTGCTGAGCCGCCCGTAGCCCAGCCGGGCCAGCAGCGGACCGGCCATGGCCGTGGTGATCAGGGCCATCAGCACCCCCATCGTGAACAGCTGCGGCGTGATCACGCCCAGCGCCAGCCCCACGTTGAGCACCACCAGCTCGGTGAGGCCGCGGGTGTTCATCAACCAACCGAGGGCCTGGGCCTGGTCGGAGGGCAGCCCGCTGGCGCGGGCTACGGCCCAGGTGCCCAGAAACTTCCCCCCGACCGCCACCGCCAACACCAGGGCTGCCGCCAGCCAGAGCTGGGGCGTGTTGAGGCTGCCGATCCGGGTGCTGAGGCCACTGAGCGCAAAGAACAAAGGCAGCAGCAGCCGCAGCACCACCGTTTCCAGCCGCAGCGCCAGCCAGCGATGCAGGGCCTCGTTGCGGGGCATCGCCAGGCCCCAGAGGAAGGCGCCGAAGATCACGTGCACCCCGATCAGCTCCGTGGCCACGCCGCTCAGCAGCGCCCCGCTGAGCACCAGGGTCTGGAGCAGTTGGCTGGGGGCTTCGCCGCGGCGGTGGCGCCGCTCCAGCAGGCGGCGCAGCGGCGCCGTGGCCAGCAGCAAGCCGGCGGCAAATAGGGCGGTGCCGAGCAGGGTGGGGATCGCCCCAATCGCCGAGCCGGAGCGGCTGAAGGCCACCACCGCCGCCAGCAGGCTCCAGCCCACCACGTCGTCGAGGGCGGCCGCCGTGATCGCCAGGGCCCCGAGCGGTTGGCCCAGCAGGTTGCGCTCCGCCAGGATGCGCGCCAGCACCGGGAAGGCCGTGATCGCCATCGCCGTGCCCATGAACAGCGCCCCGGCCACGGCATGGTCCCCCGGCAGCAGCTCGGGCTGCCAGGCCTCGAACAGCTGGGCCAGGGCCAGCCCCAGCAGCAGCGGCAGCAACACCCCGACGCTGGTGATCCGACTGGCCAGGGGGATGCGCCCCTGCAACAGCTTGGGATTGAGCTCCAGCCCCACCAGGAACATGAACAGCACCAACCCCAGCTGGCCGAGCAGGTTGAGCTGGCTGCGCACCTCGGGGCTGAACAGCCAGGCCGAGAGCTGGGGCTGCAGGGCCCCCAACAGGCTGGGTCCGAGCAGGATCCCCCCCACGATGTCGCCCAGCACCCGGGGCTGCCCAAAACGGTCGGCCAGCTGGCCCAGGATCTGGGCCAGCGTGATGATCAGCGCCACCGCCACCAGGGCCGTGAGCAGGGGGGACAGGTGCATGGCCAGGCGCCTGGGGGGGCTGGGGGATCCAGGTTGGCAGGGTTGCCTGCCTGCCAGGCCGTTCAGGGCCTAGGCCGCTCCGCCCCTAGACCCTCGGCCGCTCGGCCGCTCGGCCCCTAGGCCCGGCAGCCCATAGGCTCGGCAGCAGCGAGAACGGCCGCGGCCCAGCAGCGGCCCCGGTTCTCTCCTTTGGCTGCTTCCCTCCCCGATGACGAGCACCCCCGCCCCCCTGTCCACCTCCCCTGCCACCTCCCCTGCTGCCGCCGCCGGCCCGATACCGGTGGTTGTGGCTGGCGCCTTGGGCCGGATGGGGGCCGAGGTGGTGAGGGCGGTGCGCGATGCCCCCGATTGCACCCTGGTGGGCGCCATCGACACCACCCCGGGCAAGGAGGGCAGCGATGTGGGCCTGGAACTGGGGCTGGGGGAGCTGGAGGTGGCGATCAGTGCCGATTTCGAGGGCAGCCTCTGCCAGGCCAGCCAGGCGGTGCGCAACGCCGGTCCGGGCGCTGGAGCGGTGCTGGTGGATTTCACGCACCCTGCGGTGGTTTATGAGCATTGCCGTGGCGCGATCGCCTACGGGGTGCATCCGGTGATCGGCACCACGGGGCTGTCGCCGCTCCAGCTGGGCGAGCTGGCCAGCTTTGCCGCCAAGGCCTCGATCGGCGGCGCCGTGATCCCCAACTTCTCGGTGGGGATGGTGCTGCTGCAGCAGGCGGCGGCGGCGGCGGCCCGCTTCTACGACTACGCCGAGCTCACCGAATTGCACCACAACCGCAAGGCCGATGCGCCCAGCGGCACCTGCATCAAAACGGCGGAGCTGATCGAGGAGCTGGGCAAAGCCTTCAACCCAGCCCAGGTGGAGGAGCACGAAACCCTGGCCGGCTGCCGCGGCGGGCGGCGCCAAAGTGGGCTACGGCTCCATTCGATCCGCTTGCCAGGCCTGGTGGCCCACCAGGAGGTGCTGTTCGGTGCTCCGGGCGAGACCTACACCCTCCGCCACGACACGATCGACCGCTCCGCCTACATGCCCGGCGTGCTGCACACCGTGCGACGGGTGCGCCAGCTTGAAGGGCTGGTGTATGGCTTAGAGCGCTTGCTCTGAGCCCGAGCCGAGGGACACTGGCCCCATGCTGATCCCCCTGCGACCCGGTGAGCTGGAGCGTCTGATCCCAGCGGTGGCCACCGGCCCCCAGTTCAATGCCTGCAGCCGCGAGCCCCGCAAGTTGTTGCAGCGGGTGCTGATCTCGGTGATCGGCGGCGTGCTGACCCTGCTGATCAGCCAAACGCTGCTGTTCTCCAGCCGGCTGGGTCCGGTGCTGCTGGTGGTGGGGGTGGTGTTTTTCCTCTACCTGCTCTGGGGGCCGATCCTGGAGGCGGGCCGCCGCAACGCCACCCTGCGGCGCTATCCGGCCGCGGCGCTGTTTGAAGGGCGGATTCGCGCTCTGTTCACCCGGGAGGTGGTGGAGGACCGGCGCGAGCAGGCCAACCGCGACGGGCGGCTAGAGCTGGTCGAAAATCGCCGCACCTGGCTCTGCCTGGAGTTGGAAGATGAGGATGGCTACCTGGGTCAGTTGCGCTTCCCCTACGAAAAACGCCACCAGACGATCCGGCCGGGCATGGTGGTGCGCACTTTGGTGCTGAGCGAGCGCAAGGACTTCAGCCGCATCGGTGCCCTCAGCGATGGCTGGTTGCCCCAGCTGAAGGAATGGGTGGGTGAGTATCCCTACCTGCTGCGGCCGGCCTTCGAGGAACTCTGCCTAAGGCGACTGCGCTGAGGCCCGGCCCCGGCTGTCCGCCCTGGCGAGGGGGCGATTTCAGCCGATCAGCCTCCCGCCGGCCGCGTTCGCCCCGAATTCGCAATAATGCGTTACAGTTGCCGTAACACTTCGAAACCACCTCGATGGCTTCCTCCGCTGCTGCCTCTGCCACCATCCGCGGCGCCACCGTCACCACCGAAGACGGCGGTCGCCTCAATGCCTTTGCCACCGAGCCCCGCATGGAGGTGGTTAGCCCCGAGAGCGGCTGGGGTTTCCATGAGCGCGCCGAAAAGCTCAATGGCCGCATGGCGATGCTCGGCTTCATCGCCCTGCTAGCCACCGAGTTCGCCCTCGGCGGTCAATCGTTCACCCACGGCTTGCTCGGCCTCGGTTGATCCCGGCCGGCTCACCCGGGCCTGCCTAGCACTGGGCAGGCTCCCCCCCATGCCGCAGCAGTTCTGCTGCGGTTTTCTGCTGCGAACCCTGCCGCGCCATGCCCCTTCCGCTCCAGGCCCGGGTAATCGGCGCCGGCCCCACCGGCAGCCTGGCGGCCTTTGCCCTGGCGGAGGCTGGCTGGAGGGTGAGCCTGGTGGATCCGCTCAGCGCCGACCAGCTCTGCGGGCGCCAGCGGGCCTACGCCTTCACCCAATCCAGCCGCCGACTCCTCGAGCGCCTCGGGCTCTGGGGAGACCTCGAACCCCTGCTGGAGCCTTTCCACTGCCTACGCCTGCTGGATGCGGCCCTGCAGCGGCAGCTCGATTTCGGGCCGGCCGATCTGCCCCAGTCCCAGCCCGCTGGCCTGGCACAGCCGGTGGGCTGGATCGGCCGGCACCGGCCCCTGATGCGTCTTTTGCTGGAGCGGCTTGCCCGCCATGCCTCTGTTCAGCTGCAGCTGGGAACGGGGCCAGCAGTCGAGCTGGAGCCGGCCTCCGTCCAGTTGGTGGTCGCCGCCGATGGTCCCGCCTCGGCGACCCGCGCCGCCCTGGGCATCGGCAGCTGGGGTTGGAACTACGGCCAGCATTGCCTCAGCGCCGAATTGGAGCTGCGCGGTGCCCCTCCCCAGCAAGCCTGGGAGGTGCTGCGGCCGGAGGGTCCACTTGCGGTGCTGCCCCTGGGGGGGCACCAGTTCCAGCTGGTGTGGAGTGCCCCGGCCAGCCGTTGCCGCCAACTGGAAGCGCTGTCCCCAGCAGCTTTCCTCGATTGCCTCGCCGGCGTGCTGCCGGATGGCCTGGAGCCGGATGGCCTGCTCGGGCCGCCGCGGGCCTTTGCGGTGGGGCTGGGGCTAGCCCGGCGCCTCAGCCAAGGCTGCACCGTACTGGTGGGCGAAAGTGGCCACCGCTGCCATCCGGTGGGCGGCCAAGGGCTCAACCTCTGCTGGCGCGATGTGGCGGTACTGCATCGGCTCGCCGGCCGCGCCGCCGCCGGATCGCTGGCGGCCGAGCGGATCGGCAAGGCCTATGGCCGGCGCCGCTGGCCCGACCTGCTGCTGGTCTTGCTCGCCACCGACCTGCTGGTGCGGCTCTATTCCAACCGCCAGCCGCTGCTGTTGCCGCTGCGCAGGGTCGCCCTGGCCCTTTTGGCTGGCCTCCCACCGCTACGGCGGCTGGTGCTCGGGGTGATGACCGACGGCCTGGGCGGCTTGCCCCGATCGCCATCCCTTGCCAAGCTGAGGCGATGGTGATTTGCACCACCCCCCAACCGGTTCCGGCCGGGCCCCTGCTGGGCTTCCTGCGCCATCGGCTCGGGCTCAGTGAGAGTGCCCTTGGCATGGGCCTGCGCCAGTCGCAGCTCGAACAGGCGCCCCTGCCGGTGGTGCTCTGGCGCTACGGGCTGATCACTCTTGAGCAGCTCGATGCCGTCTGGGCCTGGCAAGAAAACCAGACCTAGCCCCCTCCCACCATCGTTTCCGAGGTTCGCGATCCGCAAAGGGATCAGGAATAGATAATCAGCGAGTCCACCGGCAGGCCGGCGGGCAATTTGTCCCGGCCTTTGAGATCGGCCAGTTCGATCACAAAACCGAAGCCACAGGGACGCCCGCCGGCCCGGCTGACTAACTCAGCCGTGGCCGCAGCCGTGCCGCCGGTGGCCAGCAGATCGTCGACGATCAAAACCCTGGGGCTGTGCTCAAAGCCCTCCTGATGGATTTCAAGCCGGTCCGTTCCATATTCCAAGCTGTAATCGATGCTGTGGACCTCGCCAGCCAACTTGCCTGGCTTGCGCACCGGCACCAAGGGAAGCCCTAGGGCAGTGGCGAGGGCCGTGCCCACCAGGAAGCCCCTGGATTCGATCCCCACGATCAGATCCGGCTGGAGTCGCTCGCAGGTGGCGGCCATCTGGCGCACCATCTCCTGCCAGGCGATTGGATCGCGCAGCATCGGCATCATGCAGCGGAACAAGATGCCCGGCTTGGGAAAATCCGGATGGTCGCGCACCCAGTCGCGGAGCCGAATCTCCCGATCCTGCTCGGATCGCGTGGCCCCAGTGGCCGTTGCAGTTTCGCCGGCGTCCAGCGCAGCCGCCACTGGAGCCGCGACGGGCCTGGACCCATCGCTTGCGGCCCGATTGCTGCCGGCTGCAGTCAGCGGCGAATTCGGCCCGGGCTCGCCGTTCTGGATCGAACTAATGGGGGTGTTCATCGCTGGAGTGAGGGCACGGACGGGATCACATCCGGCGCTTCGAGATGACGGATGGGGTTGCACGCTGGCATCATCGCAGCCATGGCCCAGGTATCCCTTCCCTTGCCCTCCCTTGCCGAGGCCGCCCAGCTGCCGCATCGATCCGCCGATCCCAACCCGGCTGGCAGCCTCGCCAAGCCAAGGTTGGATGCCGCCAAGCCCCTGCCGAGGCGCGGCCTGGAGCGGCTGGATTTGATGCTGTTGTGCCTCGAATCCCTCGACCTCAACGGTGGCGAAGCCCTCGTTTGGCTGAGCGACTCGCTTGGCTTCAGCAGCCGTTTCCCGAACCGGGTCGAGCTCTGGAAACGGCGCTGCCACAATCCGATGCGGCGGGCCTGCCGCCGCGGCGAGCTGGAGCCCGGCGATGCCGAGGCCCTGATGCGGATCCTCTGCGGCATGGCCGATCGGCTCTACCCGATGCTGCGCAGTCTGCTGTCCACCACGGAGCCGGCCCAACTCTCAGCCGAACGCTGGGCCCTTTTTGAGGCGCGCCTCGGCGAATTGCTGCTGGAGCGGATGAACCCCCGCCGCAGTGGGGTGCAGAAGCTGCTTGACCCCCAGGAAGGTGCGGCGGAGCGGCGCCATCTGGTTCAATCCCTGGCTTTCGTGGCCGGGGCTGGGGGCTACGAACGCCTACGGGCCAGCCTGCTGGATGCGGCGAGCTAGTCCCATGTTGGTGTCTTCCCCGATGAAACAGAGCCTCAGGTATCAGCAGCTCAGCTGCCAGTTGGTGGTGGAAGGCCTGCCCGACCTCTCCGCCGGTCACGGCAAGGACGACCTCGGCATTCTCACCGGCTGGAGCCTGCGCTGGGCCGGACGCCCCGAACTCGAGGGCCAACGGGATCACCTCGAGGCCCTGGTCGCGGCGGTGCTCCCCTATGCCCGCCATCTGGTCAGCGGTCTACGCCGCAGTTTTGGCAACCCCAGCGGTCCGGTCTGGATCGAGCCTGGCCAGGATGGCGCCCATACCCTCCACCTGGTCAGCCGCCAGAGCGGCCAACCCACCCTCGACCTCCAACTCGATGACGCCGAACTGGCCGACCTGGTGCGGGTGCTGGACCAATTCCGGCTCGATCCGCGGCTGCAGCTGGCCATGGCCGTGCCCCCACCCCAACCGCTTCGCCCCCACGAGCTGATTCAGCGGCTGCCGCTGCAACGTCGCCTCGCCGCCCCCCTAGGCGGCATGGCAGCCCTGGCCCTGGCGGCAGCCCTGGCGGGACTGCTGGCGCCGCCGCCGCTCCCCGCCGGCCGCCCGTTGGCACCGGCAACGCCGGCCCAGGGCCGCTCCTGACACCCATCTCCCCGCCAGACTTGACAAGGGCGCAGCCCCGGCCAAACTGGAAAAACGATCGGTTTCCTCGGGCCGCGATGGCGAACACCTGGTCGGAACTCCGTCGTCGCGTCACCCGGCTAGGGGCTGCCCTGGATGTGGTGGTGCGCAGCGATCCGGAGGTCTGCGGCCTCAGCGGCGACCACTTCCACCTCTCCCTGCACCATGGCGGCCAGGGCGACTGCACCGTCTACGACCTATCCCTGATCGACTGTCCTAATGAGCTGGTGCTCTTGGAGTTCGAGCGTTGGATGCGCGGAGCAGGCCATGCCTTGGAGCTCTGAGCTGCCAAGCCATGGCTGAGCGCCTGCATCTTGACCTGCCCAGGCCTGGTGGGCTGGCCCGCAGCCGCAGTTACCGCCAGGCCCGATCAGCTCGGCGGCCCCGCAGGCCGCCCAACTCCCGTTGGCGCCAGGTGTTGACGGGGCTGCTGGTGGGCAGTGCTGGCGCCGCGCTGCTGGTCGGCTTGATGCTGATTCCGGAGCGCTTCGATGCCCTGCTGCTGGTGAGCACCGCCATCGCCAACGTGATCAACGGCCTCAGCCAGCTGGGGCTGGGCCTGCTCCAGCTGGCGGGGGTGCTGATGGTGGCCCTGCTGGCCCTGCTGGCCCTGCTCTTGTTGCTCGGCGGGATCGTGCGCCTGGCGCGGGCCCTAAGCCAACCGGGCCTCAGCCGTGCAGGCGCTGCAGCCACAGGCCGGCCAGCTGCCACGAGGACCACAGGAAGATCAACAAAATCAACCACTGCAACCAGGGTGGCCGGGTGGACTCGGGGGCGGCCATCGCAGCATGAAGCCATTCGAACCGGCCCAGACTAGGCATGGCGGCGGTTTGCAATCCAGATCCGCTTGGCTCGGCTGGCCATAGGCTTACCTGGTGAGCTACGTGGTGTGAATTTTCTGAAGGCTGTTGACTTGGCCATCCATCTTGCCAATCCTCCTGGGGATGGCCCTGCTGGCTTGCCCCATCTAGGGCAGGGCGGTTTGGCTTGAGGGCTGCGGCGCATGCACCCCCTCGTCCAAGCCCTGCTCGATCCGGCCGCCTACGACCACCCAGTCGAGGCGGTGCAATTGATCGAAACCCACATCTCCTGGATTTTCCTCACGGGCAGCTTCGCCTACAAGGTGAAAAAGCCTGTCAATCTCGGTTTCGTCGACTTCAGCACGCCCCAGCTGCGGCGCCGCTGTTGTGAAGAGGAGCTGCGTCTCAACCGGCGCTTGGCGGCGGATCTCTACCTCGCTGTGCGCGACATCCACGGGCCGCTCGAGCGGGCCCAGCTCGGGGGCACGGGAGCGGTGATTGAGGCCGCGGTGCAGATGCGCCAATTCCGCCAAAGCGACCTGCTCCCCGAGGCCCTGGCCAGGGGCGCCGTAAGCCCCGACCAGATTGATCAGCTGGCGGACGACCTGGCTCACTTCCATGCCGCCGCCGCCCAGGCCGCTGCGACCGACCCCTGGGGCAGTCCCGAAGCGGTGCTGGAGCCGGCCCTGGCCAACCTGGAGGCCCTGGCAGGGCTGGGTCGGACCCCGGTCGATGGGGGGCGAATGGCCCAATGGACCAGGAGTGAACTGAATCGGCTGCGACCCCTGCTCCAGCGTCGCCGCGCCGCAGACCAGATCCGCGAATGTCACGGCGACCTCCATCTAGGTAACATGACCCTGCAGGAGGGGCGGATCCGGGTCTTCGACTGCCTGGAGTTCAGCCCGCGACTGCGCTGGATCGACCCGATCAGCGACCTGGCCTTCCTGGTGATGGACCTCCAGGAGCGGGGTCGCGGCGTGCTGGCCCTGCGGCTGCTGGACCGCTGGCTAGAAACGAGCGGTGACTATGGCGCCCTGCCCCTGCTCCCCTGGTACCTGGCCTATCGCGCCCTGGTGCGGGCCAAGGTCACCGCCCTGCGCCTGCAGCAATCCGACCTGACGACGGCGGCAAGGGGCAAGCTGAACCAGGAGCTGGTCAGCTACCTGGATCGGGCCCGCCAGGGCATGACGACGGCCCCCGCTGCCCTGCTGATCACCCATGGCCCCTCCGGCAGCGGCAAGAGCCACGCCGCCGAACGATTACGCCAGCTTGGCTGGATCCGGCTGCGCTCGGATGTGGAGCGTCGCCGGCTGTTTGGCCGCTGGGGCGTTGGTCTGGCGGCGGGGGCGGCGGCCCCAGGGGAGGGCTGCAATCCTTATGACCCCAGCATCAGCGAGCTTCTCTACGGCACCGTGTTGGCCGAGGCGGCGGCTGCGGCCCTGGCCGCCGGGCTGTCGGTGCTGGTGGACGCCACCTTTTTAAAGCGAAGCCAGCGCCAGACCTTTAAAGATCTGGCCCGACGCCACGGAGCCAGGTTCGGGATCCTGGCCTGCTCCGCGCCCTTGCCCCTGGCCCTGGAAAGGCTTGAAGCCCGCCAAGCCTCTGGCGTAGACCCTTCCGAGGCCGATGGGCGGGTGCTTCGCGCCCAGCTGAAGTGGATCGAACCTCTTAACCCAGATGAAATGGCCTGGGTAGTGGGCCCGGAGGACGCCAGCCTCGCCGAACGGGGTCGGGGGCTACTGCCTGCTTGAAGAAGGCTGGAAGCGAGGTCTTGAATCCAGGTTCAAAACCATTCGGCCACAGCAGCTTCGCGGCTATTGCCATGGGCTTCCGGTGTACTGCGGCTGAACTGAAGCGTGATGTTGCGCTCCTGGACGCCGTCGGCGGCCACTGCCTTGATCGGATAGAGCTGCTGGCCATCGCGGAAGGGCACCTGGATGCGGAACGTGCCCTCGGCCGACAGGGGCACCTCCTCGTCGCCAATCGTGAGCCGAGCCGCCGGATCGGTGGCCCCGTACACAATCAATTCGGCGTCGGCCACCAACCAAAAGCTGCGCTGGCGGGGGGCCAGGCCGGCTCCGGATTCATGGCGGCCAGAGGCCCACAGGCCCTGCCCCGAACTGGAGCCCAAACCTGCGAAAGAGGAAACGGAGAAGCCGCTGTCATCGCGTTCGTGGAAAGCCTCGGAGCCCCGACCCTGCTGGCGCCAGCGGGAGGTAGCGGTTTGATAGAGGCGCTCGTGCAGACCTAGCCCGGACGGCTCGAACAGGCTTGGGGCGCTGGAAGCAGAGGCAGCGGAGTTTTCAAGCGAGAAGGGAACGAACTGATCCAGGATCTGCTCAGCTGGATGAATCGCTGGAACCCGGGCGACGGACGAAAAGGCCAGGGAAATCCAACCACCAGCTAGTCCCGCCTTGCGGTAACCGATCTCGACCCGGTAGTCCCGATCAAACAGTGGAATCGGCAGATACCACTCGCTGGCGTGGGCATCGACCACCACTTCTTGAAGGGTATGGGGGTGGGAGGAGCCTCCGGCCAGGCCGGTCACATCAGCTACCCGCAGGCAGAGCTGGGTGGCCCCGGCGGCGAGGGCTGCGTCCCGCTCGGCCGGGGCAATCTCCCAGAAGACATACGCCCACTGGGGATCCCTCGGCAGGAACACCACGCGGGTTTCGACGGCGGATCTGGGGGAGGGGGCCAGTTCGGCCTCGATGGCGGCGAGGTCGGCGGATGCTGTTGCTTCGTAGCTGGCCACCAAGGGCGACACCGATTCGTCAATGCCAACCTTGGACGCGGCGGCGGTGTAGCTGGTCACCGCTGCAGTGGAGGCTTCCTCGGCGGCCACGATGCGGGTGGTGGCTTCGTAACTACCTACGGTTTTCGCGGTGGAAAAATCGGTATTAATTCCTACAAAGTTGGACAGCTCTGCCTCGGTCTGCCCATCCGGCAGCCGTGAGGCGATGGCGCCGGCCAGGCCCTGGCGAGCTTCGGCGCTGTAGCGCTTGATCCCCAGCCGCTTGGCCAACTCCCGCAGCTGGCGGATGCTGAGGGAAGCCAGATTCGCGAATGGATTGTTGTTCGCCATCTGGCCTCAGCGTGCATTGTTGCGAAACATGATCATGGATTCCCCTGGGCCGGGATCATGCTTGTCAGCAGATGGCCACATCCCACCGCTCGCATCGCGCCCAGCGCCGAGCCTGAGTCGCTCGGCCGTTGCCGTGAGCAGGGTTCCCCCAACGAAAAGGGCCGCCAATCCCAGCCATAGCGGCGGCCATCCCAGCCGAGACCGCTGCGGCCTCCAGGGCCGCCAGCGGTTGCGCCCCCTTGACGCGCCAATGCCCAACGGCCTTCCGCAACGACCGCAGACCAGGCGCCCGGAGAGGCTGCGGTCAGCCTTCACCGCCCAGCTGCCGCAATCAGGACAAGCCATCCCCGCTTCGCTCTCCCAGCCTCAACATCACCGCTCCAGTCTGGCCGAATCTGCCGCCCACCAGCAGGAGCCAGCAGCCCGACCGCAGAACCAAGCCCCCCCTTGGGGGCCTGCATCGGCACCAGGGGGCCAGGGATCGCCCCGCAAATCACGCCCGGCCGCGCCACCCCCTAGCGACAGTATACTTGTACTACTGCTGAGGGATGCTCGTCTTGGTGCCGGTCGATCCACCTCTGGGCCCTGCTAGTCGTCTCCGGGCGGCTACCCCTCTCGATGCGGCCTGCCTTGCCAGCCCGGGGCCGGCCAGCACCGGAGTGGCCATCGAGAGCCTGCCCAGGGGAGTCCCCCTAGGCCTGGCTCCGCTGCTGGCCTCCAACCCCTGTTCCCTGGCCTTGGCCCCCGTGGCAGCAGGCTTCCCGAGTCCGGCGGAGGACTACGGGGAGGCGCAGATCGACCTCAACCTCGAGTTGATTCCGCGGCCCCTTTCCACCTTTTTCATGCGGGTCAGCGGCAATGCCATGGCGGGCGACGGCATTCTTGATGGCGACCTGCTGGTCATCGACCGCAGCGTGGAGGCCCGAGTGGGCCTCGTCGTGGTCGCCACCCATGGCGGCGCCTTCATCGTGCGACGCCTGCACGGCCAGCGGGACGGGGTTGGGGGCGGCCTGCTGGTGGCCAGCGATGGCGTTTCAGCGGTGATCCCCCTAACCAGTGGCGAAGCCGAGCTCTGGGGTGTGGTCATCCATGCCGTCCACCACCTGGCAGGGGCCCCGTCACGACGACATTGATCCAACGCCCGCGATCAGCCGCCATCAGCCCCTTTCGCCTCGCAGCCCGGGGCGTCATGCTGGGGCTCGGTCCGGTGTGCCGATGGCTCCCGACGATCCCCTGCCGGCCTTAAGCCTGGCCGAACTGGAAACCCTGCTGGCCGCCCTCGATCCGCGGCTGGACGGCTTCGGCGAAGGGGAATCCTGCCTGGATGATGCCGTGGCCTACCTGGCCCGGCTCGGCATCCCGACCATGGCCAGCGAGGATCCGCCAGCCCTGATCCTCTGGCTGGAGGGCTGGCGGACCGCCGGCGGTGACCGCCGCACCCTGCGCCTGATGGTGACCACCCTGCTGGCCCAGCAGCGCGGCAGCCAAGCGTCGTGATCAAGTATCTGGGATCGAAGCGCAGGATCCTGCCGACCTTGGTGGAGACGATCGGCCGGATCGCCGGGGTGCGCAGCGTGTTTGATGTGTTTTCGGGAACAGCGCGGGTGGGACAGGCCCTCAAGGCCCGCGGCTATGGCGTGGTGGGCAACGATGCCAACGCCTATGCCCACACCCTGGCCCACTGCTACATAGCGGCCGAACGGCGGCAGATGGCCACCGCGGCCACGGCCCTGATTGATGAACTCAATGCCCTGCCCGGCAAACCCGGCTTCATCACCCACACCTACTGCGAGCGCAGCCGTTTTTTCCAACCCCACAACGGGGAGCGAATCGATGCAATCCGTGAACGGATTGAACAGTTGGCGCTGCCGCCCGATCTGCGGGCGGTGATCCTCACGGCACTCTTAGAAGCTGCCGATCGGGTCGATTCCACCACGGGGTTGCAGATGGCCTATCTCAAGCAGTGGGCACCGCGCTCCTTTCAGCCGATCCAGTTACGGCTGCCAGCCCTGCTGAACAGCGCCCCGGGGCGGCCCTGCAGGGCCCTTGGTCTGGAGGCTCGTGAAGCGGCCGCCCGGGTGGAAGCCGACTGCGCCTACCTGGATCCGCCCTACAACCAACATTCCTACCTGGGCAACTACCACATCTGGGAAACGCTGGTGCGTTGGGACCAGCCCGAGGTCTACGGCGTGGCATGCAAACGCATCGACTGCCGCAGCCGCAAAAGTGCCTTCAACAGCAAGGTGCAGGCTTGGCAGGCTTTCTGCGAGTTGGTGGCAGAGCTGCGAACCCCCAATCTGGTGGTGTCGTTCAGCAACGAAGGCTTCATCGCACGGGGCACGATGGAAAGCTTGCTGGCCCGTTACGGCCATCTTCAAACCCTCACGATCGACTACCGGCGTTACATAGGCGCCCAGATCGGCATCCACGATCCGGCCGGCCGCCGGGTGGGCCAGGTCAGCCACCTGCGGAATACCGAACACATCTACGTGGTCAGCCGCGAGCCGATCGAAGCTCTGACGAAGCCAGTCGCAGCCCACCAGGCGGCCAGGGTGTCGATTGGCTCCCCGCACGATGCCAGGGTCTCCTGATCCTGAGTGATGCCAAGGTCTCCTGATCCTGAGCTGCAGCAACGGCTGCTGCGCGACCTGAAGGCGGTAGCCCGACCCCGCCACGCCGGTTGGGATCGCCTCGGCCTGCTGACGGTCAGGAGCTACCTGCGCGAGCAGCTCGCCGCCCTGGGACCACTGCAGGAGCACCAATTCGGCAGCGGACGGGATCCAGGCACCAACCTGATCCTGCGGCTGCCCGGGCAGCGCGGCAGCCTCGCCCCGCTGCTGGTGGCGGCCCACTACGACGGTCCACCCAACTCAGCCGGTGCCGACGACAACGCCAGCGGCGTAGCCACCCTGCTCGAATTAGCCAGGGGCTGGGCCGCCGAGCCGCCGCGACGGCCCGTGTGGTTGGTGGCCTTCGACCAAGAGGAACTGGGGCTGCTGGGCAGCAGGGCCCTGGCCGCCGACCTGCGGGCCACGAACCAAAGGCTGCGGCTGATGGTGAGCATGGAGATGCTCGGCTATCGCGCGCCAATCCAGTCCTATCCCCTGGCAGGCATGGATGCCCTCTATGGCAGGCGGGGCGATTTCATTGCCGTGGTGGCCACGATCGCTACGGCAGCACAACTGCCGGCGATGGCTTGGCGGATGGGGGGGCAGGTGCCGACCCGGCTGCTACCTGTGCCTTGGCGGGGACGGCTGCTGCCGGAAGTTCGGCGCAGCGACCACGCCCCCTTCTGGGATGCTGGATACAAGGCGCTGATGGTCACCGATACCGCCTACCTCCGTAATCCCCACTACCACAAGAGCAGCGACACCATCGCCAGCCTCGACCTTCCCTTCCTGGCGGCCGTCACGGAGGCGATACGGTCTGGTCTGACCCCGCTGTAAAACCTTGTAAAGGCTCGGGCGTAGCTCCCTATCCAGATCTCCCCATCCAGATCTCTGCATCCAGAGTTGAGGCAAGGATGGCGTTGAACCTGATCCAACCTCAAGGCTGCAGGGGGCCGAATCCATGCCGCCGGAGTCCCAAGGGCAGCCAAGCCTAGGAAGAAAGGGCCTTGGCCTCTACAACGCCACGCCCAGCACCCGAGCACTTGGCTCGAGCCTCCGGAGCCAAGCTTGACACTTTCAGGATGTCCTGCATAGGCTAGCTGATCGGTGATCAGGCTTTGTAGCCAGGTCCCGATCAGTCGCTGTAGCGACCTACTCTTGGGAGCTACGATCGTGGGCTTGTGCGATCACCAGCGCGATTGAGGCAATCTGAAGCAATATTTCCCATCCGGTGGCCTTGGCCCGCCAGCATTGGTTCGATAGACTTGCAGGGAATCAACTAAGCGATGACCATGCTCACTGGTGCCGACCTGCTTGCCAAGGTCAAAGAACTGGGCGATGCGTCCAAGTCTGAGATTGTCCGAGCCTCTGGCTATCTCAGCACCAAAAAAGACGGCAGCGAACGCCTGAACTTCACCGCCTTCTACGAGGCGCTGCTGGAGGCCAAGGGCGTGAGCCTGGGCGAAGGGGGTAGCCGAAGCGACAAGGGGCCTGGGCGGCAGCTCAGTTACGCCACCAAGGTGCTGTTCAACGGCAACCTACTGGTGGGCAAGGCCTACACCACCCAGCTGGGGCTCAAGCCAGGCGATCAGTTTGAAATCAAGTTGGGTCGCAAGCAGATCCGCCTAGTGCCGGCCGGATCCAGCGACGACGAGGAGTGATTGGCCAGGAGCCTTTGGCTGGCCGCTAGCCGCGAATCCCTGGCCGCTGGGAACCGAAATACGGCACTGCTTGCTCGGACCGAGTGAGCCCTCCGGTTGCCGGAAGATTCCGTAGCAACGATCACCGGCATCCCCTGGGGGCCTCCATAGGGTCTGGCCCTGCGCCGCAGCCCCGCCATGGCCCTTTCACCGCTCAGCTCCACCCTGCTTGCCGCTAAGCAACGTTTGGGCTTGACCTTTGCAGCGCTCGGCAGCCAGTTGGAGCGCGATGAGGTGTGGGTGGCGGCGCTGTTCTACGGCCAGGCCACGGCCAGCGCCGAGCAAGCGGCCATCCTGCTGGCGGCCCTGCAGCTCGACGCCGGCCTGGCCAGCCAGCTCACCACCTACCCGATGAAGGGGGCGCTTGATCCGGTGATCCCCACCGACCCACTGCTCTATCGCTTCTACGAAATCCTGCAGGTGTATGGCCTGCCGCTCAAGGATGTGATCCAGGAGAAGTTCGGCGATGGCATTATGTCGGCAATCGATTTCACCCTGCATGTCGACAAGGTGGAAGACCCCAAGGGGGATCGGGTGAAGGTAACGATGAACGGTAAATTTTTGCCCTACCGCGCCTGGTGAAGCCTTTGGGCTCAGACCTGGGGCCTGGGCTGCAAAGGGCGGGATCAGCTCTGGGGACTGGTTATTCGGCCCCGTTCACTTCACCCAGATCACGCTGCAGCCCATGCCGCCGTCGCCCTGCTCCGCATCGGCCACCTGCTCCACGTAGGGCACGCCGGCCAGCCACTCGCGCAGGCCCCGTTTGAGCTTGCCGGTGCCAATGCCGTGGATCACCCAGACCGGCCCGTTGGCGCCGCGCAGCCGCTCCTCCACCGCCGCTTCGGCCTCGTGCACCCGCAGGCCGCGCACGTCCACGGTGTTGGCCTCGGTGCGCACCTGGGGACCTCGGCTGCCAGGGGCACGGCGGCTGCGCACCGTGACCGGCGGCGGCGGCGGTGGAGCGGGCTTCTCGCCGTTGAGGCCCTCGATCGCCGCCAGCGCCACGGTGCTGCGCAGCACACCACAACGCAGCGTGAGCTCCAGGCCATCGGCCGAGATCGCCAGCACCTCGGCGGCCTTGCCCAGGGCCAACAGCCGCACCCGCTCGCCAACCGCCGGCCGCCAGCCGGCGTGCTGCCGCTGCGGCAGCGCCGGTCGGTGTTCGGCCTCCAGGCGCTTGAGCCGTTGGCCCGCCTGGCGCGCCACCTCGCCGGCACTGCGGCCATCGCCCCGCTCGGCAGCGGCGGCACCGCGGCGCAGGCGCCGGATCAACCGCCGCACCTCCCCCTGGCCCTCGCGGATCGAGCGCTCCAGCTGCTGGCGCCGTTGCTCCTGCAGCTCGGCGCTCTGCTCCTTCTGCTGCTCCCAGCGGGCCAACAGTTCTTCGTGCAGCAACTCGGTGCGGGCCAGCACCACCGCTGCCGCCTCGGCCGCCTCCTGCTGCTGGCGCCGCTGCTGCTCCAGCCCCTCGATCACCCGGTTGACGCCGCCGCCTGCGCCCTCGCCGGCCGCCACCAGCTGCTGCTGCGCTGCCTCCAGCAGCTGCGCATCAAGCCCCAACCGCGCCGCGATCGCCAGGGCGTTGCTGCGGCCCGGGATGCCCCATTGCAGGTGGTAGGTGGGGGAAAGGGTTTCGACATCGAAGGCCACCGAGGCATTTTCGAAGCGAGGATCGCTGTACTTGAGCGCCTTGAGCTCGCCGAAGTGGGTGGTGGCCACGGTGAGCCTGGCCCGATCGGCGAGCTGCCGCAGCAGGGCTGCCGCCAGGGCGGCGCCCTCGGTGGGGTCGGTGCCGGCGCCCACCTCATCGAGCAGCACCAGGGAGGCGCCGCGGCCGGGGCCGGAATCGGGGCCGGGGGCGGAATCGGAGCCGGATTCACGGCTGGATTCAGGGCCGGGCGTCGCCGCAGCGGCCGAGGCGGCTGGGGGAGATCCGTGCGCTGGTGCAGCGGCGCCCTCCGGGGCCAGCGCTGCCAGGATCCGGGCAATGCGGCGGATGTGGCCGCTGAAGGTGGAGAGGTTTTGCTGCAGCGATTGCTCATCGCCGATGTCGGCCAGCACCTGGCCGCACCAGGGCAGCCGCGGCGTGCCAGCGCAGGGCACGAACAGCCCGGCGCGGGCCATCAGGGCCGCCAGCCCCAGGCTCTTGAGGGTCACGGTCTTACCGCCGGTGTTGGGACCGGTGATCGCCACCACCCGCAGCTCCGGCGCCACCCGCAGGCTCACCGGCACCACCGGCTGGCCGCCCTCGCGGCGCTGCTGCCATAGCAGCAGAGGGTGGCGCAGCTCCCTGAGCTCAAACGGGGCGATCGGATCAGCCTCCAGCTCGGGCCGCACCGCCCCCAGCCAAGCGCCATAGCGGGCCCGGGCCACCCCCCCATCCAGCCGCACCAGCACCGCCTGGAGGTGATCCAGGCTGGCCGCTTCCGCGCCCACCAGGCAGCTGAGCTCGGCGAGGATGGCCGCCTCGATCTCCCGCTCCCTGCCCTCCAGATCGCGAATGCGATTGCCCAGGGGGATCACCGCCTGGGGCTCCACGAACACCGTGCTTCCCGAGGCGGAGCTGTCGTGCACGAGGCCGCCGACCTGGGCCGCCGCTCCGGCCTTCACAGCCAGCACGGGCCGGCCATTGCGTTCCGCTACGACGGTGTCCTGGAGGAGGGCACTCCAGCGGCGGATCAACTCCTGCAGCCGCTCCCGCCGCTCGCTGCGCGCCGCCTGGAGCTGGCGGCGCAGGCCTTCGAGTTCGGGGCTGGCCCGATCCGCCACGCGGCCGCCCTGCTCGATCGCGAAATGGAGCCGCTGCTCGAGCTCAGGCAGGGTGCGCAGTTCCGCCACCAGGGCTGTCGCCACCGGACGCAGGGCAGGATCCTCCACCTGGCGCCGCAACCGCCGCGCCGCCGCCAGGGTGGTGGCTACCGCCAGCAGGGGCTCGCCGCCGGCGCTGCCGCCCTTGGCGCAGCGCAGCACCGTGGTGGCGATATCAGCCACGCCGCGAAAACTGAGGCCCCCCTCGAGCAGGCCATCGAGGCCCAACAGCTCGGTGGTTTCAGCCAACAGCTCCTGACTCTGGCGGCAGCTGGTCGGCAGGGGCAGGGCGGCGCAGTGGCGGGCGCCGGCAGCGGTGCTGGCAAAGCCGGCCAGGTGGCTCGCCAGCCGGGGCCACTCCAGCAACTCGAGGCTTTCCTGCTCGATGCCGCGTCCGAACCCTGGAGCAGCCGTCTCGGCAACGTTGGCTTGGCTGCTTCCCGCGACAGCAGCTGGCGGCAATCCCCCCAGCAGCGCCGACTGTCCTGGCTCCCGCACCCCTTCGCTCACCCTGGGCCGCCGTTCGGATCGGGGCTGGGGGACGAATCGGGGCTGGGGGACGGACTGGCGGAAGGAATTGCAAGGGCGCCACGGTTCGAGGCAATGCCGGCCGGCGGTTCGTAAAGGATCTCCAGCCAGTTGCCCTCCGGATCCTGCAGATAAAAGGAGGCCGTGCCATCGCGATGGTCGTGCACCGCGCCCACCGACTGACCACTGGCCAGCAGCTGGGCATGGACCGCGTCGAGGCTGGCCCGGTCGTCGAAGTGGAAGGCAAAGTGGGGGCCGGCCGCCGTGTAGTCGGAGCTGAGCAGGGCAACGCCATCACCGCTGAGGGGCGACTGCAGATAGGCCCAATCGGCCGCATCCCAGGTGAGCTGGAGGCCCAAGGCGATGTAGAAGGCCTTGGCCCGCTCCATGTCGGCCACCCGGAGGGCGACATGGCCGAGGCGGTGGACGGCGGCCGGTGCCATGGCGGGGGACTTCAGGGAAACCATTCTCTCAGGCGACCATTCTCTGCGCGAATCCATGCTCTGCGCGGACCCATGCTCGCAGCAGGAACCATGCTCTCCGCGGAACCATGCTCTCCGCGGAACCATGCACGCAGCGGGGACCATGCTCGCAGCTGAACCATTGTTGCTAGGGCCCGACTCTGACAGCGGCTGACTCGACTCTGACAGTCGGTGGCTGGACTCTGAAAGTAGAAGGATTTACGGCCACCGCCCGCGCCTGCCGCGAGCGAAACGGCCTCAACCCTGCCGCAGCCAGGCCGCCGCGTCGCAGGCGTGGTAGGTGAGGATCAAATCAGCGCCGGCCCGCTTAAAGCAGAGCAAGGTTTCGAGCGTCACGGCGCGCTCATCGATCCAACCGCGCTCGGCGGCCGCCTTCACCATCGCGTATTCGCCACTGACGTTGTAGGCGGCGATCGGCTGCTCGCTCTCTTGGCGCAGACGATAAATGATGTCGAGGTAGGCGAGGCCAGGTTTCACCATCAGGATGTCGGCCCCCTCGCTTTCATCGAGTTGGGTTTCAAGGATGGCCTCGCGGCCGTTGGCCGGATCCATCTGGTAGGTGCTCTTGTCGCTGGGAATCGGCTTATCAGCGTTGGCGCGGGGGGCTGAATCGAGGGCCTCGCGGAAGGGGCCGTAGTAGGCGGAGGCGTACTTGGCCGTGTAGCTGATGATCCCGACGTGCTCAAAACCCTGCTCATCGAGGGCCTCGCGGATCGCGCCAACCCGCCCATCCATCATGTCGCTGGGGCCGATCAGATCGGCGCCGGCCCGGGCCTGGGCCACGGCCTGGCGGCAGAGGATCGCCACGGTTTCGTCATTGAGCACCACCCCGGCGGCGCTCACCAGACCGTCGTGGCCATCGCAGGAGTAGGGATCGAGGGCCACATCGGTCATGATCGCCATGGCTGGGTGCACCTGTTTGAGGCGACGGATGGCGCGGGGAATCAGGCCGTGCTCGTTGAAGCACTCGGCGCCATCCTCGGTTTTCAAACCATCCGCCACCTTGGGGAAGAGCACAACACAGCGGATGCCCAGATCCCAGGCGCGGCCCACTTCCTCCACCAAGCCTTCGAGGCTCCAGCGCTTGGCGCCGGGCATGGCGCCGATCGGCTCATTGGACGCCCCCTCGTGCACGAACAGGGGGTAGATGAAATCGGTGGGGGCGAGTTGATGTTCGCGCACCATGGCCCGCAGGGCCGGCGTGCGCCGCAGCCGGCGGGGGCGGTAGGTGAGCTCCATGCGGCGGTGAGGCTGGCTGGGCGGATCCTACGGATCAGACCAGCCAACGCCACGCAGCCGGTGCTGGCGCCGATCGCAGCTGGATCACAACCGGGCCGAGCTAGCCCAGCCCTGGCGGGGATCGCTGCTGCGGTTGCGGCGCAGCTCTTCGAGCAGCTCCCGCTCGCGGGGGCTGAGGCTTTCGGGCAGGCGCAACACCGGCGACAGCAGCAGATCGCCGCGGCCCTCCTTGATCGGCCAGCCCTTGCCCTTGAGCCGCAGGCTGCGGCCCAGGCTCATGCCCGCTGGCACTTGGACGGTGGCCTCACCATCGGGAGTGGCCACGCTCACCTCCCCCCCGAGGGCCAGTTCATCCAAGCTGAGCGGCAGTTCAGCCCGCAGCTGGTCACCATCGAGGCGCCAGATCGGGTGGGGCTGGAGCTGGAGGTTGAGGTAGAGGTCGCCGCGGCGGCCGGTGCCGGGCTGGAGGTTGCCCTTGCCCTTGAGCCGCAGCCGGGTGCCGCTGCGCACCCCGGCCGGGATGCGCACCTGCACCCGTTCATCGTTCACCGCCAGGGTGCGATCACAGCCGCGGAACGCCTCGGCAAAGCTGATGCTGATCGTGGCCTCGGCGTCTAGTTGCACTGCAACTTGGCGGCCAGCAAAACCGGAGGGGAAGCCGCTGCCGAAGCCACCGAAGCCGCCGCCGCTGGCGGGCCCGCCAAAACGGCCCAGCAGGTCGTTGACAAACTCGTCGAAATTGCCGTATCGGCCGAAATCCACATCGGCGCCACCGCCGGCCCCAGGCCCACCCATCTGGTTCCAGTACTGGCCGAATTGCTCATAGCGGCGGCGCTTATCGGGATCGGAAAGCACCTCATAGGCCTCACTGATCTCCTTGAAGCGGGCCTCGGCAGCCTGGTCGCCGGGGTTGACATCGGGGTGGTATTGGCGCGCGAGCTTGCGGAAGGAGCGTTTGATCGCCTCGGCGTCGGCGCCCCGTTCGACCTCAAGCACCTTGAAGTAATCGCGATAACCGTTCGCTTTCATCGGTTCAGGTTCATCGGTTCAGGCTCATCGGTTCATGCTGATCGGTTCAGGCTGGATGGGGCGGGGCTTGCGGGCGGCGAGTAGGGGGAGGCCGGCGATGGGCCCAGGCGTATCGGGCTTGCGGTGCTCGCAGGCTGGTGGCTTTGGAGCGCTCATGCGGATTGTCTCAGCCCTTGCCAGGCGGTGGGTGGCCGGAAAAGGGCGGAAGGCCGAACGCCCGGGACAAGCCCTACATTGCGCACCTAGACCAGCTGGGGCGCTTCGCGATGGTTCCGCTTGCTTGTCGGCCCCTGCGGGCCCCACGGCGACTGGCTCGGACGCAGGTAGCCCTGCTGCTGCTGCTGGCCCTAGCACCAGCGGCGCAAGCTGGTGGAGGGGGAACGGCGGCAGCGACAACCCCGAACAGCAAAGAAAGCTTTGCCGCATCCAGCCCGGCCCAAATCGGCCTCAGTGAGCACCTCCGCCGCCAGGGATTCCTGTTTTATGGCGCCTGGTGGTGCCCGGCCTGCCGTCAGCAGAAAAGCCTGTTCGGCCAGGAGGCGGCCCGGCGGCTTCCCTACGTGGAATGCGACAAAGATGGCGCTGGACAGCAACGCTGCGCAGCGGCGGGGATCCGGGCCTTCCCGACCTGGACCAGTGCCCAGGATCGGCGGCAAGGGGTGCAGTCGTTGCAGGAGCTGGCACGCTGGAGTGGCTATCGCGGCCAGTGAGCTGCAAGCCAGCGGTGGTGCATCGCCTCGCTGGGTTAGCGGCTGGCTGGGTTAGCGGCTCACTGGATTACCGGCTCGCTGAGGGTCCTTTGGGCGGCCTCAATCGGCAGGGGTGATGGCCAGCGGCGCGTAGCGGAGGTTGAGGGACGTGGTGAGCCCTGCGGCGCGCAGATCACGGCGCAGCTGCTCGGCTTCGAGTGGATCACCGCTGAACAGCACGGCCCGGCCAAGGCGCTCGGCCTCGTGGTGCAGGCCATCGGCCAGGTCGGGGGTGAGGTGGCGCAGCGCGGCCAGCAGGCGCTGGGCCAGGGGCTTCAGATCAGGCAGCACCAGCAGGGTGGCGATCGGAGTGGAAGGGGCCATGGGAAATGGGGGGATTACAACGGCGCCAGGGCCGCTGTCTGTCCCATCAACGTATGGCTAAGCAACTGAACTGCGGCAGAGCGGACAACCGGCAGCCGGCCGGCCCTGGCCCGACTTGACAAGTCGATGCCGGTCAAGGTTTACGCAGCATGTTGGCGCTGGCACCCAGCACAATGCCGATCCATCCGTAGGCGATCTTGACCTGTTCGTTCGATGCATCCGGCCGAAACACCATCCAGAGCGAGGTGATGGTCAGCAGGGTTGAGATGCCCATCGAGAACCAAACCAGGGTCGACTCAACCTTGCGGCGATGGTCGTCGGCTTGGTATTGCCTCCAGGTCTCGGAGACATCCCGCTGGGCCTCCGGCGGGACCCATGCCGGCATCAGATTCCAACCAATTCGCGCTCGGCACCCTCCTGGGTCCGCAGGATGACGTGGCCAGCATCCTGCTGGGCCTGTTTGGCGATCTTGTAAAGGGCAATAGCGCGGCGAAACACCTCGGCCCTGCTGAGGCCTGTCTCGTTGGCGATGGCGTCAAAATCCTGGGCGAGACGCTCGTTCAGCCGCACTTCGAAACGGGTGTCTGCCATGGGATCGATCCGGAGTGTGTACGGACAACTGTACGGCAAAACCTAGGGACAGGGGGGAGCACCCTAGGCATACCGGCAGACCCTGCAGGCTGACGGCTATTTAAAAGGGCCCTTCCAGGCCCCATGGATCATTTGGGTGACAAGGCTGATCTCACCCCGTCTCCGTTAAGAGTGTCAGGCAGCCACAGGGGCGGCTTGACGGGAGAAACGAACGATGTTGTTCGCTGTTACGGGTTTGCTCTTACCGAGCAGGCTTCAGTCACCCTCCTTATGCCCCGTCGAAACCATTGC
>CAIOGZ010000092.1 GCA_903858015.1 uncultured cyanobacterium
CGCTGTCGATGCCGTCGCTGATGACCGTTGCAAGGGAGAGTCATGACCCGCCGCTGACGCGGCCGGCATCGGCTCCCCCATCGCTTCCGGGTGGCTCACTTTTGGTGTCGGCGCTGGCTCAGTTTTCGATGTCGGCTGACACCAACCCTTGCATGCAGCGGAGAGACTGGCAAACCAAGACTTCGTTTGCATGCTATCTGACGCCGGTGATGCTCGCCTTAAGGCCTATAAAGTGAGCCGGCCACTGCTAAAGCCAGGGCGCTGACGGAGCTGAACAGTGAGGGCGTCGTACCTAGCGAAACAGGTGTTCAGACGGGTTGTCGCCAAGGGATGCTCTGGACAAGTGGAAGGCAACAGCTACAACGTTGCAGCGGCTCTGGTGCGCCAGAACGTGATGGTGCAGACCCGCGCCCAGCAGGCCCTGATTAGCCAGGCAGCCCGTAGCCGGTCCCCACCCGTTCCAGGCCGACTTTTTAGCCCAGAAATGGTGGGGTGCCCATTCGTGGCGCGCCATACCAGCCAGGCGGCGAATCAACGCTGCCGCCGGGTGATCGCCCGCCACTGGGCTGGACTGGTGCCGCAGCGGGGGATTGCGGCTGCCCTACCCAGGGGAGCAAGGCTGCGGCTGTGGCGGTAAGGCCGCGATCCGCAGCTACGTTGATGGGTTGCTGGAGGATGCCGCCCGTCAACGAAGCGACAGGAGTCCGCTGGATCACCACATCGAACTCGGCCACGGCCATGGCATCCTCCGGGGGGTCGGTGGAGCGAAAAAGAAAGCGGTGCGCAGAACTGGCGGCAAGCGCGGCTCGGATATCGCTGGCTCGATCAGCGAGCAACACAGATCTGGGAAGGTGAAGGCTCCAGTCCCTGGCAGCCCTGAGAACCATGCCAGGTTTAGGCTTCCGATCAGCATCTCACCGGCCTGGTGTCTGAACTGGCAGGCCTGGGCGAGCGAATCGTGCCCTACTGCCGCAGCTCCTCAAAACCATCCTCCAGCTACAGCCTCGGCCGCAAGGGCGTGCAGAGCTGATCTGATTCGTTACCAGACGCTGGGTGGATCGTCTAGATTGAGGAGGGTTTCCCTAAAAGGAGATAGCTAGATGACTCTGGCAAGGTGCTGCAGTGAGAAGCGGATCCTGGTTCCTCTCATACAAAGCGGAGAGCTTGTATACCGCCACCATGAGGACCAAAAAGTCGCCGCAATCTCCTGCAGTGAATGCGCCTACGTTGGGTTCCAGCCTCCATCGGAAGCCGAGCTGTCACGCTACTACTCGGAGCATTATGGCAAGAATTCTGGTGACTGGTACAGCATGGAGGCAGACTATCAAGAAGCGAAGGTCACAGAGAGAGCAAGCCACGTGGAAACGATAGCAAGCAAATACCTGACCGAAATAAGCGGCCTTACAACAATGGAGATTGGCTGTGCCTTCGGTGGGACGGTCATGGAGCTGAGGCGCAGGGGATTGAATGCCTACGGCGCGGACCTTAACAGCGATGCGATCAGCCAGGGCAGAGCTGGAGGCAATGAGTTCATTTTTGCGGAGCCGGCCGAGTCGGTTCTACGAGACAAAGGAGAAAGCGCACATATTGTCTATGCATATCACGCCTTAGAACACATCCCTGACGTGCATGGCTTCCTGAACAGTATAAAAACATGTCTTGCCGATCAAGGTGTGATGGAGTTTCACGTTCCCAATGGTGCCTATCTCAAGGCGTGGAAGCAGGGATTTGAGAGCTGGAACTGGTTCGCCTATCCCGACCACCTCCATATGTTCTCCCCCCGATCAGCCCTCTGCCTAGCAAAGACAACTGGACTGGAACTACTTGACGTGACCTCGCGGCGTTGCGAGGAACCTGTGGATTGGTTGCGTCGCTGGACGGGGTGGACCAGCGAAGATGTTCCAGAAATCCTGATCGATAACATGCTCGAGCAGGCCATGTTAATGGATGAACTGACTATGACATTCTGCGTATCAGGATCATCGTTATGTGATCAATACGCTCAAAAGATCGAAGAAACGCGTCAGCGTTGTCTAGAGAATGGACGCATCGAGAAATCACTGAGAACAGTACGATGACAAGCACCGCAGCAAACACCCAACAGTTCTGAGCACCCACGCCCGTCAACTGAGGAGCTGGAGCTGCTGGATCACCTCGTCGAACTCGGCCACGGCAATGGCATCCTCCGGAGGGTCGTTGGAACGATAAAGAAAGCGGTGCGGAACACCGGCGGCAAGCGCGGCTCGGATATCGCTGGCTCGATCACCGAGCAACACCGATCTGGAAAGGTCAAGGCTCCAATCCTTGGCAGCCTTGAGAAGCATGCCAGGTTTAGGCTTTCGGTCGTGGCTGTCCTGCCGATAAATGCCGATGCCATGCTCGGGATGATGGGGGCAATGATAAACGGCATCAACCTCGGCAGCCTCAGCACGAAAACGTGTCTGCATCCAAGCGGACAGGGCTTGAAACTGTTGCTCGCTATAATAGCCACGGCCGATTCCAGCCTGATTGGTTACAACAATAATGCGGTAGCCGAGCCGGCGGCAGCCACGCACAAGGCTGAAGATGCCTGGCATAAACTCAAAGTCATCGACACGATGCACATAGCCACGATCAACATTAATCACGCCATCGCGATCAAGAAACAAAGCCGGTCTCAGCATGGCGATCAATACCTATCCGCAAGCAGCGATTGGGCGCGGAAAAAATCTTCTGGGATGCCGATATCAATAAACTGACCCTCTGTCACGAAAGCCGTCAGAGAACCGCTCTGCGCCAAGGGCATAAGAACGTCCTGCTCCAGGGAAAACGCCACACCAACAGCAAGATTGTCGAGCTGAGTGTTCGAAAACACGCAACAGCCAGCATTGATGAAACCAGGGCCGCTGCCACCCTTTTCGGTGAAGGCTGTGACCCGGCCTGCCTGGATAACGAGGCGGCCGTAGCGTGCCGTGTCCGGCACAGACCGGGCCACAATGATAGAACTCCTCCTGCTCTGCCAGAGGGCCTCCACCTGGGAAATCTCTAGGTCCAGGAAGGTATCGCCATTGAAGATATAGACATGATCGGATTCGACGCAATCCATGGCCAACCGGACTCCTCCACCGGTACCCAAGGGGCGGGGCTCGACCACGGAAACAATCGTCATCCCGGCAAAGTGGTCGCCAAAAAAAGCGGAGATCGAATCGGCCATGAAGCCAAGCGACAGAATGACGCGCCGAAAGCCTTTGCTGGCAAGGTCGCGAAGCAGAATTTCCAAAAAGGGGCGCCCTGCGATTGGCGCCATCGGTTTCGGCAGATCAGGAACAACCTCACGAAGACGGGTACCAAAACCACCCGCCAGAACAATCGCTTCCATCAGGGCAGATCAGAGAAGATGGCTCGTTCAACAAGCCCACAAAGAATATGGCCCAAAACGGCATGTCCCTCCTGGATCTTGGGCGTATCCGCACTCGGTACCGCAAAACAATGGTCGCAGAGGCTATGCATGGGCCCGCCGCGGTTGCCAGTCATGCCCACCGTGGCAACTCCTTGCTGACGGGCTGCCTGAAGAGCCGCAAGGATATTCGCGGAAATACCAGATGTGGAATAGGCGATCAGCACATCACCCGGGCGGGCATGGGCCTGAATCTGACGCGAGAAGATCCTCTCATAGGCATAGTCGTTGGCAATAGACGTAAGGATGGATGAATCTGTGGTCAGGGCAATAGCGGGCAAGCCTGGTCGATCAAAGGCAAAGCGACTAACAAATTCGCCGGCGATGTGTTGTGCGTCCGCAGCACTACCACCATTGCCCGCCAACATCAGCTTGTTGCCGGATCGGAAGCAATCAATGCACACTGCTGCAACCTGCTCAACCGTAGCCAGGAGGCGAGGGTCAGCAAGCATGGCCGCCAGAATCCGTTGCGTCTCTTGGATCTGGCTTGTGATGTATTCGTTCATCAGAGTCTCCATGCCTGAGTGCCATGTTGGGTGAAATGGCAGTTGCTCACTTGGCCTCCCATCTTACCGAGAGCCCGAATCACATCCATGCGTTTCTCGGTGGGGACAAAAAACCACATAAAGCCGCCTCCACCAGCACCTGATACCTTGCCCGCCTCCGCCCCAGCAGCACAGGCCGTTCGATAGATCTCCTCAATGTGAGGGGTGCTGACGGTGGAGGCCGAACGCTTCTTATTCTCCCAACCCATACGCATCGACTCGACAAAACCAGGGAAATCTCCCCGCAGAATGCACTCCTTCATCACCAAGGCCTCCTGCTTGATGCCATGCATCGCAGCGATGGCGTTAGAGTCACCTTGAACGACATTGGCGCTCTGGGAAGCGATGATGTGCGCTGACTCCCGAGAAACGCCGGTGAAGTAGAGAACAAGCGATGCCTCCAGCTCGCAGATGACCCAATTCTTGATGCGCAGTGTATTGACAATAACACGATCCTCGCCATAAAACTCCATAAAGTTTACGCCCCCAAAGGTGGCAGAATATTGATCCTGGCGACCGCCCTGGAGCCGACAATCAATCCGTTCAATGCGATAAGCCAGCAGAGCAATCGCATAATCATCAAGGGCGAGGTTGAAAAGTTCAACAAAGGCCTTGATCATCGCCACCACGAGCGTGGAAGAAGAGCCGAGACCAGAACCGACCGGAGCATCGCAGAACGTGCTGAGCTCGAGGGGCAGCGGCACACCGTTGTTGTAAGTACTGATAAAATGATTATAGGCAGCTTTGTGAAGATTCAAGCAGCCATCCAGTTCGAGATTGGCGGCAGCAGTACAGAGACATTCGACCTGTTGATCCGAAGCCTCAAAGCGAAGCATCCCGTCTTCGCGATAGCGCAACACGGCATACGCATAGCGATCGATGGTGACATTGAGGACATACCCCCCATGCAGATCACAGTAAGGGGAGACATCCGTTCCACCACCCGCAAGCCCAAGGCGTAAGGCCGCCCGGGAGCGGATCAGACCAGGGAGACGCTTGCCGTCTGTCATTTAGGCCTCTTGATGCAGATTGCGGAGCGCTTTCCACATTGTATCTGACGAAAACCGGCTGGAGAGAGCGGTGCGGGCAGACTGAACCCTGGAGATCCAAAGCTGATCATTGTCAATCAAAGGCTGACATTGCTTGGCGAAGTCAGCGGGATTATGGGCCAAGCCTACATTGTTGAACAACTCATCTAGACCCTGCAAGCCAATCTCAGTCGTAACGACAGGACAACCCCGAACAACAGCCGAAACGACCTTGTGTTTAACCCCAGCGCCGAAACGAAGCGGAACGATGACCAGACGACTTTCTAAATAGAGCGCATCAAGGCGCTGCTCTGGGACCCACCCCGTCAGGGTGATCCCCAACTCCGATCGATGCACGCGTCTTCGCAGCGGAGCGGGAGGCGCAGAACCGGCAATGACTAGCTTTGCCTCGGGTACAGATTGTCTAATTCTAGGCCATATCTCGTCAACTAGCCAGATAGCCGCATCAACATTAGGCAAGTGACCAAAGTTGCCAACAAACAGGAGCTGGGCCCCGGCGGGAGGAACGGCTGCAGCCAACTTAGAAAAGTCAAACCCATAGGGGGGCAATTCCATGATCTTGGCTTCTGGCACGGCAGACTTCAGAGCATCAACCTCTTGAACTGATGGATAAAAGCTCAGATCCACAGCGCCGCAGATGTATTTCTCAAGCATGTGGTATCTGCAAGCAACTAGGCCCAGCTCCCAATAGCCAGTTAGGACAGCTTCTTGCGCAAACCGTTCACCATGCAGATCGTGACCATAGTAAACAAGCTGAAACTGACGATTCTTCAGCCAAGGAAGTAGGTAGGCAGCAAGAGCAGGACGACTTAGAAAGACGACATCAAACCTGGCGGCATTGCCATGCAGCCAGTTGGGCAAGGCAGCCGCCCGCCTGGAAGACAAAACAACACGGATGCCCTTCGAGGAAAGGTAGGATCTCAGTTCTGGCCGATCGATCTGATCAAATGGCCACAGATAGACTTGCCAGCCATGATCAACAAAGAGCTGCATAAACTGGCAGATCGAAACTGCACCAGCATCCCTATCATCTCGAGGCATGCTGCCGTCAACAAACAATATGGCAGGCGCTGAACGCTCACAATCTCCTTCTACAGGCAAGGGAATGTGCGTAGCCCTTGAGGCAAAAAAATGCCGGAGCGTGAGCAATAAAAAGATCAGACGAGGCCGTGACGCCAGATCAAGCTTCAAAAACCTCTTGAAGCGCTCAAACACAAAAAGACCTCATCTCAGAATGCCAAGCTCTCGATATGTGACTACTTGTTGATGATGCACAAAAAATCCGTTGATTCTTGTTCGGTCAGACGTGGCAGAGATAACGAGACTAAAATCATCTCTCTGCGCCACCAAATAACCCAAGCCCAACAGATACTGGATCAAGGCTTCATTGTTCGCCCCTCCTTCCGCCATAATTAGCGGCTGATGCTCTAACAGCAGCTGCTCAGCGCCACGCAGCACAGGATACTCCATCCCCTCAACGTCAATTTTAATGGCAACAATGGCCCGCTCTCTGAACGTATTAGGATTCGATTGGATCACGTCATCTAATCGTTGAACGGGGACTCGGAATGAAACGAGGCGGTAATCAAAATTCTGCAAGTCAGTCATCCAATGGCGAATGTACGACACGACATTCGAGGCAATACCCTCCAGATTGGGCTGTTCAGCCGCAGTTGTCAGAGCACTCAATGCTTGATTATTCACAACGGGCACTGTAAAAATCAGCTCTGACGGCTGATCGGACAAAGCCGTCATGAAGTACTGATAGCGCTGGCCCCTCATTTCAGAGACAGCCGCGAGGCAAGGGCGGTACATCGGAATTGCCTCAAAAGATACAATGCCGCTTTTGGCCCCACTAGCCTCAATGGAGGAAACGGAATAGCCCCAATTGGCACCTATATCAAGAATCAGAGATTGCGGATCCTTGAAACCGCGAAAGACTACGTAGTCCTCATCGTGAAGGGAATCCCGGGCCAACATGTCGGGAACAAATGAGGGATCGCCATCTAGGGTTATGGAGGAAAGATCGGTGCCCACTCGATCCGGATGACGGACTAAAGATTGAAAATGTGCTTTGGTGAGCTCTAACAGAGATGACTCCAGATTTGGATCATGGATCTCAAATTCATGCCTGTCCGGCTGCCGCAGCTCCTGGGCTGAGGGCGGCGTGTCGCCACGAGCTAGGGGCGAAGATTCATCCTTGAAAGGGCGCAATGCCGTTCCTAAGAAGGGAAGATGCTGGGCAAGCCTGGCTCTGCGACTCCTGAGGGCGTTTGGGGCGGATGCTACCTCCCCCTGACGCAGATCAGCAGGATAATGATCCTTGCTGAGAAAGGAAGCCACTTCGGAGGAAATGGCATGTAACTCAGCAACGATTCGTCCATGTTGGAGGGGAGAAGCGGTGAGTATGGGACCTAGAGTAGGGAGAGGACGGTATGATTTCCTGTCTCCCATCAAGATGAGCAGGGGGCATCGGGCATTGTTGAGGGACTGCATCAGCGACCCATGGCCCGTGATCGCGAGATCCATAGCGGCAGCGATCTGCGCAAAGATGTCGTCCGGAATGGTCAGGGAAGAAGCAATGCAGAAGTTGCTGTATCCATGCTTACGTAACCAGAGGACCGCATAAGACTGGAAGACATCGTCGGCAGTGAATCCCTCGGGATCAGAATCGGAATGGGAGTAGAGAAGGAAGAATGGATGCGGACAGCTAAGTAGAATCTGATCCAGAACAAGTGCAACAAAAAGCTGGCGATGTAGATCCGTGTACTGGTCAAAAAGACTACGAAAGCTCTGCTCGCAAAGGTTCAGAAGAATAGTGGGTTCCCCGCTTCGGCGATGCTCATGAAGCAGAGAGGCGATGACAGAAAATTCGCGATTTTCGGGTGTCATTGATGTGTTGCTATACGTTGAATGAAAGTTGAGGCGTGGCTGACCACCCAGCACCAAGTAAGGATATCACGGCTTTATGGGCGAACGGTTCTGAGACCTTGCTCGGGAGCACATCAGATCTAATTCTTGATTCATCTGCACATCAAAGTTCATGGAGGTCAGCACACAGTGCGCCTCTATGACCCGATCTCTCCGGGCAGCCAATGCCGAGGGATTACAAGCAAGCTCGGTCAAGTCATTGACCATGTCGATATCTGTAAGACTACCCGGCAGAGCTTGTTGGACCATGAGTGGCAGGCCACGCATGGCGTGGGGTGTGCAAACAATTGGCAACTCAGTCTGGATAGCTTCTAAGGATTTGATCGCTATTCCACCCCCATTAGTGATCGGAAGAAGTATCAAGTTGGCCCGTTGGTACTCCGCTTGAAGGTCGTCAACAAGGCCGGCAAATTTTACATTTGGGTGGGAGTAATCCTCAAAAGAACGATTGATATTGCCAATGATAGTCAACTGATAGGGCAGGGATTTGATCTTGGGCCAGACTCGTTTCAGAAACCATGCCAGACTTCGCTCATTAGCCGGATTGCGACTGGCAACGATGAGGGCTTGCAAGACAGGCGATCGGCACGGGGCATTACTGACCGGCTTGGGAACGGAATCAGGGACAGGAATATAATAAAAAAAGTCACCGCTTGGTCGATATTTCTTGACAAGCTCAATCTCCTCCCGACTAACCATCGTTACTCGATCAGCAACATCCACAATCGCAAGCTCCTCCTTGAGGCATTCCGTAAAGGGGGCGGCCCGCATGCGAGCGTTCTGATGATAATCATGGGAGACGTAATTAAGCGATTGAATGTCGTGGGTATCCAAAAAAACCGGCACGTTAGGCTTGAGGCCCTTGGCCAAGGGGAGTGTAAAATAATGATTCACGTAAAGATAATCGATTCGGGCGCTTGAAATTAACCGTTTCAAGCCGCGAGGCACCACGCATTGCTGGTAGAAGATTGGCATATATCCAGCAACCGTTTTCGGACGCCGAATAATCGTAAAAAAGATCATGACTAAGAGTGAGACCGGCAGGAAAGCACGCCTCAAATTGATATGAAAAGCAGGGGAGAGAGTTTCCTCGACTTCGGCTATTTTTTCAGCAATATCTGCTCGGCCACAAAATACGGCATAGGGCTGTAGTGCTACGTCGATAAGGATTGAGCCTCGCGCCTGGAACAACTTTGAAAGCTTGGCAAACGTGGTCGCCGACCCGCACTTCATCCAGTCGGGGCGAAAAAAAAGTACTTTTTCCGGATTTCGGGTCGTCAGCTGACTGTTCTTGAGCAGATCGGCCCAATCGGCACTAGCGCATTTTTTGGCCAACAAAGGTTTCTCCACCAAAGAATCAAACTCAAGGGCCTGCAGAGGAAATGGAGTATCAGGCTGACTCGGTACGGCTTCCGATCCGTCCAGAAGGACTGTGACACCCCAGTGACGCAGGGTGGCCAGCTTAAGTGGGTCCCAATCAGAGGAATCCAGCAACACCAAAACGATGCCTGCCGGCACCTCATTGGCAAAAAGAAAAATAAGCTCAACAAGCTTCAGGCCGCGATCGAGACTGTGGGCGAAGATCACGGCCCTCGAATTAGGCTTATTCCAGGCCATCATCCAACGAAGTGATGAATAGAGGTTGGAGTCAATATTAGAAAACCAGTGATAACTAGGACTGAACTTGAACCGGGACAAGACATGGCGCCGAATCCTGCCGATTCCTCTGTAATGGGGCGCTTTACCGCTTGACCTCTTACGCTCAGCTTTAACAATCTGCCGACTCAGGTGAGGTCCCCGATAACGGCCGAGGATGCGTGCCTGCACATTGATAGATTCCGGCAATGTTTCCTCAATACGTACAAGATATGAAAACGCTCTGTAATCATCTAAGGCTCCAAGGGTTTCAAAGATAGCGTATACGGTATGCAAGGGATGACCGACTTGCGGCAGAGTCATGATTGCTTCTTTTTCGGTCATTGCTCGCAGGGGCGTTCGCGATCTTGGTAATCCAAAGACTATACAGCATCGGAGGGCAATTTTTCCAAGCTTCTACTCGCGCTCTGGAGGGGACGAATCTGGTTAAAATTAAAAGTACTAAACAGCATAGCCCCGATCCAGGCGAAACACTGATTGCCAAGCCAGAAACAAGTCAGGCTGCCAGCTACAGCCTTGCCCAAAACATGCACAAGCCAATCAGATCTCAGTCGAACTTCTACTTATGAGTACTGATACTGCAGTTGGCTTAATACCTGTCCCAAATCTGGCAACTTGGTTGCTGTGCGATTGTGATTTCATCCGGCCGTCGACAGGGCAGGGCCTAAGGAGCGCAATTGAATCGCGCTCCACCATTCAGTAGTGGCAGTGTGGCCTGGTTAAAGCTGGGCCAATAGCGGAACCGGATCGGGACAGTTGTGGCTCGTGCGATATACTCAGTTGGTAAACCCCACGATCCAGGTCCACCTCACGAGTGAGATGTCCTCCCTGAGCCATGAGAGATGACCATACCGTCGAGGCTGAACCAGTTCTGGAACTTGAACATGTGAATCTCGAAATCCCCGTCTTCAGCTCCGAGAGCCGCAGCATTGGTTCGGTTTTCCTACGAACATTGACCGGTGGCAAACTCAAACGCGATCGTGGTCATGCATGCATAGACGCTTTGCGTGACCTCAACGTATCGATTAAAAGTGGTGAAAGAATTGCTTTGATTGGCCACAATGGGGCCGGCAAGAGCACCTTCCTAAGACTGATCAGCGGCATCTACCAACCGAGTAGTGGCGTACTCAAGGTTCACCAGTTTGTCTACCCGATGATCAGCAGAAGCTTCATCACGAGTCCCGAACTGAGTGGATTCCAGGCAATCAAAGCCCACTATTTAACTATCCACGGAAATTTACAGGGTTTCTCGGTGTTTGCCCAGAATGTCATCGACTTCTGCGGCCTTGGTGACTTTATCTATTTGCCCATCAAAGGCTATAGCCAGGGTATGGCGGCTAGACTTTTGTTTGCCATGCTGACCGGAATCCCCCACCAATGCCTGGCCATCGATGAAGGTTTTGGCGCCGGGGACAGCCGCTTTGTGGAAGCAGCTCAGAACCGACTTGATCGCTTTCTGGAAACTGCCGGCACCCTGCTCCTGGCTTCCCATTCCGACTCGCTTCTGCAACGCTTCTGTGAACGAGGCCTGGTATTTCACCAGGGGCGCATCGTGATGGATGCAGATCTAAATGAGGCACTTGCATTTTACCACAGCGAGCAATTTACCGAAATCAGTCATGTTTGAGCCATGAATCAGTCCCCCAGCTCCATTCCGCACAATCACATCCCGGATCTTCTCAAGCTGTGGCAGTTGAGTCAACAATCCCCATGGGGACAACTTAGGTTTGCCTGGCATAGCAGGCGTGTGTGGTGGTTTACCGCGACAGCACGAACAAAGGCCCGCTATGTGCGCACGAAGCTCGGCAATCTCTGGCTTGGCTTAACCAATCTCTTGTCCATTGCCGCTCTCGCCGCCGTCTACGGTACCGTATTTAAGGTTGAAAACTTTAGAGAGTATGCTGTCTACCTCGGCGTCGGCCTGGTGCTTTGGAATTCTCTCTCAGGAGCGATTGGAAGCGCACCCCAACTGTTTGAGCAGAACCGAGACAGCATTAACAATATCAATCTTCCGCCGCTCTTCTATGCCCTAGAGGAGTGGGCATTTCAATTGCAGACTTTTTTGCAGTCCTTTGCCATGGTCCTGCTCGGATTGACGCTGTTGCAGCACAGCCTACTCTTGAATGTACTAGTTTATGGACTGCCTGGAATCCTCAATTTCGCCGTCTTCTTATTCTGGCTACCCCTGCTGGTCTGCCTGGTTGGGGCTCGGTTTAAGGATTTCTATCAGCTGGTTCCGATTGTCTTGCAACTCGTCTTCTTGCTCTCTCCGATCCTGTATATGAAATCTAATCTGGGTTCCATGAATTGGATCACTTCCTTAAATCCCCTCTATAATTCCTTCAGCCCGCTTAGGGATTCTGTGATCCATGGCCATCCCGCCGTTCATGCCAATCTGATCCAGCTGATCAGCAACCTTATCGGACTCTACGTCTCATTGGTTTTCCTGCGCAAAGAGCGCAAGATTCTGCCTTTCCTGGTTTAAGCCCAGCGGGCTGCCGCTGAGCCAGAAAAAGAACAATCATTCCCAAGCGTTCACCATAATTTCCAGCCCCACTTGCTGAAATACAGCCAGGAGCTGTGAATGTTGACCAGACCCAGCCATAAACTCTGATAACTACCGCGGCCCCAGTCGTGCCTGATCGATTTGACGGGCAGGTGCACACACCTGCCAAGTCGCCTCAGCTTACGGGTGATATCAGCATCTTCAAGATAGAGAAAGAAGTGTGGATCAAAGCCATTGACGGCAACAAAAGCATCCGCCCTGATTAGCATGCAACAACCGCTTAGATAGGGGACCTCAAAGGTTGTGGCGTAATCATGGTCGCCCATGACATACCACCGGTCATAGCGTTTCAGCCAAGCGGGTTTCAGCCATCCCGGGATGAAGCGGCGACTTAATAGACCAAGAACCGTTGGATCGCGTTTGCAGAGTTTCTGAATTCTGTCCTCACCATCCCTGATCTGCGGCACGGCAAGGGTCACATCTGGATGGCCTTTAAGCCAGGCAAGCAAGCCGGGAAAGCAGTCGGGATCCCAACTGAGATCAGTATTCATGACCCCCAGATAAGTTGGAAGCTGGGGCAGTTGACGCACCAACTGATTCACCGCTTTGCCATAGCCAGGATTATCAAGTAAAGCCAGGAAGTGATCGGCACGGCTGGCAAGTTGATCAATCGGTTCACCAGGGCGATGATCATTGACAACTATACTGTAGCCGATGGCAGCTGGCAAAGAGGCTAGGCAAGCCCGCAACCGGGCTACCTCCTGAGCAGAGGGATGGAAGGCCACAAAGAGAAGCATTAGCTCCCGCTGATTAAGCACTGTTTCTTCCCGCATCTCCGTGGAATGTGGTAGCAAAGATTCCAGAGGCGCTCACTGAATGTCCGCTTGCCATGCTTCCCCATGACAAAAAGGGCCGAACAGCCGGCTGGACGGCAGCGAGCCAATCCCAAGGGGCCGCCACCGATGCCAACCTAGCTTCAACAAAACCAAGCCCCATCCACTAGCAAAGCTCTGACCTCCCCAGCGCCCCCATCAAACTCCCCATCTCCAGCGCCTGCATCGCGTAGCTCCAGCCCAGATTGCTCTTGATTCCAGCCCGCTCCAGGGCCTGCTGCAGGGTGTCGGTGGTGAGCACGCCGAAGATCACCGGGATGCCGGTGTCGCGGGCCACGGCGGCCACGCCCTTGCCCACCTCGGCCACCACCACATCAAAGTGGGGGGTGTCACCGCGGATCACCGCCCCCAGGGTGATCACCACCTGGTAACGGCCGCTGGCGGCGAGGCGCTGCGCCACCAGGGGGATCTCAAAGCTGCCGGGCACCCAGGCCACATCCAGCTGCCCACTGGTGGGGGCCGTATCGATGCCGTGGCGGGACAAGCAATCGAGGCAACCGCTCAACAATTTGCCCGTGACCAGGTCGTTGAACCGGGCGACCACCACGGCGATGTTCAGACCCGCCGTATCGGTGAAGCGACCTTCGAATACCGTCAAAACTTCAGACCACGAAAAAGCTCACGCCCCAGTTGAGCAGAACGAGGGCCACCCAGGCGGCGCCACCGATCAGGATCAGGCGGTTGGAGCGGCCGCTGTCCTCGCTGCTGGCGTAGAGCACCGGGATCGCCACGATCAAGGCGAACGACAGCACCACCAGGGCCAGGACGGTGAGGGTGTTGATGATCTGCATGAGAGGTGCTGGGGGAGGGCGCGGCGGCCGGATCAGGCAGTGGTGGGATTCTCACACGCAACCCCCAGGCGCCTGGGGAGCCCCTGGGCTTCCTTCACAAGTTGTGGGGCATGGCCTGGAGCTGGGGCCTGGAGCGGGGGCCTGAAGCGAGGCGGCAGGGGCGGCAGGGGGCGATCAGGCCACCACCGATGGTGGCGATGTAATTGGCTAACCACCATCGATGGTGGTGGTGGTAAAATTGGCTTTCTCCCACCCCCAGTGCCATGGTGGCGCCAGCCGGCCAGCAGCTGTCCCTGGTGGCTGCACTGGATCTGCAGGGGAGCCTCTTCCCGGAGGCCGCCGCTGCCGCTGGATCTGGCCAAGCCGGCCCCAGCTCTGACGCTTCCACCCCAGGGGCCGACCACGCCGATGGCCCCCTCGACGACGATGGCCTGCTGCAGGCCGATGCCGCGGCCAGGCCGCGCCGGCGCCGGGTCGCGGCCGCTGGCGCCCAGCCCTCCCGACGGGCCCTGGAGCCGGAGAGCGGCGCTGGCGAGCCTGGCGCAGCTGCCCCAACGGCCAGTGTCAAGGCCAGCACCAGCCCCCAGGGCGAAGCTGTGGCGCCAAGCCAGGGCAGCACCGCAGCAATCAGTTCATCAATCAGCCCAACCCTCGCCAGCGGCCCTTCCCCTGGCTCCCCCCAGCCGCCCGAAGGCGACCTGCCCCGCTGGCACCACCACAGCCTGCTGAACCCGGCGGCCCTGCCGCCGGCGTTGCGCCACTACGTGGAACTCAAGGCCGCCCATCCCGAGCGGGTGCTGCTCTACCGCCTTGGCGACTTCTACGAGTTCTTCTTCGAGGACGCGATCCTGCTCTCGCGCCTGCTGGAGCTCACCCTCACCGGCAAGGAGGCCGGCAAGGCGATCGGCCGCGTGCCGATGGCGGGCATCCCCCACCACGCCGCCGAGCGCTACTGCGCCGAACTGGTGCGCCACGGCCTCAGCGTGGCGCTCTGCGACCAGCTCGAGGCCACGCCCGCCAAGGGGGCCCTGCTCCGCCGCGGCATCACCCGGGTACTGACCCCCGGCACCGTGCTGGAGGAGGGGATGCTCACGGCCCGGCGCAACAACTGGCTCTGCGCCGTGGTGCCGGCCAGCGGCGGCCGCTGGGGGTTGGCGGTGGCGGATGTCAGCACCGGCGAGTTCCGGGTCACCGAGCGGGAGGGGAGCGGAGCCCTGCACCAGGAGCTGCTGCAGCTCGAAGCGGCGGAAGTGCTCTGGCCTGAACCCCAAGCGGACCCCGCGCCCCCCCCCGCCTGGTGCCCCGAGCCGCAACGGCTGACGGCCCTGCCCCGCACCCCGTTTGAGGCCCCCCAGGCCCGGGCCCGGTTGCTGGCCCACTTCCGCCTGGCCAGCCTCGATGGCCTCGGCCTCGGCGAACACCCCTTGGCGATGCGCGCGGCCGGCGGCCTGCTGGCCTACCTCGACACCACCCAACCGATCCCCGTGGTGGCGGCGCCAACGGCCCCAGCCAGCGCCGACGGCGGCAGCGGAGTGGGCCCCATCCCCCTGGAGCCGCCCACGCTGTGGCACGCCGGCGACCAACTGGTGCTCGATGCCCAGACCCGCCGCAACCTCGAACTCACCCGCACCCAGCTCGGCGGCGGCCTGCAGGGCTCGCTGCTCTGGGCGCTCGATCGCACCGCCACCGCCATGGGCGGCCGCTGCCTGCGCCGCTGGATCGAAGCCCCCCTGGTGGACCGCGCCGCGATCCTGGTGCGCCAGGAGGCCGTGGCTGAACTGGTAGAGCACCGCCCCCTGCGCCTCGCCCTGCGCCGGCTGCTGCGGCCGATGGGGGATCTGGAGCGCCTGGCGGGCCGCGCCGGCGCCGGCAGCGCCTCGGCCCGCGATCTGGTGGCCCTGGCCGACGGCCTGGAACGGCTGCCGCGGTTGGCGGCTCTGCTCAAGGACTGCCGCAGCCAACCCCTGCAAGCCCTGGGCCAACCCTGGCCTGAGCTCGCGGCCCTAGCGGCCGAACTGCGCCACCACCTGCTCGACACCCCGCCCCTGGCCCTGGGCGAAGGCGGCCTGATCCACGACGGCGTCGACCCCCTGCTCGATGGCCTGCGCAACCAGCTCGACGACCAGGACGGCTGGCTGGCCGAGCAGGAGGCCAACGAGCGCCGCGCCAGCGGCAACCCCAACCTGCGGCTCCAGTACCACCGCAGCTTCGGCTATTTCCTGGCGGTGAGCCGGGCCCGGGCCGCCAGCGTGCCCGACCACTGGATCCGCCGCCAGACCCTGGCCAACGAAGAACGGTTCGTCACCCCCGCCCTCAAGGGCCGCGAAGGGCGCATCCTGCAGCTGCGGGCCCGCGCCGCCCAACGGGAGTACGAGCTGTTCAGCGGCCTGCGCGCCCGGGTTGGCGAGCGGGCCGGGCCGATCCGCGCCGCCGCACGCCTGGTGGCGGAGCTCGATGCCCTCGCCTCCCTGGCGGAGGTGGCGGCCAGCGGCGGTTACTGCCGCCCCGAGCTGGTGGAAGGCCGGCAGCTGCTGATCGAGGCCGGCCGCCACCCGGTGGTGGAGCAGCTGCTGGTGGAGGAGAGCTTCACCGCCAACGACCTGGCCCTGGGGGGCGTTGGCTTGGCTGCCCCCGACCTGCTGGTGCTCACCGGGCCCAATGCCAGCGGCAAGAGCTGCTACCTGCGCCAGGCGGGGTTGCTGCAGCTGATGGCCCAAATCGGCTCCTGGATTCCGGCCCGCTCCGCCCGCCTCGGCATCGCCGATCGGATTTTCACCCGCGTCGGCGCCGTCGACGACCTGGCCAGCGGCCAATCCACCTTCATGGTGGAGATGGCCGAAACCGCCAACATCCTTCACCACGCCAGCGAGCGCTCCCTGGTGCTGCTCGATGAGATCGGCCGCGGCACGGCCACCTTCGATGGCCTCTCGATCGCCTGGGCGGTGGCGGAACACCTGGCCGGCGACCTCCGCGCCCGCACGATCTTCGCCACCCACTACCACGAGCTCAACGAGCTAGCCGAGCTGCTGCCCAACGTGGCCAATGCCCAGGTGCTGGTGGAGGAAACCGGCGAGGAGCTGGTGTTCCTGCATCGGGTGGTGCGGGGCGGCGCCAGCCGCAGCTACGGCATCGAGGCCGCCCGGCTGGCGGGCGTGCCCGCTTCGGTGGTGCTGCGCGCCCGCCAGGTGCTGGGCCGGATCGAGGCCAACAGCCATGTGGCCGTGGGCCTACGGCCGGCCGAAACGCAACCCGCCGAAGCCAGGCCAGACGACCTGGCCCGCGCCGCCTGAAACCACCCTGCCTGCTGTAGGCACTGGGATCAGGGCGGCGTCGCCCTGGTCTCGGCGCTGAGCGGGCTATCCAACCAGGCGCGCCGCAACAGCGCATTCACCGCCGCAGCCACCAGACCAGCTCCGCCCCTGCTGCCCTCAAGCCGGATCTGGACCAAGCCGCTGGCCGCCAGATGGCGTTTGCTCTCGGCTACCCCAACGAAGCCCACGGGCATGCCGATCACCAGGGCCGGCGCTGGCAGGGCCGCCACCGTGCCGGGCGCCACCCGCCCTAACAGCAGCTCCAGCGCCGTGGGGGCACTACCGATCAAGACCACCGCACCGGGATGGGCCTCCAGGGCCCGCTCCATGCCGATGGCGGCCCGGGTCCCCCCCAACGGCGCTGTGGCGGGAGCCCAGTCCAGAACCGTATGGACCGGATTGGCGAAGGTGCGGCGGGCCATCGGCGCCACGGCACTGGCGGCCATGGCCGTGTCGGTGAGAATCACGGCTCCCGCAGCCAGGGCTGCCATACCCCGCTCACAGGCCCCCGGACTGAACCGCAGGCAGGCTGTAATCGAGGCGTCGCCACAGCTGTGGACCAGCCGCTCCAGCAACTCCTGCTCCACCCCCTCCAGCCCCGTCTCCCCCAGCAGCGAGCGGATGCGGCGCACGCTTTCGCGGAAGATCGGGTGATCGAAGCCTGCGGCGTCTGGGCCTGCAGCGTCCGGTTTGGTCAAGGCGAGCCTGCCGACAAACGGCGCTGCAGCGCATGGTGCCACATGCTGGCCAGCCCTTCGGCCAGGGGGAAGGCGGGCTGCCATCCCGTGGCAGCCTCAAGCTTGGCCGGATCGAGCACGTTGGCCGCAACGTCAAAGGGCCGTTCGGGCAGATGGGTTACGTTGACACCAAAACCATCGGCCGCGGCCAGGCTTTCAAGCAAGCGAAGCAAATCAAGGTTGGAAGCCCCGATACCGGTACCGAGATTATAGATCTCACCAACTTTTCCCCGTTCCAAAGCCGCCACGATGCCAGCGGCGACGTCAGCCACATGGATGTAATCACGCACAGTTCCCTGGGCCCCATAGATCTCCACGCTTTGGCCTCGCTGAATTGCATCAATCGCTGCCGCCATAAATCCCTGCCCAACACCGGTACGCTGGTTTTCACCATAGGCATTCGCAGGCCGAACGATCAGAACCGGAAGATCCATGGTGGCATGGAACATTCGCGCATAGGAATCAATCGTGAGCTTGGTGATGCCATAGGGACTGATTGGATTGGTGGGATGATCTTCCCTAATCGGCAGTGATTGCGGCGCCCCGTAGACCGTACCGCCGGAGGAAACGTTTAGCAACCTCCGCGCCCCCGCTTGGGCGACTTCCTGCAACAGGGCTACATTGGCGGGCAGATTGGAGATCAAGTCAAAGGTTGGATCGCCAAAGCTTGTTTTCGGAACGGTGGAATAGGCCAGGTTCACTACATCACAACCCGGATTCAGCAAGGAGCGAAGTAGGCCAAGATTCGCGTAATCCCCCTGCACATAGCGACAGCCAGGCAGCAAACACCTGGACTCTCCCGGGCCCCGACCGAGAATCACCACCTCACGGCCGGCCTCGACCAAAAGCCTTGACACCTCGCTGCCGATGAAGCCGGCACCGCCAATGACGAGCGTATGGGGCATCGGGGGCCTTGACGTTGTCAGGCCATGATCGCGCTACCTCGGGCTGGCTGCATGCCCATCCACCTCTACTGGGGCGACGACGAAGCCGCCCGCAACCGCGCCGTGGAGGCCCTCGTGGCACAGCTGGTGGATCCGGCCTGGGCCGCGATCAACCTCAGCCGCCTGGACGGCAACGACGCAACCCAGGCGGGCCAGGCCCTGGAGGAGGCCCGCACGCCCCCCTTTGGCGGCGGGGCGCGCCTGGTGGTGCTGCAACGCAGCCCGTTCTGCAGCCAGTGCCCGGCTGAGCTAGCCGAACGGCTGGACGCCAGCCTGTCCCTGATTCCGCCCCACTGCCACCTGGTGCTGGTGAGCGGGGGCAAACCCGATGCCCGCCTGCGCACCACCAAGGCGCTCAAGAAGGTGGCCGCAGAACACAGCTTCCAGTTGCCGGCCATCTGGGATAGCGGCGGACAGATCGAGCTGGTGGAGCGCACGGCCCGGGAGCTCGGCTTGCGCCTGGAGCCGGCGGCGGCCGAGGCCCTGGCGGAGGCGATCGGCAGCGATAGCGCCAGGCTGGCCTCCGAACTGGAGAAGCTGGCCCTGTTTGCCGCAGCCCCAGGACCTGGCGGCCCGAATCGCCAGGGCGCGGCGATCGGCGTGGCCGCGGTCGAAGCCTTGGTGGGCGGCCGCAGCACCAGCAGCCTGGCGGTGGGGGATGCCCTGCTGGCCGGCCAACCGGCCGACGCCATTGCCCTGGTGGATGCGCTGCTGGCCGCCAACGAACCAGCCCTGCGGATCGTGGCCGCCCTCAGCAGCCAGATCCGGGGGTGGATCTGGGTGGCCCTGCTGGAGCAGCAAGGCGAGCAGGACGTGGCCGTGATCGCCAAGGCGGCTGGCATCGGCAACCCCAAGCGGATCTACGTGATGCGCAAACAACTCCGCGGCCGCAGGCCGGGCAGCCTGGTCTGCTTGCTGGGCCAGGTGCTGGAGGTGGAGGCGGCGCTGAAGCGGGGGGCCGATCCCGGCGAGGCCTTCCGCGACGGATTCCTGCTGTCCCAACCGGAAGCCTGAGCCCCCCGGATCCCTGGCCGAACAGCAAGCCGGCTGCCAGGGCGTCGATGCGAGCGGGGCGGCTGAGACGGGGCCGCTGTGACGGGGCCGCTGAACTAGGGACGCTTCCGGCTGACACGGATAATCGAAGCCATCCCCCCCAGCCTCCCCCGATGGGCCTGCTCGTCCAGAAGTTCGGAGGCACCTCCGTGGCCGATGTGGAGCGGATCCAGGCTGTGGCCCAGCGGATCGCGGCCAGCCGAGAGCAGGGCCACGATCTGGTGATTGTGGTCTCAGCGATGGGCCACACCACCGATGAACTCAACGGCCTGGCCCGGGCGATCAGCGCCGATCCTCCCCGGCGCGAACTGGACATGCTGCTGGCCACCGGCGAACAGGTGTCGATTGCCCTGTTGGCGATGGCCCTCCATGCCCTGGGGGTGGCGGCGGTTTCGATGACGGGCCCCCAGGTGGGCATCGTGACCGAATCAGCCCACGGCCGGGCCCGCATCCTGGAGGTCCGCACCGATCGCCTGCGGCGCCTGCTGGACGACGGCCAAGTGGTGGTGGTGGCCGGCTTCCAGGGCACCAGCAGCGGCGCCGGCGGCACCCCCGAGATCACCACCCTGGGCCGGGGCGGCTCCGACACCTCCGCGGTGGCCCTAGCCGCTGCCCTGGGGGCCGATGCCTGCGAGATCTACACCGATGTGCCAGGCGTGCTCACCACCGACCCGCGCAAGGTCAGCGATGCCCAGCTGATGGAATCGGTGAGCTGCGACGAAATGCTGGAACTGGCCAGCCTCGGTGCCGCCGTGCTCCACCCCCGGGCCGTGGAAATTGCCCGCAACTACGGCGTCCCCCTGGTGGTGCGCTCCAGCTGGAGCGATGCCCCCGGCACCCGCCTCACCAGCGGCAGCGCCCGACCGATCGGCAGCGAAGGGCTGGAGCTGGGTCGACCGGTGGATGGGGCCCAACTGGAGGAGAACCAGGCGGTGCTGGCCCTGGCCCATGTGCCCGACCGACCGGGGGTGGCCGCCGCCCTGTTCGAAGCCCTCGGCAAGGCCGGCCTCAACGTGGACCTGATCGTGCAGGCCACCCACGAAGGCAATAGCAACGACATCGCCTTCACCTTGGCCAGCAACCAGCTGGACACGGCGATCACGGTCTGCCGCGACCTGCTGGCCGCGCTCGGAGCCGATGGCGCCCAGCTCAGCCACCAGGCGGGGATGGCCAAGCTCAGCATCTCCGGCGCCGGGATCATGGGCAGGCCGGGGGTCGCGGCCCGGCTGTTTGACAGCCTCTCCCGGCTGGGCATCAACCTGCGGCTGATCGCCACCAGCGAGGTGAAGGTGAGCTGCCTGGTGGAGGGCCATCAGGGGGCCAAGGCGCTGCGGGCGGCCGCCAGCGCCTTCGAACTGACCGAGCAGCAGCTGCGGCAAGCCCCGCCAGCCTGTAGCCCCAGCAGTGCCGCCGTCTGCGGCGTGGCCCTCGACCGCGACCAGGTGCAGGTGGCGGTGCGCGGCGTACCCGACCAGCCCGGCGCGGCGGCGGCGATCTGCCGGGCCCTGGCCGATGCCGGCATCAGCCTCGACGCCATCGTCCAATCCGAGCGCACCCACGGGCTAGCGCCCGCGCTCAGCCGCGACATGGGCTTCATCCTCAAACGTGATGACCGTCCCGGCGCCGAGCGGGCCCTGGCCCCGGTGCTGGCCAGCTGGCCCGGCGCCCGCTTCGAACAGGGGGCCGCCATCGCCCGGGTGAGCGCGGTGGGGGCGGGGATGGCCTGCACCGCCGGCACGGCGGCCCGCATGTTCCGCAGCCTGGCCGCGGCGGGGATCAACATCGAGCTGATCGCCACCAGCGAAATCCGCACCAGCTGCGTGGTGGCCGAAGCGGATGGCATCCGGGCCCTACAGGCGGTGCATGGCGCCTTCGGCCTAGGGGGGAGCACCCAGCACGAAGCCGAGGGTACGGAAGCACCGCAGACAGAAGCCGGCGGTGGATCGCCGCTCAGGCCTTGCCCACCAGCTTCTGGCGCAGCCCCTTGATCCGATCGCGCAGGTTGGCCGCCGTCTCGAACTCCAGGTTCTTCGCCGCCGCCTTCATCTTGTCCTCCAGCTGGGTGATCAGCTCCGGCAGGGCATCGAGGGGCACCCCATCGTGGGCGGCCTGGTCGACGGCCTCCTCCAACTGCTCGTCATTGAGCCGGCGGGACACCTCGAGGAAAGCCAGGATCGCGTTGCCGGCGCGCTTGCCAGCGGGCGTGGGGGTGATGCCGTGCTTGACATTGTGGGCGTGCTGGATGGCCCGGCGGCGTTCGGTTTCCGTAATCGCCTTCAGCATCGAATCGGTGAGGTTGTCGGCATAGAGCAGGGCCTTGCCCTCCACATGGCGGGCGGCACGGCCGATGGTCTGGATCAAGGAGCGCTCGGCCCGCAGGAAGCCCTCTTTATCGGCATCGAGGATCGCCACCAGCGACACCTCCGGTAGATCCAGGCCTTCGCGCAGCAGGTTCACCCCCACCAGCACGTCGTAGCTGCCGTTGCGGAGGTCCTGGATGATCTCGATCCGCTCGATCGAGTGGATCTCCGAGTGGAGATAGCGCACCCGCACGCCATTTTCGGCCAGGTAATCGGTGAGATCTTCAGCCATGCGCTTGGTGAGGGTGGTGATCAACACCCGCTCCTGCTTGTCGGCCCGAACCCGGATCTCCCCCAGCAGATCATCCACCTGGCCATCGGTGGGTCGCACCTCCACGATCGGATCCAGCACGCCGGTGGGGCGAATCACCTGCTCGGCCACATGCCCCTGGCTCTGGGCCAGCTCCCAGGCCCCGGGGGTGGCGCTGACGAAGATGGTTTGCTTGGCCTTCTCCCAGAACTCCTCCCCCTTGAGGGGGCGGTTGTCGGCGGCACTGGGCAGGCGGAAGCCATGCTCGATCAACACCTGCTTGCGGCTCTGGTCGCCGTTGTACATGGCCTGCAACTGGGAGCAGGTCACGTGGCTTTCATCCACCACCAACAGCCAGTCGTCGGGGAAGTAATCAATCAGGCATTCCGGTGGCGTGCCAGCCGGCCGCCCGGCCAGGTGACGGGCATAATTTTCGACGCCATTGCAATAGCCAACCTGCTCCAGCATTTCCAGGTCGTAGGTGGTGCGCTGCTCCAGCCGCTGGGCCTCCAGCAGACGACCCTGGAGATTGAGCAGATCGAGCCGATCGCGCAGCTCGGCGCGGATCTCCTGGATCGCCCCCTCCAGCCGCTCCTTTGGGGTCACAAAGTGCTTGGCCGGATAGATATTGATGGTTTCCAGGCTCTGCAGAATCTCGCCGCTGGTGGGATCCACGTAGCGAATCGCCTCGACCTCGTCGCCAAACAGCTCGATCCGCACCAACCGATCTTCATAGGCCGGGCCAATCTCCAGCACATCGCCGCGAACCCGAAAGCGGCCCCGGGCGATCTCGATGTCGTTGCGAGTGTATTGGTTATTCACCAATTCCCGCAGCGAAGCGCGCAGGTCGAGGCTTTCGCCCACCCGAAACGGCACGGCAGCCTTGAGGTATTCCGAGGGAATTCCGAGGCCATAGATGCAGCTGATCGAGGCCACTACAATGACATCCTTACGCTCAAACAGGGAGCGGGTGGCAGAATGGCGCAGCATATCGATCTCTTCATTGATCGATGCCGTTTTGGCTATATAGGTATCCGAAACTGGTACGTAGGCCTCGGGTTGATAGTAATCGTAATAGGATATAAAGTATTCAACGGCGTTGTTCGGAAAGAACTCACGCAGTTCGTTGCAGAGCTGGGCCGCCAGGGTTTTGTTATGGGCCAGCACCAAAGTGGGCCGCCCGGTGTGGGCGATCACATTGGCGATCGAGAAGGTCTTGCCCGTGCCGGTGGCCCCTAGCAGGGTCTGGTAGCGGTCGCCAGCCTCCACCCCTGCCGTCAGGGCCGCGATCGCCGTGGGTTGGTCCCCCTTGGGCTCGTAGGGGGCGTGGAGCTGGAACGGAACCATCTCTCCATTGTCCTTGAAATCGCCGCCTGGCGTGGAGGGGGGTGAACCGGAAACCCCTCCCTGCCGCCTGGGCTAGCGCATCGAACCCAGCAGCAAGATCAACCCAGCGCCGGTCCGCCAACCAGGCCCATCGCCCGCAGCAGCGGCACATGCAGGCCGAGCGAGCGCAGGGCGATGAAGCTCAGCACGCTGTAGACAAGGGCGCCGGTGGCAGCGCTGAACAGGCCATTGCGAAGCCGGAAACCCTGGATCAGCCAGGCCGTGAAGCCGAACAGCAGGATCGAGATCAACCACTCAAACAGAAAGCCCAGCGGCAGCAGGCCACCCAAGGTGGTGACCATCCTGAGCGGGGCCAGCAGGAGGCGCAGGGGCCAAACCAACACGGTGCCAGCCAGGCCAATCACCAGGGCCGACACCAGGGCGATCGGAAAGTTCACCATCTCCACCCCCAGGGGTAGGCGGGTGATCAGCAGGAGGATGGCTGCCCGCACCGGCCATTGCAGTAGCCAGACGAGGGAATGGCCCATGGATAGCCTTCAACAATCATGTCGAGCTTAAGGGTAGGTGGCCGAGCGCAAGCCCACAACCCACGCCTTAACCCCACCCCCAGACCGGCGCTAGAGCGCCCTCAGGCCTGGGCCGCAACCCCAGCGCCGCCACCAACCAGCCGCGCTGGGGCCTCGATCGCCTCCCGCAGGCCCCGCACCACCGCCACCATGGCCAGCGGATCGCCCAGCCGGTTCACCACCGATCCCACCCCGACGCCGGAGGCGCCGGCGGCCAGGGCCAGCGGCACGGTCACGGCCGAAAGACCGGAGGCGCACAGTACGGGCAGGGGCTCAGGGCTGGCCGCCGCCAGGGCGCGGCTGATCGCATGGGCGGCGGCCAGGGTGGGGGCAGCCTTCTCGATCAGGCCCAGGCTACCGGCGCTGAACGGCCGGGCGCTGGTGCCGCCCTCGGTCTGGATCAGGTCGGCACCGGCGGCCTGGAGATCAACGGCGAGCTGCTCCTGCTGGTCGAGGGGCAGCCGATGGGGCACCGTGACCGAGAGCACCACAGCAGGCAACAGGGCCCGGCTGCGGCGGGTCAACTCCAGCACCTCGGCGGCGCTGAAGACGCGGCCTTGGGCATAGAAGGCATCGAAGTTGCCGATCTCCACCATGGTGGCTCCGGCGGCTACGGCGGCGGCGAAGAGCTCGGGATCCACGGCGGACACGCAGATCGGCAGCTGGGGGCAGGCCGCCGCCACCGCCTTAACCAGGCTCGGATCGCAGGCGATGTCCACGAGGTCGGCGCCACCGGCGGCGGCGGCACGGGCGATCGACAGCACCGAAGCCTGGTCGAAGTTGGTGAGGCCGGCGATCACCTTGAGCAACCGACGCCCAGCGATCGCCTGCCGCAGGATTGGGGGCAGGCTGGTGAAACGCGACATCGGAAGCAACATCGGAAGCCATTGGAAGTCCTGGCGTGATTGTCCCATCCGAAGCCGCTGCAGCCGGCTGGAGTCCCCACCACCTGCGGCTGCACCGCCACCTGCTGCGCCAGCCGCTGCTCCTGCCCCCGGGGGCGCCACTGCTGCTGGCGGTGTCAGGGGGCCAGGATTCGATGGCCCTCACCGCCCTGCTCCACGACCTGAGCCGCCTGCACCACTGGCCGTTGACCCTCTGGCACGGCGACCACGGCTGGCGGCCCGAATCGGCGGCCCAGGCCCGGCAACTGGCGACCTGGGCGCAGCAGCGCAGCCTCGCCTTTGATCTGGAGCGGGCCGATCCAGCCCCGGCCGGAGAAGCTGCGGCGCGGCAATGGCGCTACGACTGCCTGCAGCGGCTGGCGGCGGCGCGCGGTTGCCGCCATGTGGTGACGGCCCACACCGGCAGCGACCGGGCCGAAACCCTGCTGCTCAACCTGGCCCGGGGCAGCCACCACCGCGGTCTGGCCAGCTTGCCCGCCCTGCGGCCCCTTGCGGCCCCAGCCCTGCTGGTGCGGCCCCTGTTGCCGTTCAGCCGGCAGGACACCGCCAGGATCTGCCGCGAACTGGCGCTGCCGATCTGGGAGGACGGGACGAATCTCGATGCCAGGTTTGGGCGCAACCGGATCCGGGCCGAGGTGATGCCGGTGCTGGAGCAGCTCCATCCCGGGGCCGGACGGCGGATCGGCGCCCTGGCCCAAAGGCTGGAGGAGGAACTGCACGACCAGGATGAACTGGTGGCCCTAGCCCTCCAGTCCCTCCGCCCGCCCCGGGATCCCGGCGGTCGGGTGCTGTTGCGCCCCGGCCTCGCCCAGCTCGGCCGCGCCAACCGCCGCCGGCTGCTGCAGCACTGGCTCGTGGCCCAGGGCGCTCCGGCGCTGACGGGGCGCAATCTGGATGACCTAGCCGCCCGGCTTGATCGGCAGCGGGGTCCTGGCCAACAGAATCTGGCCGCTGGCTGGCTGTTGCACTGGGATCGGAGCACACTGGTGCTCCAGTGCCCCGCAGCCCCCGATCCCGGCCATGGCTGAATCCGCCCCTGCCCACGACCCAGCTGCCCGCTATCGAGCCCTGGAGCGGGCCTACACCGAAGACCGCTGGCCTGATGTGCTGCGCGACGGGGAAACCCTGATCGCGGCCCTGCAGGAGCAGCGCGATGGCAACAGCGAGGACCTACGCAGCCGGGCCCAGTTGCTGCTGGGGCACGCCTATCTCTACGGCCTGCGGACCCCCGCCTCAGCCCGCGCCTACTACCAAGCCGTGCTGGCCGGCCCGGCCAATGCTGAATTGCATCGCCTCGCCGCAGCGGCCCTTCAGTATTGCCAGCCCGTCTCCCCTGGGGCCTGCCCCGACCCAGGGCAGCCCCAGCCAGCAGCAGTGCAACAGCAGCCAACGGCTAACGAGCCCCCTGCCGACAAGCTGGCGGCCAGCGGCCAGATTGATCCATTTCTGGCCAGCGTGGCAAAGGCGGCGAAACGACCAACCACGGCGCTACCTCGCCCCCCCCTGGCCACCCCCTGGCTGGTGGCCGAGGTGGCTGAGGAGTTGGAGCTTGGGGCGGAGACGGAGCTGGAGGTGGTGCTGGAACCGGAACTGCTGGAAGTGGTCCAGGCCGATCCCAGCCTGGTGGAGGAGCTGGAGATCATCGCCACTCAACCGCAGGGATCAGGAGCGGCTCGCCCCAGCGATCCAGATGCCAACCTCAACGACCCGGAGCTGCTGGCCGGCCTGCTGCGGGTCGTTGTTGGGGCGCCCTGAGCTGGGCGCCCTGGGCTTGAGGGCCTTAATCCGCCGTCGCTGCGGAGCGACGGCGGCGGATGCGACCGGAGGGTTCGAGATCCTCGGCGGCAGGGGCACTGGCCTGGGGGGCAGCGGCAGCGGCGGCCGCCAAAGATGCGGCGGCAGCCACCGAAGCGGTAGAGGCGACAGGCGCGGGCACGACGGCAACCCCGGCGCGCGGCGCTACGTCCCGCACCAGCTCGCGCGACAGCTCACGCCCCCCATCGCGACGCCCCCGCGGAGCAGGACGGTTATCGGGTTCGACGTCGGCGCGGCCCTTGTAGGCGGGCGTTCCGGCCGGGGCAGGCTGCACCAGGCAGATGATCAGGGGCTCCACCTGCAGTTCGCGACGCAGGCGGCGTTGCAGGCCCAGCTCCACCTCGCGCTGCACCCCCACCCAGTCCACATCCGGAGCCTTGCCGCCGGTGTTGCGCGCCAGCTGATTCCAGCGGTTTTCGAGCACCCAGGTGATCTCCCGCTCGGCCCAAACCGAAAGCTTGCGAGGATCGGCGCTGGTCACCACACCCCGCAGGTTCACCCGGGGCGGAGCTGCCATCACGCCATCGGTGGTGATCACGGCCAGGAGGGTAATGACGCCATCCTCGGCCAGCTGCTGGCGCTCCTTGAGCACGCGGGCATCCACAATTCCATTGCGGGAAGCATCCAGTAACTCGATACCGGCCTTGACCGGATCGCCCTTGCGGATCGAATCGGGGGTGAGCTCCACCACATCGCCGTTGTCGATGATCAGGGTGTGGTCGGCCGGCACGCCCATCGAGTGGGCGGTTTTGGCGTGGGCCACAAGCATGCGGTGCTCGCCATGCACGGGCACGAAGAACTTGGGCCGCGCCAGGGCCAGCATCAACTTGTGGTCCTCCTGGAAGCTGTGACCAGACACGTGAATACCTTCCCCCTTGCCGTAGACCACCTTGGCGCCGAGCATCATCAGCCGGTCGATGGTGTTGACCACGGAGATGGTGTTACCCGGAATCGGGCTGGCGGAGAAGATGATCGTGTCGCTGCTCTTGACCTGCACCTGGGGATGGTCGCCGCGGGAGATGCGGCTGAGGGCAGCCAGGGGCTCCCCCTGGCTGCCGGTCATCAGCAGCAGGGTTTCGCGGTCGGGCAGATCGCGGATCTGCTTGATCGGCACAAACAACTCATCCGGGGCCCGCATGTAGCCCAATTCGCGCGCCTTGGCGATCACGTTGAGCATGGAGCGACCGAGTAGGCCCACCTTGCGGCCATTCTTGAGCGCCAGTTCCAGGATCATCGAGACCCGGTGAATCGAGCTGGCGAAGGTGGTAATGATCACCCGACCCTCCGCCTGGGAGATGTGGCGATCCAGGTTGGGGAACACGGAGCGCTCGGGCGGGCAGAAGCCTGGCAGTTCGGCGTTAGTGGAATCACTGAACAGGCACAGCACCCCCTTTTCGCCGTAATCGGCCAGGCGCTGGATGTCGAAGTGCTCGCCATCTACCGGGGTATGGTCGAATTTGAAGTCACCGGTGAACACAATCACGCCCGCCGGAGTGGTAATCGCCAGCGTGTAGCTGTCGGCCATCGAGTGGGTGTTGCGGATGAACTCCACCGAGAAGTGCTGACCCACCTTCACCACCTCGCGGGGCGAAACGGTCTGCAGGATGGTGCGGTCCATCACACCGGCCTCTTCCATCTTGCCGGTGAGCATCGAAAGGGCGAGGCGGGGCCCGTAGATGATCGGAATATTGAAGTTCTTAAGGTGATGGGGAATGCCACCGATATGGTCTTCGTGGCCGTGCGTCACGATCATGCCGCGGATGCGTTTCTGGTTCTCACGCAGGTAGCTGGTGTCCGGCAGCACCACATTCACCCCGTGCATGCCGTCACTGGGGAAGGCCAGGCCGCCATCCACCAGCATCAGGTCGTCGCCGTACTCGAACACACAGGTGTTCTTGCCGATCTCGTGCAGGCCGCCGAGGGGAATCACCCGTAGGGCGGGCTGGCCCTTGCCGTTACCGCCGTGCTGCTGGACACCGTTGGAAATGGTCATCTAAGGAAGGGAAAACGTTGGGAAGGTTGGCTGGGAGCTTGATCTAGTGGTCGCTGGGTCTTGGATCTGGGGCTTGGACTGGATCGGTTCCGGTCGCAATGGGAACGGCCGGCGGTCGCCGGGCCGCAGGAAGCCGAGGCGTCAGGTAGGACGCAGGGCAGCCAGGATCGAGCTGAGGCGTTCGCGCACGGTGCTGTCGGCGGCAAGGAGGGGAAGTCGGGGGGCACCCACCGGCCAGCCGCCAAGCTCCAGGGCGGCCTTGACGGGAATGGGATTGGTGGTGCAGAACAGGGCTTGACAGAGCGGCAGCAAGGCCTCGTGCTGGGCCAGCGCCCGGGCCGTATCGCCGGCCAGAAAGGCCTCGATCAGCTCGCGGATCGCCGGACCGGCCACATGGCTGGCCACACTCACCACCCCCACGGCACCCACGGCCAGCATCGGCAGGGTGAGGGCGTCGTCGCCGCTGTAGATGGCCAGCCGCTCAGCACCACAGCGTTGACGCAGGCGACTCACTTCCTCGGTGCTGCCGCTGGCCGCTTTGTAGGCCACCACGTTGGGCAGATCCAGCAGGCGGGCCGTGGTCTCCGGCGCCAGGCTGCAGCCCGTGCGGCCGGGAATGTTGTAAAGCATCAGCGGCAGCTGGGGAGCCGCCGCAGCCACGGCCCTGAAATGGGCCTCTAGGCCCTCCTGGGGCGGCCGGTTGTAATACGGAACCACAACCAGGGCGCCATCGGCACCCAGGGCCGCCGCCTCAGCGGTGGCTTCCACCGCCTCGGCGGTGCAGTTGCTGCCACTGCCGGCCAGCAGGGCTGCTCGGCCTGCCACCGCCGCCTTGACCGCCGTGAACAGGGCCTGTTGCTCAGCCCAGGTGAGGGTGGGCGACTCGCCGGTGGTGCCGCAGAGCACCAAGCCATCGGAGCCGTGGCGCACCAGATGGTCGGCCAGCCGCGCGGCCAGCTCGAGATTCACCGAACCATCAGCGGCGAAGGGGGTGACCATGGCGGTCACCACCCGGCCAAAGGGAGCAACGGAACTGGGCGCCGTACTGATCGGGCTGGCCAAGGAAGCGCTCATGAGCCAACCTCCCCAAGCAGCAACTCGGCGATCTGGATGGCATTGAGGGCAGCCCCCTTGCGGATCTGGTCACCGCAGAGCCAGAGCTCCAGGGCGTTGGGTTCGCTGCTGTCCTGGCGAATGCGGCCCACGGCCACCGGATCGCGACCGGTGACATCGATCGGCATCGGGAAGCGGTTGGCCTCGAAATCCTCGATCAGCTCCACCCCGGGGGCCACCGCCAGCAAGGCCCGGGCCTCCTCCACCGGGAAGGGCTCCAGGAACTCAATGTTCACGGCCTCGGAATGGGCCCGCAGCACCGGCACCCGCACGCAGGTGGCCGAGAGGCGTAGATCCGGCAGATCCATGATCTTGCGGGTTTCGTTGAGCATCTTCATTTCCTCCTCGCAATAGCCGTTCGGCTCCAGGGGGGAGTTGTGCAGGAAAAGGTTGAAAGCCAGCGAGTGGGGCAGCACGCTGCTCTGGGGCTCCCCCCCCTCCAGCACGGTGCGGCTGAGCTGGCGCAGCTCCTCCATGGCCCGGGCACCGGCGCCGCTGGCCGATTGGTAGGTACTGAGCACCACCCGCCGGATCGGCCGCCGCGCCGCCAGGGGCGCCAGGGCCAGGCTGAGCAGGATCGTGGTGCAGTTGGGGTTGGCAATCAGGCCGCGGTGGGTGAAGGCCGCTGCCGGATTCACCTCAGGCACCACCAAGGGCACCGTTGGATCGAGGCGGAAGGCACTGGAGTTGTCGATCACCACGGCCCCGGCCGCCACCGCCTGGGGGGCCCAGAACCGGGAAACCGAGCCACCGGCCGAAGCCAGCACCAAATCGATCCCTTCGAAACAACCCTCTTGCACCGGCTGGACCGTCAGCCCCTCCCCCTGCCAGACGAGCTGCTGACCCGCCGAGCGGGGCGAGGCCAACGGCAGCAGCTCGGCGACCGGGAACTGGCGCTGCGCCAGCAGATTGAGCAGTTCTTGACCCACGGCGCCGGTGGCGCCCAGCAGGGCGACCCGGAGCGGGCGCCGGGGGAAGCGAACCGGAGGGGACTGACGAAGGGAGAGGGAGGAAGGGGTCAATGGAGCAGGGGAGCGGGTCGGGGTTGGCGGAGGGAAAGAGGGAACCGAAGCGAACGCGAAGCGGGGTTAGGGGAAGGTCTGGGCCGGAATCCGCAACGGATCGGGCTTGCTTGTTGGACCTGGAGGAAAGGCCTGGCCGGGGCTTGGAGCTGGGCTGGGGGAGGGGTCTGGGGGCCTGGGCTGGCCTGAACTGGACTGGTCGGAGCTGATTGCGGCGGAAGGTGCTGCCGGGTGCGGTGCTGGAGCGGAGTCCAGCGCGGTTATGGAAAAGTCCGCCCGACCTGGGGGGTCGGCGGCGGATGGGGATATCGACACGTCGGTGCGTCTCCAAAACAATACGCAAGCGAAGGCCCAATCGGCCACTTTCTAGGATTGGCGATTGCCCCGCCGACCGGCCCCCGTCCATGAGTCCTGCCGCCAGCTCCGCCCCCGCCGATTCAGCCACCCCCCAGGCCGGCGCGGGCCTGAAGGTGAGCACCAGCCCCCGTCCCCAGAGCCGGTTGGCCGTGGAGCTGGGGGTGCCGGGCGGCCGCTGCAAGAGCAGCTACGACAGGGCCCTCGACCAGCTCAGCCGTAGCGTGAAACTGCCGGGTTTCCGCAAAGGCAAGGTGCCCAGGGCCGTGCTGCTGCAGCAAATCGGCCCGCTGCGGGTGCGGGCCACGGCCCTCGAAGAGCTGGTGGACAGCGTGTTCCAAGAAGTTGTGGAGCAGGAAAAGATTGCCGCCCTCAGCCGCCCGGTGCTGGAGGGTGGCTTCGAGGCCGTGCTGGAGCGGTTCGAGCCCGGCACCGACCTGACCTTCACCCTCGAGCTTGATGTCGAGCCCACCCCTACCCTCAAAACCACCAAAGGCCTGAAGGCCGAAGCCGAACTGGTGCCGTTCGAGCCCAGCCGCGTCGATGAGCTCCTGGACCAACGCCGCCGCGAGCTGGCCACCCTGGTGCCCGTCGAGGGACGCGCCGCCGCCAGCGGCGATCTGGCCAGCATCGCCTTCAGCGGCAGCTTCACCGACACCGGCGCCGCGATCGAGGGCGGCAGCAGCGATGGCCTGGAGGTGGAGCTGGAGGAGGGCCGCATGATCCCCGGCTTCGTGGCAGGAATCCTTGGCATGGCCCCGGGCGAAAGTCGCGAGGTGACCTGCAGCTTCCCGGAGTCCTACCCCCAGGAGGATGCCGCCGGTCGCGAGGCTTGTTTCAGCATCACCCTGCTCGACATCAAGAGCCGCGAACTGCCCCCGCTCGATGACGCCTTCGCCCAGCAGGCCAGCGACAAAGCAACCCTGGCCGAGCTGCGCGCCGACCTCGAAACCCGCCTCAAGGAGGACGCCGAACGGCGCCAGCGCACCAACCGCCACGAGGCCCTGCTCGAAGCCCTGGTCGAGCAATTGGAGGTGCAACTGCCCGAAACCCTCGTCCAGGAGGAAGTGCGTCAGCTGATTGGCCAGACCGTCGAGCAGATCGCCCAACAGGGCATGGATGTCAAGAAACTCTTTACCCCCGACCTGGTCCGCAGCCTGATGGACACCTCCCGGCCGGAGGCGGAGCAGCGCCTACGCCGCAACCTGGCCCTGCGGGCCCTCGCCAGCGCCGAGACGATCGCCGTGGACCCCCAGGCGTTGGAAGCCAAGCTGCGCGAGGTGAGGCAAGGCCTGAGCGACAGCAGCCGCATCGACCCAGCCCGGCTGCGCAGCGCCGTCAGCGATGACCTGCTGCGGGAGACCCTGCTGGAGTGGCTGGAGGCCAACAGCACCGTCAGCGAGAAGGCGCCGGCCGCAGCGGATGCCAGTGGGGGCCCTGATCAGGCAACCAACGACGGCGACGACGACGCTGAACAAACTGACCCCAAGGCCAACCAGCCCAAGGCCGACAAGTCCTAAGCGCCCGATCGCAACGACAGCCAACCCCCAGCTAAGAACTAGGAAAAGCTGGATAAATCCAATAAAACCAGGAGGGCGATCGCAACCCCGACCCAAGCGAGCCCCGATGGCTGCTACGACGCTGCAGCGGGGCGGGTCCCCGCTGCCAACCGGGCACAGCGCTGCGCCGCTGCCCATAGATTGCCCTTTGGTCCTCCCCTGCGAGCCTGCGCCGCGTGATCAACTACCCCACCGACGCCCCAGCCCCCGGCGCCATCCTGTCGATGGCCAGCCCCAGCCCCCTTGCCGAAGGCAGCGCTGGCCTGCGTCGCCACCCCGTGCATAGCCACTGGCAAGGCCCGAGGCCGTGGAATGGGATCGGCAGCCAACCGCCCCTGGCCAGCCCGGGGGTGCTCCCCACCGTGGTGGAGCAATCGGGCCGGGGCGACCGCGCCTTCGATATCTACTCGCGCCTGCTAAGGGAGCGGATCATCTTTCTGGGCACCGGCATCGACGACCAGGTGGCCGACTCCCTGGTGGCCCAGCTGCTCTTCCTCGAAGCCGAGGATCCTGAAAAAGACATCCAGATCTACATCAACTCGCCGGGCGGTTCGGTCACGTCCGGCCTGGCGATCTACGACACGATGCAGCAGGTTGCCCCCGACATAGTGACAATTTGCTACGGCCTTGCGGCCAGCATGGGGGCCTTCCTGCTCTCCGGCGGCACCAAGGGCAAGCGGCTGGCCCTGCCCAACGCCCGGATCATGATCCACCAGCCCCTCGGCGGGGCCCAGGGCCAGGCGGTGGACATAGAGATTCAGGCCCGGGAAATCCTCTACCTCAAGGACACCCTCAACGGCCTGCTGGCTGAGCACACCGGTCAGCCGCTCGACAAGATTGCCGAAGATACCGACCGCGACTACTTCCTTTCTCCGCCAGAAGCGGTTGAATATGGCCTGATCGACCGGGTGGTCGACGACACCACCACGGCCTGAACGGAATCGCGAGCTTGCCGCCGGGCCCGATCGGGCCCAGCCGCCGACCAACCCTCCCCATCGCTGACCCGTCGCTGACCCGTCGCCGCCCCGTCGCCGCATGCCCAAATTCGATGCCCACCTGAAGTGCTCCTTCTGTGGAAAATCCCAGGAACAGGTGCGCAAGCTGATCGCTGGGCCGGGTGTCTACATCTGCGACGAGTGCATCGATCTCTGCAACGAGATCCTCGATGAGGAACTGGTCGAAAGCCATGGCGGCCATGGCGCCAGCCGCCCAGCTCCCGACACCAACCGCAAAGCGGCCAGCAAGAAAGCATCCAAACCGGCGCCCACCCTGGCCCAGGTGCCCAAGCCCCAGGACATCAAAGGCTTCCTCGACCAGCAGGTGGTGGGCCAGGAGGCTGCCAAGAAGGTGCTGGCGGTGGCCGTCTACAACCATTACAAACGGCTGGCCTGGCAGGGGGATGGCAAGGGGGAAACCGATCGCAGCGCCACCCGCCTACATAAATCCAACATTCTGTTGATTGGCCCCACCGGTTGCGGCAAAACGCTCCTGGCCCAGTCCCTGGCGGAACTGCTCGACGTGCCCTTCGCCGTGGCCGACGCCACCACCCTCACCGAAGCGGGCTACGTGGGGGAAGATGTGGAAAACATCCTGCTGCGGCTGCTGCAGAAGGTGGGGATGGATGTGGAGCAGGCCCAGCGGGGCATCATCTACATCGACGAAATCGACAAAATCGCCCGCAAGAGCGAAAACCCCTCGATCACCCGGGATGTGTCGGGCGAAGGGGTGCAACAGGCCCTGCTCAAGCTGCTGGAGGGCACCGTAGCCAACGTGCCGCCCCAGGGGGGCCGCAAGCACCCCTATCAAGACTGCATCCAGATCGACACCAGCCAGATCCTGTTCATCTGCGGCGGTGCCTTCGTGGGCCTCGAGGATGTGATCCAGAAGCGGATGGGTCGCAACGCAATCGGCTTCCTGCCCGAGGCGGCCCAGGGCCGCCCCCGCCATGGCAAGGAACGCCTGGCCACCGAAGTGCTGCGCCAGCTCGAGCCCGACGACCTGGTGCGGTACGGCCTGATTCCCGAGTTCATCGGCCGTCTGCCGGTCAACGCCGTGCTGGAGCCCCTCGATCAGCGCACCCTGGCGGCGATCCTCACCGAACCGCGCGATGCCCTGGTGAAGCAATTCCAGACCCTGCTCAGCATGGACAACGTGCGGCTGGAATTCGAGCCGGGGGCGGTGGAGGCGATTGCCACCGAAGCCCATCGCCGCAAAACCGGCGCCCGCGCCCTGCGGGGCATCGTGGAGGAACTGATGCTGGACGTGATGTACGACCTCCCCTCCCGCGGCGACGTGGAGAGCTACACAATCACCCGTGAGCTGGTGGAGCAGCGCAGCAAGGGCCAAGTGCTGCCCCTGGGCGCTGCTGAACGGGGTGAGCAGGCAAGCGCCTGAAGCTGGAGAGAAGCGCCCAAGGCGGGGAGAGCGATAGGCGGGCAATCCCCACCCCGCTTGCGGCGGTAGCGGCGCCCGCCGGGGCGAAGCTAGATGCAGTTTCCGGGCCCAGCTGCCCCAATCCCGATTGGCCCTCGCCGACCACCTGCAGGCCCCCCGCCAGCACGGCCTGTTCAACCACCATGGCATCGACCTCGGCGACGGCAGCGTGGCCCACTACCTGGAGGGCCGCGCCATCCTGCGCAGCCCCAAGGAAGAGTTCAGCCGCGGCCAGCCGATCAGCTCGGTGGACTACCCGGAAGGCAGCTGCTCGGCGCCGGGTGTCACCGTGCGCCGGGCGATGGGGCGCCTGGGCGAGCAGAACTACAACCTGCTATTCAACAACTGCGAGCACTTCGCCCACTGGTGCAAGACCGGCCGCCACCGCAGCAGCCAGGTCGAAGACTGGCTCCACACCGGCAGCCTCGGCGCCCTGGCCTTCGGCCAGTTCCTGCCCGCCGCCCTGCTCACCGGCGTGCGGATGCTGCTGCGCCAAGGCATCACCGTGGAGCCGGAGCACCTCGAAAAAGGTCGCGACCTGGCCCTCAAAAGCCTGGAGCAGCTCGATGGCCTGCGGGCCAAGTTGCAGGGAAGGCTGGAAGAAGAGCTCGCCAAGGCCGAACTGCGCTGGGGCAGCAATGAGCAACCCAGTGATCAGTTTGTGCAGCTCCGGCTCGCCGCCCAGAAGCTGGCGGATCAGCTCAGCCAGGTGGAGGAGATGGAGGCCAAGATTGAGGGGATGCTCAAAGGCAAAGAGGCCGACAGCCCGTCGCCGCTGCTGCCCCTGCCAGCGTTGAGCCAGCCGTTGTTGAAAGGTCACGAGCTCTGACAACGTCAGCAGGCCGCCACGCCCCGCTGTTAGATGGCGACAACAGGCTATTCCGGCAAGAGATTCCCGGTTGCCGCGTCTGAGGCGAATACGGCTGCGGCAGCTCCACGATCTGGGTGACCCACCACAGCAGAGCCCGAATTCTGGGGGTGGATTCCTCAGCCGCCTGGATCACCACGGTGCGAGCAGCCACGGCCGCTCAGGCCTAGGTGATCACGAGTGAGGCGATCAACCGCAGCGAGCTGGGCGAGTGGGGCTATGCAACCGCCATCTTTACCGCTTCCAGAACTAGATGCAAACCCCTCTGTCAAGCGACATGGCTGCTTGAAACCCGATCTGGTGCTGCTCGATGGCCGCTTGGCGGCTCAATGAGCAGCCCATGGTCCGGTTTCTGGAACTGCCGATGGCCCCGCCGGAGGTCTGGCGGCCGCTGAGTTAGGAGCACGTCTCGGTGGAGGAAACCCTCATGCTGGCCTGGGCGTCGCCCAGCTCCCTGGAGCGGATCGATGGGTCCAACAACGATCCGCCCCACCCCTTGGTGGCAACGGCTTTGGCTCAAATGCCAGCCAAGCCTAAGCAGCGAGCCAAGGGGGATTTCAGGGGTTGTTGATCTCTAACCACATCAACCACTCCAGCTGTGACGGAGAAGCGAAGATCTTCCACAAGTCCAGCGATACCGGAGCCTATCTCAGTCACTAGAGAAGACTAAGCAAATACAAAAAGCACGCACATCAGTGACTGTTAGACTTTGATCGCGAAATTTTGTGGCGAATCTTTTCCAGGATCGGCGGCGCAAAAAGAATGTATAAATCTTTAAGTCGCGACCGCAATGAGTGCAGATCTCGATGGAGGCCGCCATGATCCAGGTCGATTCGCCTCTGATCCTGATTATTGGCCAGCAACTCCCTGAGTTGTGGAGTAATCTCTATTTGGCCTGCAAGGCCATGAGATTCGGCGATGGCGAACAACCGATGCCATTCAGATATAGCGCTAATCCCCAAACTTTCGGCCTGTCGCAGAATTTCTCTAGAAATAAGACAGTCCTCTTCTTGGGTCTTTACAATATCTCGAGCAAGATGAGCTTGAACATCTGACCCGGAATGGCGACGGTAAAAGAGAGAGATATTTCGGCCTATGGCGATATCTCCCTGCATAGCCAGTCGCCATATATAAAGCCTATCGTTGGATGGATACCTGCCATAAACAGGATCGCCAGCTGAAGTGAGCACAGCCGCTTGATGGGACTCAGTTAAAACGACGGCGGCCCAGATATTCAGTGGGGTATTGGCAAGGCAATGGACAGCCACCTCCTTGGGACCCCATACTCGAAAATCATCAAGTGCGCGCTCCGGATTCAGCGGAATCTGAAGAAAACTTCCCGAGAATTTTTCAAAGGGCATACAGCATTCATTAGCAACTGCTACGCATTGGCCAAAGAATGCATGGACGGATTGGCGCTCCTGGAAACACCTGTGAGCTTCTTCAAGATGATAACGAGACCACATGTCGTCATCCGCCAGGAGTGCCACATATTTAGTTTCAGCTTCTCGCGCAAGGCGGATGCCGTTCTCTTGCGCTGTAATGGCACCCTGCTGATGAATGTATCTTATGGGCAACTCCTTGGAAAATTGTGCAGCCACATCACGAGACTCTCCACCGACACCACTATCGCTGATCACCACTTCGTGAATGAGGTCTTTCCTTGACTGTAAAGCAATGCTTTCAAGTGCATTCTTAAGCATGCTAGGCCTGTTGTAGGTTGGCATTAGCACGGTTATCGTCGAGGTCATGCACTATGCAAGCAGATGCCTGATTTTACCACAAAAACAAGTTGCGGCGATTTCGACTTTGATCGCTTGCCATGCAAAGCCAGCCATAGAGCGCTTGTTTCCACAAAGGGTGCGGGGCGCCGGGTAATGGTAATGGCAATGGGTTGGCGAGCACTCAGAATTGAGATTTTAATCACTCAAGCAAACGATTTGGCACTACTTCCCATTTGATTAACTATGCCAATCGATCAACCTCGTTTTTTCGGCGTGACACCCTACGCAGATGTCCTGATCGCGAGTAATATGGATTTGTATGTCTAAGAATTACCAGCCCCTCCACCACAAATACCGCCCCCAGCGGCTCTCGGAGCTGGTGGGGCAGGAGGCCATCGCCGCCACCTTGGCCAACGCCCTGCGCACCGGGCGGATCGCCCCGGCCTACCTGTTCAGCGGCCCCCGCGGCACCGGCAAGACCTCCAGCGCCCGCATCCTGGCCCGCTCGCTCAACTGCGTGGCCAGCGACGGGCCCACGCCCGAGCCCTGCGGCACTTGTGAGCTCTGCACCTCGATCGCTGCCGGGAATGCCCTCGATGTGATCGAGATCGATGCCGCCTCCAACACCGGCGTCGACAACATCCGCGAGCTGATCGAGCGCTCCCGCTTCGCCCCGGTGCAGGCGCGCTGGAAGGTGTATGTGGTGGATGAGTGCCACATGCTCTCCACGGCGGCCTTCAACGCCCTGCTCAAGACCCTGGAGGAGCCGCCGCCCCAAGTGGTGTTCGTGCTGGCCACCACCGATCCGCAGCGGGTGCTGCCCACGATCCTGTCGCGCTGCCAGCGCTTTGATTTCCGGCGCATCCCCCTGGAGGCCCTCGAAAAGCACCTCACCTGGATCGCCGCACAGGAAGCGATCGGCATCACAGCCGAGGCCCTGCAGGTGGTTGCCCAGCGGGCCCAGGGGGGCCTGCGCGATGCCGAAAGCCTGCTCGATCAGCTCAGCCTGCTGCCGCCACCGATCGAGCCCCTGGCCGTCTGGGAGCTGCTGGGGGCCGTGCCCGAGCAGGAATTGCTGCTGCTGGCCCGGGCCATGGCCGAAGCCGAGCCGCTGGGGGTGATTGAGGCCTGCCGCCAGTTGCTGGAGCGGGGCCGCGAACCGGGTGCCGTGCTGCAGGGGCTGGCCAGCCTGCTGCGGGATCTGCTGTTGGCCGGGGTGGCGCCGGATCGGCTGGAGCTCACCAGCGTGTCGCCGGCCATGCGGCCGGAGCTGCCCGCCGTGGCGCGATCGATCGGCAAAGCGCGGTTGCTCCACTGGCAGGCCCAGCTCAAGGGCAGCGAGCAGCAGCTGCGCCACAGCATGCAACCCCGCCTCTGGCTGGAGGTGCTGCTACTGGGGTTGTTGGCCGAACCCCAGGCCAGACCTGAGCCAAAACGCCCCGTCGAAGACGCTCCGGCCCAGGCCAGGAGTGGAGCAGAGGCTTCGGCGCCGGTCAGGACGACCGCACCGGCAGCGGGCGCCCGGGCTGCGGAAGCAACCGCGCCGGCGCTGATCACAGCCCATGCACCAGGCCCCACGACCTCTGGTCCGCCCGAGCCGGCCAGCAGCACGGCGCCGGGCAACCAACCGGAACCGGGCGTTCCCAGCAGGCATGGCCAACCCGAAACTCCCGCCCCGGGAACAGCTCCGGGGACACCAGCCAGCTCGCCGAACCTTGGTGAGCTCTGGCAGCAGATCCTGGCGGGCCTAGAGCTGCCCTCCACCCGGATGCTCCTCTCCCAGCAGGCACACCTGCACCGGCTCGACAACAGCCGAGCCCTGGTGCGGGTCTCTAGCAACTGGATCGCCATGGTGCAGAGCCGGCTGCCGCTGCTGGAGGGCGCCCTCACCAAGGCCCTCGGGAGCCCCAGGCAGGTGACGCTGGAAGCCAGCGACCAGAAGGATGCTGCGCCGATCGCTGCACCGTTGCCGGTAACGCCACCAGTTGAAGCCATGGTCTCGATGGCAGCGGCGCGACCCGCATCCCGGATCGAGGCTCCGCCGCTGGTGCCGAAATCCGAAGCACCGGCTTCGTCCGCAACAGCAGCTTGGCCCCAACCTGAAGCCGCCAGCAGGGGCCCGAGCGACGCTGCCCCCCGGCCGCCTACGCCCAACGACAGTCAACGAGCGATGGGCATCAGCTCGAGCGGCAGACTTGATGAAAAAGCAAAGCTCTTCGCCGATTTCTTCAATGGTGAGGTGGTGGCTGGCGACGATCAGCCAGGCTGACGCCAACAACGCCTGACGATCCAGATCAGGCGGTTGAGCAGCAATTGCAAGGCTAATCCGGGACCGGGATTGCTGCCACAGCCCAGCACAAAGCGATGGGGAGGCAAAAGCCAGCAAGCACGCCAGCCAAAATAGCGAAGGGCGTTGCGTTCCTTTTCGGCCAGGAAAGGCTCATCCACCCGCTGGGAGGAGGCACCGGTGCAGGCATACGAAGCGACAGGCACGGGAACGTACTGGAAACGGCCCTTGGCGAACAGCCTAATATTGTAGTCCCAGTCGGCATAGAGCGCATAGCGGGGGTTGTAAGCAATCCCAAGCTCCAGCATCCTGGAGCGGCGGTAGAAGGCCGATTGATGGCTGAGGTTGCGCTCCATGAAGCGGGGCAGATCCCAGCTCTGGCCATAGCGGTAGCCGGGATCTTCAATCCACACATCACCGTGGACAACCAGCACATCCTGGCCAACCGCCTGCAGACAGGATGCCATCGCTGCAAAGGCATCAGCACTGATCAGGCAATCATCGGCGCCCATCACATAAAGCCAATCACCCCTGGCCAGGGCCACGCCATGATTCATGGCCTCATAGATCCCCGAGCCCTTCTCCACAGCAACGCAATGGCTGATTGCCGCTTCGCTCAGAAGCCGAGTCGCCAAGGCCACGGTTTCGTCATTGGAGCCGCCATCCACCAACACAATTTCAAACCGATTCCAGTGCTGCTCAGCCAGGGAGCCCAGCGAACGGGGCAAATGCCGGGCAGCATTCAACAGCGGCATCACAACGGAGATGAGCGGAAGGTCACTCATCGAAGTGCCTCCAAAAAATCGAGGGGAAAAGTTGATAGCCAGAAATCGCGATCATGCTTTTCCCAGGCATGGCAACCGAAAGGACGCTTGACTCCATACTCTTTAAAGGTTTGGCGCGGGTTGGTTTCAACGGAAAAAGCCGCTGCCTCATCCATAGTGGGTATTCGAATCCAGCTATACACACAAGGAGCATAGACGGAAATGACATGATCCTCCTGGATACCGATGCGGGCGTAATGGGCAAGCGTGTTTCGCCAGCCGAACGACATGGCGACAAAGAGGCACAAGCGCTTGACAAACAACAACGGACGTTGAGACGGAGGAAACAGGTGGTAACGGCGAAACAAAGTCATCCGCCAGGCAAGCTTCCGCCATCGAAAAACCGGCATGTAAAGCCAGAGCGGTGATTCACAGATGCGGATCATCTCACTGACGCAACGCAGTGACAATCCGCCATTGCCAACGCCCACATCGGGCGTATCGGATCCAAGGTGGCCTGTCCAGGGGGCGCCGATATAGCTGTAATTCTTGGCTAGCCAGGCAGCGAGATCGTCGCGCAGAATCCAGGCATCTAACTGAAAGATCAAAAGATGGGTCCAATTGGCAAACAATCGATAAAACCAACTCTGCAACAACATTTGATTGTATGTAGCCACTGAAGCCAGCCAGTGATCGTCAATTGGTATCACTTCAATACGCTCTAGCTCAGACTGGGACAATCGGCAGCGATCCAAGAATACAGTCATGTCAATCGACCGCTTATGAATAATTCGAATCGAGTAGGGCTGAGTTCTGCTGACACAGACACGCAAAGCGAGCATCTCAGCCCGACTCAGCTGCATAGAATACACCGGAACCACAATGACGCAGGAAGGCTTCAATGTCAAATCAACGCAATTTGGTCGAACGTACGGATTGGAAAAACCAGGCAAGTTACGCCCCACTGGATTCAGCAGCAATCTCAATGCCGCCAACTTCAGGATCAGCGGCAAGGTCGTGCCCTGCCTGCCATGCCTCCTCGATCCCAGCAGCCCCATGGGCCGTCTTCGCCCAGACCAGCGTCTTGGGCAGCAGGGCCATCTTCAGCGCCACCCACGGGATCACCACGAACCAATGCATCAGGTAGCCCATCGCCAAGGCGATATTGGCCGGGGTGGGTTTAGGCAGCGGTGGGCCTTCGGCCGGGCGACCGCAGCCGGCAGCGAGGGAATAGCCCGAGAGGCCCAGCGCCACCACCGAGAAGGGCCCCATCCCCGGCGGCGTACCGGTGAGCAGGGCGCCGGCGAGGTCGGCCACGGTCATCACCGGCAGCACGTACTGGAGCACGAAGAACGCCGCCAGGTCGAGTTTCTGGGCGCCATTAAGGCGACCGAAAACCAGCTGGTCGCCGTAATCCAGGAAGCGTTGCAGGCCCCCTTCGGCCCAGCGCTGGCGCTGGCGCCACAGGGCCGCTAACGACAGCACAGCCTCCTCGCACACCGGCGGATTCCAAAGCACCCCTATAGGCAATCCGGCCAGCAGGAAACGGAAGCTCAGATCAAGGTCGTCGGTGATGGTGGCCTCGTTGAAGCCACCAGCGGTATGGACCGCATCGCGGCGCAGCAGCTGGCCATTGCCGCGCAGCTCGGCCACGCCCCCCCGGGCCAGGCGCCGCTCCTGGATGAAGGCATCGAAGGCCATCTCCATCGCCTGGGCCCGGGTGAGCCAGTTGGCCTCGGCATTGACTTCAGCCTTGCGCAACTGCACCGCCGCCCAGCCGCCTGTCTCGGCGAAGGGGATCAAGCGTTCGAGCAGATCGGGCGCCAGATCGGCATCGGCATCGAGCACCAACAGCCAACGGCCCTGCAGCTGGGGGAGCACCAAATTGAGCGCCCCCGACTTCCCGCCGCCCGCATCCCGGCTGCGCCGCAACACCCGCAACTGGGGGTAGAGGCCCTGGAGCTCGGCCAACCGCTGGGGGGTGCTGTCGTGACTGCCGTCGTCGATCACCCAGAGCCGCAGCTGCTCGGCTGGCCAGCGCAGCCGGGTAACCCGCTCCACCAGCCGGCCGATCACCGCCTCCTCATCGCGGGCAGCCACCACCACATCCACCGCCGGGGCAGTTGGAGAGTCAGCTGCTGGGGCCCCAGCGGTGTCAACGGCGTTGCCCCCCGGGCCATCAGCCAAGCCGTCGCTCGGCTCGGGGGGCCTCAGGACCACCGTGCGCACCACGTAAGCCCCCAGCACACTGGCCAAGCCCACGGCCGGCAGCATCCTGGCCAGCGGCGCCAATCCATGGGGCACCATCCCCAGCAGCCCGCAGCTCAGCAGGAACAGGGCGGCCTTGCGGCGGCGGCGATCGTCAGAGCTGCCGCCTCCCATGCCCAGCCCAAAACTTCAACAACTCTAAAGCGCCCCTGGGGCAGCAGCGGCCGCAGATCCCGCAGCGCACGCTTCCACCCCCTAGGAAGCCCCAGCGACCAGCTGGTTGGCCCAGGGGGCCGCGGCTGGGCCAACCAGCTCAGCCTCCGGCCTGCAGAGCGGCGCCGATCGCCTCCAGCGGCTGCAAGCGGGCACCGGGGTAATAGTGCTGCAGGATCCGGTCGCTACTCCAGCCACGGCGGGCCAGATCGATCGCCCCGGCCTGGGACAGGCCGGCCCCATGGCCGAAACCGCCCCCATCCACCCACCAGGCCCCCTCCCCGGCCGGCGCCAGTAGGAACAGGGTGCTGGGCAAACTCCGCAGGGTGCGGCGAATGGCATCGCGGCGCAGCACGACAACGCCGGCGGAGCCACCGATCTCCAGGGCCAGCACCCGGCCGCTCTCCCCCCGCTGCAGCACGGTGAGCCGGCGGGGTTGTCCCACCGAACTACCCCTAGCCGCCAGGGCGGCGCTGATCTGGCCGGCGGTGAGCTGCCGCCGCCAGCGGAACAGGGGGTGGTCGGCCCCGTAGGCCCCCGGGCCGCCCTGCAGCAGCTCCGGCAGGGCGCTGGCGGCCAGGGGCAGCGGGTGGCGGGCAGCGAAGGCGGTGGAGCCATCGGCGAAGGGCCGCAGATAGGGCGCCGGCTCAACATCCCAGGCCTCGTGGAGGCCAGCGGCGATACCGCCGTTGCTGGCGTGATACACGGCCTGAATCGGCTGTCCGCCAGCGGCCAGCACCTGGCCGTGGCTGGCGGCGATCGCCTGGCGCACGGCGCTGCCGGCCTGGCTGGGGTCGCTATACACCTGGCACTGGGTGTCGGCGCAGAGGTGATAGCCATCCAGCCGATAGCGCCCCCGGTTGCGTAGCGCCCAGGTGCGGGCGAGCACCGCCTGGGCGGCGAGGGCGGCCGGGGGCGATCCGGCCCCGATCTCATGGGGCACCACCCCCTCGAGGTAGCGCTCCAGGGGCACCTCCTCCACCAGGCTCCAACCGCCATGGGCATCGGCGAGCAGGCGGAACGGCCCGCCATAAATCCCCTGCTTCCAGCGCAGTCCGGCGGGGGCCTCGATCCGGATCGGCCCCTGCAGCTGCACCGCCCCCTGGGGACGGCGCAGCTCCAGCAGCAGGCGCCTGGTCTCGCGGCGTTCCACCAGGCGGGAGGGGATGTCGGCCGGCAGCGGCGCCTCGGCGGCCGCCCACACCTCCCATTCGCCGGGCCGGGCAATCCGGGGCTGGGCGCCGGCGGCAGCCCAGCGTTGGGCGGCCGCCTCAGCGCTTTCGTAGCTCGCGAAGGGGCCCAACACCCGGCGCCGCAGGCTGAAGGGTTGGCCCAGGGTCTGCCAGCGCCAATGCAGGCTGAAGGCCGGAGCCTCGAAGCGTTGACCGGCCCCATCCACCAGGGTGAGCAGCCCGCCGGCGGCCGTCAGCTGCAATGGCGCTGCCGGGGCAGCGGCTGGGGCGGCAGTTGGCTCAGCGGCCGGAACAGCAGCCGGGGCAGGGCCTAGCCGGGCCGCCAGCGCCACCCAGAGCACGGGGTTGGCTGGCTGCAGCGGCGGCGGCGGCGGCACCGGCCAATGGAGCGGGGAGGCCTCGGCGGCGCTGGCCCCTGGCGCCCCGGGGGGAGGCGGCGGCAGCGGCGGCAAGGGGGCGCGATCGGAGGCCTGGCAACCGCCGCTCAGCGTTAGCAGAGCCGCCAGCAACCAGGGCCGCAGCAGCCTGGGCGGGCAGGAGGGGGCAGCCGAATCAGCCACGGCGTTGGCCCAGGCAGACGGGACAGCAAGGGGGGCGGCGGGGCGAGGCATCGGCCGGAGGGCTTGGAGAAGGGTTGAGTCGCGGGGTACTCTGCTTGTTTGTGCCAGCGCTGCTTGCGATGCCGAAGCTCAAGACCCGCAAAGCCGCCGCCAAGCGGTTCAAGGTGACCGGCAGCGGCAAGTTCCTGCGCCGGCACGCCTTCCGCAACCACCTGCTAGACCACAAGAGTCCGAAGCGCAAGCGCTGGCTTGGCACCATGGCCGTCGTCGACGAGCGCGACGCCGACAATGTGTCACGGATGCTGCCCTACGCCTGAAGCGGCGCCTGCAACAGCCCCCGCCGCCGATCGTTCGCGATCGAGCTGCGGCACAGCCAATCCTCAATCCAGTCTTTCCTCCCTACCCATTTCCCTGATCCATGGCTCGCGTCAAGAGGGGCAACGTCGCCCGTAAACGCCGCAACAAGATCCTTCGCCTCGCCCGCGGTTTCCAGGGCAGCAACGGCAGCCTGTTCCGCACCGCCAACCAGCGGGTGATGAAGGCCCTGTGCAATGCCTACCGCGATCGGCGCCGTCGCAAGCGTGATTTCCGCCGCCTCTGGATCGCCCGCATCAACGCGGCTGCCCGGATCAATGGCACCAGCTACAGCCGTTTGATCGGTGGCCTCAAGAAGGCCGATGTGCTCCTCAATCGCAAGATGCTGGCCCAGCTTGCCGTGGCCGATCCCGCCAGCTTCAGCGCGGTGGTGGGCGCCGCCGCAGCCTGAGCTCCGGCTCCCCCATGCAGGAACTGCTTCCCCAGGCCTATCTGATCGGGCTGATCGTGTTGCTTGGCGCCGCTGCCGTGTTGGTGGGCAGGCAGATCCTGCGGGTCCGCAAGGATGAGCAGAACCTGGCCAAGCTCAGCGCCAGCGGCCCTGGCGGCGGCACCCCGTCCGACTCGGCTGGCCTCTACGACCTGGCCTCGGTGCAACTGCGCAAACGGCTCTACGGCCAAGCGGTTGACAACCTCAAGTTGGCCCTGCGCAAGGCCCAGGCCGAGAAGGCCCCCGACGAGGCCAAAGCCTTGATCGAAAACGCCTACGGCTTCGCCCTGGCGGCCCAAAGCAAATTTGCTGAGGCGATCCGTCACTACCGCATCGCCCTCCAGGCCAAGCCCGACTATCCGGTGGCCCTCAACAACCTCGCCTATGCCCTAGGCAAGCAGGGGGCCCATGGCGAGGCCCTGGCCACCTACACCAAGGTGCTCAGCCTCGAACCCACCAATGCCACGGCCCGCAAAGGGGTCAAAACCATGCAGCGCCGCAGCGGCGGCCCGGGTAATGGCCCCTCCGGCGGGGGCGACGATTCCTCCAGCGGATCGCCTCCTAATCGCACCGCTGCTGGCCAAGGCCTGGGCAAAGCCGCCTAGGGCGGCTGGCGCTTGCCTTCACCACAGGCCACGAATCGGTTCGCCAGCCTCGCTCCCCTCTGCAGCCAACCGATTGGAACCCGGCACCGGCACCAACTGCAGCCGCCCCCCCATGCTGGTGAGCCGGTTGCCATTCCAACCGGAGAGACTCAGGCCCTGGAGACCCTGAAAGCCGCCGCCGAAGCCGAGTTCAGCCGGTGGCGCATCGCCGAGCACCAACAGATCCAGTTGGTCGGACTTGGCGTTGAGGTTGCCCTGCACCGGCGCTTCGCTGCCGGCGATCGTGATCCGGCCCCGGAGCACCACCATCTGACCAACGGCGCTGCTGGGGGCTAAGGAGAGTTGCACGGGCACCGGCCCAGCCCCCTGGAAGGGCAGGTAGCTGCCATTCCAAAGCCTGGGCATCTGGACGGCGATCAACTGGGCGCGGCCGATCGGATCGAAGGTCTCCACAGGGGCCGCATCGATCAACAGGTTGCCGCCTAGGCGGGAGGAGGGCGACACCACCGGCGCGTAGGTATCGCTGGGCAGGGGCGTCAGGGCCAGCAGCAGCGGCAAGGCCGTAGGGGCGAGCGGCAGCGGCATGGCAGTCGGATCACAGAACCAGAGCGCAGACTAAGGGGGCTAGCCGCCGCCGCGACCACCGGTTTTGAACCCTTTCGCCCCAATGCCAGCTGCCATGCCCGCCGCCAGCCCAGCCCCCGATCCCGGCACCACCAGCAGCACCGCCAGCGCAGCGGATGGCGGCTTGCTGATCGGCGGCAAACCCTTCCGAAGCCGGCTGATGACCGGCACCGGCAAGTACCCCTCCCTGCTGGTGATGCAGGCCAGCCTGGCGGCCAGCGGCTGCGAGATCGTCACCGTGGCGGTGCGGCGGGTGCAGAGCCAGGCCCCCGGCCACGGCGGCCTGCTTGAAGCGATCGACTGGAGCCGCTTCTGGATGCTGCCCAACACGGCCGGTTGCGCCAGCGCCGAAGAGGCCATCCGGGTGGCCCGACTGGGGCGGGAACTGGCGAAGCTGGCCGGCCAGGAAGACAACAACTTCGTGAAGCTGGAGGTCATCCCCGACAGCCGCCATCTGCTGCCCGATCCGATCGGCACCCTCCAGGCCGCCGAGCAACTCGTCAAGGAGGGCTTCACGGTGCTGCCCTACATCAATGCCGACCCCCTGCTGGCCCGCCACCTGGAGGAGGCCGGCTGCGCCACGGTGATGCCGCTGGGTTCGCCGATCGGCTCCGGCCAGGGCATCCGCAACGCCGCCAACATCGCCCTGATCATCGAGAACGCCCGCGTGCCGGTGGTGGTGGACGCCGGTATCGGCGTGCCGAGCGAAGCGGCCCAGGCGATGGAGATGGGCGCCGACGCCCTGCTGATCAACAGCGCCATCGCCCTGGCGGGGGATCCGGCGGCGATGGCCAGGGCCATGGCCCTGGCCTGTGAGGCGGGCCGCACCGCCTTCCTGGCAGGGCGGCTGCCGATCCGCGCCGAGGCCAGGGCCAGCTCCCCCCTGGAGGGAAGGCTGGTCCAGGCCGGGCCCTAAGCCCAGTGTGAAGCGTCTGTGACAAATCCGGCCGCGACGGGCTTGCAGCTGAACCCCGGTCCATAGGGTTCCGGCACCCGCCCATCTCCCGCAGACAGGTCAGCGAAGCAGACGGCGGCAGGCTCAATGCCTTCGCCAAGGAACCCCGCCTGGTGGTGATGGACAGCGGTGATACGAACGGCCCCAACCGCCTGCTGCTGATCGGCGGCGTAGCCCTGCTGGCGCTGCTGCTGGCCGTGGCGGCCGGCAGCAGCTGATCCAGCCGCATGGTCCCGGAGCCACCGGGCTTAAGGCCTGTAGTAGCTTGCCATCGGGCAATGGCTCGACCAGGAGACAGGGGTGAAGGTTCTCGTTCTCGGCGGCGACGGCTTCTGCGGGTGGCCCTGTGCGGTGAACCTGTCGGATGCCGGCCACGACGTGGTCATCGTCGACAACCTCAGCCGGCGCAAGATCGACATCGACCTTGAGGTGGAGTCGCTGACGCCGATCAGCACGATCAGCGAACGGCTGCGGGCCTGGGACCAGGTGGGCGGCAAGGCGATGCGCTTTGTGCACCTCGATATCGCCCGCGAGTACGACCGGCTGCTGGAGCTGCTCCGCAGTGAACGGCCCGATGCGGTGGTCCACTTCGCCGAACAGCGGGCCGCCCCCTATTCGATGAAGAGCAGCGCCACCAAGCGCTACACGGTGGACAACAACGTCAACGGCACCCACAACCTGCTGGCCGCCATCGTGGAGAGCGGCCTGGATGTGCACATCCTCCACCTGGGCACGATGGGGGTGTACGGCTACGGCTCCCATCGGGGAGCCACGATCCCCGAGGGCTATCTGACGGTGGAGGTGCCCCAAGCCGATGGCAGCCGCTTCACCGAGAAGATCCTGCACCCCACCGATCCGGGCAGCGTCTACCACATGACCAAAACCCTGGATCAACTACTGTTTTATTACTATAACAAAAACGATTCGGTTCGGGTCACCGATCTACACCAAGGCATTGTCTGGGGTACCAACACCGCCCTCACCGATCGGGATCCCCGCCTCACCAACCGCTTCGATTACGACGGCGACTACGGCACGGTGCTCAACCGCTTCTTGATGCAGGCGGCCATTGGCTATCCCCTCACCGTCCACGGCACCGGCGGCCAAACCCGCGCCTTCATCCACGTGCGCGATTCGGTGCGCTGCGTCCAACTAGCGCTCGAGAATCCCCCCACCCCTGGCGAAAAGGTGAAAATCTTCAACCAGATGACCGAAAGTCACCAAGTGGGCCAACTGGCCCAAAAGGTGGCCGATCTAACCGGGGCCGAGATCCGCTTCCAGGCCAATCCCCGCAAGGAGGCGATCGAAAACGACCTGATCGTGGACAACCGCTGCTTCATTGAGCTGGGGCTCAAGCCCACCACCCTCGATGACGGCCTGCTCGCCGAAGTGGTCGATGTTGCCCGTCGCTGGGCCGACCGCTGCGACCGCTCCCGCATTCCCTGCCTTTCGGCCTGGACCACGCGCCAGGCGGAAGCCCTGCGCACACCCGCCTGACCCACCCCCAGCGCCCGTGAGGATCGCCTTCTTTACCGAAACCTTCCTGCCGAAGGTTGACGGCATTGTCACGCGGCTGACCCGCACCTTGCCCCACCTGGTGGCGGCCGGTGACGAGGTGCTGATCTTCTGTCCAGAAGGCGCGCCCGAGGGCCATGCCGGAGCCCAGGTGGTGGGGGTGCCCGCCATGCCCCTGCCCCTTTACCCCGAGCTCAAGCTGGCCCTGCCCCGTCCTGCGGTGTCGGAGGCGCTGGAGCGCTTCCGGCCCGATCTGGTGCATGTGGTCAACCCCGCCGTGCTGGGTCTGGGGGGCATCTGGCTGGCCAAAACCCGCCACCTCCCCCTGGTGGCCAGCTACCACACCCACCTGCCGAAGTACCTCGAGTACTACGGCATGGGCATGCTGGAGCCGCTGCTCTGGGAACTGCTCAAGGCCGCCCACAACCAAGCCGAGCTCAACCTCTGCACCTCCTCCGCCATGGTGGAGGAACTGACGGCTAAAGGGATCGAGCACACCGCCCTCTGGCAGCGGGGTGTCGATACCGAACTATTCCGGCCGGAGCTGGCCAGCAGCGCCATGCGGGCCCGCCTGCACGGCGGCCATGCCGATACCGGCAACCTGCTGCTCTACATCGGGCGGCTTTCGGCTGAGAAACAGATCGAGCGGATCCGCCCCGTGCTGGAGGCCTTGCCCCAGTCGCGGTTGGCCCTGGTCGGGGACGGCCCCCACCGCCAGCAGTTGGAACGGGTGTTTGAGGGAACGGCCACCACCTTCGTGGGCTACCTGGCCGGCGATGAGCTGGCCTCCGCCTACGCCAGCGGCGATGCCTTCGTCTTCCCCTCGAGCACCGAAACCCTGGGGCTGGTGCTGTTGGAGGCGATGGCGGCTGGTTGCCCGGTGGTGGGGGCCAACCGCGGCGGCATCCCCGACATCGTCAACGATGGTACAAATGGCTGCCTGTTCGACCCCGACCAGCCCGCCAGCCTGATCACGGCAGTCCAACGCCTGCTGGGCAATCCAACCACCCGCGCCGAGCTGCGCCGCGCCGCCCGGCTAGAGGCGGAGCGGTGGGGCTGGGCTGGCGCCACCAGCCAGCTACGCAACTATTATCGCCAGGTTCTAGACCGGCGCCCCCTTGCCCTGGTGGCCTGAGCCAGCCGAAGCAGCGGCGGCCCAGCCTCCCTTCACCTCCCCCGGTTCAGCGCCCCCAATTCAGGCCCCAGGTCAGGGTCTGGGCTTGATGCCGGCATCGGGGCGATCGCCATTGGCGGGATGGAACCAGGCCTCCATCATGATCTTCACCATCGGCGCCGCCACGGTGCCCCCGTAACCACCGGAATTCTCCCCGAACGCCACGATCACCAGGGTGGGCTGCTCAGCCGGGGCGTAACCGCCAAACCAGGCATGGTCGGGGCGGGGGGGATCCTCGCCGGTGCCGGTCTTGCCTGCCACCGGGGGCAGGGTCGGGTCGTTGAGGATCGCGGCGGTGCCCTCCGTGACCACCATCCGCAGGCCCTGGCGCAACACCCGCAGCGTTGTGGGCTTGAGGCCAAGCCAGCGGCGCGGCAGCGGCTGATCCACCAGATGGGGTGTCACCAGCCAGCCGCCATTGGCCACAGCGGCATAAAGGCGGGCCATCTGGATCGGTGTCACCGTCACCGCCCCCTGGCCAATCGAGGAAGTGATCGTATCCACCGAATTCCAAGGCTCGCCCAGCACCCTCAGCTTCCAGGTCTGATCCCCCAACAGGCCCGGACTTTCCTCATCACGGATCTCAACGCCGGTATGGCTGCCATAGCCCATGCGGCGGGCAGCCTTAAATAACTCATCGGGCCCCACCTTCAGGCCCATCTGATAATAAAAGCTGTTGCTGCTCACCGCCAAAGCCTTCTGGAAACCGATCCAGCCGTAGGCGCCATGGTCGCCGTAGCACTGGCCGTTGTAACAAAACGAAGCCATGGTGGGCAGGGTGGAATCGGGCGAAAACTTGCCCGATTCAAGGCCTGCGATGGTGGATACAATCTTGAAAGTGCTGGCCGGTGGAAATCCCTGAAAGGCACGGTTGAGCATCGGAGCCTCGGGCCGATTGAGCTCGTTCCATTGCGCCGTGGTTGGCCCATCGGCAAACACATTGGGATTGAAAGTAGGGCGACTGGCAATCGCCAAGATGGCGCCAGTCTGGGGATTAAGGGCCACGATCGCGCCCTTGGCTACGGTGTCGAGGGCGCGCTCAGCGGCCCGTTGCAAATCAAGATCGATGGTGAGGCGAAGGTCGCGGCCGGGGCGGGCCGGCTTGTCGCCCAGCACCCGCTGCACCCGGCCCGCGGCATTGACCTCCAGCTGCTGACCACCCCATTCGCCGCGCAGATGGGATTCGTAGCTTTTTTCCAAGCCGCTGCGGCCGATTCGATCGCTGAGGCGATAACCCTTGTCCTTGAGGCGGGCGTATTCCTCCTCGGTGAGGCTGCTGGTGTAGCCAATCACGTGGGCCGCCAGGGTGCCGGCCGGGTAGCTGCGCAACACATCAATCGCCACCTCAGCCCCCGGCAGGGCCGCTGCCTGCTCCCGGAAGCGCAGAACCTGGAGCGGCGTCAACGGCCCGCTGAGCGGCACGCGGAATCCGTCGCTATCGGCCTTATGCAGCCGGCGTTGCTGTTCTAGTTGGCCAGCTGGAATTCCAAGCAGCCGAGCCAGTTGGTCCCGCAGGGCTGGCCAGCGCCGTTCCTGGGTCAGCCGGGGCTGGTAGTAGAGGCGATAGGTGAGCTGATTGGTGGCCAGCACCTGGCCCTTGTGGTCGAGCAGGCGACCCCGCACCGGATCGCGGGGGATCAGCCGGATCCGGTTGTCATCGGCCATCGCCTTGTGCTCCGGCCCATGCAGCAGCTGCAGCCAGGCCAGCCTGCCCACGATCGCCAGAACGAACAGCAGCACCAGCGCCATCAGCAACCCAGGCTGCCGACCCACACCGGTCTGGCGGCTGACCCCGTAACCGATCTGCGCCATCAGGCCAGGCGACGCTCCAGTTCGTTGAGGCGGGCGCTGATCCGGGCCAAGTTGGCCTGCAGTTCGAGCGCGTCGTCGACACCGCCCTCGGCTTGGCCTGGGGCGGCCCACTCGGCAACGGCAGCCCCGGCGGCAGGGGATTCACTCTGGAAGGGCACATCCCGCACCTCCACCTTCATCACGGGGTTGCCCAGCCCCGGCTGAACGCGGTCGAGGCTGTCGCGCAGCTCTCTGGCCACGGGCTCGCCCTCCTGCTTGAGTCGGTCGATCGAATCGCTGGGGTTGCCCTCAAAGGCAGCGAAAACCTCCCGGGGGCCACCCTTGCGGGCGCGTTCCACAACGGCCAAACCCACCGGCAGCACGTCCTGCATGAGGGTGAGGCGCAGGGCGTCGAGTGGATCGGCAGCCATGGGGGCCAAAAGGGTGAAGCTCCAGTCTGCCGTGCCAAAGCGATCGGATGGGACCAACCCCGACCCGCATCGGCCCGATCGCCCCCCCAGCCTGGCCGCGCGGCGGCGCCGGCCGGCCGGCCGCAGCGCTGCGGTCTCAGCGCAGCGGCCGTTGGAGGCTCGGGTCACCCCCCAGGGCCCCAAAGGGGCGCTGGCTGCCCAGCCACCAGCCGCCAGTGGCGGCGAGCACCAGCAGCAGCGAGAGGGGCAACAGGGCGCGGCGGGTGGCCGGCAGGGCCAACCACTCGCTCCAATCGCGCAGCACCCGATCCCGGTCGAAGCGGCGCCGCTCCCGCAGCGCTTGCTGACCGCGCCGCCGCAACGCCCGCTCCACCCAGCGCTCGAAGGCCCTCTTCTTGGTGACGGCCATCTTGCGCTCCACCTCAAGCAACTGGCCCGGGGTGAGCTCGGGGTTGAAGGTGCTGATCAACTCCAGGGTCTTGAGAAACATCTCCACGGCTCCGTCCTTGATCGGCCCCTCCTGCCCATCGAGCAGGGTCCAGTCGAGCTCGGGGTAGAAGCGCAGGCGGTTGGCCTGGATCTGCTCCTCCGGCAGCTGGCCGGGTTCGCGCAGCCAGCGATCGGTGTTGGCGTCGAAGCGGCGCCAATAGAGGAAGGGGTTGAGGTAGACAGTTTTGCCGGCGACCAGGATGCTGTCCTGCTGGAGGCGGCGCTGCAACTGGGGGTCCGGATCGGCGCTAACGGCGGTAGTCACGGCGGTCACGGGGCCGGGGTCAGGTGCCCGATCGTATCGGGGTCGGCCAGGGGGGGCCAGACGAACGGCGAGCGAAAGCCAAGCCGATCACTCCCACTCGATCGTGCCGGGGGGCTTGCTGGTGATATCCAGCACCACCCGATTGACGCCCTTCACCTCGTTCACGATCCGATTCGAAATCTGCTCCAGCAGGTCGTAGGGGAGGCGCGACCAGTCGGCGGTCATGCCATCTTCCGACGACACGCAGCGCAGCACCACCGGGAAGGCGTAGGTGCGCTTATCGCCCATCACCCCGACACTGCGCACCGGCAGCAGCACGGCAAAGGCCTGCCAGATCTCATCGTAGAGGCCGGCATCGCGCACTTCCTCACGCACGATCAGGTCGGCATCGCGCAGGATGTTGAGCTTGTCGGTGGTCACCTCGCCGAGGATGCGGATCGCCAGGCCAGGGCCAGGGAAGGGATGGCGGCCCACGATCTCCTGGGGCAGGCCGAGGCTGCGGCCCACCTTGCGCACCTCGTCTTTGAATAGGCGGCGCAGGGGCTCCACCAGCTTGAACTGCAGATCCTTGGGCAGGCCGCCCACGTTGTGGTGGCTTTTGATCTTCACCGCCACCCGCTCGCCGGTCTTGGGGTCGATGTTGGTGCCGGCGCTCTCGATCACATCCGGATAGAGGGTGCCCTGGGCGAGGTAATCAAAGGGCCCGAGCCGCTTGCTTTCCTCCTCAAATACCCGGATAAACTCAGTGCCGATCAGCTTGCGCTTCTCCTCGGGATCCGTAACACCTTCGAGCTTGGTGATGAAGCGCTCGCGGGCATGGATGTATTCCACATTGATGTGGAAGCGCTGATCGAAGAACTCCACCAAAAACTCGGGCTCGCCTTTGCGCATGAAGCCCTGGTCGATGAACATGCAGGTGAGCTGATCGCCGATGGCGCGGTGCAGCAAAAAGGCCAAGGTGGAGGAATCGACGCCACCGGATAGGGCCAAAAGCACCCGCTTATCGCCCACCTGGGCGCGCACATCGGCGATCGCTTCGTCGATGAAGGCGGCGGTGGTCCAATCGGGGCTGCAGCCGCAGATGTGGTAGACGAAATTGCGGATCAGGGCCATGCCACAACTGGAATGCACCACCTCGGGATGGAACTGCACGCCGTAAAGCTGGCGGCCATGGTGGGCCACCGCCGCCTCGGGGGTGTTGTCGGTGTGGGCCAGGCGCACGAAGCCCTCGGGCAGGCGCTGCACCGAATCGCCATGGCTCATCCACATCGTGGAGCCGTCGTCCACATTGGTCAGCAGGTCGGTGGGGTCGTCGACATGCAGCGGCGCCTTGCCGTATTCGGCCCGGCCGGCGGCCACCACGGCGCCGCCCAGCTGTTGCACCATCAGCTGCATGCCATAGCAAACCCCCAGCACCGGAATACCCAGCTCCCAGAGGGCCGGATCACAGCGGGGCGCCCCGTCTTCGTACACCGAGCTGGGCCCACCGCTGAGGATGATGCCCTTGGGGTCCAGGGCCCGCAGCTCGGCGGCGCTGGTGGTGTAGGGCAGAACCAGGGAGAACACCTCCGCTTCGCGCACCCGGCGGGCGATCAACTCGGAATACTGGGAGCCGAAATCAAGGATCACCAGCGCCGGCGGGCGGCTCGATCCACTGGTGGGATCCCGGCCGGGAACCATCGACCCCAGCTGGGCCGCCCCGGGGGCCTGGCCAGCGGTGGCGGGGGGTGGCACGGCGGTCATGGCGGCTAGCGGGGGGGACGGACGACCCGGGACCAAGGCCAGCACGGAACCAGAATCAAAACTGGCAACGCCAGCGCCACCAGGATCCGGGACCGAACCGAAACAAGGCCGGAAGGCGCGGCGACCCCGACCAGGGCACCGGCAATGCCGACCACCCTAGGAGGCGCCCATGGCCCAGACAGAACACCCGGGCCCCAGGGGCCTTTCCCAACCGCCTCGGCCCAGGAGGCTGGCTGAAGCAGGCCAACAACCCCTAAGGCAACCCAGCCGCAACTGACAACTCCTGCATCAACCCCCCCCCAGCGGCCCCAGGGCGCACACCTGGCGGCCCCGATCAAACAGCACCGCCCCCACCGCCATCGCACTGACCCCGTGGCGAGCCAAATACTGGGCCGAACGCGCCTCAATCGCGGCCGCCAACCGGGCCCGCAACCGCCCCGCCAGCTCCGGATCGCTGGCCGCCAGCGCCGCCAAGCCCGCCTCCACCGTGGCCGCCGCATGCAGCGCCTGCAGCCGCGCCCCGGCCAGCCCCTCCAGGGCCGCCAGGGCGGTGAGCACCTCGGCGCGGCCATCGGCCAGGTGGTGGTGGGTATGGAAGATGCCGCCCGCCAGCTTGATCAGTTTTCCCTGGTAACCGAACAGCAGCAAACGCCGCACACCCCCCTGGGCGGCGGCCACCAGCAGCGGCCCCACCCAGTTGCCCGCCTTGAGCAGCAACTGCCGGGGCAACCCCAGCCGCGGTGCCAGATCCAGGCCATTTTCTCCCAGCACCAGGATCAGATCGCCACCAAAATCCGGCGCCGCCAGCCGCAACGCCAACGCCGCCAGGGTGCGATCGAGCTGGAGCGGATCGGCGCTGGCCTGGGTTTCGGCCTGGGTGCCGATCAGGGCCAGCCCGTCCACCACCCCGAAGGCCGCATTGCTGGTGCGCTCCGCCAGGGCGCGGCCCGCCGGCAACACCAGCTTCAGCTGCAGCACCCGGCCGGCCGGCACCAGCGGGCGCAGGTTTGCCTCCAGCAAGGCGCGGGCATAGGCCGACAAACACACCTGGCCGCTGCCGGCGTGTACCCCCACCCCCTCCCCCGCCTCGAGCTGTAGCCAGTCCGCGGGCCCGCCGCCAGGGACTGAGAGCGATTGATCAGGTCCAGCGGGCGATCCGGCCCGTGCAGGCTCCCCCCAGCGCGCCAGCACCCAAACCACCAAATCGCGGGTGAGATCGAGGCCGTCGCCCGGGTCGCAGCGGGTCTCGCCCAGGGCCCAGCCATCGGCCAGCAGCGCCGCCGCCCGCACCGGTAGCGCTGCCGTAGCGGCTAGGTCAGGCAACACCAGGGAGCGCAGCGCCGCGAAAGCCTCCCCGCGCAGGGCCGCCACGGCGGCGCAGGCGGCAGCCGCCACCCACACCGGCAAGATGTAACCGCGGCGGGGACCGGGCGGTAGGGAAGGGTCGGTGGCGGCAGGGTTGGCGGCAACAGCGGCAGGGCCGGCAGAGGCCCCGTTGGCGGCATCGGGCGCCGGATCGAACAATGGATCTGGCAGTGGATCTGGCAATGGATCTGGCAATGGATCTGGCAAAGAAGAAGCGATCGATCGTTTTTTATGGTGGTCGATTGTGCGCGATCCAGCCGCACGCCGCGCCCCCCACCCCATGCAGGACAAACTCACCCTGATGATCCCCGGCCCCACCCCGGTGCCGGAAACCGTGCTGCAGGCCCTGGGGCGCCATCCGATCGGCCACCGCAGCGCCGATTTTCAAAAGATCGTCAAGCACACCACCGAGCAGCTGCAGTGGTTGCATCAAACCAAGCACGAGGTGCTGGTGATCACCGGCAGCGGCACCGCCGCGATGGAGGCCGGCATCATCAACACCCTCAGCCGCGGCGATCGGGTGCTCTGCGGCGACAACGGCAAGTTCGGCGAGCGCTGGGTGAAGGTGGCGAAGGCCTACGGGCTGGAGGTGGAGGTGATCCAGGCCGAGTGGGGCCAGCCGCTCGACCCTGAAGCGTTCAGGGTCGCCCTGGAAGCCGACAGTGCCAAAACGATCAAAGCGGTGATCCTCACCCACTCGGAAACCTCCACCGGGGTGATCAACGACCTGCAAACCATCAGCAGCTACGTGCGGGCCCACGGCACCGCCCTCACGGTCGCCGACTGCGTCACCAGCCTCGGCGCCACCAACGTGCCGATGGACGACTGGGGCGTGGATGTGATCGGCTCCGGCTCCCAAAAGGGGTACATGATGCCGCCGGGCCTCAGTTTTGTGGCCATGGGCGAGCGGGCCTGGCAGGCCTACAAACACTCCAACCTGCCAAAATTTTATCTGGATCTGGGCAAGTACCGCAAAGCCGCCGCCGACAACAGCAACCCCTTCACCCCCGCCATCAACCTCTACTTCGCCCTTGAGGCGGCCCTGGAGATGATGGAGAAGGAGGGCCTTGAAGCGATCTTCGCCCGCCATGCCCGCCAGCAGCGGGCCACCAGCGCCGCCATGCAGGCGATCGGCCTGCCCCTCTATGCCGCCGCTGGCCACGGCAGCCCGGCGATCACCGCCGTGGCACCGGAGGGCATCGATGCCGAATCGCTGCGCAAGGAGGTGAAGAACCGCTTCGACATCCTGCTGGCCGGCGGCCAGGATCACCTCAAGGGCAAGGTGTTCCGCATCGGCCACCTCGGCTTCGTCGCCGACCGCGACATCCTCACCGCCGTGGCGGCGATCGAGGCCACCCTGCAGGACCTCGGCCTGGGCAAGGTGCCCACCGGCGCCGGCGTGGCGGCGGCAGCGGCGGAACTGGCGAAGGGCTGAGGCGAGGGCCAAGGGCTGAGGCGAGGGCGAGAGACTCTGGGGGTCTGGGCCCCTAGCCCCCATGCCCGAGGTGACGCCGGCGAGACTTGCTAAGGTTTCGCCGGCGATCTCTAGGGAACGGGTTCAGCCCGGATCCGCAGCCAAGCACTCCTGACCAGGAAGCGAAATTGAGCCATCTCAATCACTCCATTCTGCAAGGATCAAGCAAAGCGAAAAGTGGCAATCGCGCCAATGCGGGTGTAATTCAGTGGTAGAATGTCAGCTTCCCAAGCTGAACGTCGCCGGTTCGAATCCGGTCACCCGCTTTTCAGTTCAGGACTGAAATTTGTTGTCGCTCAAGCGATTCGTTCGCTTGGCACTCGCTAGCAGCGTGCCAGAGGTTGATTGCAGATGAAAGATGATGCCCGCGATTGGTGCAACCTTCTCACAGGGCTCCTAACGGCTGGGTCGTTTCATGAGCAAACGCGACCGTGATGCCCTATGAGCTGGCCTTTCATCCCGAGGCCCTGCGGGAATGGCGGACCCTGAGCGCAGGGATCCGGGAGCAGTTCAAGAAGAAGTTGACCGAACGGCTGATCGAACCGCAGATTCCCGCCAGCAAGCTGCGGGGCTCCAGTCATCGCTACAAGATCAAACTCCGCGCCACTGGTTTCCGTTTGGTCTCCGAAGTGCGGGATTGCGAGGTGCTGGTGCTTGTTGTGGCAGTGGGCAAGCGGGAGCGCAATGCTGTCTACCGCCAGGCCGATCAGCGCTGAAGCCCTATGGCTGACGCCAGGCCCTCTGAGCTCGATCAGCTGCGCCGGGAGAACGCCCGACTGATTGCCCTGCTTGAGGCCCACGGCATCACCTGGAGATCCGGCGGACCTGCCGTGCCCCCGTACACCTGATAAGACGGGATCGATTTGGCCACTTCGGTGCGATGGAAGTGGGCCACTTGATATCAGAGGTAGTGAGAAACCGCTACGGCTGCAGGCCAAACAACAGCACGGCGGCGTGCGACGGGCGGTCGCCATGCAAGAGGTTCAGCTGGATCAGCAATTCATCGGGCGTAGCGGCTTCGCTCCGGGGAAATCCCCGGACTGCCCGGGGCGAACCTTGAAGTGCCGGCCACAAGCCCAGGGCCATGGTGGCTTGAAGCTGGCGCAGCGGCTCGAAACGCAACCTGCCATCGGCGTCAACCACAATCTCGATCGGATCTCCTTGCCAATAAACGCGTCAACTAGGTAGTAACCCCCAACCGCAACGACCGGTCAGAACGGCTACCGCGCCGGCCCGGCCCCGTCGCCGAGCCTAGGCAAAGCCCTCAAGACCAGAGCAGCCACCATGGTGTCCACCCTTGGCTTCAGCCCTGCGCCCACAGCGTTGCAACGCCCAGCCAACGCCGCCGCCCCAACAACCGCCGCCGTCGTGATGGATTCCAGCACCGCCTTTGCCGCCATCGCCCTGGCCGCCGTGTCTTGGGATGGGGTGCTGACCATGGCCGGCTCGCGGGCCCTGCGCCATGCGCTCGACTACCGCCAGCCCTACCAGCAGCTCGGCCAGGCCAGCATGGTGGCCCTGATGGATCAGCTGCTGGCTGAATTACGGCGGGTTGGGCCCCAGCACCTGATGGTGGAGGCCGCCGAACAGCTCAACCCCCGCCAGCGACTCACCGCCTATGCGGTAGCGGCCGAAATCATGCGCTCCGATGGCCCCCTGCTGGCCGATGAGCACAACATCCTCACCAACCTGGCGACCACCCTGGAGCTGAGCGAAACGCAAACCGCGCCGCTGCTCAGCAGCATGGACGTCCTCCACGCCGACCTACTGGAGGGCTGATCAAGCTGCCGCTTCAGCTTCGGCGTGCCGGTCGCCAGCGCAGGCTGGGCCAGCCTCGGAGCTGATCGCCAGGCCTGGATTCGGCTGCTGCCGATCCGAGCGCACCAGCCCCACGTCCACCCCCAGGTGCTGGTCAGGCCTGCCGGTGATCAGCAGGGCGGTGCGCTGGCGGGTGGCGATTTGCCACATCCATTTGCTGAATAGGGCGATGCGGTTCTCGGTGTCCGGGATGAACGCCAAATGGGCCAGGGCCCACAACACCCAGCCCACCAGCCCCGTCAGCCGCACTCCCCGCAGGTCGGCCACCGCGTACCAGGGGCCAATCACCGCCATGCTGCCCAGGTCAAGCCACCGGAAGGGGGGGTGCTGGCGGCCGGCTAGGGAAGCCAGGATCTGGGCCGCCACCCAACCGCCCGCCTGCACCGCCGGCCCTGCCATGCCTGGTAACGGGGTGGCTGTGGGGGTGTGGGTGTAACAAGCCAGGTCGCCCACCGCCCGGATCTCCGGATAGCCGGGGATGGAGAAATCCGGCTCCACCAGCAGCCGCCCGCCCCGATCCAGCGGGCAACCGCATTGATCGGCCAGCAACCGACCTAGCCGGGAGGCCCGCACCCCAGCGGTCCAGCAGATGGTGGCCGCCTCCAGGATGCCGCCCGCAGGCACTTCCGGGACGGCTGCCCCCGCGGCTGCTGACTCCCCCGCCGGCGCCCCCTCTGCGGCCGAAGCGCCCGGCGCCGCCCCAGCCCCAACGACGGTGCTGCGCAGTTCCACCCGCCCGGCCTCGATCGCCTTCACCATCGCCTCGAGGCGCAACTCCACCCCCTGGCCCACCAGGTAGCGGGCCGCAGCGGCCGAGAGCTCAGGGTGCATGCTGGGCAGCACCCGATCCACCGCATCCACCAACACCACCCGGCAGTCGGCGGCATCGAGCTGCTTGAAATCGAGGCGCACCGAGCGCTGCATCAGCTCGATCAACGAGCCGGCCAGTTCGCAACCGGCCGGACCCGCCCCCACCACCACGGCGGTCTGCAGAAAGCGGCGGCGCTCCAGGTCGCTGCTTTGCTCCGCCTCCTCCAGGGCCATCAGCAGCCGCCGGCGGATCTCCTCGGCGTGCTCAAGGATCTTCATCGGCGGTGCCAGCGGCCGCCACTCCTCGCGGCCGAAATAGCTACTTCCCGAACCGCTGGCCAGGATCAGGTAGTCGTAGCCGAGCCGCTGACCGTTCAGTTCCACCTCCCGGGCCTGGGGATCGATGTCCACCACCTCCCCTAGCAGGATCTGGATATTGGGGGCCTGGCCCACCATCTGGCGCAGGGGCGAGGCCACGTCCGCCTCGCTGACCAAGCCGGAAGCCACCTGGTAAAGGAGGGGCTGGAACAGGTTGAAGTTGCGCTTATCGATCAGGGTCACCCGCAGCTGCTGGCCGGCCAGGGTGTGGCAGGCCTTGAGGCCAGCGAAGCCGCCCCCCACGATCACCACATGGGGGCAGGCGCGCAGGGCCTCGCTTGGCGGCTCAAGCTCGAGGTAAAAGCGTTCTGGGGGCATCGGCCCCATCTAGCACCTCTGCCCGGGTGCCAGGGGTGGCAACCGCTTCACCCAGCCGCCATCCGCCCCTATGGAGCCAGGCGGGGTGGGCACCGGCAGGTTGGCCCTCACTCCGCTTCGCGCAGCAGCAGTTCCTCCACTTCTTCGGTGATGCCACAATCGTTGTAGAGCGCTGCCGGCGGAAACATCAGCTGGCGCAACCACTCCACCAGCAACCGCCGGTCTTGCATGGCGGTGGACAGGGCCGTCAGATCGGTGCCGAGGGTGCCCTCGATCAGGATCTCGTGGCCGAGGCTTTCCAGCTCCATGCAGATCACCCGATAGAGGCTGTAGTCCTTCGGGCTCAATTCACGCAGGCTGTAACGGCGATTGCTTGGCATGGAGCTCCGCAGAGCAGAGAACTCACCTTTCAACTTTATGGAACCCAGCAGACCCCTAGGCCCAGCCGCGGCAGGCCTGGAGCAGAGCCACGGCGGTTCGGGGCTGTTGGCCGCGGCAGTGTCGCCAATCCGGCACCGATGCCAGACCGCTCCAGCCGAGGCGGTTGGCTTCTATCACAATCAGTCGGTGGGCCAACCCGGTGGCCCTGGCCTGGTCTGCCCCATCCACCCTCCCATCCCCGCTGTGATCGAAGCCCCGTGTTGATGCTCCGGTCGCTGGCCTGGGTGACGCTGGGCATGTACGCCATCTTGGTGGCCCGCACCCTGCTGCTCACCGCCGTAGCCACGGCCCTAACCGCCGCCGCACCCGCCAGCGGCCCACCCCGCCGCCCGCCCAGCGGCCACGACATCCGCCTATCGCTCGGCTCCAGCTGGGTGTTCGCCCTGGGCGGCGCCGTGGTGATCCAGGCCGATGGCCTCGGACTCACCCGCTTGATCCATGGCCCCGGCAGCCCTTGGTGGCTGGCCCCCCTCGGGTTCGCGGCGGTGCTGCTGTTGCAGGACGGCGTCTTCTATGCGGTGCATCGCCTGCTGCACCACCGCCGCCTCTACCGCTGGCTGCATCAGGGCCACCACCACAGCCACCACCCCACCGCCTGGACCGCCTTCGCCTTCGATCCGGGCGAGGCCCTGCTGCAAGCGGCTTTCCTGGTGGCCGTGGTGTTCCTGATCCCCCTGCAGCCGGCCACCCTGCTGGCCCTGCTGCTGACGATGAGCGGCTGGGCGGTGCTCAACCATCTCGATCCGGAACGGCTGCCGGCTGGCATGCCGCTCGCCTGGTTGGACCAATGGTTGATCGGCCCCCGCCACCATGGCCACCACCACCGCCGACCAGGCCTCCACTTCGGTCTTTACTTCACCCTCTGGGACAAGCTCTGCGGCACCGAGGCTCCGAAGCCCTGAACCAAGGCTGCTGCTGCGGGGCCTGTCGCCGCTTCCTGCCGCCAGTGCCTACGGCCACTGCCTTACGGCCACTGCCTACGGCCACCGCCTGCAGCCACTGGCCTGCAAGCCCCTAGGGCCGGCAGCCCCTACGACCCGGAGCGCCCAGCGACCGCAGAGCGAGCGGAGGGCGCCAGAGATCAGGCCAAAGCATGGGCCTAAACCAGATTGCCTAGACCAGTTGGCCTAGGCCATTGCCCGAGACCATTGACCCAGACCATTGACCCAGACCATTGACCCAGACCATTGACCTGGGCCATTGGCATAGACCATTGACCTGGGCCATTGGCATAGACCAAACATCTACACCAATTGGACACCCCGACAGGCAGTGCCAATCATGTAGCAAGCCTGGCCTACCCCAACGCTAATCATATCTTTCGCCTACATGGCCAATCCAGGCGCCATGACTTGGATCACAGCCACCCTCCGCTAGCTGTGCTATGAAGTGATCAGTATGATACTTGTAGCGCATCTGTAGCCAAATGATTAACAGATTCTTGACCCGATCACCACCGCGCAACAGTGTCAAACCAGCGCAGATCTGCACCAATCAGCCCAGCAATGCCCCTCACCCGCGCCTTAACGACGTAGATTTGCTTGTGTCAAGCAACGATCCACCCCACTCCCATGGAAAAGTCACAAATTCTGATGGCGATGCGCAAACCACTTCGCATCACCATCACCGTGCCGTATAGCACCCACATGGCCCTCACCCAACGCAGCGACGAAGAGGGGCGTTCCCTATCCAATTTGGTCGCATTCATCCTGGAAAACTCCCTGAAGCTCAACTAACAACGTTCGCTGATGGCTGAATCAAGCCCTCCCAACATCGATCGCCAGCCAATGCCGGCCCTGGCCAACCCGTTCGGATCTCGCCTACAGCCGATCCCCAGCCTCAAGGAGAGCAGCATTGAGTTAAAGGGGGTGATGCCCCTCAAGAGCATCTCCCCCCTTGGCGCCGCTGCCCGCAGCCAAGCCCCTGCCTCCAGCCAAGCCCATGCCTGCTGCCAAAGCGAAGCAAGTTCTAATCCGAACCACGGCGCCGCCCATCAGTGGCGCCACGATGGCCACACCACCGCAATCGGCGACCTCACTGCCCACGCCGCGATCCTGGAGCAGCTGGAGCTGGAGCTGGAGCCCCAGAACGACCTCTGCGCCATTTTGATCCTCGGCGGCAGCCTCATGGTGGAGCAGGCGGGGCAATCGCTGCACTGTGCCTCCCCGGGCCTGTTGCTGATCTCTAGCCCGGCTTGGTGTTGCCTCACCAACAGCAGCAGCCTGGTGGTGTTGAACCTGAAGCAACTGCAGCTGCAAACCACCGTGATGGCGATGGTCGAGAACCGGCCGCTGCCGCAGCACTGGCAGCAGCGGCTCCAGCCCGATCTGCTCTGGCGAGCGGAAAATTCCGCTTCCTGCCACGCCCTGAAGTCGGGCCTGGCTCAGATGCTCAGCATCGCCAACAACCTGCTCGATCACGGCCCCAGCCTCGTGGCGCGCCTGGGGCTAGACGAAATGGTCTACAGAATGTTGGCGGCGATCTTGATTCCGGAATTACAGCTAAACGATTCGCTTAAGCAGCTGCAATCACGCAAACAAGACGGCCAAGACAGGTTCACCGATCTAATCGCCTACATCGAAGCCCATCTGCACCAGCCCCTCGGCCTCGAGCAGCTGGAGCGGAGGAGCCATTATTCGCGCCGAACACTCCAGTACACCTTCCAGCAACGGCTTGGCTGTAGCCCCAGCCAATGGATTCGCAGCGTGCGACTCGAACGGGCCAAGGTCAAGCTCCAACAACCACAACCAGGCGACTCGGTCACCCGAATCGCCAAGGCCTGCGGCTACCGCTCGCTCAACCTTTTCTCCCAGGATTTCCAGCAGCGCTTCCAGGTCAAACCATCGGAACTGTTGCGCGAATCCCAGGCCAAGCTGCCAGCTACGCAGCCAAGCCGAACCAACAACGCTGAAGACGGGCTCAGCGTGGCTTGATCAGCTGCAGCACCTGGGGACCCAAACCACCAGCCCGACGTTCGCAATCGAGGGATTGGAGAATGGCCTGGGCGGCGGCGGCGAGGTCTCCGGCTTCGGCACTGCGGCGGGCCTGGTCATGGAGCAGCGCAGCCTGATCCAGCAGGCCCTGGCGGCCTGGGCCCTCGGCCGCCATCGCATGGGCTCGGGCCAGGGGCGGCCTCGGACGCCCCGGCAGGGGCGCTGGATGAAACGGGGCAGACAGGGAACTCGTGCCAGTCATGGGTTGCACGCGTGGGCCGGCGGGGCGAGTGACATCAGCATGGGTGGAGCAGTAAGGGGCCCTTCAGGCACGGCCTGATCGAACAATTGGAGCAGCACACCTTTGTAATCAGCATAGCGAGGCGGCGATCAAGCAGGAGATTCAAAAGATCAACCGCTCCAATCACAGCATCGCCACGGCCAAATCAACAGCTGCTTCCTAGACCCATCGTCGCCACGGCTCTCAGGTGCCGGGCTCTTCCTGGTTGCCCCCCAGGGCCGCGATCGCATCGCGCAGTTCCTCCGAGCGACGCAGATCGCCGCGGGTGAGGGCGACTGCCAGGGCGAACTCCAGTTTTTCAAGCTGGTGATCCCCCTCCGCAGGGCTGGACGCCGCCTGGCATCGCGCCCGGGTCTGGCTAGGGCCATTAAGGGCCGGGGATGGCCCAGCGGCGGGGTGGGGCGAAGCGTGGCCAGAAGGGTGAGAAAGAGGGAAGGCCATTGCTCACTTTCTTTCTATTGTGCCACCCCTGGCCAGGGGAAGGTGGCGCTTCAGGGGTGGGCCTGCAGGGTTAGAGCGTCCGGTGGCGGTGATTCAGGCGGCGGCAGTGTCGATCGGATCCTGGCCAGGGCGCAGGGCAGGGACCGCGCGCCGCTCGTCGCTGCCGCTACCGCTGCCATCGCGGCCGTCTGGCCCGCTCGGGCGGCCGGCGAAGCCGGCGGAGGCTGTCGCATCGCCCGCAGCCGTGCCCGGCTGGTCGTCAAGGGCACCACCGAGCAGGGCACGGCAATCGAGCAGGAGCCGCTCAGCATTGCCGAGGCTCTCGACCAGGTCCGGATCGTCCTCCAAGGCGGCCTGCCGCTGCCCCTCCAGGAGCTCGAGGCGCTGCTCCAATTGCACCAAGCGCTGCGAGAGCAGGTGGAGCGTGCCGGCGAGATCCTCCGTGCTGCGGCTGATCCGGAACGAAACCGACGGAGAGGCCATGGCTGCAAAGCGGTTGGTCCGCATGACAACACACCACGCAGACTGGGGCCAGTTTCGGCCCCTCCATGACCCCCCCCTGGCATCTGATGCTACTGGCCCTGGCGGGCCTGGCAGGGGGCCTGCTGGCCCTGGGCACGGGCATCCCGGCAGCACCCCTGGCCGGAGCCCTGATCGGTGCGGCGGCGCTGAGCCTCAGCGGCCGGGTGGATCCCGCCCAATGGCCCACGGGAACCCGCACGCTGCTGGAAATCGCCATCGGCACGGTGATCGGCAGTGGCCTCACCGCTGCCGCCCTAGGCGAGCTAAGCCAACTCTGGCGGCCGGCCCTGCTGATCACCGTCACCCTGGTGCTCACCGGTCTGGTGCTGGCTCTGGGCTGTAGCCGCTGGCTGGGCCTCGATCCGGTGGTGGCCTTGCTGGGGGCGGCCCCGGGCGGCATCAGCGGCATGAGTTTGGTGGGGACCGAATTCGGCGTCGGGGCGGCGGTGGCGGCGCTGCATGCCGTGCGCCTGATCACGGTGCTGCTGGTGCTTCCCCTGGTGGTGAAGCTGGTGCTTCCTGCCGGCGGCAGCAGTCCGCCGGGCTGAGGGCGGCTGCGCTCAGCCCGGCTGGACAGGAGGGTCTGGCTCGATATGGTTTGGCCCCGACCCTGCCACCGCCCTTATGTCCGCAGCCGTTCCCTTCGCCCGTCACCGCCTGCGGCGGGCCGGGGCCAGCGCCCTAGCCCTTGGGGTCACCCTGGCCAGCGCGATCGGGCTGGGCGACGCCGGTCCGGCCCGCTCCCAGGCGGCCCCGCTCAGCGACGCCAATCTCGCCGGCCAGAAGGGGGCCCAGGTTTATTGCTTCATGCGCAATAACGGCAACATCCACGAAGTCAGCTGGGCCGCCGCCTATGCCCTGATCAAGCGGCAAAGTTCCAGCCTGTTCAAAACCTCCCCCGAGCACGCCTCGGTGATGATCACCGAGGCTGTGGTGCAGAATCCCGGCACCTATCCCGACTGTGGCCGATACCTTGGTGACCTCTACACCCGGCGCCGCACCGTGGTGATGACCACCACCACCGGCGCAGCAAGCCCAGGCCTGATCCCCGGCGCTGCTGCAGCCGGTGCTGCCGCGCCTGGCGGCCCAGCCCGCTGGTGAGCGCCCCGGCGAGGGCTGCCCAGCGCCAAGCCGCCCTGCCCCGGCGACCGCCGGGTTCGCAGCGCAGCGGCTGGCTGGCGATGGCGTTGCTGCTGGCGAGCCTGGTCACGGGCTGCAGCGAAGAACCCCTACCGCAGCGAAGCATCAGCCACGACGACTGCCTCAGCGATCTGCGCATGGACCAACTGAAGCAGGCACTGGAACGCTGCGACAAGGTGGTGGCCGCCTACCCCAACGACCCCCTTCCCCTCATCGAGCGCTACCTGCTGCACACCCTCGCCGAGGACGACCGGGCCGCTTGTCGAGACATCGCCCGAGCCGGCCAACTGGCCAAGCGGACCCCTGCCCCACGCCTCGATCCGGGTCTCCGCCGCGACCTGGAGCGCCGTCAGGCGGATTGCCGCGCTGCCGGCCTGGGCGGCGGCGCCCCCGGTTCAGAAGCGCTCCAGCAGCTGCCGCACCAAAACCGGTAGGGAGGCCCGCTGCCAGCGTTCCTGGCGGCTGTGGAGCACCAGGGCAATCCGTTCCTCCTTGCTAGCGATCAAGCCATCCACCAGCTGGTCGGCCACACCGAGTTGGAGCCAGTGGCTGCTGAGCATGGCGCCCATGCCGATGCGGTGGCAGCGGTCTTCAGCCTGTTCGGCGTCGCCGGGGGTCCAGGGCCGCTCCAGCAGCACCACATGCCGCGCCCGGTGCAGGGTGAAGCCAAGGCCGCCGGTGCCGTAGGTGGCGATCAGCAGCGGCAACTGGCCCGCCTGGAAGCGGTCGACCAGGGCCTGGCGAGCGGCCGGCGGCACGGCACCGGTGAGCAGCACGGCCCGCCGATCACCGCCTAGGGCGCGGTGCAGCAGCCGCGCCGTCGGCACGAAAGCCGTGAACACCACCACCGGGCCTTCGCGGGCCTGGAGATCGGCCACCAGCTGGCGGGCCAGGGGCAACTTGGCCCGCGAGCCGATCCGGCGCAGGGCGGTGAGCACCGCCAGGGCCTCCGCATCACGGCGCACCTCGCCCTTAGCGGCCCGGCGCCGGTAATCCTCCACGCAGGCCTGCAGCCGCTGCTCGAAGCGGGCCGCAGCGACCGGTGCCAACACCACCGGCACCAGGCAGCGCTGCTTCGGCGGCAGATCGAGGCATTGCTGCTTAGTGCGATGCAACAGCAGGGGCCGCACCAGCCGCTGCAGCTCTTCCAACTGGCTGGCGCCATCGGCCTGCCAGATCCGCCTTCCCCCCTGCTCGCGCCAATGGCCCTGGCAGTAACGCAGCTCGAAGCTGCGGCGATCGCGGGCCAGGGGGTGGCCGATCGCCTCCAGCAGGGGCAACAACTGCCGCGGCCGGCCATTCTTCATCGGTGTGCCGGTGAGCAGCCAGATGGCCCGCAGCCTGGGGTGGCGAGCCAGGCGGAGAAAGGCCTGGGTGCGGCGGGCGGCTGCATTTTGGGCGTAGTGGGCCTCGTCGGCGATCAGCACGGTGCCGGCCTCGGGCAGCCCGGCGGGAAGGCGGGCCCAGCTGTGCAGTTCCAACCGCAGGCCGAGGCCGGCCGCTTCCTGGCGCCAATGCTGATGCAGCCCCACCGGGGCGAGCACCACGATGCGGCAATCGGCCAGCCGCACCAGACCCCGGGCGGCAACCAGGGCCGTGAGGGTCTTGCCCAGCCCCATGGCGTCGGCCAACACGGCGCCCCGCCGGGCGAGCAACCAACGCACGGCGGTGCGCTGATGGGCGAACAGCAGACGGCCATCGGGCAGGGGCTCCGCCGGGGCGGCCGCGGCCACCAGCTGGCGATGGGGGGGCAGGGGCGGCAGGGGTTGGCGCAGCCACAGCAGCCATTCGGCCAGCTCGGCAGAAACGGGAAAACGACCGGCCAGCTGCTGCTCCAGCCGCAGCGCCGCCTCAAGCGGAAACTGCCAGCAGCCGCGCCGCGATAGCCACAGGCCCGGCGGCCGAATCGCCCGCAACTGGGCCTGGGTGACGGCGTCGTAGGGGGATTCCAGCTCGATCAGCCCGGTGGGGCCCAACCGCATCGCCCAGGGTGATCGCAGCGGCGCTGGCGGGTCGGATCGGGGCGGATCGGGCGGGGGCGAGTCTGGCGGTGGCGGATCGGACGGTGGCGCAACCCAGGCGGGCAGCAAGGAGCCGAATGGCAGCGAAGAACACATTGACAGCCAGGTAACCCCAGGCAAACTGCCGCCAACCGGTGCATTCGCATGCAGGCCAGGGATGGAGTGTTCCTTGAGGATCTCTGCCCGAAGTTGCGAGCGCGGCGATGGCGCCAGTCTCTCCATGGGGTGACCCGGGGTTCCTGCCTGTATTGCGGCCTCCCCTCCGAATCCATCGACCATGTCCATCCGCTCAGCAGGGGCGGCCTGAGCGTCACCGAAAACTGCGTACCGGCCTGTTTGGCCTGCAATGGCCAGAAGGGGGATGCGGAGGCCTTGGACTGGTATCGGCGCCAGCCCTTTTACGACCCCAGGCGAGCCATGGCCCTACGCGCCTGGACTGAAGGGGATCTTCGCCTGGCCCTGCGGCTGCTCGACTGGGCCAAGCCCCAGCCGTCGGCGGCGACAGCCGCCGCCACCGACGAGCCAGCCAAGGGCCAACGTCACCAGACGCGGCAGGCCTCCACACCGGCATGGCGCTGGCAGATGGCCTCCTGATCCCAGGGCCGCTCCGGCACCACCACCAGGGCAAGCAGCACCAGCACCACGATCAGCCCGCCAGCCAGGGGAACCCCAGCCCAATCGAGGCCCAGGCGGCGATGGCTGCTGACCGGCCTGCGCAGGGTCCGAACCCTCGCGGCCGGCTGCGGCAGGGGCGTGGGCAGCGGGCGGGCGCCAGGCCATAGCCCGGCGCCCAAGCCTGGCGCCCAGCTCAGGCTGAGCGGGGGGGCCAGGCTTGGGTCAAGCGGTGACGCAGCTTGGGGGGCGCGTGAAGTAAACAGAAACGAGGCGGCCACGGACTGGCTGGCGTTGGGATGGTACAGGTGTACTCATGACGGCGATTTCTGTCAACCCTGCCGTGGCGATCCCAGCGGCCCTGCCGGGTGCGCTGGGGCGGGTGCTGGTGCTGGGCGGGGGCTACAGCGGCCAGCGCTTCGGCAGGGCCCTGGCCCAGCTGGGCATCGCGGTGACCCTCAGCCGGCGCGATGCGGTGGCGGCCGCTGGCCAGGATCCTGCAACCTTGCGCTGGATCCGCTTTGACCCCGCCAGCGGGGCCGTGCCCACGGCCGAGGAGCTGGCGGGAACCACCCACCTGCTGGTCACGATCCCCCCGGATGGCAGCGGCCGCGACCCGGTGCTCAACCACCTGGCCCGCCAGCTCGAGAGCCTGCCCCTGGCCTGGGTGGGGTACCTCTCCACCACCGGCGTCTATGGAGATCGGGGCGGTGGCTGGGTGGACGAGGCCACCCCGGTGGCCCCCAACCTGGAGCGCAGCCGTGCCCGCCTCGGCTGCGAAGCGGCCTGGCGGCAGCAGGGCCTGCCCCTGCAGGTGTTTCGCCTGCCTGCCATCTATGGCCCCGGCCGCAGCCCCTTCCGGGACCTGCGCCAGGGCAGCGCCCGGCTGATCCACAAGCCAGGCCAGGTGTTTTGCCGCATCCACGTGGACGACATCGTGGGCGCCCTGCTGCACTGCATCGCCAGGCCAGCCGCTGGACGCCCCGACACCGTGATCCTGGCGGATCAGACCCCCTGTCCCTCCAGCGAAACCCTCGGCTTCGCCGCCCATCTGCTCGGCTGCAAGCTGCCGGATGTGCAGCCCTGGGCCCGGCTGGAAGCGAGCCTGAGCCCGATGGCCCGCAGCTTTTGGAGCGAAAATCGAAGGGTCAGCAGTCGGTTGCTGCAGCAGGGCCTGGGCTACAGGCTGCTCTACCCCAGCTACCGGGAGGGCTACTTGAACTGTCTGGCGGGGGAGTCGGCAGCAGTTGGGCCGGGGTGCAGGACCTGATCAACCAGCAGGCCGATGTCATGCTGAATCCGATCGCCACGAAGCTCGAACCAGCCGCGTTGCAAGCCGAAACCGAAACCAGTCAGCATCACGCCAATCAAAAGTAAACGCAGCATGAATGGTGAGAGATCCAGCCGAATCGGCCCTCCAGTCCTACACGGTTCTGGCCCGTTAGCCATTGCCCTCGGCGACCCTGGCGGCATCGGCGCCGAAGTGGTGCTCAAGGCCCTGGCCCCAGGCGAAGCCGCTCGGCGGGCGGACGCCCAGGCCGATGGCCCGGGCAGGGGGGACGTGGTGCTGGTGGGTTGCCGCCGCTGGCTGGAGAGCCGCTATCAGCTGCTCAAGCAAGCGGGCTGCACCGCCCTGGCCGACCCCGGCGAGCTGACCGTGGTGGACCTTCCGCTCGAGCAACCGATCGCCCCTGGCCAAAGCAACGCGGCCGGGGGGGCGGCCAGCTTTGCCTGGCTCACCCGGGCGACGGAACTGGTGCTGCAGGGCTCCTGCCAGGCCCTGGTCACCGCCCCGATCGCCAAGGCCAATTGGCAGGCGGCGGGCCATGCCTATCCAGGCCAAACCGAACGGCTGGCCGAACTCTGCGGCGTGGCCGAGGCCTCGATGCTGTTCACGGCCCTGGCCCCCCATGGCCGCTGGCGACTCAACACGCTGCTGGCCACCACCCACATCCCCCTGGCCCAGGTGCCCGGACGGCTCGATGCCGCCTTGATCGGGCGCCAGCTCGACCAGCTGCTGGCCTTTTGCCAACGCTTTCAATCCAGTCCCCGGCTGGTGGTGGCCGGGCTCAATCCCCATGCCGGCGAAGCGGGTCACCTCGGCCGTGAGGAGGTGGACTGGCTCAACGCCTGCCTGGAGGCCTGGCGGCGCCGCCATCTTGAGGTGGTGCTGGAGGGGCCCCTGCCGCCGGATACCTGTTGGCTGGAGGCGGCCACGGCCTGGCGGGGAGAGACGGGCGGCGCCGATGGCTACCTCGCCCTCTACCACGACCAGGGGCTGATCCCGGTCAAATTGCTGGCCTTCGATGCCGCCGTCAACACCACCTTGGGATTGCCATTTCTGCGCACCTCCCCAGACCACGGCACCGCCTTCGCCATCGCCGGCCAGGGCAAGGCCAGGCCCCAGAGCATGGCGGCCGCGATCGCGGCCGCCCAGGAGCTGGGCGGCGTGATTAAGCCGGCTTGATGCGCATCAGCACCTGGCCGAACTCCACGGGCGTGCCGTTCTCGACCAGGATCTCCACCACTTCACCGCCAACCTCAGCCTCGAGCTCGTTCATCAGCTTCATGGCCTCCAGGATGCAGATCGGTTGGCCGGCGCTGATGCGGCTGCCCACCTGCACGAAGGGAGGATCGTCGGGGGCGGGGGAGCTGTAGTACGTGCCCACCATCGGCGCGGTGATCGCCACCAAATCGCTGCGGGCCGCGGCGGCAGCGGGAGGGGGTGGCGTCGAGGCGGCCGCCACTGGGGCCGGGGCCGGCGGGTTAGGGACTGGGGCGGCAGGGGCCTGCAGCAGGGTCAGCGGCGCGGTGGCGGGCAGGTTGCGCCGCACCTTGAGCCGAAAATTCTCACCCTCCAGGGAAAACTCCTGGACATCGCTCTCTCCGAGCAGGGCCAGCAACTGACGCAGTTGGTCGTGATCGAGCTGCATGGCGATCAGGACTCCCGGCCGAGGTAGCTGTCGTTGCGGGTATCGATCTTGATTTTCTCGCCGATCGAGATGAACAGGGGCACCATCACCTGGGCGCCGGTTTCGACAATGGCGGGCTTGGTGCCACCGGTGGCGGTGTCGCCCTTGACGCCGGGATCGGTCTGGGTGACTTCGAGCACCACGGAATTCGGCAATTCCACTTCAAGGGGCTTGTCGTTCCAGGACACCACACTCACCTCCATACCTTCTTTTAGGTATTTGCGCTGGTCGCCGATCTGCTTGGCGGTGAGGCGGGTCTCCTCATAGGTGCCCATGTCCATGAACACGAAATCATCGCCCTCCATGTAGGTGTGCTGCAGGGTGGCCTTCTCGAGCACGGCCTGGGGAAGCATCTCGCCGGCACGGAAGGTTTTCTCCACCACGTTGCCGCTCTGCACGGCCTTGAGCTTGGTGCGCACAAAGGCCGACCCCTTGCCGGGCTTGACATGCAGGAATTCGACAACGCGCCAGACCTGACCATCGATCTCAATCGAAGTGCCGGTGCGGAAGTCGTTACTGGAAATCATTCCGGCTGTTCAAATCCGGTGGATTGTACGGCTGGCTACTGAGCCCTTCCAACGGCGGCCCCGCGGCAGCCGCCCCGCCAGCCCCGGTGGTTATGCCAAAGTCCGCACAGCGACTGGAAATCCCATGGGCTGGAGGCCATTACAACTAGGGGCGGGCGGCGGCCGACGGGGACCGCGCCTGCGGCTGGTTGCCTGCCTGCTGGGCCTGGCCCTGGTGGGGATTCTTGGCCTGCTGCCGGCTGCGGCCGAAGCGGCCCTGCCCCGCGGTAACGCCGTCACCGATCCCACCGCCCTGCTGCGCGACGCCCTGCCGATCGAGCAGCGCGACCTGCAGGACCTGCAGCACCGCCTGGAGCAGACCAGCGATGACCTGCGCGCCAAGCGCTGGAGTGCCCTGGCCAGCGTCGCCCGCCGCAGCCAATCCCAGGCCACCGCCAAACGCCAAGCCATCCTTTCGAGCTTCCCGGAGGCCGACCAGGCCCCGGTCAGCGCCCTGCTCGACACCCTTGATGGCCAGCTCCAGGCCCTCAGCAGCGCCGCCGAATCGCAACAGCGCGAGGCGTTCCTGGAGGCCCGCCGCGGCGCCCTGGCCAGCATCGGCAGCGCCGAGGCCCTGCTGGTCGGCCCCTACCCCTACGCCATCCCCAGCGAGTTCGACGCCCTGCCCCGCCTGCTGGGCCGCGCCACCGTGCTGCTGCGCACCACCAAGGGCGACCTCACCGCCGTCGTCGACGGCTACAACGCCCCCCTCACCGCCGGCGCCTTCGTGGACCTGGTGCAGCGAGGCTTCTACGACAACCTCCCCTTCGTGCGAGCCGAAGACTTTTACGTGCTCCAGAGCGGCGACCCCAAGGGCGATGCCGACGGCTACATCGACCCGACCACCAAAACCGAGCGGCGGGTGCCCCTGGAAATCCGGGTGCCCGGCAAGGAGGGGGCTTTTTACAACCAAACCTTCGAGGATCTGGGTCTGTTCAAGGCCGAGCCGGTGCTCCCCTTCAACGCCAAGGGCACCCTGGGCTGGGCCCACTCCGATGAAGCCCTCGACGACGGCTCCTCGCAGTTTTTCCTTTTCCTCTCGGAGCCCGAACTCACCCCGGCCGGCCTCAACTTGATCGATGGCCGCTATGCCGCCTTCGGCTATGTGGTGGAGGGCCTGGACGTGCTCAACGAGCTCACCGCCGAGGACGGCATCGTGAGCGCCAAGCTGCTCGAAGGCGCCGAGAATCTGCGCCAGCACGCCTGAGGGCCGTGGCCGAGCCAGCGCAAACCCTGGCCGATCTGGGCGAATGGGAACTGATCCGGCGGCTGGGGGCCTTCGCACCGCCGGGCCAGTTCGCCGATGACGCGGCCCTCCTGCCTGGAGTGGGCGAGGCGGGCCAGCAAGGGGCCCTCGTCGTGAACACCGATGTGCTGGTGGAGGGCCTGCACTTCAGCGACGCCACCACAGGGCCTGGGGATGTGGGCTGGCGCGCCGCCGCGGCCAACCTCTCCGATCTGGCCGCGATGGGCTGCACCGAGGTGGTGGGGCTGACGGTGGGCCTGGTGGCGCCGGCCTCCACAACCTGGGCCTGGGTGGAAGGGGTGTACGGCGGCCTGCGGGAGGCCCTGGACACTTATGGCGGCGTGCTGCTGGGGGGCGACTGCAGCGGCGGCGCCCAGCGGCTGCTGGCGATCACGGCGATCGGGCGGCTGGGGGGGGGGGCCACCGCTACCGGCCAGCCGGGCGCCATCACCAGCTGCGGCCCGATCCGCCGCAGCGACGGCCTGGCGGGCGACTGGCTGCTGGGCACCGGCCCCCACGGCCTGAGCCGGCTGGGGCTGGCCCTGCTGCAGGGCGAGTTGCCAGGGGGATCGCCCGCCTATGGGGCCCCTTCTCAGGGGGCGACCCCGACGGCGGCCGGATCCCCTGCAGCGCCGCTGGCAGCCTTGCTGGATCCAAACCTGCGGGCTCGGGCGATCACGGCCCACCGCCGCCCCCGCCCCCGCTTTGACGCCGTGCGGGCCCTGATCGCCAGCCGACCGGCCCGGTTGGGCTGGCGGGTGGGAGGCTGCGACAGCAGCGATGGGCTGGCGGCGGCGGCGGCGGCGATTGCGGCCAGCAGCCGCTGTGGGGCCCGGCTCGATCGCGCCAGCCTGCCCCTGGATGCGGCCATGGCCGCCCTCCCCCGGGCGGAAGCCTGGTGCCTGGGGGGCGGCGAAGACTTCGAGCTGGTGCTGGCCCTCCAACCCGCCTGGGCGGAGGCCCTGATCGCGGCCCTGCCGGGCACGACGCGGATCGGCGAACTGGTGGCGGGGGAGGCGGGGGCCCTGGGCTGGAGCGATGGCGCCGCCTGGAGCCCAGGCGATGGGGGGAGCGCGGCGGCCAGCGGCTACAGCCACTTCAACTGAGGCCTGGGAGGGGGAGACTCCCTTAAGACCAGGGAAAGCGAGCGCCCAAAAGCCAACTCCTTAAAAATGGGCAGTATCATCAAAAAATGGACATTTCCGTCACGACCTTCCGCGCCCACTGTCTGGAGCTGATCCGGCAGATCGAGACTGATGGCAAACCGATCACCATCCGCCGGCACGGCAAGGCCGTGGCCCGATTGTTGCCACCCACGGGTCCAGCCGAACAAGACGCCAAACCATGGGAAGAGCTACGCGGCAGTGGTGCTCTGCTGGCCTCCGCGGAGGAATCGGTGCTGCAAGCAAACGATTTTGAAGCCTTGCGGTGAGGGTTCTGCTTGACACCCACCTCTGGCTGTGGTGGCTGCTCGGTTCACCCCAGCTACCAATGCGGGAACGGCAGGCCATCGATCAGTCAGCCCAGGCACGCCAGCTGCGGCTGGCGGCGATCAGCCTCTGGGAAGCGCAGATGCTGCAGGCTAAGGGGCGCCTGCAGCTGGATCAGCCCTTCGAACACTGGTTTCGCCGAGCAGCGGCTGCGGACGTGATCACGGTGCTGCCTCTCGACAGTGAGGTGGTGATCAGGGTGAATTCCCTGCCCGCCGATTTCCACGGCGACCCAGCCGATCGACTAATCGTGGCCACCGCCCTGGCCCAGGGTCTGCCGCTGGCGACCTTCGACGGCAACATTCGCCGGAGTCAGGTGGTGCCGCTCTGGTCTGCGGATTGATTCCTGGGCTAGCAGCAGGCGATCGAAGGGATCGCGATGCAGTGGCGGTCCCAGGCGGGGGAGCTGCACCAGCGGCCGACCGGCCTTGCAGAGCACAAAAGCATCCTCCGCCACAAGAAGCTCGATGTAGACGAGAAGCTCGATGGAGGGCTTCCTGAAAAATGGAAGATCGCTGCGGCGCTCAAGGCCCACCTTGAAACGAATGCCGATGAAGCAAGGCACGAGCCCCCTTAACTCGCAACACTGACAGAATGCTCTTTTTACCCTGCTCTAGAAGCCCCCTACATGGTCGCGAATTCTAAACAGCAGATAGCCCAAGGGCGTGGTACTAAGCCATCCGTCAAGACTCCACCCATGGAGGGGAAATCCCCACAAAGCAAGGCCAAGGGGTGGCAATCCAGACGACAGAATTGACGGCAACTAACGGGCAGCAATGATCCTTAAACCAAGAGCTGAAAAAGTTCATTTCGCAAGCCCTAGCTTGATTCAATGGCGAGAATGAAGGCCGAAAGAAGCGACATCATTATCCACCTGCCTTGATCAAGTCCCGTGGCAAAGATGATTGACATTGACAAGAATTGAAACACTGCTGCTAACAAAAAGAATAGTCCATGGCTGTTTGTTCTAAAACAAAGCGCTAACAATAGAAACCCAGACACACTTGCCAGGACGACAAGGGCCCGGATCGGAAAGGTAAATCGGATAAGCAAGTAGCAGCGTGGCGAAAGACACCACTTTGGCACTATTCCATTTGATCGTCGAACGAGGTACAAACCAAAGCATAGATACAAGGCTAGCGAGATTCATACCGCCAATACACCTGGCCCAAGATTCCATGCCTGATGAGCCAAATGGATCACAGATCATGGTAGGCATCTCCGAACGAATCCGCCTTGACAATTAATCATCGATTTAGTGACTTCTCTATCGCTGCTATAGGCGTAAGATTGCTTGGATCTTACCCAGGCAAAAGACAATCGAGCCCTAGGGCCAGGAGAAAAGGAGACAAGTATGCTACAGAAAAAATCTTGATGCAAGCTTTCGGAGAAAGGAAGTGGAACGAAAATAGTGCAGCCCCATGGTCAATGACAAAGAACGTCCATTAGAATCCTTGCTCTCACATATTCGCATTTACGTTGCCAGAAGTGACACTTCTATGCAGGGCTTGCTGAAATTCACAGCTCAGATCTTGTGGCGAGTCCAGGGTGCTGGGCGCCAGGGGGGCCAGCACCCTGGACCAGGAAGGGTCGGCCGCAAGCCAGCAACCGGAGCGGTGCGGTCTCCGGCCATGGCCGGCCCTCCCCAAAGCCGAAACCTGGTGCCTGGGGGCGGCAGTGGTTCTCTGCTGGCCTCCCCGGAGAAATCGCTCCTGCAGGCGGACTAAACGGCAGGCCACTACGCAGCCTTTACCCGATTCAGAAGCTGCCCTGATGGCGCACGGGGCCGGGATAGCGGGCCAGCAGTGCATCGGCGGTGATCAACAACAGCCCTTCCCGCTCTGCCTGGGCCAGCAGCAGCCGATCAAAGGGATCGCGGTGCAGCGGCGGTAGCTGGGCCACCGCCAAGACATGGGCGGCATCAATCGGAATCTCCTCAAAGCCGCCATCCAGCAGGGTGCGCCGCAGCAACGACGGCTGCACCTGGAAACCCTCTCGCCCCAGGGCCGCCTTGATCACCAGCTCCCACAGGGAGGCGACGCTGAAGCAAAGGCTGTGGCGCGGATCCTCCAGTAGCTCCCTCAGGGCGGGGCCCAGCCGGGTCGGTTCGCCCATGGCCCAGATCAGGATGGGGGTATCGAGCAGCAGCTTCACAGGCCAGCGAAGCTGGGCGCGGCTGCCGGCAGGCCCTCGAACAGATCGGCAATCTCGCCAACGGCGATTTGATCGAAATCGTCGGGCACGGAGCACTGCCCCGCCAGCAGACCAAGCCGGCGCCGGGGGGGATTGGCGGGGTCGTCGTCGGCCCCGGCCAGGCGGGTGACCTGCACCAGCGGCTTGCCGGCTTTGCAGATCACGAAACCCTCGCCGGCCACCGCCTCCGCCACGAGCCAGGAGAGATGGGTCTTGGCTTCGCGGCGGTTGACCTGGCGCACGAGAGCGATGGTGGAGTCGCCTTAGTTGAACCAAGACAGTGGGTTCGCTCCCCCACGGCCGACAACCAGAGCAGCCGCCAGCAGGGCCGCCCGATCGCGTTCAGCAACCGGGGCGGCCGCCAACCAGACGACGACGCAGGCGCCGGCTCCAGCCGAAAGCTGCCGGCACCATTGATGCATCAGGCGCCAGGCCCAAAAGCAGGGCAAGGACTGAGCCCAATGGTTCTGGCGCCCCTAGATTTAAGAATCACAGCAGGCCAACCCCGTGGCCCTGGCGCCGTCAGCTGCAACCGCCCTAACCCCTGAGCTGGAGCCCGTGCCGCTGCTGCTGCCCTGGGATCTACGGCTAACGCCGGAACAGTTCGAGCGGGTGTGCCAGGCCAATCCAGAGGCGGTGCTGGAACTGTCGGCTGATGGAGCGTTGATTGCCATGACGCCAACGGCCGGCGAACGGGTAGCCGCAATGGTGAAATCGCTTACCAACTGCGTGCCTTCTGCAGGCGGCACCGGGACTGGCGGATGTTCGACAGCTCCACAGGCTTCCGCCTGGCGGATTCCTCTGTGCTCAGCCCCGATGGCTCCCTGCTGCGCGAAGACCGCTGGCTGGCCCTTAGCCCTGAGCAGCGCCGCCGCTTCCCGCCCCTGTGCCCTGAGCTGGTGATCGAGCTGGCCAGCCCCAGCGACGAAGGCCCCCGCGGCGTCTCAGCCTTGCGCCGCAAAATGGCCCTCTACCAGGCCAACGGCGCCCGCCTCGGCTGGCTGCTGCTTCCCCACGAGCGGGCTGTGGAGATCTGGCGGGGTGGTCAGCAGGGGATGGCCGAGCGGCTGGACAACGCCAGCCGGCTGGATGGCGTTGGGCTGGCCGAGGGGCTAGCGCTGGATTTGGAGGAGATCTGGGCGCTGTGAGCTGCGGCTCTAGGCACCCCTGGCCAGCCGACCAGACCAGGCCAATAAAAAAGCCGTCACACAGGACGGCCCGGTAACAGGAGGGGACTGCCCCCAGCCTTACTTCCAGTTCTTGGCCACCACCTCGGCGAGATCAACAACGCGCTGGCTATAGCCCCACTCGTTGTCATACCAGGAGATCACCTTCACCATGTTGCCATCCATCACCAGGGTGAGATCGGCATCCACGATCGTGGATTCATCGGTGCCGGCGTGGTCGGTGGACACCAGGGGCAGGTCGCAGTACTTGATGATGCCCTTCATGCCGTTCTGGGAAGACTCCTTAAAGATGTTGTTCACCTCTTCTTTGGTGGTGGCGCGGCTCACTTCAAGCACCATATCCACCACCGACACGTTCGGGGTGGGTACCCGCAGGGCGATGCCATTGAGCTTGCCCTTCATCGGCGGATAAACCAGCGCCACGGCGGTGGCGGCACCGGTGCTGGTGGGCACAATATTGACAGCGGCGGCGCGGGCGCGGCGCAGATCGCGGTGGGAGGCATCCAGGATGCGCTGGTCGCCGGTATAGCTGTGGGTGGTGGTCATCATGCCCTTGACGATGCCGAGCGATTGGTCGAGCACCTTCACCAGCGGCGCCATGCAGTTGGTGGTGCAGCTGGCGTTGCTGATGATGTCGAAATCTTCGTGGCGGTATTGATCGGCATTCACGCCCACCACGAAGGTGCCAACACCTTCACCCTTGCCGGGGGCCGTGATCAACACCTTCTTGGCACCAGCCTCGATATGCTTGCCAGCACCTTTCTGATCAATAAACACACCGGTGGCTTCGATCACAAGATCGACACCCCACTCTTTCCAGGGCAGGTTGAGGGGATTGCGATCCGAGAAGCACTTGATGTGCTTGCCATTGACAACGATTGTGTCGTCGGTATAGCTCACTTCCGCATTGCGGATGTGGCCGAGCATGGTGTCGTACTGGAGCAGGTGGGAGTTCGTCCTCGGATCGGAGGTGTCGTTGAGCCCCACCACCTCAATGCCGGTGTTCGCCCCGCGGCTGAGCCAGCAACGCATGAAGTTGCGGCCGATGCGGCCGAATCCATTGATCGCTACGCGCAGGGTCATGGCAGAAAGCGGCGAAACCCGCTACAGGGTGATTCGGCCGCAAATCATACAGAAATAGGAGGCCGCCCCCCAGCAGCCGGGCCCACAACCCTTTCCCCAACTGGTTTTGCGGCTGTTGCCCGGCCGAATCAGCGCAGCGGCTGCCCGGCCCAACCGGCTTGATTGGTCGGCACGCAGGCTCGCAGCGGCCGCCGCCTGGCGCCGCGCCGCCCAGCGGCCCCAGGCAGCGGCCTGGCCAGCGCTGGACAGCCGCCGCCCTGGCCCCAAGGCATGCGAAGCAACTCGTAAACCACACCGGCGCCACAGATGCCGCATGCCGCCGTATTTTCGGCAGGATTGGGGAGAAGCAATTGGGCCTGCAGCTCGACCGCCAGCAGTCGTTTCACTTCATCGGCGTGGGCGGAATCGGCATGTCGGCCCTGGCGGGGATCCTGGCCAGCCGCGGCTTCAGCGTCAGTGGCTCCGACCCCCGGGACAATGCCGTCACCCAGGCGCTCCGCCAAGCGGGGGTTCGCATCTTCCACGAGCAACAAGCCGCCACCATCACCGCCATCCGCCAGGGGCGATCGCCAGGGGCCGAAGCGGGAGCAAGCCGCCCCCAACCCCTGGTGGTGTTGAGCTCCGCCGTGCCGGAAAGCAATCCGGAAGTGCGGGAGGCCCGCCGCCACGGCCTCACCCTCTGCCATCGCTCCGATGTGTTGGCCGCCCTGATCGCTGGCCAGCCCTCGATCGCCGTGGCCGGCACCCACGGCAAAACCACCACCAGCACCCTGGTGGCCACCCTGCTGGAGGCCACCGGCCACGACCCCACCGCCGTGATTGGGGGCATCGTGCCGGCCTTCGGCAGCAACGGCCGTGACGGCCATGGCCGCCTGCTGGTGGCCGAAGCCGATGAATCCGATGGTTCGTTGGTGAAATTCGCCGCCGAGCTCGGCCTGATCACCAACCTCGAACTCGACCACACCGATCACTACCCCGACCTGGACGCCCTGGTGGCCACCCTGCAGCGCTTCGCCCAGGGCTGCAGCCAGCTGCTGGCCAACCACGACTGTCCGATCCTGCGCAAACACTTCGATGCCAGCAGCTGGTGGTCGACCGAAACCGCAGAAGGGGTGGCCTTCGCCGCCATCGCCCGCGAAGAACGGGGGGATGGCACCCGGGCCGATTTCTTCGAAAACGGCAGCCTTGTGGGCAGTTTCGACTTACCCCTACCCGGCCGCCACAACCTCAGCAATGCCACCGCCGCCATCGCCGCCTGTCGCCTCGAAGGCATACCCTTCGCCGACCTCTGCGCAGCCATGGCCCGGCTCAGGACCCCCGGCCGCCGCTTCGATTGTCGCGGCATCTGGGCCGATCGGATCGTGGTCGACGACTACGCCCACCACCCCAGCGAAGTGGCGGCCACCCTGCAGATGGCCCGGCTGATGGTGGAAACCGGCCGCAGCCCCCTACCCCGCCAACCCCACCGGCTCGTGGCGGTGTTCCAGCCGCATCGCTACAGCCGCACCGCCCAATTTCTGCAGGAATTTGCTATCGCCCTCAGCGCCGCCGATCTAGTTCTAGTCGCCCCCCTTTATGCCGCCGGCGAGGCCCCGATCGCCGGGGCTTCGAGTGTGGCCCTGGCCGCGGCGGTGCGGGCCCGCATCCCCGGCCGCACCGTCGAGGCCAGCCGCGATCTCCAGGAGTTGGCGCAGCAGGTGGCCCAGCTCACCGAAGCGGGCGATCTGGTGCTGGCGATGGGAGCCGGGGATGTGAACAGCCTCTGGGATCGCCTCCAGAGCCTGGAATCGGAAGCCAGCGCCGCCACCGCGCTGGTGGCCTGAGGTGGCGCCAGGCTCCCAGCCACCCCCTGATCTGCGCCAGGCATTAGGCCTGCGCCAGGCGGTGGGCCTTCAGGAGTTCACGACCTGGCGGGTGGGTGGACCCGCCGAATGGTTCGCCGAACCCGCAGACCAGCAGCAGCTGGTCGCCCTGTTGGCTTGGGCAGCCCAGGGCGGAATGCCCTACCGCGTGATCGGGGCCGGCTCCAACCTGCTGATCGCCGATCAAGGTCTGGCGGGGCTCACGATCTGCAACCGCCGCCTGCAGGGCAGCCGGCTGAACGCTGCCAGCGGTGTGGTGGAAGCCGAGGCGGGCGAACCGATCCCGAGCCTGGCCCGCAAGCTGGCCCGGGCCGGCCTGCATGGCCTGGAATGGGCCGTCGGCATCCCGGGCACCGTCGGTGGAGCGGCCGTGATGAATGCCGGTGCCCAGGGGGGTTGCACCGCTGAATGGCTCGATTCTGTGCTCGTGCTCGACCCCGCCCGGCCGGCAGAGCCCTATCGGATCGCCGCAGCCGATCTCAATTTCGATTACCGCCACAGCCGTCTGCAGCGCGAAGCCCTGGTGGTGCTCTCGGCCCGCTTCCAGCTGGAGCCCGGCCATGATCCAGCCGAGATCACGGCCCGCACCAGCGCCAACCTGCACAGCCGCACCAGCAGCCAGCCCTACCAGCAGCCCAGCTGCGGCAGTGTGTTTCGCAACCCCGAACCCGAGAAGGCCGGCCGCCTGATCGAGGCCCTGGGCCTGAAGGGCACCCGCATCGGCGGCGCCGAGGTGTCGCCGATCCACGCCAACTTCATCGTCAACAGCGACAATGCCACCGCCGCCGATATCGATGCCCTGATCGCGCTGGTGCAGCAGCGGGTGGAGCAGGCCGCAGGAATCAGCCTGCATCCGGAGGTCAAACGGCTGGGATTCCCACCAGTCGGGGACTAGCCTGCAATCCCACCCCAGCAGAGCACCGTGGCCGGTTTCGGACTTCCCAACTTCGGACAGCTCACCGAAGCCTTCCGCAAAGCCCAGCAAATCCAGCAGGACGCCCAGAAACTCCAGGACGAACTCGATGCCATGCAGCTGGAAGGCCAAAGCACCGATGGCCGGGCCCGGGTGTGGCTGAGCGGCAACCAACAGCCGCTCAAGGTCAGCCTGGATCCCAGTCTGCTGAGTGAATCAGCCAGCAGCGTCGAAGCGGCCGTGCTCGAAGCCCTCAAGAGCTCCTACGCGGTATCCACCGGCACGATGCGCCAACGCATGGACGAACTCACCGGCGGCCTCGATCTCAATCTGCCTGGGCTGGGCGGCTGAGCTGATCGCCTTGGCCACTGCGCCCGGACCGCCGCCGCTGGGAACTGGCCGCGCGCGGGGCAGCCGCAGCCCGCTGCTCCACCTCAGCGAGGCACTGGCGGTAGAGCGCAAAGCGAGGCCAGTCGGTGCCCATGGCGCAGCCGGGATCCTCGAGATGGCGGCAGTTGCGAAACCGACAGCCGGCCAAGGCCAGGCGGCTGCGCAATTCCGGAAAGGCGGCGGCCAGGCTGGTGCCATCCTGCGGCAGGTCAGGCCGGTTGAAACCAGGCGTGTCCGCCAGCAGCGCCTCAGCCGCCCCCGCCCCAAGCTCCGCTGGGCTGGGGAGGCGAAACAGCTCCACATGGCGGGTGGTGTGGCGCCCCCGTTGCAACCGTCCCGACACCGCGGCCACCCGCAGGGCCAACTGCGGCACGAGGGCATTGAGCAAACTACTCTTACCGGCCCCGGATGGGCCGCAGAGCACGCTGATCCCCGGGCCCCTGGCCAGCCGCCGCCCCAGGGCCTCCAGGCCCATACCGCTGCGGGTGGAGAGGGGCCACACCGGGTAACCCCAGGCCTCTAACCGCCGGCACCAGTCGCGCAGCAGCGGCTCCTCCACCAGGTCGGCCTTGCCGAGCACGAGCTCCACGGCGGCCCCCGTGCCCTCGGCGGAGATCAGAAAACGGGTGAGCTGGAGCAAATCGAGGGCCGGCTCCGCCAGCGCCGCGATCACCATCACCCGGCTCACATTGGCCACGGCAGGACGCTCCAACAGGTTGTGCCGCGGCTCCACCGCGACCACCGCCGCCCGGGCCGCCAACCAGTCGATGGTCTCGAGCCGCACCCGATCCCCCACGCACACCTGCAGACCGGCATGGTCGAGCCTGCTGCGGCGCGTGCAGAGCAACCGACTGGGCTGGCCCGCTGGGGGCTGCTCCAGTTCCACCCGGCAGAAGTTGGCCTGGAGCGCCACCACCCGGCCCCAGGCGGCCTGATCCGGGCCGGGCTCAGCCACGGCGGATCCGCAGGCGCACGCCGCCGGGGCTGGGCCCAGCCGCCGCTTCAGCGAGCCACTCGACCGCGTGGCCTTCGCTGCGCAGCCCCTCGGCCACCATCCGCTCCGGTTCGCCCGCATCCAGATCCACCAGCAGCAGACCCCCCGGCGGCAGCTGCTCGAGGGCGAGGCGGCTGCGCACGTAGTTGAGCGGGCAGGGGGTACCGCAGAGGTTGAGATGCAAAGCCGAAGCGGGGATGGGCTCGTCGCCAAGGGGTAGATCCGCCATGGCGCTCAACCTCCAAACAGGCCGCCAAACAGGCCGCTCTTGTGGGGCGAGCGCTGGTCCTTGCGGCTGTGGTGGCCAGCCAACTGTTCCAACAGCTTCCGTTCCTCACCATTAAGGCGGGTCGGGATCTGCACCTTCACGGTGAACTGGTGGTTGCCGCGGGCGACGGGGTTGCCGAGGCGGGGCACCCCCTTGCCCTTGAGGGTGAGCACGGTGGCGGGCTGGGTGCCGGCTGGAATCTCCAACGACTCCTTGCCATCCACGGTCTCCACCTCAATCGTGTCGCCCAGGATCGCCTGCAGGTAGCTGATCGGCAGATCGGAAAGGATGGTGGTGCCATCGCGGCGCAGCTCGGGATCGGAGCGCACCCCCAAAAACACATAGAGATCGCCAACGCTGCCGCCGCGCTGGCCCGCATTGCCCTCGTTGGCGACCCGCAACCGCGTACCGGTGTCGACCCCTGCCGGGATGTTGAGGCGCAGCTTCTTGGTCACCTGTTGGAGCCCCTGGCCCTGGCAGGCGGTGCAGGGATCGGCGATCGTCTGGCCCGTGCCTTCGCAGCCGGGACAGGGGGCCACCTGGGTGAAGCTGCCGAAGGGGGTGCGGGTGGCGCGGCGCACCTGGCCGGCGCCGGAGCAGGTGCCGCAGGTGGTGGGACCACTGCCAGCCTTGGCTCCGGAACCACTACAGGTGGAGCAGGTTTCCAGATGGCGCAGCTGGACCTCCTTCTCGGCGCCGAACACCGCCTCGCTGAAATCGATCGTCAGGTCGAGGCGCAGGTCGTCGCCCTGGCGGGGACCCCGGCGGCGGGGGCCTCCGGCGGCGGCACCACCGAAGCCGCTGAAAAAGGTTTCGAACAGGTCGGCAAAGCCGCCCATGTCCCCCATGTCGGGCGTGCCAGCGCTGCCGCCGAGGCCGGCCTCGCCGAATTGGTCGTAGCGCGCCTTGGTCTGGGGATCACTGAGCACCTCGTAGGCGCGGCCGATCTCCTTGAAGCGGTCCTCCGCTCCGGGGTCCTTGTTGACGTCGGGGTGGTACTGACGCGCCAGGCGGCGAAAGGCGCGTTTGATGGTGTCGGCATCGGCGTCGCGACCCACCTCCAGCAGGGTGTAGTAATCGGCCATCAGCCGGCCTGCTCCTCGCGGCCAGCCTCACCATCCCCGGCAGAACCGCCGCCGGCAGAACCACCGCCGGCGGGACCGGGGCCCATCGACACCGTGACCAGGGCGTGGCGCAAAACCCGGCCATTGAGGTGGTAGCCCCGCTGCAGCTCTTCGATCACCACATCTTCCGGGTGATCTTGGCTGGGTTGTCGCGACACCGCCTCGTGCAGGGAAGGGTCGAAGACCTCGCCCTCCACCCGCATCGGGGAAACACCAAGCTGCTTGAACGCATCGACGAGCTGTTTGTAGATGCCCTGGTAGCTGCGGTGCAGAACCTGGGCCTCTTCGCTCTCGGGGTTGAGCTGCTGACGGGCGCGGTCGAAATTATCGACCACCGGCAGGATCTCAGTCAGGGTGCTGCAGGCGATCTTGATGCGGATGTCGTCCTGATCGCGACTCTGACGCTTGCGGAAGTTGTCAAAGTCTGCGGCAATCCGCATCGATTGCTCCCGCAGGGTCTGGTGATCCTTGCGCAGGGAGGCCAGCTCGGCTTCGAGTTCCTGCTGGCGGCCGGCTGCGGCGTTCTCGGCGCTGCCGGCGGCGCCCGGCGCGGCGGCTTCAGCAGCCCCAGCCGCAGCGGAGCGATCGACTCCTAAACCAGGCTCCGAGGCGGGCTCGGGCTGTCCTTGGGGGACCACGCCGCTGGCCTCCTGGCCAAGGGGCTCCTGGGGATCACCGCCGGCAGCTCCGGCCAGGGACGTGTCGCCGCTCATGCTCGCAGGGGTCAAGTTCGGATCAGCTCATGTTGCTGCGCAGCACCGCCCCACCACAAGCGGCGGAAGCCCGCACCTCCAGGCCGCTGCCGCCGTGACCCCGGCCGGGGCCCGGGCCGAGCTGGCGGGCCGCAGCAACAGCATCGCTCCAGCAGCAAGAGCATCACGGCAGCAGCAGAATCACATTCAATAATGCGCAGAGGGCCAGCATCCCTGGCGCAGCTGTTGATATGGCCTGATCTTCAGGGCAAGGCCGTGATGCTGGAAGGGGCGGGCCCGGCGACGGGCGGGGGTCATGGCTGGTCGGCGCCAGCGGCGATCAGGTCGTTCAGGAGGCAAAAAGCGGCACGCAATTCGGCCCTGATCGGCTCGATCGAGCCTGCCGGCCAGGCGCCGGCAGCAGGCCTCAGCCAGCCCGAAGACCTGGAGGCCAGCAACCAACGCGACAGCAACTCGCCCGTGCTGCAGCTGGTGGACCGCATCCTGATCGCGGCACTCACCAACAGCGCCAGCGACATCCATGTCGAGCCCCAGGAACATGAGCTGCTGATCCGCTTCCGCCAAGACGGCGTGCTGCGTTCGGTCGAGAGCCTGCCCAAGAGCCTGATTCCAGCGGTGACCTCCCGGCTGAAGATCATGGCCGACCTCGACATCGCCGAGCGGCGATTGCCCCAGGACGGCCGCATCCGTCGCGGCTTCCGAGGCCGCACCATGGACTTCCGGGTCAGCACCCTGCCCAGCCATCACGGCGAGAAGGTGGTGCTGCGATTGCTGGACAGCGGCGCGACCCAACTAGGCCTCGACAGCCTGATCACCGATGAGCGGGCCCGCGCCGGGCTGCGGGAGATCGGCGGCAAGCCCTTCGGCATGGTGCTGGTGACCGGTCCCACCGGCTCCGGCAAATCGACCACGCTCTATTCGCTGTTGGCCGAGCGCAACGACCCCAGCATCAATATCTCCACGGTCGAAGATCCAATCGAATACACCCTGCAAGGCATCACCCAGACCCAGGTCAACCGCGACAAGGGACTTGATTTCGGCACAGCGCTGCGGGCCTTCATGCGCCAGGATCCCGATGTCCTGCTGGTGGGCGAAACCCGCGACATCGAAACGGCCCGCACCGCCGTCGATGCAGCCCTCACGGGCCATCTGGTGCTCACCACCCTCCACTGCAACGACGCCGTCAGCGCCTTCGCCCGGCTCGATGAGATGGGGGTGGAACCCTTCATGGTCAGCGCCGCCTTGCTCGGGGTGGTCTCCCAGCGCCTGGTCCGGCGGCTCTGCCCGGATTGCCGCCTACCCCACCATCCCGGCAGTGAGGAACTGGGCCGGTTCGGGCTGGTGGCGAGTGACGAACGACGCATCACCTTCTTCCAACCCCGCATCGAACCACCCGACAGTGGGCACACCTGTGCCAGCTGCCAGGGGAGGGGCTACTGCGGCCGGGTCGGGGTGTTTGAGGTGCTGACGATGACAGAAAGCCTCGCTTCGGCTGTGGCGAAGCGGGCCAGCACCCACGAATTACGGCGCCTTGCCCTGGAAGCTGGCATGAAGACCCTGCTGGGCTACGGCCTCGACTTGGTGCGGCAGGGCCTGACAAGCCTCGAGGAGGTGGAACGCATGATCCTGACCGACACCGGCCTGGAATCGGAACGCCGCGCCCGCGCCCTCCACAGCCTCAGCTGCCGAGGTTGCAACGCAGGGCTAAAGGACGAATGGTTGGAATGCCCCTACTGTCTGCAACTGCGGAACTAGAGCCATGGATTTCTGCATCGAAGATTTGATGATCGAGCTGGTCAAAAATGGGGGTAGCGACCTCCACCTGGCCTCGGGCCACCCCCCCTTCGGACGCTTCAACGGTGAGCTGCGGCCGATCCGCCATCAGCAGATTCTCAGCGAGGACTCCTGCAATCGATTGATCTTTGACCTTCTCAACAACTCCCAGCGCAAACAACTGGAGCAGAACCTCGAACTCGACTGCTCCTACGGCCTGCAAGGGGTGGCTCGCTTCCGGGTGAACGTCTACCGGCAAAAGGGAAGCTATGCGGCCTGCCTCCGGGCTCTCGGCAACAGCATTCCAGCGATTGAAAAACTAGGTGTTCCTCCAATTGTTGAAGAGATCAGCCGCAAACCCAGGGGCCTCATTCTGGTGACCGGCCCCACCGGATCTGGCAAGACAACCACCCTGGCAGCCCTGCTAGACAACATCAACCACACCCGTGGGGAACACATCCTAACCATTGAAGATCCAATCGAATTTATCTACCAAAACGACAAGTGCCTCATCCACCAGCGCGAGGTCAATGAAGATACCCGCAGCTTCGCCAATGCCCTGCGGGCCGCCTTGCGGGAAGACCCGGACGTGATCCTGGTGGGCGAGATGCGTGACCTGGAGACGATCCAACTGGCGATCAGCGCCGCTGAAACGGGCCACCTGGTCTTTGGCACGCTCCACACCAGCTCAGCCTCCCAAACCGTCGACCGGATGGTGGACGTGTTCCCCGCTGCCCAGCAGACCCAGGTGCGGGTTCAGCTGAGCTCGAGCCTGCTGGCCGTCTTCTCCCAGACCCTCTGCAAAAGCAGCCACGCCTCTGCCGGCGCCTTCGGCCGCGTCCTGGCCATGGAGGTCATGGTCAACACACCAGCTTGCGCCAACTTAATCCGGGAAGGAAAGACAGCCCAGATCTATTCGATGATCCAGACTGGAGGCCAATACGGCATGCAAACCCTGGAGCGCTGCCTGGCCAATCTGGTCCAGAACGATCGGGTGACAGCTGAGGAAGCGGTGCGAAAAACAACCCGTCCTGAAGAGCTGGCGCGGCTGCTTGAGCAGCTGTGATTCGAATTCCAACCCGCCTCGCCCCCTGATGCGATGACCACCTTTCTCGTCACCTATGCCAGCCGCAGCGGCCGCAAGCGGGAGATGACCCTTGAAGCGGCCAGCCCAGCAGCAGCCCGACGCAGCCTGCGCGAGCGGGGCATTCTGCCCACCACACTGGTATGCAAAGAAAACAGCAAGCCTGCCCCCTACACAGCAGCAGCAGCAGCTTTTGATTGGCAAACGCTGTTCGAAGCAAAGATCAAGGTGAAGGAGAAGGCTTTATTCGCCAACAAACTTTCTGCCATGGTGAATGCGGGCGTGCCGATCATGCGGAGTCTGGATCTGATGCGGCGCCAGCAAAAGTCAGCCCTGTTCCGGCGAGCCCTGATCGCCATGGGTGAGGAGGTGAACCAGGGCGGCAGCCTCGGATCCTCGATGCGACGCTGGCCCAAGGTATTCGACAACCTCAGCATTGCAATGGTGGAAGCGGGTGAAGCCGGTGGTGTGCTCGATGAAACGCTCAAACGCCTGGCCCGGCTGTTGGAGGAGAATGCCCGCCTGCAAAACCAGATCAAAGGTGCGATGGGCTATCCGCTGACCGTACTAGTGGTCGCCATCCTGGTTTTTCTGGGCATGACAATCTTCCTGATCCCCTGCTTCGCCGACATTTTTGCTCAGCTGGGAGCGGAATTGCCATGGTTCACCCAGATGATGCTGAATCTCAGCAAATTACTCCGCTCTTCGTTCTCGGTGCTCCTGGTTGGCGGCTTGATTATCAGCGTTGTTGCCTTGAGAAGTTACCACTCCACCCCCCTTGGTCGCCGCAGGATTGATGCCATCCTGCTCAAGCTGCCGCTGTTCGGGGAGCTTCTCCAGAAATCGGCTTCGGCCCAGTTCTGCCGAACCATGGGTTCCCTATCCAAGGCTGGCGTACCGATCATGACGTCATTGGAGATCCTGCACGAAACCACGACCAACAAGGTGGTGAGTGATGCCATCAGCAACTCCCGCAACGACATCAGCGAAGGTGTGCCGCTGAGCATGGCCTTGGCGACGAAGCGGGTCTTCCCCGACATGATGCTCAGCATGTTGGCGATCGGCGAAGAAACCGGAGAGATGGATACGATGCTCTCCAAGGTTGCCGATTTCTACGAAGATGAAGTCACCACTGCGGTCAAGACCCTAACATCCATGATCGAACCAATCATGATCGTGGTCGTTGGGGCCATTGTAGGCTCTATTTTATTGGCCATGTATCTACCGATGTTCTCCGTATTTGAGAACATCCGCTGAGCCGCAAACCAAAACCTGCCGATCAGGCAGCAGTTGGGCTGGCGGCCGCCAGGGCCTGGCCGGCCAACCAACCGGAGCTCCAGCAGTGCTGAAAGTTGAACCCCCCGGTGACGCCATCCACATCGAGCAGTTCCCCCACCAGGAACAAGCCGGCCTGCAGGCGGCTTTCCATCGTGGCCAGATTCACCTCACCGAGGGGAATGCCGCCGGCGGTGACGAACTCCTCGCCAAACGGCCCGCGACCGCCAATCGCGTAGCGGCTCTCGCGCAGCGCCTGGACCAGGGTCCGCTGCTGGGCCCGGCCCAGGTCCGCCCAACGCAGGCTGGGCTCAACGCCGCTGGCCTCCAGCAGATGCACCCAGAGGCGGCGGCTCAGGGCTGGCCAGGGCCGCACCGAACCGAGCTGGCGTCGGGCCTGCTCCACGCGGGCCGCGGCCAGGCGGGCCTCCAGATCGTTGGCGCTGAGCCCAGCGGTCCAGTCGACCCTCAAGGTGGCGCGATACCCCCAAGCGCGTAGATCACGGGCGGCAAAAGCGGTGAGCCGCAACGTGGCCGGTCCACTGAAGCCCCAGTGGGTGATCAACAGGGGACCCTGCTGCCGGTGCCGCTCCTGGCGGCGCCCGGAGGGAGGCTGGGCCGCAGGCGACGGCGGTTCGAGCTCCAACAGCACCGGATCCACCGCCACCCCAGCCAGAGCCGCCAGGGGGTGGGGCGCCAGGGCGAGGGTGAACAGGGAAGGCACCGGCGCGACGCGGCCATGGCCCAGGGATGCGGCGATGCGCAAGCCACTGGGATGGCTGCCGGTGGCGAGCACCAGGCGATCCGAGAGCAGCTCGCCACCGCCGCGGAGGCTGAGCCGAAAGCCACCGCTGGCGAGGGCTGTAACGGCTTGGAGAGCCTGTCCTTCCATGCTCCGCACCCCGGCCTGGCGGGCTGAGCGCCGCAGGGTGTCGACCACGGAACTGGAGCGGTTGGAGCGGGGGAAGAGGCGGCCATCGGCCTCCTCCACCAGCTCGAGGCCCCGGGCCCCAAACCAGGCCACGGTATCGCCCGTGGCGAAGCGGGAGAAGGGGCCGCGCAGGGCCTGGCCACCGCGGGGATAGTGCCCCACCAGGGCCCGGGGATCCCAGCAGGCATGGGTGACGTTGCATCGGCCACCGCCGCTGATCAGAACCTTGTGCAGCGGTTCGGGGGTGGCTTCGAGGATGAGGATGTCGGTGGCCCCCGCCTCGGCCGCCGCGATCGCCGCCATGTAACCGGCCGGACCACCGCCGGCCACCACCACGGACACTCGGCTGGGCAGCATGGGGGGATGGAGCACGCCTACCGCTTCAGTGTGGCCCCGATGCTGGATTGCACCGACCGCCACTTCCGGCTGCTGATGCGGCAGGTGAGCCGCCGCTGCCTGCTCAGTAGCGAAATGGTGGTGGCCCGGGCCCTGCACCACATCCGCGCCGACCTCTCGCCAGCCCGGGCGGCGGAAGCCGAGCAGCGGCTGGAGCGACTGCTGGGTTTCGATCCCCAAGAACACCCCCTGGCCCTGCAGCTGGGCGGCGATGACCCCCGGCTACTGGCGGAGGCGGCCCGGTTGGCGACCGCCTGGGGATACGACGAAATCAACCTCAACGTGGGCTGTCCGAGCGAGAAGGTGCAACAGGGCCGCTTCGGGGCCTGCCTGATGGCCGAACCGGACGTGGTGGCCCGCTGCGTGGCCGCCATGGCAGCCGCCACGCCCCTGCCGGTCACGGTGAAACAGAGGATCGGTATCGACGACCTCGATTCCTTTGAGCATCTGATCCATTTCGTGGATACGGTGGCCGCCGCCGGCGCCCGCCGCTTTGCCGTGCATGCCCGCAAAGCCTGGCTGCAGGGTCTGGACCCGAAACAAAACCGCACCATCCCGCCCCTGCGCTGGGACCTGGTGCATCGCCTCAAAGCGGAGCGGCCCCAGCTGGTGATTGAACTCAATGGCGGCCTGGCGGATCTGGCCAGCTGCCAGACCCAGCTGAAGCTTGTCGATGGGGTGATGGTGGGCCGGGCCGCCTATGCCCACCCCCTGCTGTGGGCGGATGTGGATAGGACGATCTTCAACGATGACAGCCGCCAGCCGGCGCGGGCCTCCAGCGTGGTGCGAGGGCTGATCCCCCACGCCGAGGCCTGGCGGGCCAAGGGCGGACGCCTGTGGGCCATCGCCCGCCACCTGGTGCACGTGGTGGAAGGAGTCAATGGAGCACGCCACTGGCGCGCCGAACTTAGCCGCGCCGCCGGGGGACGGCTGGCCGGCGTGGAGGTCCTGGAAGCAGCCGCCCGCCAACTGGAGCAGCGGGGGCTCTGATCCAGCCCTACCCCTCTGGCCATCAAAAGCAAGAGCTGGGCGAAGCCGGTGAGTTCGGCCGCTTCGCTTCAGACCTCGGCGCCGCCGTAGCCCCCGTAATCACCACCGCCGCCGCCATAACCGCCCGACTCGCCACCGGCACTACGGCGGCGGCGGACGCGGCCGGAGTCAAAGCCATCACTGCCGCGGTCAGCAGCGCTGCGGTCTTCCCAGCCGCGGGCTCCGGAGCCACCGCCGCCGCCATAGCCAGCTCCTCCTCCACCGCCGCCGTAGCCGCCACCAGCACCGCCACCGCCATAGCCGCCGCCGCCACGGCGGGGGGCGCCGTAGCCACCGCCACCGCCGTAGCCACCGCCACCGCCACCGCCGTAGCCACCACCACCGCCGCCACCGCTGCGCGGCTCGGCCTTGTTGATGCGGAGGGCGCGGCCCATCAACTCGGCTCCTTGAAGCCCGTCAATCGCCTGGGTTTCCAGCTCCGGATCGGCCATCTCCACGAAGGCGAAGCCACGCTTGCGCCCGGTATCCCGCTCTAGGGGAAGGGAGCAATTGACCACTTCGCCATAGGGGGCGAACAGCTCGATCACGTCTTCCTGCTCAGCGCGGAAGGGAAGATTGCCAACAAAGATGCTCACGGAACGTCCAGGGGGGACCGGAGGGCGCAGGCGCGCCAATGACTTTCAAAGGTTAGACCCACAAACCCAAAAACCAGAGCCTCTGTTTGGTGTCTTCATGCTGCTGGTGGAGCGGGGTCGTCCTGGGGCCGGCCAGGAAAGATCCGCTGCCGGGTCCGTTCAAGCTGCTGCCGGACCTGGCCGAAGGAGGTTCCGCCTTCGCTGCGCCGGGCGTCGACCACCCGTCGGGGTTCCAGGGCGGCGTGGATGTCGGCGTCGAAGGCTGGATGCAAGTTCTGCCAACGCTCCAACGGCAGCTCCCGCAGCAGCACCCCCTGCCGCAGGCAGGTTTTCACCAACGAACCCACCAACTGGTAGGCCTCCCGGAAGGGCACGCCGCGGGCGACGAGGTAATCGGCCACATCGGTGGCGTTGGAGAAGTCGGAGGCCACCGCATGCTCCAGGCGGGCGGGGCGAAACTCCAAACCTTCCTCAAACAGGATCGCCATCGCTTCGAGGCAATCCAAACAGGTGGCCACCCCATCGAACAGGGCCTCCTTGTCCTCCTGGAAGTCCTTGTTGTAGGCCAAGGGGAGGCCCTTGATCATGGTGAGCAGGCCCATCAGATGGCCGAAGACGCGGCCACTTTTGCCCCGCACCAATTCCGGCACGTCGGGGTTCTTCTTCTGCGGCATCAGGCTGCTGCCGGTGGCGCAGCGGTCGGTGAGCGCCAGGAAGGAGAACTCTTCGCTGGCCCAGAGGATCACCTCCTCACTGAGGCGGCTGAGGTGCACCATCACCAGGCTGGCGGCGGCCATGAACTCCACGGTGAAGTCCCGGTCGCTGACGGCATCGAGGCTGTTGGCATAGATGGAGGCAAAGCCGAGGCTGGCGGCGGTGAGGCGGCGGTCGATCGGCACCGGTGTGCCGGCCAGGGCCGCCGCCCCAAGCGGCGAAACGTTGACCCGGCCCCGCACATCGGCTAAGCGCTGACGGTCGCGCTCGGCCATCTCGATGTAGGCCAGCAGGTGGTGGGCCAGGCAAAGGGGCTGGGCCCGCTGCAGATGGGTGTAGCCGGGGATCAGGGTGTCGGCATGGGTCTCGGCTTGGAGCAGCAGGGCCCGCTCGAAGCGCAGCAGGGCCGCATCGATGGCATCGATCCGATCGCGCAGCCAGAGGCGCAGATCGGTGCCCACCTGGTCGTTGCGGCTGCGGCCGGTGTGCAGCTTTTTGCCCACCGGCCCGAGCAACTCGATCAGGCGCCGCTCCACGGCGAAATGCACATCTTCAGCCTCGATCCCAGGCCGAAACGTGCCTTCCGCCGCCTCGCTGCGCACCCGTTCGAGGCCCTGCTCGAGGCTGGCGGCCTCCTGGGCGCTGATCACGCCGCAGACCCCCAGCATGCGGGCATGGGCGATCGAGCCATCCAGATCCTGTTGCAACAGGGCGATGTCGAAACCGATCGAGGCATTGAAGCGCTCAATCGCCGGATGGAGCCCCTGCTCGAAGCGATCACTCCAACCGGCCGCCGTACCACCGGTGACGCCGCCAGCGCCGATCCCCGCGCCGCCAGCCTCCGGGGGCTCACCGCTGGGAGTGGCGCTGGCGGCGGATGGTGCAGGGGGATCAGCGGCCATGGCGGGGGCGATGCGCAGCCACCCAGATTGGCACCGGAGCCTGGCCGGGGAAGCAGGGGAGCGCGCCGGCGGCTAGCTGCGACCAGCGGTTGCCCTCAGCCGGGCGGCAGGGGCGGCAGCATCAGCTCCTCCCGCACCTTGAGCACCACCATCGAGGCGTCGTCCTCGAGCTGGCGGTCAGGGCCCACAAAGCGATCAAGCCGGGCGAACAGCTGATCCAAGATGGCCTGGGCGGCAAGGCCGGAGCGGCAGGCGGCCTTGAACAGCCCCAGCAGCCGCTGCTCATCAAAGCGATCGCCGCCGAGGCCGGCGGCTTCGGTGACGCCATCGGTGTAATACAGGAGTACGTCGCCGGGCTCTAAGGCCAGCTGGCCACAGCCGTACTCCGCCTCGCTCTGGAGGCCGATCAGCAGCCCAGGTGCATCGAGCCGCTCCACCTGGCCGAGGCGGTTGCGCCAGATCAGCGGAGGATTGTGGGCGGCATTGGCGTAACGCAGCAGCCGACTGCGGGGGTCGTAATCGGAATAGAAGAGCGACACGAACCGGTGGGACTGGGCCAGGTCCTCCTGGGCGAGTTGGTTGAGGTCGTGGAGGATCCGATCCGGGGGCAGGCCGCTGAGCACCTCGGCCCGCAGCATCCCCCGCAGCAGGGTCATCAGCAGGCCGGCGGGCACCCCCTTGCCCATCACATCCCCCATCACCAGGGCCCAGCGCCCCCGCTCGCGGCGGCGGCCGATCGCCTGGGGCCGGGTGGGGATGAAGTCGTAGTAATCGCCGCCCACCTGGAAGGCGGGGCGGCAGCGGGCCGCCAGATCCACCCCTTCGATTTTGGGGCAGTGGTCGGGCAGAAGCTGGGCCTGGATCTCGGCGCCAATGCTGAGCTGGCGGTCGAGGCGTTCATGGCGGCGACTGTCCTCCTGGAGCTGGTCGTTCTCCAGGGCGACGCCGGTGAGATCGGCCACCAGTTGCAGGTGGCGGCGGTGCACCTCGCTCCAGCTGAAGCCGCGCCGAGCGCTGAACACGTACAACCGCCCCCGCTGCCGGCTGCGCACCACCACCGAGGTGGCGATCACCTTGGCCGGCCCCAGCAGACGCTGCAGCAACGGATCGAGCAGCGCCACCACCGCCTCCTCCCCCGCTTGGATCGGCAGCTGGCCATCGCCGAGGGCCGTGAGCTGGCGCAGCAGCTCGGCGCAGCGTTCCCCCGGCGAGGCCTGCAACCGCTCCCGCCAGAGGCGGCCATCGGGGTGCAACACCACCAACACGGCCCCCTCAGCCTCCACCAGCCGCGAGGCCACCAGCGGCACCAGCTCCAGAAACCGATTCAGATTGGTGAAGCTGCGCAGGCCAAAGGCCAGCGACACCAGCAGCTCCTGGTTACGGCGCTGCTCCCGGTTGAGGCTGTCGAGCAGCTGCCGCAGGGAGGCTCCGGCCGAGAGGGGGCCCGGGAGGGCGGCGGGGCCCGGGGGGCGGCGGGGCGGCGGGCTGCCCAAGGAGCGGCCGCGAAGGACCCGAAAGGTAGCAGTGGTTTTGGGGTTCGTCGGGTTGGCTGCGCCCAGACCCCCACCTAGCCTGCGACGGCGGCTGAATGCGAATCGATGGCGTTCACGGGCACGGCGGCCGAGGAGGTGCTGGTACCGCTGGCCCGGGCCACCTCGCTGTTGCTGGAGGGGCTCTCGGTGCTCACGGTGCTGGCCGGACTGGTGGCGATCAGCCGCGATGCGCTGCCCCAGCTGGGCCGGCGGCTGCCGCAGCGGCCCTCGATCCAGGCCCGGCTCAGCTTCGGCAGCTGGCTGGCGCTGGCGCTGGAGTTCCAGCTGGGGGCCGATATCGTTTCCACCACGGTGAGCCCCTCCAAGGCCCACCTGATCCAGCTGGGGGTGGTCGCCGTGATCCGCACCTTCCTGAACCTGTTCCTAGGCCGCGAAATCGAGGCGGAACAACGGCAAGAGGAGGCGAGCGAACGGCAGCGCGACCAGTCGTACCGGCGGGGCGGGCCATGACCGCCGCCCGCCCGCCTGGACGTCCCCCGGCCCGGGAGATGGTGTGGATTGGCGGCGGCAGCTTCCAGATGGGCTCTGATCGCCATTACCCCGAAGAGGCGCCGGCCCACCCGGTGGCGGTGGATGGTTTCTGGATCGATCGCACCGCGGTGACCAACGCCCAGTTCCAAAAGTTCGTCAAAGCCACGGGCCACCGCACCCTGGCCGAGCGGCCAGCCGATCCCAGCGCCTACCCGGAGGCGCTGCCGGAGCTGCTGCAGCCGGCCTCAATTGTGTTCGTGCCGCCGCCGAGGCCGATCGGCAAGGGCGATCCCTACCAGTGGTGGCGCTACGTGGCGGGGGCGAACTGGCGCCATCCGGAGGGGCCCGGCAGCTCGATCAAGGGGCGGGAGCAGCATCCGGTGGTGCACATCGCCTTCGAGGATGCCCTGGCCTACGCGGTCTGGATCGGCAAGGGCCTGCCCACGGAGGCGGAATGGGAGTGGGCGGCCCGGGGCGGCCTGGCCGCAGCGGAGTACGCCTGGGGCGAGGAGCTCCATCCGGCCGGGCGGATGCTGGCCAACACCTGGCAGGGGGATTTCCCCCACCACAACAGCGGCGCCGACGGCTGGGAAGGCACGGCGCCGGTGGGCTCCTATCCCGCCAACGGCTACGGCCTGCTCGACATGATCGGCAATGTCTGGGAATGGACCGACGACTGGTACCAGGAGCACCGGGCCCGGCTGGCAAGCGAACCCGAGGGCTGCTGCAACACCTTGGGCAATCCCCGCGGCGCCCCGGACCCGGGCAGCAGCATCGACCCCAGCTCCCAGCACGCCAGCATCCCCCGCAAGGTGGTGAAAGGCGGGTCGTTCCTGTGCGCCCCCAGCTACTGCCGCCGCTACCGGCCTGCGGCGCGGATGGCCCAGGGGATCGACACCTCCACCTGCCATCTGGGCTTCCGCTGCATCGTGCGGCCCCGACCATGAACCCACCCAACCGAAGGGCCGCAGCGGGCTACTCGGAACCCAGATAACGGAGCCGTTCCAGCAGGTTGCGATCCCGGAACCGCCGCAGCACCTGGGAGGGACGCTCGCCATAGCGGGCCAGGAAATCGCGGCTGAAGGAGGCCTGGGAGAGGTAGCCGCAGGCCTGGGCCACCTGGGTGAGACCGCTGTTGGAGGCGGGTTGCTCCAGCAGGGCGCGGGCCTTGGCGAGGCGCTGCTGACGCAGCCACTGCATCGGGCCGCAGCCAAAACGCTGCTTGAAGGCGTATTGCAGGGCGCGGCGGCTGTAACTACTGCGCTGTTCCAGCTCCGTCAGGCTGATCGGTTGATCAAGGTCGGCCTGCAGCCAGTCCACCAAGTCTTGGTGGGGAAAGGGCTCGGCCATCGGCGGCGCCTGGCTGGCTGCCTCCAGCAGATCGGGGACAAGCAGCATCACGATCAACCTGCGGATCAGGTCGTCGAGGCGCAGCATCGGATTGATCGCTCCCGAAACGGCCAGGCAGCGCTCGCTATAGGCCAGCGTTTCGATCAGCAGCTCGTGGAGGTGGTCGCGGCGGGGATCGGCCTTGCGGCTCAACACGGCGGGGCGCTCCAGGGCGGCCCGCAAGGGCAGCGGATCAAAGCCAGGACCGCCGATGGCATGGGCCACCGGCAGCAAGGAATCGGGCTGAAAACTGATGATCACGCCCGAGCACATGGTGTTGACCACCTTGATCTTGGCTTGGGTCGCCGGCAACAAAAAGCACGAGGAACGATGGCTGTAGGTCTGGCGATCTACTGTGTAGGCGTTAACGCCGGCCCGATAGGGAAGGATCAGCTGGGCTTCGCATTTTTGCTCAACCTCGCCTTGGATGCCGGAGCCCCAGGTAGACACCAAGGTTAGGTCGCCAAGCCGAAGGTAACCGGAATAGTTAATAAACGGCTGATCGCGCTGTGGATGGTCCCAGCGGTAAACGTGGAATGGCAAAAACGTACTGATAACACTGCCATGGTCACCAGGATCGTTCGATGCCAAGGAAGCCCCTGGCAACTTGATGAACGGCAGCGAGGCAATGTTGTCGACGAGCCCTACAGGCATAGATGCAGCAACTGCACAAATATGAACAGACCTTAGAAATGGCCCGCCCTTTTGCCAACGTAATTTGCAAAAAACGCAATGCACGGCAAAAAACGCAATTCCATCCCGTGACCTGCCAAGCAAGGCCAGGGGGTAGGGGCGCACCCGCAGGAGATCGGCAGCACAAAGCTGGCTGCTTCCAGCGCAAAGCTGGATCGTGCAAGCAAAAAACAGACGCCGTCGCTACGGTTTGATCAAGGCCCTTCCCTGCTCCGATGCCCCTCAACGAATACAAAGCCGGTGCCGCCTTCCCCGGCGTGATCGGCCGCACCGCCGATGTATCGACCCCCGCCTGGCCGATGCCGAACCGGGCCAAGCAGGGGGCGGCCAACGTGCTTTACATCGTGCTCGATGACACCGGCTTCGGCCAGCTCGGTTGCTACGGCAGCCCGATCGCCACGCCCAATCTCGATGCCCTGGCCGCCGACGGGCTGCGCTTCAACAACATGCACACCACGGCGCTGTGTTCGCCGTCGCGCTCCTGCATGCTCAACGGCCGCAACCACCACTCCAACGGGCTGGCCTGCATCACCGAGGGGTCGATGGGCTTCCCGGGCTCGAACGGCATTATCCCGTTTGAGAATGGTTTTCTTTCTGAAATCTTACTGCAGCACGGCTACAACACCTACGCGATCGGCAAGTGGCACCTGACGCCCGCTGAGCAGTGCTCGGCGGCCGGCCCCTACGACCGCTGGCCCCTGGGCCGGGGCTTCGAGCGCTTCTACGGCTTCCTGGGCGGTGATACCCACCAGTACTACCCCGAATTAGTCCAGGACAACTCCCAGGTGGAACCGCCAGCCACCCCCGAGCAGGGCTACCACCTCACCGCCGATCTGGTCACCAAGGCCAAGGCGATGATCGCCGATTCGAAGCAGGTGGCACCCAATAAGCCCTTCTTCATGTACTTCTGCACCGGCGCCATGCATGCGCCCCACCACGTGCCGAAGGAATGGGCCGATAAGTACAAGGGCAAGTTTGATGGCGGCTGGGATGCCTACCGCGACTACACCTTCGCGCGCCAGAAGGAGCTGGGCATCATTCCGGCCGACACGGTGCTGTCGCGCCACGACCCCGACGTGCCCGACTGGAATGGGCTCTCGGCGGAAGAGAAGCGCCTCTACGCCCGCATGATGGAGGTGTTCGCCGGCTTCCTGGAGCACACCGACCATTACATCGGCGAACTGATTGATTTCCTCAAGGAAATCGGCGAATACGACAACACCATGATCATGGTGATCTCCGACAACGGCGCCAGCTCCGAGGGGGGGCCAACGGGTTCGGTGAACGAGGGCAAGTTTTTTAACAACGTGCCCGAAAATCTGGCCCAGAACCTTGCCGCCATCGACGACATCGGCGGCCCGAAGTACTTCAACCACTACCCCTGGGGCTGGACCCACGCCGGCAACACCCCCTTCCGCCGCTGGAAGCGCGAAACCTACCGGGGCGGCACCAGCGATCCATTCATCGTGAGCTGGCCCCAGGGCATCGCCGCCCGCGGCGAGGTGCGCAGCCAGTACTGCCATGCGATCGACATGGTGCCCACGGTGCTCGAAGCGCTCGGCATCGAGCCCCCCAGCGCCATTAAGGGGGTAACCCAGAGCCCGATCGAAGGATTCTCCCTAACCGGCTGCTTCGACAATCCCGCCGCAAAGAGCCTGCATCTCAGCCAATACTTCGAAATGTTTGGCCATCGCTCGCTCTATCACGATGGTTGGCGGGCGGTGTGCCCCTGGCCGGGTACTTCGTTTGTGGAATCGGGCCGCCGCTTCGGGGATCCGATCAGCTACGACCAACTGATCCAGCTCGATGCCCACGGCTGGGAGCTTTACAACATCAACACCGACTTCGCCGAAACCTCCAACCTGGCCGCCAGCGAACGCGACCGCCTGATCGCCATGATCGGCATGTGGTATGTGGAGGCCGGTAAGTACAAGGTGCTACCGATCGACAGCCGCGGCACCCTGCGCTTCGCGGTGGAGCGGCCCCAGATCGCAGCCGACCGGCAGCGCTACATCTATTACCCCGGCACCCAAATGGTGCCCGCCAACGCGGCCCCCAGGGTGCTGAACCGGCCCCATTCGATTTCGGTGGAGCTGGAGGTGCCCGAGGGCGGCGCCGAAGGGGTGCTGTTCAGCATGGGCGGCAACGATGGCGGCTTCGCCTTCTACGTACAAAACGGCCTGCTCACCTACGGCTACAACTACGTGGCCGAACAATTCTTCCACGTGCGCTCCAGCGGCCCGATCCCGGCCGGCCACCACATCGTGAGCGCCGAGTTCACCCCCAGCGGCGCGCCCGACATCGCCAACGGCAAGGGCACCCCCGCCAAGGTGGTGTTGTTCGTGGACGGCCAAGCCGTGGGCGAGGGGGATCTCCCCGTGACGATTCCGCTCAGCCTGGGGCTGGCGGCCGGCGTGGCGGTGGGCGCCGATCCGGGCTCGCCGGCGATGCCGGACTACAAGCCCCCCTTCGCCTATGGCGGCAAAATCAAGCGGGCCCTGGTGGATGTGAGCGGCACGCCGATTGAGGACATGGAGCACAAGATGCGGGAGATCCTGGCTCGGCAGTAGGTAAGAATCTGCAGCGTCGAGCCCATTAATCCTAAAAAGATAGAGTTATCATCACTGGGTTAATGGGCCCGACTCGATCTGCTTAGCTGGATCCAGTTGAGGAAGCTTTAGTCTTTTTCGAGGAGCACTTGGATTTATTCATATCTTTAGCTCGAACTGGGCCTTGCCAGACATCCATGCATCGGTCTAGGAGCCGGCAAAAAGCATTGGCGAGCCAGATATTGCCGCTCAGGCCAGCACCAACCAGCCCAGACTCAGGGCGCGATGGTTAACATCTTTGCCTGATCCGATCGGCTCGGATCCCAGCTCAGACTGAGGCCGATCGCCGGGCGATGCCAAGGCCCGCCCCACCACTCCATGCTCACCATGACCAAGGGCTGGCCGCACGAAACCCGATCGCCCCGCCAACAGCCCCCCAGCCGCTCGCGACTGCCGGAGCGCCTGCAGCGGCTGCTGGGGGCCCTAATCGCAGCCGCGGGCGCCTACCTAATCACCCGCCAGCTGGCGGCCCTGCCCTCCACCTTCCTTGCGGCGTTGCTGCTGGCGGGGGGCTCGATCCTCAGCGGCCGGGCCATCGCCGCCTGGGCCTGGGGGGCGGTGCTGGGGGCCGGCTGCGGCGGCCTGCTGGGCAGCGCCATGGTGGTGGCCGAGAAGATCCACTCCACCAATCCCCACGAAGGCCTCAACCTGCGGCTGGCGCTGCTGGCTTGCCTGATGGTGGCGGGGGCGATCGGCGGCCGCAGCTTCAGCCTCGATGCCAACCACCCGGATCGCCGGCCCCCGAAGGACACCCTGCGCTCCGCCAGCGCCCTCACCACCGGCATCTTCGCGGCCGTGGTCACCCTGGCCTTCCTCCATTCCGGCCTCGATGAAGCCCGCGCCGTGGGCAGCCGGCTGAGCACCTCGCTCACCATCTTGGTGCTGGCCCTTACCGGGCCCGGCTGGTTGGTGCACCTGCTGGGGGATCGGGCTGGGCGGCCAACGGCTGAACAGCCCAGGGCTGGACAGCCAGGGGCTAGGCAGCCAGGGGCTGGAAGGCAGCGCTAAGGGGGTGGGGCCAGAAGTGCCGCACCATTGAGGAGTTGCTGGGCCCCAGGGACTTGAACATCACGATGATCTATCCCCATGTGCCCAACTGCGGCCCACCCAGGGGGCGCAGGCCTGCAGACCTTGTGTAGCTAATCGAACATGGGGTTATCGGACCCGCAAACCACGCCAATTTTTGGCTGATGCTCGCCGGGGGGCACTGCAGAGCAATGGTTTTTAGGTTGTCGAGCCCGATGCCTCAGCGTGGTTCTCGGAGAGTGGGAGCACTCGGGGCGTGGTTCTCGGAACCTCCCAATAAAGAGTTAGGCATCACAGAAAGCCAGCCACACCACTAGCATTGCGATGGCGACCCTACTGTGTAGACTCTTCACAGAGGAGTCACACATGGCCACGAATCTTGCTCTCGACCAGGAGCTGCTCGATCGAGCCTTCCGCGTAAGTGGAGAGCCGACCAAGAAAGCCGCAGTCACCCGAGCCCTTCAGGAGTTCATCGCCCGGAGAGAACAGCGGCGGGTCGCAGAGCTTTTTGGAAAGCTTGAGTGGGACGCTTCGTTCGATTACAAGGCTGAACGGGCTCGCAAGCAGTGAGTCTTCTTGTTGACACGAGCGTCTGGTCACTGGCTCTGCGCCGTGATGTTGAGCAATCCGCACCCGAGGTAGTGGCCCTCCGCCACGCACTTCTGGGGACAGATCAGGTCTTCACGACAGGACTGGTCCTCCAGGAGCTGCTGCAAGGCTTTGCTGGGCCGAAGGACCGAGCCCAGCTGATCGATCGCCTCTCAGCGCTCGCCTTCCTCCAGCCGGTTAAGGAAGATCACATCGAAGCAGCAGAAGTCCGTAACTCCTGCCGTCGTTGCGGCGTGCAAGTTGGCACCATTGACGCCCTACTCATCCAGCTCTGTCGCAAAAATGATCTGACCCTGTTGACGACGGACCAAGACTTTCACGCAGCCACCAAGCACGTTGAGTTCAGGTTGTGGAGCGCAAGGTGATGGTTAATCCCTGTAGCGCCCCAGCCCCGCCGGTAGTCGCCGCTCTCCTCGATCGTTGGGTGCCACGACTGCCAAGGGTTGCCTCTTTCCAGCTGCGCGAATGACAAGAATGGCCAAGCCAGTCGATCCCGGCTGGTGTATCAACAAGAACATGTGGTTATCGGACCCGTGAACCACAGCAACATTATGGAGGTCGCAGACCAAAGCCTATGCAGCAACAGGGTTTCCGGTCACCTCTGCAGCTGCTCTTTCTGTGGTTCACGGAAAGGAACGGCCGGCCGGTGGTGGTTCACGGAACCACCGATTAACAAGTTAGGTCACACATGAGAGATCGCGTACAACCAAGAAAGCTGGTGCTGGCCTTCTTCGGATTTGGGCTGTTTTTGTCCTGCTCGACGAGCGTCTGGGGGTTGGTATCTAGCCTGTTTAAGCTCAATGAGAATCAGATATTGTACTTATTCTCAACCTCTGCTCAGGTGCTCGCAGGCATATATGGCCTTACCTTGACAGGATTTATTGTCAGCCGACATCGAAAACTGGTGGCGCAGTTTTGGATGTCGGTTGACAACGCCATTCACCTGAGCCGCCACCGAGTAGTCTTGGCTTATTCCACAGTCTTTCTGCGGCCAGGTGATGGCGAGCGTTAGACGCCGTCATGCTCGCCAAGTCTCCACGGTGTCGCCCTTCGGAGGGTGGCAAGTTCTGATGACACGGATTCAGGTTATCCTGAGAGGGCATTGACACTGGAAAACGATTATTTTGAACGGCTGGGATACGCTGCTTCAATGATTTGTTGGCTCAAGAGATGTCGAGCTGCTTGGGTCTATTCATGGCAGTGATCTCGAGGCGAATACTGCGCAGACTGAGACGGAGATCACGGGAAAGTTCGCGATCAAAAACTTGGAGATTCCTCCGGTATTGTTGAATAAAAACATCATCAATGGCATTTAAGTGTCAAGTCCGAATGAGGTAGACGCGGATTTTCTTGCTAGAGGTTTCTCTTCATCTGATCCGAATGACATCGCTGGGCAAGCCAGCTTGGCCGGCGGTTGGTTGATTGGCCTGTGCTAAGGGTATTGGCCGAGCTGAGGGCGTTCAGGGCCTATTGAGCTCTTCCTGCAGCTTGTCCCAGTCCTGCGGCAGGTCACCGCGGCGCACCATCTGCTGGAAGACGGCGTAGCAATCATTGCGATCACCCTCCTTGCGGGGGAAGCCCAACCAGAGGATCAGCAACACCTTTCGGCCATTGGCCTCGAAGACCCGAAAGAAAAGACGGTAGCGATCGGGCAGACCCAGCCCCTTGAGCCGTCCATAGCGCCGCAGCGGACCCGTGAGGGCAAAGCGAGCGGCATAGGGATCTGCCGCGATCCGCTCCTTGATTCCCTCCATCACCGCGGCGAGCAGCTTGACCTGCGGATGCTGCAGGAAGCTCTGCTGATCGAGTTGCTGCTTGAGGCGTTTGACCTCAGCTTTGAGCTGCTCGTACTGGCGCGCGAACAGCTGGGGTTGGAAGACGATCTCCCAGCCATGGCGCACCAGGGCCGATCTCATTCCTGCGCAGGCGCGCCCGCTGACTCCATCGTATCCACCGTGACACCGGCGAGCAGCTCATCGTCTTCTGCCGCCATGGCCTCGGTGTAGGGCAGGGGCCCGGTTTCGACGGTCAACGCCTCACGGGTGAGCAGATCGAGGAAGAGACCGAGCATGAGGCTCCCATCCTCCGGCTCACCGTTCTGCCGCTCGTTGGGCTCGAAGCGCATCAGCAGGGTGTCGTTGCTGAGCACCTCCACCTGCCCTGGGGCGCCACTGAACTGGGGGTGATCGCGGTAGAAGGCGGCAGCAAGCCGCAGACCGGAGGAGTTGCCGATCTGGGCCGGGGTGACGCGGTAGCGGGAAGAAGCCATGACAAAAACCCCGAACGCAGTGGACTTACATCGCGTTAGTCCGAAACTCTAGGACCTTCTGGCCGTCGTGGCCAGGCCCTACACGGTGGTGCGCCTGGCTTGGGACACCCTGGAGCCGGCTTCGGCTGCACGTTGACGAAGCTGCGGGGGGTGGAACCAATGCATGGGGGGCCCTAATCGCAGCCGCGGGCGCCTACCTTCCTCCATTCCGGCCTCGATGAAGCCCGCGCCGTGGGCAGCCGGCTGAGCACCTCGCTCACCATCTTGGTGCTGGCCCTCACCGGGCCCGGCTGGTTGGTGCACCTGCTGGGCGATCGGGCTGCGCCGCCAACGGCTGGACAGCCAAGGGCAGGACAGCCAGGGGCTGGAAGGCAGCGCTAAGGGGCTGGCGCCAGGAGTGCCGCACCATTGAGGAGTTGCTGGGCCCCAGGGACTTGAACATCACGATGATCTATCGCCATGTGCCCAACTGCGGCCCACTCAGGGGGCGCAGGCCTGCAGCCCTTGTGTAGCAAATCGAACATATGGTTATCGGAAGCTGCCAATAAAGATTTAGACCCACCGGAAGGCCACTTATTGTGGCGAAGTTGACGGGTTGCCTTTCCGTAGCTACTATAAAGCGTGGAGTTTGATTTCGACCCGCCAAGGACGCAACCAATCTGAGCAAGCACGGCCCCTCCATGGCGACCGCAGCTGACCTCAGCTGGGATGCGGCACTTGTCTGGATTGATGATCGGGCTGACTATGGTGAAGTAAGGATGGTTGCCTTGGCTCCAACTGGAGACATACTCTTTTTGTAGCCTTTGTTGATCGCGAACCAGTAAGGCGAATTATTAGCCTACGCAGAGCCAATCGCCGTGAGTTCAGCCACTATGTCCAAGCCATCAAAGAAGATCAGCCTAAAGATGCCGACGCTTGAGGAAGATCGGTTGACTACATCGGCAGCGGAATCAGATCTTGATGCCCTTCCGCTTACAGACGAGCAGATGAGCGCGATGGTCCCCATGCGGGTGCTGCGCGGCCGTCCAAAGTTGGCAAATAAAAAGCAGCTGGTTTCAATCCGGTATAGTCCTGAGGTCATTGACTATTTCAGGGCTTCTGGAGCTGGTTGGCAAGCCCGCATGGATGCTGTTCTGAAGGACTATATCGAAGCTCACTCCACTGGCGATGCGAAGGGGGCCTAAAATCAAGATTCAGAAGACGGGAGCGAATGGCGCCGTCTATGCCAAAGTCATGGCACGCTTCTGATCTGGAGCGTTAGGCATCGTACCCACCGGGATGCGGCAGCTCGCCGGCTGAGCGATTGCATTTCAGCCTGCCAGTGCCATCATCAAGCGAGTGAACGGAACCCACCGCAAGACCCCCGAAAAGGTATTCACCGATCCCATCAATGGGACCATCCACTGGTCTTGAATCGAATCCTTGCTGAAAGCAGCGAGCTGCAGGGTTGTTGAAGCTGCAGCTCATCCGTCACGGCTGAGTTCAACGGCAGAACGATGACCCTCCACCGCCTTCATCCCGGCATGGAAGCACTTCGCTACCGGGTGCTGGCCATTCGGAAGTTCATCGAACGCATGGAGATCAAGCCATGATTAATTCCATGGCCTACAAGGGCTACACGGCGAGTATTGTCTTCGACATTGAAGGCAAGATCATCGTTGGTCGCGTCCTGGACATTGACGAAGTTATCTCATTTCATGGCGAGTCGGTAGCAGAGTTTGAGCCCAACTTTCATGCAGCCATCGAGGACTATCTAGCCGCATCCAAGGGCCTTGGTTCTGCACCGGAAAAGCCCGCATGAGCCAAAGTAATGCTGCGCATCTCACCGGAGATCCATGCAGCAGCTATTGAAGAGGGCGCCCGCCGAGAAGAACACCGCCCCCGTCGTCGCCACGACCAGCCTGGCTTGCCTCGAGTTCAGGATCCAGAGCCTCTGCTGTAGCCACTTGGATCCTCGAATAAACTCCAATAAGGCTCAAGAAGGTCCAGCCGATCGGGACCAGCCAAAATCAGTCCCAGACCCGCTGCTCCGGCACCCCCTTCCGATGCATCCGCCCACCTTGCCCCTGCCCCGCCGCTCAAACCGCCGCTCCAGCCCGGCAGCGGCCGCAGCCAAACCGGGCAGCCCAAGCCTCCGATCGGGAGGCCTGGGCCTGGGCTTCGGGCTACCCCTGGGCTTAGGCCTACCCCTGGGCTTAGCGCTGCCCCTGAGCTTGGCCGTGCCCCTGGCTCTGGCCCTAGCCGGGCCCCTGCTTCCAGCCAGCGCCCAGGCCGCCCCAGCAGCAGCCCCAACAGCCGGAGCACCAGCAGCCGAAGGCCCAACCGCCGGAGCTCCAGCCGCAGCCCCAGCTGCCGGCGGCCCAACCGCCCTTGAGGCGCCGGCGGCGCCCAGCCCCAACCCCTGGGCCGGCAGCCTCGAGCTCTACGGCTTCCTGCCGATCCGCACCACCAGCAGCACCACGGTCAAGGGCTTCACCGCCGACACCACCATCTGGCTCGGCGACCTGATCCCCCTGATCCAGATGACCGCCTCGGGTCGGGGCAGCGTGGAATACGGCCGCTTCGGCCTGTTGGCCGACCTCAGTTACAACCGCATCGGCGACGAACTCTCCACCACCACCCCCCGGGGCTTGCTGACGGGCACGGCAACGGTGAGCTCCAGCCTTGGCATTTACGACCTCGCCCTCCGCTATCGCTTCGGTGAGCGCGAAAGCGCCGTGGCCAGCCCCGGCAGCTGGAGCGTGATCCCCTACGCCGGCATCCGGTTGGTGGATGCCAGCTTGAACGTGGACGCGACAATCCGGGGCAATGGACCGCTCCAATTGCAGCGCCAGCGCCAGGGAGAACTGAGCAAACTCTGGGCCCAACCCCTGCTCGGCACCCAGGCCACCCTGTTCCTCAGCCCGCGGTTACGCGCCTTCGGCCGGGCCGATATCGGCGGCTTCGGCCTAGCCGGCAGCCGCGACCTCTCCGGTAACGCCCAACTCGGCCTCGGCTACGCGATCGGCAACAGCACCGACCTCAACATCTCCTGGCGTTACCTGGGCCTGGCCTACGACAACGGCGCCAACGTGAGCAGCGGGTTCACCAACTACCAAAACGGGGTGGAATTAGGGTTGAAGTTCTTCTTCTAAATCCTGTTCAAGCACTGTCCTGGCCCGACCTGAACTGGCCAACCTGAACCCGATTGGCCCTAGCCGGCCAGCAGCGCTTCGACAAACTCAAAGCTGTTGAAGGGCCGCAAATCGCGGATGGTTTCGCCGGCCCCCACGAAGCGGATCGGCAGGCCGGCCTCGGAGGCCACCGCCAGGGCCACACCGCCGCGGGCGCTGCCATCCAACTTGGTGAGCACCACCCCGGTGAGGCCGGCGGCGCTGGCAAAGGCCATCGCCTGGCGCAGGCCGTTTTGGCCCTGGCTGGAATCGAGCACCAGCAGCGATTCCACCACCGCCTCCGGCGCCAACTTATCGACGATGCGGCGCACCTTGCTGAGCTCCTCCATCAAGTTGTGCTTGGTCTGGAGGCGGCCGGCGGTGTCCACCAGCACCAGCTCGGTGCCCTTGGCCTTGGCGGCACCGATGGCGTCGTAAACAACGGCGGCCGGATCGGCATTGGCACTGGGATTCGATACCACCGGCACGCCGCTGCGTTCACCCCAGACACTCACCTGCTGCACGGCGGCGGCCCGGAAGGTATCGGCGGCAGCGATCAGGCAGCTGTAGCCACTGCGCACCGCCAGGTTGGCCAACTTGCCGAGTGTGGTGGTCTTGCCAACGCCGTTCACCCCCACCAGCAGCCATACATTGAGGCGATCTTTTTGGGGGGCCAGCAGGCTGTGGCCACTGGCGGTGATCGGTTCTTCGAGGATGCCGCGCAGCTGCTCCTTAAGGAACCGCAACCCCTCGGCCGGATCCACCACCTCTTGGTTGAGGCGCTGGCGCAGGGCCTCGAGCACGCGGTCGGTGGCCTGCACCCCTACATCGGCCCGCAGCAGGGTGGATTCGAGCGCCTCAAGGTTTTCGGCGCTGAGGGGGTCGTCGCCGAGGGTATCGAGCAGCTGGGCCACGAAGCCCTTGCGGGTCTTCTCGAGGCCGCGGCGCAGGCGGCTGAGCCAATCGATCTCCTCCAGCGACACCTCCTCCACCCGACGGCCCTGGGCGGCCAGCACCTCCGCCGACCAGGTGAACTCGGCATCAAAGGCTCCCAAACTGGGCTCGGCCTGGTCGGCGGCGGACGGGGGCCTGGCGGCGGTAGGCGCGCTCGCGGAACCAGGGGCGCTGGAGGCGGCAGGCTGACCTATGGGGGCAACCGGGGCGCCGCTGGCGGTTTGGACGGCGGCAACGGGGCCTGGCGACGCGGCGGCGGCGGCCGCCAGGATCTCCTGGCGGCGCTGTTGCCGCTGGGCCGCCGCTAGTTCGAGCAACGAGGGCGCCGCTGGAGCCTGCGGTTCAGGCGGTGCAGGCGGAGCCGGCGGGGCAGATGGGGCAGGCGGGGCAGCGGTGGGCTCAGCGGGCGCTGCCGACGGGGCAGCGATGGCGGCAACTGGGGCTACCGACGGCGGCTCCGAGCTGGCGGGCGCTGGCGGGGTTGGGGGAAGAGCTGTCGTAGGGGCCGCAGATTCGGCGAGCGCTGCAGCTGCGGCGAGCGGGGCCAACTCAGCTGGGGCGGCCTGGGCAGGGGCAACGGCGATTGGCGCAGACTCTGGCGAGGCCGGGCTGGCGGCGGGCGCCGCGGCCTCCTGCTGGGCCTTGAGCCGCGCATAGGCCTGGCGCGCCCAGGCCAGGGCATCTTGATCCACGGCCGCCGGGGCAGCGGCAGGGGTTGGTGCCGGCGCCAAGCCAGATGCGGCGATCGGGCTGGAGGAAGCGCTGGGCTCCAGTTGCTCAGGGGCCGCCGGCTCAGGCTTCGCCTGGCCGGGGGCCTCCGGCTCGGCCAGCGGCGGGGCCTCCGGCGGCGGCGGCGCTTCGGCGGGCGCGCTGCTGGCGGGCTGGGATTCGGCCGCGCCCCGTTTGAACCAGTTGAACACCATCGGCCTAAACCTTCGCCGTGGTGAAGCGGCGCAGCACGCCATTGATCATGCGGCGGCCCTGCTCATCGCTATAGCGGTTGGCCAGCTCCACCGCCTCGTTACAAGCCACGGCGGCGGGGGTGGCAAAGGCTTCGAGGTCCACCACCGCCAGCCGCAGGATGTCGCGGTCGATGCGGGGCAGGCGGCCGAGGCGCCAACCCTCCATCACCCGGTCGAGGCGGCTATCGATGCTGGCGCGATCCTGCAGCACGGCGGCGGCGCGGGCCAGGGCGTCGCGGCGCACACCCTCCTGGTCGGCAAGCAGCAACAAGCGGGGCAGCTCCAGGCTGGCGGAGAGGCGATTGAGCGCCTGCTCCGCCAGGCCTAGGCCATCGCGCAGGTGCTGGCGCACCCGCGGCAGCCGCTCACCGCCCGCTTCCTGCAGCTCGCTATCGAGCAGATCCTGCTGGGCCTGGCGCAGATCTTCGGCGGAACGGTCGAGGGCATCGCGCACGTGGTGATCGAGGCTGGCCAAGGCCTGGTGCAGCACCGCTTCGAGCGGGGTGTCGGCGGCGACGGCCGAACTGGTGCCGCGATCGCTGATCTGGCCAAGAATCAGCAGGGCCAGCTCACGGGAGAGGGTGCGACTCTGCATCAGGAGAACTGGGGAGCCCGCAGCTGGGCCAGCAAGCTTGAGAAGCTGCGGTTGGACGTGGGGGGGCGATCATCGGGACTGACAATGCCGGCGGAGATGATCGTGCGGAAGGCATCCTCCACACTGAGCTCCAAATCCCGAACGGCGTGCTCCGGAACCACCGCATACCAACCGGTGGTTGGATTGGGGGCGGTGGGAATGAACACGCTCAACATCGTTTCCGTGAAACCCGATTGAACGGCAGCTCCGATCGTGCCGGTGACAAAACCAAGCGCAAACAAACCCTCGCGCGGATACTCCACCAGCACCACCCGGCGGAAGCGGCTGGAGTTATCGCGCAGGAAGGTTTCAAGCAGCTGCTTGAGGGTTTTATACACCGAGCCCGCTAAAGGAATCCGCAGCAGGGTGCCTTCGCCGAATTCCAACAACCAGCTACCGACAATATTGCGGGCCATCAAACCGATCAGCAGGATGCCAAGCAAGGGAACCAGTAGACCAACGCCAAGGTTGATCAGTTCCTGGAGCAGCGGATTAAGGGTGTTGAACGGATTGAACTGCTTCGGGATCGAGGTCAGGAAAGCCAGCACAAACCGACTGACCGTGGTCGCCAGCCAAATCGTGGTGGCCAGGGGAATGACCACCAGCAGGCCGGCGATCAAATCATTCTTGAGATCCTGCTGCAGGCGATTACCCAGCGGCTGATCCGGGCGGGGACTGGAGGAATCCAAAGGACCGGGTCCGGGACGGGGCAGGCTTCCAACGGTAGTCACCCGCCGAACCTCTACAGCACGCTGCCGAGGCAAAGCAGGGTGAAGGCCACGATCAGCGCCACGGCACCGCCAGAACCAGCTAGGCGGCGCTGGTTGAGGGCCACCTTGCTGCTTTGTTCAGCCTGCTTGAACTGGCCCTCCATCTGCTGCAGCTGGCGGTCGACAAAGGCCCGCGCCGCCTGGGTTTTCTGGGCTGGGGTAGCGCTGGCCGGCACCTGGCCGCTGGCCTCGGCCTGCTTGATCAGCTGCTCCAGCACCGCCGGCTCCTTGCTCTGCTGGCGCGCCATCTCCAGTTGGCCGCGCTTCGCCGCCAACTGCTGATCAGCCTGGTCTTGAAGCATCTTGTCGCCGCCGAAGGCGATCGGCAGGGAGGCGGTGAGCAGCACGGCCAGCAGGCCGCTGAGCAGGCAAACCGCCCAGAGCACGGGGGAGCGCTCGTCGCTGTTGTCGTCCAGGCGGGAGGAGAGGTACATCAGCAGCAGGCCGACCAGGGCCATCGGCGCCTGCTGGATCAAGCGCTCCACCACCAACTGGCGGAAGGCCTCATTACCCCAATCCCAGAGGCTCAGCACCGAAAGCAGCTGCAGCGACAGGAGCACCACCAGGGTGATGCCGATCCAGCGCAGCAACGGACTGAAACGACCGGAAGAAGAGAGGCCCACGCGATAGACAGGAACTGCTGGGGACTTTACCGACAACCCCGATGGCACCACCCACCCCTCCCCGAGCCAGCCCCGAGCCGGCAGCCCTGGCCGCCGCCCTGCGGCTGGAGGCCCAGCGGCTCGGTTTCGACCCCGTGGGCATCGCTGCCGTACCGGGGGGGGCCAACCTGGCCCTGCGCAACGCCGCCCTCGAACGCTGGCTGCAGGCCGGCTACCAGGGCGGCATGGCCTGGATGGCCGATCCGCGGCGTCGCTCGGTGGAAACGCTCTTACCGGGGGTGCGCAGCCTGCTGGCGGTGGGGTTGCCCTATTACGTGGCCGCCCAGCGGCAGCCCGGCAGCCTGCTGGTGGCCCGCTACGGCTGGGGCCGCGACTACCACCGCGTCATCGACTCGCGGCTGCGCCGCATCGGGCGCTGGCTGGAGGCGCAGGTGCCCGGCTGCCGTTGGCGCGCCTGTGTCGACAGTGCCCCCCTGCTCGACAAGGCCTGGGCCGAGGAGGCCGGCCTGGGCTGGATCGGCAAGCACGGCAATCTGATCCACAGGGGCCGGGGCTCCTGGCTGCTGATCGGCCACCTGCTCACCACCGTGAACCTGCCGGCCGACCAGCCGGCCGAACCGCTCTGCGGAAGCTGCAGCCGCTGCATCGAGGCCTGCCCCACCGGCGCGATCCGCGAACCCTTCGTCGTCGATGCCCGCCGTTGTCTTGCTTATCACACGATCGAAAATCGCGATGCGCTCCTGCCTGGGGCGATCGCCAGCGCTCTGCATGGCTGGGTGGCGGGTTGTGATATCTGCCAAGACGTGTGTCCGTGGAACCAGCGACCCCTGCCAAGCTCCACGGATCCGGATCTGCAGCCCCGGCCCTGGCTGCTGGATCTACGGCCCGAGCAGGCCCTGGGCTGGAGTGATGCCGAGTGGGATGGGCGGCTGCGGGCCTCCTCGCTGCGGCGGATCCGCCCCTGGATGTGGCGCCGCAATCTGCTGGCAGCGGTGGATGGCCGTGGGATCGATCCCTAGGCTGGGTCGAATTCGTGGTACATCCGTGGGCCGGTGCCTGGGGCAGTTACGTGAAAGCTCGTCGACAAGCTCGCCGTTACAGGCGGCCGGCAGATCAGCGGGGAGATCGCCGCTGCGAGCGACTGGGAACTTGGCTCGGAACTTGCCTGGGAACTGGTCTGGAGAATCAGCTAGCAAATCAGCAGTGACATTGCCGCAGAGATTGGTAAGACAATTCCCCTCGCAGGCCTTCACAACCCTGGCGCGGTGGGGCGGCAGGTTGGCGGCTCCAGGGCTGCTGGGGGCTGTACTGGCCGCTGCCATGGGGGCCAGCGGCCAGTTGCTGCTGGCGCCACCGGCCCAGGCCCTGGTTCCGTACGTCTACCTGCCCCCGGCCAAGGACCTGGAGGGGGCCGGACTGGGCATCGCCCAGGCGGCCACCCGGCTGCTGCGGCTTGGCCAAGCGGAAGACGCGGCCCGGCTGGCCGAGCTCACCGTGCGCCTGATTCCCAACGATGTGCGCGGTTGGATTCTGCTCGCTGAGGCGGAAGTGCGCAGTGAGAATCCCGGCAAGGCCCTGATCGCCCTAAGCCGCGCCAAGCAACTGGAGCCCGGCAACGCCGGCATCTGGCTGGCGGAAGGGTCGCTGGCGCTGCGCAACAGCAAACCCAGCCAAGCCTTGCCCTTGCTGCGCAAGGGCCTCGAACTCGACCCACGCAACTCCGGCGCCTACTTCGACCTCGGCAATGCCCAGATCCTGCTGAACGACCCGGCCCAGGCCCTGACCTCCTTTGAACGGGCCGCCAAACTGCGCCCCAACTTCTGGGAAGCGATCAACAACCAAGGCCTGGTGCTGTTTGAAATGGGCCGCAACGACGAAGCGCTGCGGCGCTGGCGGCAGGTGCTCAAGATCAAGCCGGATGTGGCCGAAACCAGCCTGGCGATCGCCGCCAGCCAGCATGCCAGCACGGACAAAGCAGTCCGCAACGAAGCGCTGCGGCTGGCCCAGAAGGCCCTGGCCGATGATCCCAACTACGTTCTCGACAGCTTCCGCAAGGAGCAACTCTGGGGCGAACGCCTGCGGGCAGCCACCCGCTCCCTGCTCGCCGAACCGGAGTTGAAACCCAGCGTGGACAGGGCCACCGCCAATGCCAGCCCGTCAAATCCGAAAGCAGCCGAAGCCCCCTGATCCGGCCGTGGCGATGGCTGCGGAATCGCAAGCCCGTCACGATCTGTAGGCTGAGCCCCGTCTTGCGCCCCTGAGACCAGCACCGGATGGCCGAGGACCGCGCCGTAGGACCCAGCGAAGATCCGAACGCAGGACGCATCGAATCGATCGCCCTGCACCAGGAGATGCAGCGCTCTTACCTCGAATACGCCATGAGCGTGATCGTGGGTCGGGCCCTGCCGGATGTGCGCGATGGCCTCAAACCGGTGCAACGCCGCATCCTGTTCGCGATGCACGAACTCGGGTTGACGCCCGACCGCCCCTACCGCAAATGCGCCCGCGTGGTCGGGGATGTGCTCGGCAAGTACCACCCCCATGGCGACCAGGCGGTTTACGACGCGCTCGTGCGGCTGGTGCAAACCTTTGCCAGCCGCAACCCGTTGCTCGATGGCCACGGCAACTTCGGCTCCGTCGACGACGATCCACCGGCGGCGATGCGCTACACCGAAACCCGGCTGGCGCCGATCGCCCATGGGGCGATGCTCGATGAGATCGGCGACGACACGGTTGACTTCGCCCCCAACTTCGACGGCTCCCAGCAGGAGCCGACCGTGCTGCCGGCCCAGCTGCCCTTCCTGCTGCTCAATGGCTGCACGGGCATTGCCGTGGGCATGGCCACCAGCATTCCGCCCCACAACCTCGGCGAGGTGGTGGACGCCCTGGTCGCCCTGATCCGCAAACCCGATCTCGACGACAGCAAGCTGCTGGAACTGGTGCCTGGGCCCGATTTCCCCACCGGCGGCGAAGTGCTGCTCAGCAGCGGCATTCGCGACACCTATCTGGGCGGCCGGGGCAGCATCCCGATGCGGGGGGTGGCCCATATCGAAGAGGTGCAACCCGGCAAGGGCCGCCACCGGCGCGGTGCCGTGGTGATCACCGAGCTCCCGTATCAGCTCAGCAAAGCCGGTTGGATCGAAAAACTGGCGGAACAGGTGAATGAGGGGAAAATCGGCGGCATCGCCGACATCCGCGATGAAAGTGATCGCGATGGCATGCGGGTGGTGGTGGAGGTGCGCCGCGATGCCAACGCCGAAACGGTGCTGGCCGATCTGCAGCGTCGCACCGCCCTGCAAAGCAACTTCGGCGCCATCTTGCTGGCCCTGGTCGATGGCCAACCCCAACAGCTGAGCCTGCGGGCCCTGTTGCAGCAATTCCTCGCCTACCGCGAACTCACCCTGCTGCGCCGCACCCGCCATGCGCTCAAGCGCTGTGAAGACCGGCTGGAGGTGGTGGAAGGCCTGATCAAGGCCCTCAACCAGCTGCAGGAGGTGATCGCCATGATCACGGCCGCCGCCGATGCCGCCGCCGCCAAGGCCGCCCTGCTGGTGCGGCTCGAGCTGAGCGAGCGCCAAGCCGATGCGGTGCTGGCGATGCCGTTGCGGCGGCTCACCGGCCTGGAACAGGAAAGCCTGCGCCAGGAGGCCGACGAGCTGCAACAGGAGCGGATCCGGCTACGCCAGCTGCTGGATGACCGCGACACCCTGCTCAACACGATGGTGAGCGAACTCAAGGCCCTGCGCAAGCGCTACGCCACACCCCGCCGCACCCGGCTGGTGGAAGGCGGCGACGACCTGGTGGCCCAACGGGCAGCGGCGGTACGACCCAACACCGAACGGCAACGCCAGCAGGCCTTCGATGCCCTGGCCCCCGACAGCCGCCTCCTGATCCAAGCCGATGGCCAGGTGCGGATCGTCACCCCCCAGATGCTCGGCCGCCTCCACCTCGACGAAGAGGCCTCGCTAGCAGAACAGCCCGCCCCGGCCCAGGTGCTGCTGCCGGTGGCGACGGAGCCGGCCCTGCTGGCCTTCAGCACCAGTGGAAGGGTGGCCCTGCTGCGCTGGGAGTTCGCCGGCCAGCAGCCCGGTTCCCTGGAGAAATTCCTGCCCGAGAGCATGGCCGGCGAACGGGTCGTGCAGGTGCTGCCGCTGCCGAAACCAGCCGGCGGCAGCCTCGGACTGCTCAGCACCGATGGCCGGTTCAAACGCCTGCCGATCGAGGATTTCCTGGAGCTTTCGGGCCGGGCCAGCACCGTGCTCAAACTCAAGGATGGGGTGGAACTGCAACGGGTGGTGGCCTGCGATGCCGGGCGCGAGTTGGTGGTGGCCAGCAGCACCGGACGGCTGCTCCGCCTGGCCATCGATGAAGCCAACCTGCCGGTGCTGGGCCGCACCGCCCAGGGACCGATGCTGCTGCGGCTGCTCCCCGGCGAACGGGTGGTCGGTGCAACCTGTGTAGCCGCCACCGACTCGGTGCTGCTGGCGACGGAACTTGGACGGATCAAACGCCTGGCGGTGGCGGAACTGCGCCTTTGCCAGCGGGGCGACCTGGGCCAGATCGGGCTGCGCTTCCTGGAACGGAGTGATCGGGTCGTGGATCTCCAGGGCGATGGCAGCGCCGTGATCGGGGTGCTGCTGACCGGGACACCGCTGCGCAGCCTCAGGCTCCAGACCAGCGCGATCCCCTGCGAGCCCAGCGGTGGCTCCGGCCTGGATTTGAACCTGCCGAGCGGCACCACGATCGCAGCCCTGGCGCCCCTGAATGGCTGATCCGATCAAGACCAAGCGGCCAAACAACGCATTGCCGGCAGATATTTCAGCGTCTATTACAGCAAATCTGGTGGTAAATCTGGTCGTAAATCCCGTTGTGAGTTTGGCGGCAGCCCTGGTGAGCCTGGCTCTGGCCACCAGCCCAGCCGCCCAAGCCGATGCTGGCGGAACAACCGCGCCATCAAGCGGTAGGGCCATCGATGCCCGGGCCCAAGCGCCGACGATCCCGATGGCCTCAGCAGCCGGCCAAATGCTGCTCTTCGGGGGCCAAACCCGGCGAGCCGACTTCGCCCCCCTGGCCCAGCACTATGAAACCCAGGCAAATCTGGCCTTCTGCGGCGTTGCCAGCGCCGTGATGGCGCTCAATAGTTTGGCGTTAGCAGCCCCTGCAGCGGAGGGTTATGGCAACTATCGCTTCTGGACCCAGACCAACCTGTTCCAAGCTCCCGCCACGCTTTCGTTCGTGCAAGCGGAACGGGTGCGGCGGCAAGGCATGAGCCTGGAACAACTGCACGGCCTACTGAACAGCGTAGCAAATGATTCCAATTTCATTGTGCGCCGTTATCACGGAAGCCAATTAGGTATCGACCAATTTAGACTATTATTGCGCCGCAACCTCAGTGATACCAGCAACCGAATCCTGGTCAATTATGATCGCCGCTTGATCGGACAAGCAGGTGGCGGCCACATCTCCCCCCTGGCCGCCTACGACACCAGTAGCGACCGGGTGTTGATCCTCGATGTGGCCCGCTACCGCTACCCGGCGGCCTGGGTAGCGGTGCCAGCCCTCTGGCAGGCGATCCGCAGCGTCGACACCAGCTCCGGCCTGAGCCGCGGACTGATCGAGATTGGGCCTCGCTAGGGAAGCTGCCAAGACAAGTCAAACTGCCAAAACAAGCTGCAAATCCAGCCAGCCAGCCAATTCAAGCCGCCAAACGAACCACTTGCTCCAACCAGGCTTCCAGCCGGGCCGCGAACGCATCGATCGAATGGTGCTGCAAAAACCAGTGGCGGCAGCCGCGGCGATCCAAGCCTGCGGCCCGTTCCACGGCAGCGGCCAGGCCATCGAGATCATCGGGGGCCGCGAGCGCCCCGTTGATGCCTTCACGCACCAACTCCCCCGGTCCGCCCCGGGCATAGGCCGCCACCGGCAGGCCGCAAGCCATCGCCTCCACCACCACATTGCCAAACGCCTCATTCCACTTGGGCGTGTTCAAAAACACCCGACAAGCACCAAGCTCGGCCTGGAACTGGGGCGTGGCCAGGAAGCCACGCCAGTCGATGCTGCCGGGCGGCACCGCCAGCTCCAGGGCCCTGGCGTAGTCCTCGTCTTCGCGCAGGCCCCAGACCCGCAGCGGCAAACCCAACTGAACCGCCACCCGGGCCGCATCCTCCAGACCCTTTTCCGGAGAGATTCGACCAGCCCAGCCCAGCACAGGCTCGCCTTCAGCACAAAACTGATACTGATCAGGATCAAAACCATTGCCCAGCACAAAGGGCGGCGCAGGTAAGGAAAAATCAGCGGCCTGGGCCTTGGTATGGAAGGCCAGCCTTTCCGGCCGCCAGGCCGCCACCGCCTCAATCACCTCATCCATCACCTGCGCCACCGAACCCATGCTGACCAGATGGCAGAGGGGGGTTTGAAACCAGCGGCTGAGCCAAAACGGCAGCCAGTCGTAGGCCAGGTTGATCAGCACATCGAACTGGGCCTGTTCCTGCCAAGCCCTCTGCCAGAGGCATGGCAGCAGGGCCTGGCGCGGGATCTCCACCGCCGTCGAAGCGGGCCGATGCTGCCAGCCGGGCTGATCCACCCCGGATTCGCTCCAGAGCCTGGCCGCTGCGCAGGCGGGCGGCAACACAGAACCCGCAGCCGCCAGCACCGTCACGGCATGGCCGCGGCCCAGCAGCCCGGCCACCAGGCCCGCAGCCGTGAGCTCCACCCCGCCGCCGCGACCACTGCCCAGACTGCCAATCGGCGTGCTCACGACGAGCACCCGCAAACCATGGCCTTGCCGCAGTCGGTCCATACCCTCACAACGCCCAAGGACCAAGCTCAGACCCTGGCCGCCAGGCCCGCGGGCTCCAACATCAACTTGGAGCGCCGCACCTCATCATCCATGGCAATCGGATAGACACCATCGAAGCAAGCGGTGCAAAAGTGGCCCGCTTGGCTTTGGGCTGCCTCCACCATGCCCTGCTTGCTGAGATAGGCAAGCGAATCGACGCCCAGATGTTGCTCAATCTCCTGCAGGGTGAGGCGGGCGGCGATCAAATGGTCCTGGGTGTCGGTGTCGATGCCGTAGAAACAGGGGTGGGTGACGGGTGGTGAACTAATCCGCATGTGCACCTCGGTGGCACCGGCATCCCGCAGGGCCTGCACCAACTTGCGGCTGGTGGTGCCGCGCACGATCGAATCGTCGATGACCACCACCCGCTTGCCAGCCAATACATCGGGAAGGGGATTGAGCTTGACCCGGATGCCCGCCTCCCGCATCGCCTGGGTGGGTTGGATGAAGGTGCGGCCCACATAGCGGTTTTTGATCAGACCATCGGCAAAAGGGATGCCACTGGCCTGGGAATAACCGATCGCCGCCGGGATACCAGAATCAGGTACACCGATCACGATGTCGGCATCGACGGGGTTTTCCCGGGCCAGTACGTCGCCAATCCGGACTCGGTAGCTGTACAGAGATTCACCAAAAAAGCGACTATCGGGCCGGGCAAAGTAAATCATTTCGAACACGCACAGCTTGGCGGGCGCTTCGATCCAACGCAGTCGCTGCGGAATCGGATCATTCTGAAGGAAGTGGATCAATTCGCCCGGTTGCACGTCATCGATGTAGCGGGCACCGATGATATCGAGGCCACAGCTTTCGCTGCTCACCACCCACTGGGCCTGCTCCGGATCTCCAATCTGACCGAACACCAGGGGCCGGATGCCATGGCCATCCCGCAGGGCAAACAGACCCTCCAGGGTGCCGATCACCAAACTGAAGGCACCGCGGCAGAGGGCGGCGGCGGCGCGGATCGCCGCACTCCATCCCAGGCCACGATCCACGGCCTGCTGGAGGGCGAACGCGATCAATTCCGAATCGGTGGTGGAGGTGAACTCAGCGGCCAGATGGCGCAGGGATTCGCGCAGCTCCGCCACATTCACCAGGTTGCCGTTATGGGCGAGGGCAAAGGGGCCAAGGCGGGTCATCAGCACCACGGGCTGGGCATTGCAAACCTTGCTGCTGCCGGTGGTGGAATAGCGGTTGTGGCCAATCGCCAGCTCGCCGGGCATGCGATCGAGCACAGCCTGATCAAACACCTGACTGACCAGGCCCATGTCCTTGTGGAGCCGCACCTGGGGGCCTTCAAACACGGCGATACCGGCCGACTCCTGACCGCGGTGCTGGAGGGCGTAGAGGCCGAAATAGGTGAGGTTGGCCACCTGCTGCTGGGGCGCCATCACGGCAAACACACCGCAAGCTTCCTCGGGCTTGTCGGGCCGATCCACCTGGTCAGCCCGAGGCCCGCTCAACCAGGCTTGCTGCGCTGGGCGGGCAGGGCCACCAACACCAGGGGAACCAGGGCCAAAGCAAACGGGCTCGGAACTGGTCAAGAATCTTCCCGGGGCACCGAAGTTCCATCCTGCCCCATCACCTTTCAGCAGGTGGTGCACTCTGCTGCATCCGCCGCGGAATCGCCCGCTCGAAGCACTCCTCCAGCCGGGCCACGGACTGCTCCAGCACGATGGTCCCGGCCTGCACCAGGGTGAGGCTGGGCTCGGCTTCCACCTGCCCCAAGCGACTGGCCGGCACAACAGCGCCGGCGGCGGCGGCGGCATCCAGCCGCCGCTGCCAGGCCTGCTGCTGGGCCGCCGGCACACTCACCAGCAGCCGGGCGCCGCCCTCGGCAAACAACAGCCGATCCAGCCGGGCCGATCCGGCCGGCAGCTCCAGGCGGGCCCCCAGGCCCGCGGCGATGCAACATTCCGCTGCGGCCACAGCCAAACCACCATCGGAAAGATCGTGGGCAGAAGCCACCAGACCGGCGTTGATCGCCCCCCGCAGGAACGCCTGCACCCGGACTTCGAGGCCAAGGTCCACTTCCGGCGGACGCCCCGTCAGGGTGCCGTGGATCACCTCCAGATAGCTGCTGGCGGCCAAGCCCAGCCGAGCATCGGCTGCGCCGACCTCCAGGGGCACCCCCAGCAGCCAGATCCCATCGCCGGCTTGGCGCCAGGCCAGGCCGGTGACCTGGTCTAGGTCGTGCACCAACCCCACCATGCCCACCACCGGGGTGGGATGGATCGGCTGCATCGTTCCATCCGGCAAGCGGGTCTCGTTGTAGAGGGAAACGTTGCCGCCGGTGACGGGGGTGCCCAGGGCCAGGCAGGCGGCCGAAAGGCCGCGACAAGCCATCGCCAGCTGCCAGTAGCCGCTGTCGGTGTCGGGCGAGGGGAAGTTGAGGTTGTCGGTCACCGCCAGGGGTTCCGCCCCGGTGCAGCTGAGGTTGCGGGCGGCTTCGGCCACCGCCGCCATCCCGCCCCGCTCGGGATCGAGGGCCACCCAGCGGTTGGGGCAATCCACCACCGCCGCCACCCCCCGCCTGGACGGAAGCAGGGATCCTTCCCCCTGCTGGGGCCGCAGCCGCACGACCGCCGCATCGGCGCCACCGGGGGGCACCACCGTGTTGGCCTGCACCTGGTGGTCGTACTGGCGCCACACCCAGCGCTTGCTGGCGATGGTGGGATCATCGAGCAGGCGCAGCAGCACCTCCCCCCAGTCCAAGCGGCCCTGGGGCAGCGCCAGGCCGGTGGCATGCGCCGCCGGCAGCTCAGCCTCACTCCAGCGCCAGTGGGCCTGGATCGCGGCCGGCGGCTCGGCCAGCAGGGTGTGGGGGTTGATCGGGGTGTCGTCGGCCAGGGCGCTGGCGGGCAACTCCGCCGCCACGGCCCCGTGCTGCAGCACCCGCACCACGTTCTCCTCCAGCACCCGGCCCACCACGGCCGCCTGCAGCCCCCAGCGGCGGAAGCGGTCGATCAGCGCCTGCTCCCGGCCAGGCTTGACCACAAACAGCATCCGTTCCTGGGATTCGCTGAGCAGGTACTCATAGGCCGTCATGCCCTGTTCGCGGGCGGGCACCCGATCGAGGTCGAGCTCGATGCCCACCCCCCCTTTGGCGGCCATCTCGGAGCAGCTGCAGGTGAGGCCGGCGGCGCCCATGTCCTGGGCGGCCACCACATCACCGCTCACGAAGGCCTCCAGGCAGGCCTCGATCAGCCCCTTCTCCAAAAAAGGGTCGCCCACCTGCACGGCGGGTCGGTCGTCGAGGGAGGCTGCGGTGAGTTCGGCGCTGGCAAAGCTGGCCCCACCCATGCCGTCCCGGCCGGTGGTGCTGCCCACGTAGAGCACCGGATAGCCGATTCCCTCGGCACCGGAGCAAACGATCTCCTCGGTTTCCATCAGGCCCAGGGCCATGGCATTGACCAGGGGATTGCCGCTGTAGCTGGGATCAAAGGCCACCTCACCACCCACGGTGGGCACCCCCACGCAGTTGCCGTAATGGGCAATGCCGGCCACCACCCCCTGCATCAGACCAACATTGCGGGGGTCGTCGAGGGGGCCAAAGCGCAGGGCATTGAGCAGGGCGATCGGCCGGGCGCCCATCGTGAAGATGTCCCGCAGGATGCCGCCAACGCCGGTGGCCGCGCCCTGGAAGGGCTCCACGGCGGACGGGTGGTTGTGGCTCTCGATCTTGAAAGCCAGCCGCTGGCCCTCGCCCAGGTCAACCACGCCGGCGTTTTCGCCCGGCCCCACCAGGATGCGGGGCCCCGTGGTGGGGAACTGGCCCAGCAGCGGTCTGGAGTTGCGATAACAGCAATGCTCCGACCACATCACCCCAAACATGCCCAGCTCGGCCCGGTTGGGGGCGCGGCCGAGGCGGCGCACGATTTCGTCGTAATCGGCCTGGCTGAGCCCTTCCTTGCGCAGAGCTTCGGGTACCGAATAGGGGGGTGAGGCGAGCACCGGCGCGCAGCTGCAGGGTGACTCCAGTATCCGATTCGGAGGATCTGGTTCAGCGGATCTGATTGGCTGGACCTGATTGGCTGGATCTGATTGGCCGCACCTGATTGGCCGGCTTAGATCCAGGGATCGTCGTCGTCGCGGCCGCGGTAGCGATCGGCGCTCGAGCCTCCCTCGGGGGACTCCGGCCGCGGCTCGGGCCGGCGCCCAGGCCGGCGGGGGCGCGGCTCGGGGCGGCCGGGGGGCGGGTTGTCGCTGGAATCGAAGCTGTCGAGGTCTGGCAGGTCGTCCGGATCGGGCCGCCGCGCCCAGCGCTCGCCCGCCTCGACGCCCGCCGCCGGCAAATCCTCAGGCCAGTTCTCAAGGGGATCCTGCCGATCGAAATCGGGGCCCGGGGCGTTCGGGTCCGGTTCGTAGCGGCCAGGGCTTGCATCAGCCCGCCGCCGGGATGGCTCGCGCTCGCCAGCATCGAGGAAGCCATCCCAGGGGGGCTCCTCCAGCCATCCCTCCAACCGCTCCTCGACCCGATCGCCCACCTGCTGAAACTGGTCCCGCAGCCGGGAGGTTTCCTCACCCATCTGCTCGCGCCAGCGGCGGGAGCGGCGCAGCAACTCCTGGCGCACGCTGGCGCGGGCCACGGGCAGGTCATCGAGGCCCTGGAGGGCGGTGAGCACCCGGCCGGGCTGTTGATCCACGATCCGCTCGGGGCTGAGCCGCCAGCGGCTGCTGCCGGGCAAGCGGGGGTCGCTGCGGGCCACCAGGTAGTGCAGGATCTGGCCAGTCCGCAACAGCACCGCCGCATCCACGACGCTGCCGAGCGGCACCTCGCCGGCCCCGTACAGGGTGGCGTCGATCAGGGTGGGCAACTGCTCCAGGATCGCTGGATTCGTATCCGCCCCCTCCCCCTTCACAAAGGCCTCAGCCTCGGAAAGGCCCCGCAATTGGTCCAGCCGCCAGACCCGCCGCAGCGATTGGAAGGCGGAAGGGCGGCTGACCCAACCGAGCAGGCGGTGCACCGGCGGATGCATCCAGGCGAGCACGCCGCTGCCATGGTCGAGGCCCTGATCACAGCGGACCCGCAACCGCAGCAGGTCGCTCAGCAGCAGCTGCTCGGGAAGGGACACGGGCTTGGGCGACTCAGCTGCGGATCTGAACCGGCATCACCAGGTAGGTGAAGCTGCCATCCTCCCCCACCGGCGCCAGCACGGCCGGGGTGGTGGCTCCATTGCACTGGAGCACCACCTGCTCGGCCGTCATCGCCTTGAGACCATCCAGCAGGTAGCGCACGTTGAAGGCGATCTCGATCGGATCCCCTTCGATCAGGGCCGCAACCGCTTCCGAGCCGCTGCCCACATCCTGGGCATCGGCCTGGATCTGGACCTGACCAGCGGCCGGATCACTGCTGATCTTGACCACGTTGTTGTGCTGGTCAGCCAAGACGGCCACCCGTTCCAGGGCGGCGGTGAAGGCGCGTCGATCGAGGTTGAGGCGGCGGTTGAAGCTCTCCGGCAGCAGCTGGCGGTAGTTGGGGTAAGTGCCATCAAGGCTGCGGCTGGTGAGCACCTGGTCAGCCCAGAGCACCACCACCTGGCCCCGTTCGCAGAACAGGCTGAGCGGTTCATCGGAGGGGCGCCCGGAGAGCAGCCGTTCCAATTCGCGCAGGGAGCGGGCCGGCACCGTCACGGCAAACGGTTCACCAGCTTCGGAAAGGGGGGTCTCACTACCGAGGGCGATGGCATTGTCGAGGCGTTGTACGGCGAGGCGATGGCCATCGGTGGCGGCGCATTCGAGCCCGTTGCCCACCAGCCGCAGGTGGACGCCGGTGAGCAGTTGTTTGGACTCATCGCCGGAACTGGCAAACAAGGTGGCCCGCAGGCCCTTGACCAGGGATTGGGCATCCAAACGGATCGGCACACCGCTTTGGGCCAGGGGTAGATCGGGGAAGTCTTCGGCGGGCATGCCCCGCATGCGGTAGGTGCCCGACAGGCTGGTGAGAGCCACCTGCTCGTCGTCCTCGCCACAGCTCAAGGTGAGGGGGCTATCGGCTGCCAGCCGGCTGACGATCTCCGCAAACAATCGGGCCGGCAGGGTGATGGCGCCGCTGCTTTCGACGGCGGCCGGCAGGCTGGTTTGGATGCCAAGGCTGAGGTCGTAGCCGGTGAGGCTGAGGCGGCCGGTGGCGGCATCGGCCGTGAGCAGCACATTGGCCAGCACCGGATGGGTGGGCCGGCTGGCGACGGCGCGACTCACGAGCTGAAGGCTGGAGCTGAGTTCAGCCTGGGAACAGACCAGCTTCATGGGAAACAGCGGAGCGCCAGCGTTCGAAGGGAGGTCCCACGGTTTCACAGGCCGGGGGAAAGCGCAACGGCCCGGCGGCCCAAGCGCGACTTTTCCCAAGGCGAGCCACGCCCTACGGAGCTGTGACTACAGGGTTTAGAAATTAAAAAAAGAAAAAGAAAGATCGTCGTCGTAGGGGCGGTGGAAAACTGGTAAATCGGCTTTTATCTCAGTGATGGCAAGGGATTTGGGTTTTAAGCGGCTGGGGATTGGCCGCGGCGAATTGTCGAAAAACAGCGGTTTTCCACCGTTTCCCAAGCCTGGGGAAAAATAATCGGCTTCGATCGAGACGACAGCCCCTCGGAATTCCCCAGCTCTGCCGCGCTTTTGAGTGGTTTTCCCTGTGCCGCTTTTGCTGTTGGATTGCTGCTCAGCCAGGCCAAAACAAGCCGCAAAAAAATCCGCCAGCCCAGAGCCAGCCGGCCCAAATCGGGCTGGCCCAGGCCGGGCTGGCGGGTTTTAGGGCTGGGCGGGTTGGGGCGGCCGCCGGGGCCCGTTCAGAAGCCCATCACGCGGGCCACCGTGGCCGTATCGGGATCGAGGCCGGTGTGGAAGCGGGAATCGTTGTGCTCGATCGCGGTCGTCGGGTCCTTGAGGCCGTTGCCGGTGAGGACACAGACCACCGTGGCGCCGGCGGGCACCTCCTCCCGCCGCTTCAGCAGACCCGCCACCGAGGCGGCGCTGGCCGGTTCGCAGAACACCCCTTCGCCGCCGCCCAGCAGCTTGTAGGCCTCGATGATTTCGGCATCGGTGACGGCCATGAAGTCGCCGTTGCTCTCGGCCCTGACCCGCAGGGCGTTATCCCGGTTCACCGGGTTGCCGATTCGGATCGCCGTGGCGATGGTGTCGGGTTGCTCCACCGTGTGGCCCAGCACCAGTGGGGCGGCACCGGCGGCTTGGAAGCCCATCATCCGGGGCAGGGTGCGGCTGTGGCCGGCGGCCTTGTATTCGTTGAAGCCCATCCAGTAGGCGCTGATGTTGCCGGCATTGCCCACGGGGATGCAGAGCCAGTCGGGGGCATCGCCGAGGGCATCCACCACCTCGAAGGCGGCGGTTTTCTGGCCCTGCAGCCGGTAGGGGTTGAGGGAGTTCACCAGGGTGACCGGGTACTGGTCGGCCACCTCCCGCACGATCGCCAGGGCCCGGTCGAAGTTGCCTTGCACTGCCAGCACCTCGGCCCCGTAGAGCAGGGCCTGGGCGAGCTTGCCCTGGGCCACGTAGCCGTCCGGGATCAGCACAAAGGCCCGCATGCCGCCGCGGCGGGCATAGGCGGCGGCGGCAGCGGAGGTGTTGCCGGTGCTGGCACAGATCACCGCCTCGGAGCCCGCTTCGCGGGCCTTGCTGATCGCCATCGTCATGCCCCGGTCTTTGAAGGAGCCGGTGGGATTGAGGCCGTCGTACTTGAGAAACACCTTCACGCCCCGGCCGATCCGCTCGGCGATCACGGTGGCGGGGATCAGCGGCGTGGCCCCTTCCCGCAGCGTGATCACGGGGGTGGCGGCGCTCACCGGCAGCCAGCTGCGGTAGGCCTCAATCAGACCGGGCCAATCCTGCAGTCTGGGGGCGGGGGCGGCGGGTTGCCCCAGGCGCCGAAGTGCTTGGAGCAGGGCCACGGGCATGCAAGGAAAGCTGAAGCCGAATCTACGCCTCGGCTATCGGGCTTCAACTTCTGGACTTGGACTTGGACTGGGACTTGGAATTAAAATTGGGCTTGGAAATAAACTCGTTTGTTGCTTGGGTTAGGCAAAAATCCGGTTTGGTTGCGGTTGAAATTCTTGCTTGGCTGCGGTTAAAACTTCATTGCTTCTCGTTGCTTTGCAGCCCATCAAGGGGAGATTCGGAGAAGAAGCGCACCAGATCGGAGATTGAGTTGGCCTTCTCCAGGAGGGCCAGCAAGGCCGGTAGGTTTACCTCCATGTCGCTGTTGGGGTAGGCCTTCAAAAAGGCCACGGGCGAGAGGTTGCCATCGCCATTGGCGATTCCCAGCACCATGGCAGCCCGCAGGGCCGGTACACCAGCACCGGGTGTTTTGAGGGGGTAGACGATGTTCGCTAGGCGATCCAGTAGGGCTTCGCCGATGCGGGTGTTGAGCAGCCGGCTCACCAAGACCAAAGGTAGCGGGATCGACTGGTTGAGAAGCTTGGCAACGGCGGCCGGTTTCTGCTTGCTGAGTTTGAGCAGGTCGGCCAGCAGGCCCCGGGCTTCCCCCTTGCTGGCCAGCAACTCCATGTCGGCGACGGGGATGGAGCGACGGAAGGCACCACTGACGAGCACGATGTTTTCGGCGGCGGGGGCCGCCGGGGTGGAGCAGAGCAGGCCAACGGCGAGCAGCGCGGCCAACGACTGACGGCGGCGGCGATGGCCGCCGTTGCGGTGGGATCGCAGGCCCCCACCAGCGCCTTGTGCACCTTGCCAGAAAGTCCGCGAGACTCCCGCTTGGACATGGTTCAGAAGGCTGGACACAAGAAAAACCGCTTCGTATTTCGAATCTAGGCGGGCCCGTTCTGGGGATTGCCGGGCTGGCTGGCTCAGGCCGGACTGACCAACACATCCCGCAGCAGCCGCACCACCCCCCGTTCGGCCAGACCCTTGGCCATCGCCAGGCCCATGCCGCGCAGGTCGGGTTGGGCCAGGAGCCGCGGCAGGCGCCGCAGCAGGATCTGGGGATCGAAACCGGGTAGATCCTGCAGGATTGCCACCAGCTGCCGGATCGGCTCCAGGTCGAGCAGCGGCCCGACCTGGCCGTTGGCCTCGGGCAAGCGTTGGCGCAGGCCCGGTGGCAGCAGCTTCGAAGGCAGCCGCCGGCCTAGTCGGAGGGTGGTGCGCCAGGCCAGGGCATCCATCCGTTGCACGCTGGCCTCCACCAGCTGCTGGCGCAGCATGCCGCCGTTGGCGGAAAAGAGGAAGTCGATCACCTGGTCGAGCAGGCCCTCGAGATCGAGTTGGGCTTGCAGCGAGGCGCTGCCGATCAGGCTTTCGAGCCTCTGCCAGCGGAACTGGTCGCCGTCGTAAAGCATTTCCCGCAGGCTGCGGCGCAACTGGGGATCGGGATCTTCCATCAGGCGGCGGGCGAAGTAGGGGTAGGCGGCGCCGAGAATTTTGAAATCGGGATCGACGCTGAGGGCGATCCCCTCCAAGGTGACCAGCGAGCGGATGATCAGGGCGTAGTAGGGCGGTACCCGGAAGGGGAAGCGATACATCACACCCGAGAGGTCATCGGTGACGACCTTGAAATCCATCCGGCTCACCCCCATCTCCAGCGCCTGGCCAAACACCGATTCGAAGGCCGGGACGATCGGCTCGAGATTCACCTCTTCACCCAGGAAGCCAAGCATGACAAAATCTTTAGAAAGTGCTCCAAAATTGCGGTTGACGAGGTGAACCACTGCTTGGATCAAGCCGGTGCGCGATTCGCGGCTCACCGTGCTCATCATGCCGAAATCCAGATAGGCCAAGCGTCCGTCGGCCAGGGCCAGCAGGTTGCCCGGGTGGGGATCGGCGTGGAAGAAGCCATGCTCCAGCAGCTGTTGCAGGCTGCAGTTCACCCCCACTTCCACCATGTCGTCGGGGTCCACTCCGATCGCTCGCACGGCTTCCAGATTGGTGAGTTTCACGCCATCGATCCACTCCATCGTGAGCACCCGACGGCTGGTGGCCTGGTGGAAGATCCGCGGCACGGCAATGCGGGGATTGGGGCGATGCAGTTCGGCAAATTTTTCGGCATTAGCGGCTTCATTGAGATAATCCATTTCCTCAAACACCCGCTCTCCCAGTTCATCGATCAGTGCGACTAGGTCACTGCGGATCAGGCCCACGTTCTGGTTGAGCCAGGCCGCGATGTTGCGCACGATGTAAAGATCCAGGGTGATCTGCTCGCGCAGGCCGGGCCGCTGCACCTTCACCGCCACCTTGGCGCCATCCTTGAGCACACCCTTATGCACCTGGCCGAGCGAGGCGGCGGAGATCGGTTCCCGGTCGAGCTGCTCGTAGATCGTCTGTACCGGGGCGCCGAGGTCTTCTTCGATGCAGGCCATCGCCAGGGCTGAATCGAATCCCGGCAGCTGGTCCTGGAGTTGGGCCAGCTCCTCGAGCAGCACCGGCGGGATGATGTCGGGCCTGGTGGAGAGGGCTTGGCCGGCCTTGATGAAGGCGGGGCCCAGCGAGGCCACCAGGGTGGCGGCTTCGTGGCTGCGCTGCCGGGCCCGCTCACCCCGCAGCCGGCCCAGGAGCCAGTCGCAGCCAACGCCGGCCAGGAACAGGCTGATCGGCATCAGGGTTTGCCAGAGGCGGCGGGCCAGGCGCTGGGGGTGGCCGGCGTAGATGCGGCTGATGGCGGCCGGGTCGTAGCGCAAGAGGCCGCTGGCCTCGATGAAGTCGCTGAGCTCGGCGGGATTGGCGCTGGCGCTGGCGTTCACCGGGGCGCTGGGATCGGCGGGGGCCTGGATCCTGGGCTGCCTCGGCGCGGCGGCGGCCATCGGGTCGGCGCCGAACACGGCAGCGCGCATGGCGGCTAGGGCCTGCTCGGCAGCGGTGTTGGGGGGGGGCGTGGCTGGGGTCGCCGTGGAGTTGGCGGGCTGGCTGGCTGGGGCGGGGGCAGCGGCAGCCAGCGAAGCAACAGGGGGCATGGCGCTGGTTCGAGGGCTGCAGGTGGTGGGATTGATTCTGTCTGGTGCTTGGGTCTGGTGCTCGGGCAGGCGCTTGGGTCTGCAGGGGACTGGCTGCTGGCTGGGGTGGTGCGGGGCCGCTGAGCTGGGGATTGGCTGAGCCTGGCCAGCTCGCTACTGCTTTGAGGACACACAAGCAGCTATACCCAGGGAAATTTGGTAAGTATGTGCGCTAGCAGCGATCCGTCTGCGGCCAAGTCGATGGCGAGCGGTTCAATAAGTATTGCAAATACGTAGCCAAGATACCAGCCTGCGTCTTCCGTTAAGGTGGGATTGCTGGAATATTCGTTCCTTATTCTGCCCCACCCTTGACTGGGGGTGCCCCGAGGTGATTGCTGGAAAAGTTATAGCCATTTCCGCCGAAGAATCGGTTTGCTTGCGATCACGTAGCATAGGTAAAAATTAACTTGCAAAATCAAACCAAAATCAAACCAAAAGCAAGGTGGGAATTTGAACTGCTTATCCTGTGGCTTCCTCAATCAATCTCGGCCAAAATTTTGTGGTGGTTGTGGACAGCCGCTTGATACCCAGGTTAATAAACTAGTTCTTGCCGAGCGGCGAGTTCTGATGTGCTTTTCGCTGATATCGTAGGTTCGATGACTATTATTAATCGGCTAGATCCTGAGGAGCTGCGTGAAGTGCTGGCCATGTATCAGTAATCCTGGGCGAAAATTGTCCGTAACTTGGATGGCTGGCTAGGTCCATTATTGGGTGATGCTGTGATTGCTTATTTCGGCTATCCGATCGCCCATGGGGACGATCCGCTGCGCTCTGTTCGCTGTGGACTTGCTATCCAGGAGGCCATTAATAAATCAGTAAAATGCACAGGATATTCCCTTAAGTTTCGTGTTAGTGTGCATCGCGGTCTTGGCTATCTGCCGGTGGTGCCGCGCAAGACATGGGGTACGTGAGTTGGGCGACGATTCCAGCATCAAGGATGATGCGATCACCGTTATCGAGGCCGACTGCACCCCATACACCACCGATACGCCGTTTCCCCCTGGTCGAGTTGATGCGCAGCCGGCTTGGCTTGGAGGGTCTTGATCCGGTGCAGCAACTGGAAAAGTTGTGCCAACGCATCAGCGAGCTCGGCCGGGCAAGTCAGGAGGCCCTGCTATTGCTGGCCCTGGGGGGTGGCTGCCCAGGCAGCCGAGATCAAGTTGGATTGCTTCGATGGCCAGGAAGCCGAGCCCTTGATCCGCAACGTTTCAGCCAATAAGCCCATGCCGCCCGAAGTGGTGCGGGAAATTCAGCGACGATCCTCTGGAAATACCCTCTTTCTCGAGCAGATCACCCGGTCTGTGATTGATTCGAATCTGCGGATGTTGGGCCCGCTTGCATGGAGGCGGCGCTGATGGCCCGCATCGATCGGCTGGGTGAGGCTAAGCCACTGTTGCAGCTTGCTTCCACCCTTGGCCGCGAGTTTTCGACGTCGCTTTTGTTTGCCGTTGCTTCGCTGCCGCAGGCCACGACCAAAAAGCAGCTGCAAATGATGCTGGATGTTGGCTTCCTGCTGTTGGAGGGTGGTGAGTCGGTTGTCGATCGCTTTAAGCATGCGCTCTTGCAGGATGCTGCCTACCAATCCCTGTTGCCTAGTACCCGGCAGCACTACCACACCCGGATTGCCGATGTGATGGCCGAGCAGTTCCCCCAATTGGCCAGCAGCCGGCCCGAGCCCATGGCCCACCACCTTTCGGGAGCTGGCAATATCCTTGCGGATCTGGGCCGCAGCCAGGAGGCCGATGATGCTTATTGTCTTGCGATTAGATCTGCCCGCTCCCAGGGAGCCTTGTCACTCCAGGTGCGTGCCCTTAGCTCATTGCTGAGTTATCGGCTTGATAAAGGAGGGGAAGCCATCGGCCTATGGCTCGAGCTAAGGCAACTAATCGGACGCATCCATGCTGGAGGCAATCACCCTGATTTGATCAGGGCTACGTCCCTACTCAATTTGCAATCGAGCAGAAATAGACTACAATATGTGTAGATCTGCTGGCGATGCTTCTGGTCTGACGCGCTGCAGCAGTTCCCGACTTCGCCCGGCTGCGCTTTTGGGTGGGCTACCGCGCCCAAGGCGACAGCTGGGCGATCGAGGCGGCAGCGATCCCAGCGGCTTTGGGCGCGGCAGTTCTGCAAAGATTATGAAGATCCGCACGAATTTGGCGGCGAATAGCCTAAGTTTATTTCTTAGCAGGACGATTTTGAGGTTTTTCGTCTGGCCAATCTCGTTGTACTGAGCCATTATAATAATGGTATGGATGTTTAATCGCTGAGCTCTTGTTGTTGGTTGCGGTGGATTTTGTGGAACGCCCGATTTCTTTTTCTTTCCTTGGCGCCCCTTGGATTGACACGATTGATCAATCAAAGAGTTCCCTGTGAAGGATAGCGCTAATTTCCCCTGGGGTTGCGATCATTTGACCTGCTCTTATTGCGGGTTTTCCAATCGAATTGAGGCTAAATTTTGTGGAGGTTGTGCCAGGCCTCTCCAGCTCGAACCGGTTGAACCGGTTGAATTAGTTGAACCCGTTGAACCCGTTGAACCGGTTGAATCGGTCTTAGCCGAGCGGCGGACTCTTTGCATTCTGTTTGCCGATATTGTTGGCTCGATGACGTTATTTCAAGCGGTCGACCCCGAGGATTTGCGTGAAATTCTCGCCAATTACTATCAAATCTGTGCCACTGTCGTGCGCAGATTTGATGGCTGGATTGGTCCGCTGCTAGGCGATGGGGTGATCATTATCTTCGGTTATCCCCAAGCCCATGAAGATGACCCGGTGCGGGCGGTTCGCTGTGCCTTGGCCATCCAGCAGGCAATCTACGAGCGCGCCCTTAGGGCAGCCCAGCCGTTCAAGGTTCGGATTGGTCTGCACCACGGGCTTGCCGTCGTGGGCCACCTGGGAGGGGGCTCCGGCATCGATCAGATTGCGATTGGTCATGCCCCCAGCATTGCCGCCCGGCTCCAGGCCGAGGCGCAGCCAGGCGAGGTGCTCGTATCCGATACGCTCTGGCGCCTGGTTCAATCATGTTTTAGCGGCGAATCGATCGGGCTCCGTTGCCTCAAGGGGTTCGAACGACCGATTGCGATCTATCGAATCCTCGAGTATGTGCCGCAGGCATCGCCCAAGGCATCGGCCCACGCTTTCCTGGGTCGACATGCCGAAGTTGGCTCGATCCAGGCTCTCTGGCAGAGGGTTTTGCTGAACCAACCCCAGGTGGTGCTGCTCAGGGGCGAAGCGGGGATTGGCAAATCCCGGCTGATCCAGCAGCTCGTTCGGGAGTTCGGCCACGATCCCACCATTGTGTTGGAGGCTTATTGCACCCCCTTCACCTCCGACACCCCCTTCTATCCCCTGGCCCAGTTGCTGCGCAGCCGGCTTGGCCTGGAGGGAGTTGCGCCCCAGCAGCAGCTCGAAACGCTGGCTTGTCGCCTCAGGGAGCTCGCCCTGGACTCTCCGGAGGCGCTGCCCCTGCTGGCCCTGGTTCTGTCGATCGCGATCGATCCCAGCCAGGCGCCCATTCTTGCGGCGCTATCCCCGCAGCGGCAGCGGCAGCGCACGATCGAGCTGCTCCATCAGGCCCTGGGGCTGGTCGTTGCCGCTACGCCGCTAGTGCTGGTGATCGAGGATCTGCACTGGGCCGACGCCTCGACGCTGGCTTGGCTGGATCAGGGGATCCGCCGCCAACAGACCAGCTGCCTGCTGGTTCTGCTCAGTGCCCGGCCGCAGTTCCACTCGCCCTGGGGCGCGACTGCGCCGCTTAGCGAGTTCATGCTGGAAGGTTTGTCTGCACCAGAAGCTGAGCACTTGGTCCGCCACGGCGCGGCGAACAAGCCGCTGCCGCCCGAATTGGTGCGCGAAATCCAGCGACGATCCTCAGGAAATCCCTTCTTTCTGGAGCAGATCACCCGTTTGCTGATCGATTCGAACGCCCTGATTGAGCGCGACAACGGCTGGGAACTGACCGCGCCAGTGTCCGCCGTGCTGTTGCCCGCGTCGATCGATGCGGCCTTGATGGCTCGCATCGATCGCCTCGGTGCGGCCAAGCAGCTGCTGCAGTTCGTTTCCATCCTGGGGCAGGAGTTCAGCGAGGAACTTCTACTCGCCGTTGCTCCGATTGAATCCGCCAACCTGGAGCAACAACTGCAAATGATGGTGGATGAGGGCTTCCTCCACAGCCCGGTGGGGGCGCCGCCTGTCTACCGCTTCAAGCACGCACTCCTGCAGAATGCAGCCTACGAATCCCTGCTGCTTAGCACCCGCCAACGCCATCACGCCCAGATCGCCAGCGTGATCGCCGAGCGCTTTCCGGCCTTGGCCAACCGTCGTCCTGAGCTGCTCGCCCACCACCTCTCGGGAGCCGGTTGTTTCGCTGCAGCCGCTAGCTATTGGCAGGCTGCCGGTGAAGCAGCCGCCAAGCGCAGGGCGTTGCAGGAGGCGCTGGAGCATCTTCGCCGGGGCTTGGCTGATCTGGAGCGGTTGCCTGAGGCCGAGCTGCGGTGGCACAGCGAGCTAGCCATGCTTGCGGCGTTAGCTCCCGTTCAGATGGCTCTCCTGGGCTGGGCTTCACCCCTGGTGGCACGCAGCTGCCTGCGGGCGATCGACTTAGCCGAGCGGCTCGGGGTTGGCCAGCGATGCTTTGCACCGCTTTGGGGTTTGTGGTCCCATCAGTTCGCGGCGGGTCGTTTGGGCGAGGCCCTGCAAACCGCCGAGCAGCTACTTGGTTTGGCACTGCGCAGCGGTATCAGGATTGAGCTGTTGGCGGCGCGCCATAGTACGTCGCTGACGCGCTACTACCGGGGCGAGTACGGTCAGGCGCTGCAGGAGGCTGAGATTGGCCTCACGCTTTATTCGATTGATCAAGATGTTGAGCTGCATCGCGTTTATCAGCTCTCGTTGTCAATCACGATCATGGCGGCCAAGGCTTCCTGCTTGTGGATGCTTGGTAAGCAGAAGGATGGCAGCCGATTGATCATTCAGATGCTGAATTTAGCGCGTACATTCAATCATCCGCCCAGCCTGGCCACGGGCCTGGGTTATCGGATGTATTTCTGTTTTTACAATCAAGATTGGGCTGCCCTGTTGGCCGTTGCGGAGGAACTTTGGCAACTGGCCAAGGTTGAGGGTTTTGATATGTGGCGAGCCAATGCCGGCATGCATCGGGCCAGGGCCCGGCTCGAATTGCAGGGCAGCTCCCAGGCCGCCGCGGCCGATCGAGGCGAGCTGCTCGAATCGATGGAGTTCTATCGACAGACCGGTTCGGGGCTGCTCGATGGCTCCACCACCTGTCTGATCAGTGAGGCCTTGCATGGCCAGGGACGATCCGAGCAGGCGCTGCGCGAAAGCCTCTGCGGTGAACAACGCGCCCAGCAGGGGGAAGGGAAGGTGTTGCTGCCGGAGATCCTGCGCACCCGGGGCACCATCCTCAAGGATCTGGGTCGCTGCCAGGAGGCCGACCACGCCTATGGACGTGCCGTTGCGGCGGCCCGATCCCAGGGGGCCCTTTCACTCCAACTCCGCGCCCTCAACGCCCTGTTGGCCCATCGGCTCGAGCACGGTGGGGCCAGGCCGTTGCTACCTGAGCTGCAGCGGACGCTGGCGGCGGTGGATGCCGTTGCCGCCAGCCCCGACCTGGCCCTGGCCCGCCACCTGCTGGCGAAGCTGGCCGGTTGATCCCCCTTGGCCCCGACCGTCGCTGCCGCTACGGTCTAGGCCTGCACGCACACGCTCGCCGGAGGCCGGGGTGCTCACCGGATTGCGGCTCGAGAACATCGCCCTGATTGAAAGGCTGGAGCTGGCCTTTGAACCAGGCTTCACCGTGCTGACCGGCGAGACCGGCGCAGGCAAATCGATCCTGCTCGATGCCCTCGATGCCCTGCTGGGCGGCGCCCAGGGGGCCCTGGGGGCACGGTTGCTGCGGCGTGGCAGCGAGCGGGGCCGCATTGAGGCCAGTTTTGCCCCCCCAGGGCCGGTGCTCGCCTGGCTGGAGCAGCAACAGTTCGAGATCGATGACAACGAACTGCTGCTCAGCCGCGATTGGCGCCTGCAGGAGGGCCGGGCCAGCAGCCGCCACCGGCTCAACGGCATCGCCATCGGCCGCGCCCAGCTGCTGGAGTTGCGGCCGCTGCTGCTCGACCTCACCGTGCAGGGCCAGACCCAGCAGCTGGGCCGTGCCGGCCAGCAGCGCCGCTGGCTGGATCGCTTTGCCGGCCCAGACCAGCTGCCGTTGCTGGAGGCCGCCGCCGCCGCATGGCGCGGCTGGAAGGTCGCCGCCGCCGCCCTCAGCACCGCCCGCGCCGACCAGGCCCGGCTGGAGCAGGAGCGCCAGCGCCAGGAGCAGTTGCTGGAGGATCTGGAGGCGGCCGCCCTCGAGGATCCGCAAGAGGGCCGCCGCCTCCAGATCGAACAAGACCGCCTCGCCCACGGCGTGCGCCTCCAGGAGGGGGTGATGGTGCTGCTGGGTCGGCTGGTGGAGGGGGCTGAGGCGGCCCCTTCGGTGTTGGATCACCTGGCTGTCTGTGGCCAGGAGCTGCAGCAGATGGCGGCCCTGGATTCCTCCGTGCTGCCCCTGGGCGAAGCCTGCGCCGATGGCCTGGCCGCCCTGCAGCAACTCGCCCGCGACCTCGAGCGCTACGGGGCGGCCCTGGAGAGTGATCCCGAATCGCTCGCCCAGCTGCAGGAGCGGATGGCCCAGCTCAAGGCCCTGGAGCGCCGCCATGGCCTGGAGCTGCCGCAGCTGGTCGCCCTGCGGGATCGGTTGCGGCAGCAGTTGGCCCCCGGGGGCTTCGAGGCTTCCTTGGCGGCCCTGGAGCAGGCCGAAGCCAAGGCCCGCCGCCGCCGCGACCAGGCCCATGCCGCCCTCAGCGCTGGCCGCGCCGCCGCCGCCCGTTGCCTTGAGGGGCAGCTGCTGGAGGCCCTGCGGCCGATGGGCCTGGCCAACGTGCGTTTTGCCGTGGCGATCGAACCAACCGAGGCCAGCGAAGAGGGGGCTGATGCGGTGCGGTTTCTGTTCACTGCCAACCCCGGCCAACCGCTGGCGCCCCTGGCCGAGGTGGCCTCCGGGGGGGAGATGAGCCGTTTCCTGCTGGCCTTGAAAACCTGCCTGGCGGCTGCCGATCCCCATGTCACCTTGCTCTTTGATGAGATCGATGCCGGCGTCAGCGGTCGGGTCAGCGGGGCGATGGGGGCGCTGTTGAAGCGGCTGGCGCAGCAGCGCCAGGTGTTCTGTGTGACCCACCAACCGCTGGTGGCCGCCGCCGCCGACCACCATTTCCGGGTCAGCAAAACCGTGCAGGCCGGCATCACCCACACCCAGGTGTCCCAACTGCGGGACACCCGCGCCCGCCAGGCGGAGTTGGCGGAGCTGGCCGGCGGTGACTCCGGCGAGGCCCGCAGCTATGCCGCCAGCCTGCTGGAGCCTGGCCGGGGCCAGCCAGCCGCCTGAGCCCGCCTGGGCTTGCCGGCTACCGAGCCTGGGCAGCTAGCCGTTGACCCTGGTGGGCGGGGGAGGCGGGCAATCCGTTAGGGCCCCGGTGGTTGCCAGGGCGGATGTTGATTAGGTTGGGCGTAACGTTCGCCAACCCTCCGGTGCTCAGCCGTTCCCAGGTGCCCACGATCGCGCTGCTGGCCTTGCTCTTGGTTTCAGTCGGCAGCGCTAACGCCTGCGAGAAGCACCTCAAGGGCCATCAGAACAGCAGCGACTCCCAGGCCCAGGCCAGCGAGCGCTGATCCGATCGGGGCTCGATTGCGGCCGAAGCCAACCCCCGACCGCCCTCGCCAGCCCCGGCCAGTCCGACCAGGACGGTGGAAACGAGGCCAGCCGATCAAGCCATTGGGCCCACGCCAGACCAGGTGTGGATCTGCGATTCGGCTGGCTCTAGGCCAAAATTGCCGCAAATCAGCAAAGTTTTAACAAGCCGTCAGCTAAGGCGGCTACCTTTTCCGAAAGATAATTCGCACATACGAAATCACCCCAACGCCACAGGCGCACAAGTTGGGTAAATCTTTGGTGTGCTACTGGCTCGCCAAGATCATTAGGAAGGATTTCTGTTGGACCCCGAGTCGCCAATATGCTATTAGTTTTATAGCTAAAACTGATTGTACGTTAGCAGGTTTTTTGCCTCCGTCGGTAGCGCAGGCAACAAAGGGCTGGAATTAAGCGAGGCTTAGGGACACTTTTCCCTGTTTGCTGACATCGGCCTGGTCCGCCTGAATTTTTGCCAAAATAAAACTATCGAAACCTTTCTAAACCATGTCGCGTCCTGATCAACCGGCCTTCCTCGGTAGCTCGGCTTTCTGGAGCTTCGTGTCCGAGCAGCAGGATGCTCCGGTGGTGCGCCGCCTCGAGGAACAGGTCGGCAGCCATCCCAGCACCCGTTTGCCGCTGGGATCCGAATCTTCAGCAGGGTGCGGGGCCGCTTGAGCTCCCTGCCCAGCGAGGGGGGCCTAGGCCTCCTTGCCAATCGCTCCGCCTAGACTCTGCTGCTGCCGAAGGCTGCCCATGCCCCGCGCCAGCGCCGGGTCCACCCTCAAAACCACGCCAAGCGCTGCCAGCGCCCACCAACCTGGGCCCACCGCCAGCGAGGACCCGGCCGCTGATCCCAGCCCGGCTGCTAGTCGCCACCCTGCAGCGATCCAGTCTTTGAATGGCGGCAGCCTGGAGGATGTGATCCGGGTGCGCGGAGCCCGCCAGCACAACCTTAAAAACGTCGATCTCACCATCCCCCGCAACCGGTTGGTGGTGTTCACCGGGGTGAGTGGCAGCGGTAAAAGCTCCCTGGCCTTTGACACGATCTTCGCCGAGGGCCAGCGCCGCTACGTCGAGAGTCTTTCGGCCTACGCCCGCCAGTTCCTCGGCCAGGTTGATAAGCCCGATGTGGATGCGATCGAGGGGCTTTCGCCCGCGATTTCGATCGATCAGAAATCCACCAGCCACAACCCGCGCTCCACCGTGGGCACGGTGACGGAGATCCAGGATTATCTGCGCCTGTTGTTCGGCCGCGCCGGCGAACCCCACTGCCCCCAGTGCGAGCGTTCGATTCGGCCCCAGACCATCGATGAGATGGTCGACCAGATTCTGCTGTTGCCGGAGGGCACCCGCTACCAGTTGCTGGCGCCGGTGGTGCGCGGCAAAAAGGGCAGCCACGTGAAGTTGCTGGCCGGCCTGGTGGCCGAGGGCTTCGCCCGCGTGCGGATCAACGGCGAGGTGCGCGAGTTGGCCGACAACATCGAACTCGATAAAAACCACGCCCACAACATTGAGGTGGTTGTCGATCGGCTCGTGGCCCGGGAGGGGGTGCAGGAGCGCCTCACCGATTCGTTGCGAACCGCCCTGAAGCGGGGAGAGGGGCTGGCCCTGGTGGAGGTGGTGCCCAAAACCGGCGAGCCGCTGCCGGAGGGGGTGGAACGCGAGCGGCTCTACTCCGAAAACTTCGCCTGTCCGGTCCATGGCGCCGTGATGGAGGAGCTCTCACCCCGGCTTTTTTCGTTCAATAGCCCCTACGGCGCCTGCGCCGATTGCCACGGCCTCGGCCACCTGCGCCGTTTCACCACCGCCCGGGTGGTGCCCGACCCTGCCCAGCCCGTCTATGCCGCCGTCGCCCCCTGGAGCGATAAGGACAACAGCTATTACTTTTCGCTGCTCTATTCGGTGGGCGAGGCCTTTGGCTTTGAGCTCAAGACCCCCTGGAACCAGCTCTCCGACGAGCAGCGCGACGTGCTGCTGCATGGCAGCACCGAACCGATCCCGATCCAGGCCGACAGCCGCTATCGCAAGGGCCAGAGCTATCTGCGTCCCTTTGAGGGGATCCTGCCGATCCTGGAGCGCCAGTTGCAAGAGGCCAGTGGTGAAGCGATTCGCCAGAAGCTGGAGCGGTATTTAGATCTGGTGCCCTGCGGCACCTGCCGCGGTCTGCGGCTCAAGCCCGAGGCCCTGGCGGTGAAGGTGGGGCCCTTTGGGATCCATGAGCTCACCGCCGTGAGTGTGGCCGATACCCTGGGCCGGATCGAGGCCTTGATGGGGGTGGGCAGCAGCGAAGGCGCCGAGCCGCTGCTCAGCCATCGCCAGATCCAGATCGGCGATCTGGTGCTGCGCGAGATCCGCATGCGCTTGAAGTTTCTGCTCGATGTGGGCCTCGATTACCTCAGCCTGGATCGCCCGGCCATGACCCTCTCCGGCGGGGAGGCCCAGCGGATCCGGCTGGCCACCCAGATCGGCGCGGGTCTCACCGGTGTGCTCTATGTGCTGGATGAACCCAGCATCGGCCTGCACCAGCGCGATAACGACCGCCTGCTCGCCACCTTGATCAAGCTCCGCGACCTGGGCAACACCTTGATCGTGGTCGAGCACGATGAAGACACGATCCGCGCCGCCGACCACCTGGTGGATATCGGCCCCGGCGCCGGCGTGCACGGCGGCCACATCGTGGCCGAAGGCTCCCTGGCCAACCTGCTGGAGGCGGAGGATTCCCTCACCGGCGCCTACCTCAGCGGTCGCCGCTCGATCCCCACCCCCGCCCAGCGCCGCGATGCCGGCAGCCGCCGGCTCACCCTGGTCAATTGCAGCCGCAACAACCTCAGCGGCGTGGAGGTGGAGATCCCCCTCGGCCGGCTGGTCTGTGTCACCGGGGTGAGTGGCAGCGGTAAGAGCACCCTGGTCAATGAGCTGCTGCACCCGGCCCTGGAGCACAAGTTGGGCATGAAGGTGCCCTTCCCGGCAGGGCTCGATGAGTTGCGGGGGATCAAGTCGGTCGACAAGGTGATCGTGATCGACCAGAGCCCGATTGGCCGCACCCCCCGCTCCAACCCGGCCACCTACACCGGCGCCTTCGACCCGATCCGCCAGGTGTTCGCCGCCACGGTGGAGGCCAAGGCCCGCGGCTACCAGGTGGGCCAGTTCAGCTTCAACGTCAAGGGGGGGCGTTGCGAGGCCTGCAGCGGCCAGGGCGTCAACGTGATCGAGATGAACTTCCTGCCCGATGTCTATGTGCAGTGCGATGTTTGCAAGGGGGCCCGTTACAACCGCGAAACCCTGCAGGTCACCTACCGCGGCCACACGATCGCCGATGTGCTGGAGATGACGGTGGAGCAGGCCGCCGGTGAGTTCAGTGCCATCCCCCAGGCGGCCGATCGCCTGCGCACCCTGGTGGATGTGGGGCTGGGTTATATCAAGCTTGGCCAGCCTGCCCCCACCCTCTCCGGCGGCGAAGCCCAGCGGGTGAAGCTAGCCACCGAACTCTCCAAACGCGCCACCGGTAAAACCCTGTATCTGATCGATGAGCCCACCACCGGCCTCAGCTTCTACGATGTGCACAAGCTGATGGAGGTGATGCAGCGGCTGGTGGATAAGGGTAATTCGATCCTGGTGATCGAGCACAATCTCGATGTGATCCGCTGCGCCGATTGGATCGTGGACCTGGGTCCCGAAGGCGGCGATAAAGGTGGTGAGATCGTTGTTTGTGGCACGCCGGAGCAGGTGGCGGAGCATCCCAGCTCCCACACGGGGCGCTATCTCAAACAGGTGCTGGAGCAACACCCGCCAGCCCCGCTGGGCGAGTGAACTAAATCTGCCGGGGCCCTAAATCCCCACGCTCCCTAGGGGATTCAGAACAACCGAAGGGTTGGTTGCCCTTGGCGGCCCAGGGTTGCTCCTGACGCGACGGCGCAGGGTTGCTCCTGATTCGCTGTTGGTTTGATCTTTATGCCAACCCCCGCGCCTAATCCCCCTATAGCAGAGGTATTCGCCCAACCTTGTCTATGGGGCTGGTGGTGCTCCATCTCCATCTGCATGGGCTGTTTCGCGGCCACGATCTGGAATTGGGACGTGATCCCGATACCGGTGGCCAAACCACCTATGTGCTCGAGTTGGCCCGCTCCCTCGCCGCCCGTCCGGAACTGGATCGGGTCGAGGTGCTCACCCGGTTGATCCAGGATCCCCGGGTTGACGCCGATTACGCCCGGCCCCTGGAGCTGGTGGAGCCCGGTTTGAGCATCCGTCGCCACCGCTTCGGCCCCGCCGGCTATCTGGCCAAGGAGCAGCTCTGGCCCCATCTTGATCGGCTGGTGGAGGAGCTGATCACCAGCCTGCTGGCGGCCCCGCGCCTGCCCGATTGGATCCATGCCCACTATGCCGATGCGGGCTATGTGGGAGCGAGGTTGCAGCAGCGCCTCGGCCTGCCGCTGGTGTTCACCGCCCATTCGCTGGGCCGCGAGAAGCGCCGCCGCCTGATCGATGCCGGCCTCGATCCGGCCCAGCTCGATGCGCTCTATGCCCTGGAGCGGCGGATTGCGGCCGAGGAGTTGGCCCTGGCCCACAGCTGTCTGGTGGTCACCAGCACCCGCCAGGAGTTGGAGCGCCAGTACGCCGACTACGCCAACTTCCGGCCGGAACGGGCCCGGGTGATTGCGCCGGGGGTGGATGCCGGGGTGTTCTATCCGCCCCGGTGCGGCGGCGGGGAGGCGGCGATGGCGGCCGTGCTGGCGCCGCTGTTGCAGCAGCCCGCCCTGCCGCCCCTGCTCGCCCTCTGCCGCCCCGATCCCCGCAAGAACGTTCCTGCCCTGGTGGAGGCCTTCGGCCGCTCCACTAGCTTGCGCCGCCGCCACAATTTGGTGCTGGTGTTAGGCCCTGGTCTGGGGGCTGCCGGCGGGGAGGGCCTGCAACGCCAGGTGCTCGATCAGGTGCTGGCCCGGGTCGAGCACTTGCAGCTCCAGGGTCGGGTGGCCCTACCGAGGCAGCTGCGGCGTCACCAGATCCCAGCTTTATACCGCTGGGCGGCTGGGCTGGGGGGGGTGTTTGTGAATCCGGCCTTCACCGAACCCTTTGGTCTCACCCTGCTGGAGGCTGCTGCTTCGGGGCTGCCGCTGGTGGCCACCAACGATGGCGGCCCCCGCGAGATCCTGCAGCGCTGCGCTAATGGGCTGTTGGTGGATGTGGCCGATGGCGCCGCCCTGCAGCGGGCCCTGGAGGAGGCCCTGGCCCAGCCGCTGCGCTGGCGGCGCTGGAGCGCGAGCGGCGTGGAGGCGGTGCGGCGCCAGTTCAGTTGGGATGCCCATGGAACGCGCTACGTAGGCGAGGCGATCGCCTCGATCGGCCGCAGTCGGCGCCGCCGCCGGGGGGCTTCGGCTTGGGGCGCCACGCCCGGCTCAGGGGGCTGTGGTGGTGCCGCTGTCGCTGGGGTGATGGCTGTTGCTGGCGGGCATCCAGTAGCTGAGGTCGTTTTCCCAGAACTCCCGGCCGGGCAAGCGCTGGCTGCTCAATTTGGTGTGGGCCATCGCCGTGAGCAGCTGGGTGATCTCCAGGGGTGAGAGGTCGGTGCGGATGTCTTCGCCGGCGATTTTGAGCAGGGCCGGCAGCTGGGCGAGGGTGGCGGGCTGGGCCAGCTTGCCGAACACCTGGTTGATCACCAGCCGTTGCCGCTCGATCCGGCCCAGGTCGCCGAATTCATCGTGCCGAAAGCGTAGAAATCCTTCCAGGGCTTCCCCTTTCAGCAGCTGTTGACCCGGGTAGAGGTCGATGTACAGCCCCTGGCTGCGGTCTTGGTAGAACATCCGCTTCGGCACATCGACGCTCACCCCGCCGAGGGCATCGGCCACCTTGGTGACGGCCGCCAGGTTGAGCTTCAGGTGCCGCTCGATCGGCATGCCCAGCAGGGCACTCACCTCGCTCTTCACGGCTTCGGGACCCATCATGGCGTAGATGGCATTGGCCTTGAGCACACCGTGCTCGGCCGTTTCGACATAGGTGTCGCGCGGCACCTGGATGACGCGGGTGAGCCCGTTCTGCACCTGCACCGCCATCATCACATCGGTATTACCGCTCACCTGGTCGCTGCCCAGCACCAGCACCGGCCGCTGCCCCAGCCCGAGCGGCTGCAGCATTTTTGCCAGCTGCTGCTGGCCGAAGTTGAGGCTGGCCAGGGCCGGGCCCAGGGGCAGGCCCTGCTGATGGGCCAGCAGGAAGCCGAGGCCAAGGCCGAGGCCAAAGCTGATCAGGGGTGGCCGGCGCCGCTTGGCGACCAGCTTGCTCTGGCGGCGGTTGAAATCAGCGGCCAGGTCGGACGGTTCTTGGTCGCTGGGTTCGGGCCGTTGTCGTTCCCGCCGGCTGCGTTGGCGTCGCTGCGACGTTGGGGGCAGGTCGGGTAACGGGGCCTGACTCATGGCAACGGATGCTGGCCGAACAATACGATCTAAACCTGCTTCCTGCTAGGGCGCGAGCTGATTTAACTGTTGCTCCACACCGGAATGGTGCTGCCCAGCAGAACTGTGCTGCCCAGCTAAACCGCGCTGCCCACCTGAACGGCGGCGGCGGCCTGGTCGGCCCGGCGGCGGGCTTCGGCTTCACTGCTGCCGCGGGCCAGGGCCACCCCTAGGCGCCGCTGGGGACGGGCATCGGGCTTGCCGAACAGCAGCAGCTGGCTTTCGGGCACTGCAAGGGCCTCGGCGATGCCGGTGTAGTGCACCGATGCGGCTGCTTCCTGGGCGAGGATGACGCGGCTGGCGGCGGGACCAAGGGAGCGGATCGCTGCAATCGGCAGGCCAAGAACGGCGCGCAGATGTAATTCGAACTCGCTTAGATTCTGTCCGGCCAGGGTGACAAGGCCGGTGTCATGGGGGCGGGGCGAGAGCTCGGAGAACACCACTTCGGGATCGGCCGGATCGCCGCAGAGGAAAAACTCCACCCCAAACAGGCCGGCTCCGCCGAGGTCGTCGGTGACGGCGCGGGCCATCGCCTGGGCCGCCGCCAGCTGCCGCTCCCCAAGCGTCGCTGGCTGCCAGCTGCACTGGTAATCGCCGCGCTCCTGGATGTGGCCGATCGGGGGGCAGAAGAGGGTGGGTCCGTGCCATTGCTTCACGGTGAGCAGGGTGATCTCCAGCTCGAAGCGCAAAAACTCCTCCACGATCACGCGGGCGCCGCTGCCGCGGGCGCCGGCCAGGGCCGCCTCCCAGGCGGCGGCGATCCCGTCCGCGTCCCGCACCACGCTTTGCCCCTTGCCCGAGGAGCTCATCACCGGTTTGACCACCACCGGCCAACCCAGCGGCGCCGCGGCGGCGGCCAGCTCGGCGGCGCTTTCCGCATAGGCGAAGCGGGCCGTGCGCAGGCCGAGCGGGCCGGCGGCGAGGTCGCGGATCCGGTCGCGGTTCATGGTCACGGCGGTGGCGCGGGCCGTGGGAATCACGGTGATGCCTTCGGCCTCGAGTTCGGCCAGGGCATCCACCGCCAGCGCTTCGATTTCGGGGATCACCAGGTCGGGCTGGTGGCGGCGCACCACGGCCTTGAGGGCGGCGGGATCGGTCATCGCCACCACCTCGGATACGTGGGCCACCTGCATCGCCGGGGCGCCGGCGTAGCGATCCACCGCGATCACGCGGCAGCCGAGCCGCTGGGCGGCGATGGCCACCTCTTTGCCGAGCTCGCCGCTGCCGAGCAGCATCAGGGTGCGGGGGAAGGGTGCCTCCATCGGATCAGCCAGCCAAACCAGCGCCAATCCTGCCGCCCCCCTGGCCGGCGCTTGGCTTACCGTGCCAGCGGTTGCCCATTGATCGTGTTGGGATTCTTCGCCAGCGCCCTGTTGACCCAGCTGCCGTTGGGGTTGAGCACCGCTGGCGAGGCCTCCGGCGCCCTGCCCTTCGGCCTCGACATGGCCAAGCTGCAGAACTGGACCCTGATCTACCTGGGCCTCTCCTCCCTCGCCTTTGTGGTGGTGTGGGTGGTGGGCTTCTTGCGTCGATGAGGTTGCGCCGTTGAGGTTTGGCCGTTGAGGGGCTGCGGCTGAGCTGCGGCTGCGGGGCTCAGTTCAGCAGGGTGAGCTGCCGTTCCGGCGATTCTTCGCTCACGAAGCCGTAGGCCTCAAACACGGCCGGGTCGGCGTGGTTGATCTGGTGGCCATCCGGCTGGCGTTCGAGCCAGAAGCCTTCGGCCGCCAGCCGCCGCATCAAGGCGGCCGCCTCCTCGAAACGGGCGGCCATCGCATCGAGGCTGGCGCAGTCTGTGGTCAGGCCGGTTTCCTTCCAGGTGAAGTAGGCCATGGCTGCCATGTCCAGGCGGTGCAACCAATTCTAGGGATGTCTGCAAAAGCGCTGTGATGGCAGTGGTGGTGCTCTAGGTCGGCAGCGGGTCAATGACTGATCCATAATGGCCAACCTCTTCACCCGTCTTCTGCATCTTGATGTTGGACAGTCGATCAGTACCTTGGAAAGGGAACGATTGATCTAAGACCTTGCAGGCCTACAAGATCAAATCGTCATTCTGCCATTTTTGCAAAAGCGATGGACCTGCATAGCCAGCGAAGGTAGCCATTACAGGATCAATCTCCGCGCACTTGGTTCGCGCAAGGCACGCAATAAAAGCTCCAACCAAGGGAAGAACTATAAAGTTTATTATGTAGTAGAGAGCTCCCTTGTCCACGCGTTCGCTTTTGGGGACTTTGCTGGCTAGGATGAAGGGGTAAATGCCAGCAAGAATGCCGCCCGCAAAGCCCCAGGCAGCAATAGTAACAATAGGCAGTAATGCATTCACGAGAGATTAGCCTAGCCAACAACTCGATTTACAAGAACAGATTTAATCTTTCCAATCTGACTAACTTCTCTATTATAGGTAAGCCTAGAAGCGTAGACGGGTTCGCTGTTGTCAGTTTCCAAATTCGCGGCCCGAACGAATCCTGGATCATTCTCGACCAATTTCGATACTGTCTCAACAGGGAGATGCGTTTCTTCTGAAATTTGCCTGACCGTAAACCATATATTCTCTGGCGAGAATCTTGGCCCCATTCTTTTCCCCATCCTCGTACTCCAGGATACGGTTCGCCTAGGGGCGGGATTGCTGATGGCCTGAATTACCCGAAAAGATGGGTTGCTGCCAGTGGTGGAATCTGAGCTGCTCATTTCCAAACAACAACTATAGATCTCAATATTAGCAGCATTTCGGGCTGGATTTCAAACAGCCGAGGCTTGTGGGCAAGAGTTGGCCAACGCTCGCCCTAAACCGCGGGCTTAGGGTCGCAGCGATTCCAAGCTTGCGACCAGCTCGGCGAACCGGGGCCGGCTCGCCGCCACGGGCGCCACGCAGCGCAGTTGCAACGCGTTTAACGACGGCAGGCGCACGTCCAGTTCCGGTTCACTTTCGGGTTCAAGGCGCTCCAGTAGTTCGCCAAGCAAACAGCCGAAGGCGCGCACCTCCAGCGCCTCAAACGGATTGGGATCTCCATGGTCCGGCGCTGGGTAAAAGGAGGCCGCTCCGAAGTCGCCCAAAAAGCAGCCGCCCTCGGGGCGATACAGCACGTTGTGCGCATAAAAATCGCCGTGCGATATGCCGCGGGCGTGCAGGTGCTCGCCGGCAGCGGCCAAGCCCTTGGCCAGATCTAGCACCAAGGGCAGGGAGAAGCGTTGGCCGTCCGCGTAAATGTCCCGCGTGCAGGACGCCAGGTTGGGCGGGCCGGCCAGATTGCGGAACTCTGGGTCAACCCAGGGCATCACCAAGCCGCTGCTGCCGGCGGGGTGGCCGCTGACTTCACCAATCACCCCGATCAAGTGAGCGTGATTACCCGCCGCCAAGCAGGCCGCCATTTCTTCGGCGGGAAAGCCATCACTGGTGACCGCCCCCTTAAAAAGTTTCACCGCCACGGGATGGGCGGCTTGCTGCGGCGACCGCTGCCAGTGGGCTTTGTGGATCACTCCCGAGGCGCCTTCGCCGAGTTTTTCGCCCAATACGAGATCCGCCCATTGCAGGCGGGCCACGGCCGGGCTCGGGGCGTGCGGCGCCGTTGAAACCGGATTGCCGCCAAATGCCAACCAGGTCAAGCGGGGTAGATGCAGCAGCCACTGCGGCAAAGCTTCGAACCGGTTGGCCGAAATCCGCAGCAGCTCAAGCCCGACGCAGCCGCGCATCGCCTCCGGCAACACGGCCAGTTGATTACCGGCCAACATCAGTTTTTGCAGGCGCGTACAGCTGCCGATCGCGTCTGGAAGGGCCGAAATCTGATTATCGGTGAGGATCAACCAGCGCAAGCCGGGCGAAATGGCGGTAGCCGCAACCTCGCGAATGCGGTTCGCCTTAAACCCCACCATCTCAAGCTGAAGGCAGGAGGACAGCACCTCGGGCAGCTGGGTAAAGCGGTTGTCCGAGCAGAAGATCACCCGTAACTTGCTCAGCCGTGATAAGTCGTCCGGGAGGGCGGATAAGGCGTTGCCCGAGAGATTGAGCACCTCAAGGCTGTCGGCTAACTCGAAGATCTCCGGCGGGAATTCCTGCAGGTCACAGGCAAGATCCAGCCGTGTGATCCCCTTCAGCTCACCGGAGCGCAAGGCGGCCAGGGTCGCGGTGGTAGTGGTCATGGGTCGGATGATAATGCTTGGGCCAACACTGCTCAGCGCAGCTTTGTTGAGGCGGCTCAGGTGAATGGCTGTGCTTGAGAGTGGCAGATAGTTCCGGCTCCCCATGAGGCAGGATCCGTGCTGGAACGATGGCCGCGACATCAGGCAAGGTTCGCTCAATGTGCTTCGCCTTCCTGGTACGCCAGTCAAGGCTCTTGATTGGATCGGCAAGACTGCCGCCAACTACACCCTCTCTAACGCTGGCCGGCCGAGAAAAGCTTTCACCTGCACACCTGTGCCCCTGGCCAATGCGGCTCACCTCCGATCGGGGCAAGGCTCGTGGAGTTGGGCGCCGGTGAGCGCGGAAACCTCCGCCTCCAGCAGCTGCTGAAAGCCGCGTCGCCCAATCTCAGGGATCAGGGCGCCAGGTCGAGATACACCACTCCACGGGACGCTGCTGACAACGTCATGACAGCCACGGCGATGCGCTGCTTGTAAACTAGGTCATAAACCAGTTCATTCTGCCCATGGAAGCCAGCATCGGCGCCTTCGAGGCCAAGGCCCAGCTTTCTCGCCTGCTGCGGGCTGTGGAGCAAGGCGAACGCTTCACCATCACCGTGCGGGGAAAACCTGTGGCTGATCTGGTGCCTCACCGGAGCGGATCAAGCCAAGGCGTGGCAGCCGCCATTGCCAGCTTGCAGGCGTCGGCACGGATTCGTGGCGTCAGCGATGCAGACGTCGCCAGCTTTGTAGACGAGGGGCGCCTGTGAGCGGCGCGGCTTTGGGCAGGTCGCCGCAGATCGTTGTGATCGACGCCTCCATGGCACTGGCCTGGCTGTTCGAGCGCCAGCAACCCATGGATATCGAGCAGGCCAATCGTCTGCTCTGGGCTTGCGGTGAGTCCCGGTGGTGGGTTCCGAGTCTCTGGCATCTGGAGGTCGCCAATGCCCTACTTGTGGCCGAGCGGCGTTCCGTACTGCCCCAAGTTGAGAGTGATTGCTTTCTGGCCAGGCTGAGCAGTCTGCCCATGCTTACGGACACCGATCTGCTCCCAGAACGACGCACCCGGATCATGGCGCTGGCCCGCGATCATGGCCTTTCCAGCTACGACGCCACCTACCTGGAGCTGGCCCAACGGCTTGGTGCCACCCTCGCCAGCTTCGATCGCCAGCTCAATCAGGCTGCCAGCGCCAGCGGTGTCACCCTGTTCTCGCAGCTGTAGCCCTGCGACACCCCCCCTAGGGAATCAGCCCGTGCCCACAGGCTTGGATCTGGATGTCGGCTGACAGACGCAACGCCTCAAGCAGCCGGGCGCTGGGCACCATCACCTGCTGCAGCGTCGCGTGGATCTGGTGCGCCTGCGCGGGCGCATGGGTGACGATCTCTTGCCCGTGATCACACCCCTGACAACGCGCTCCCGAAATCCGTCTTGGTACGAGGTAAGGCTGGCGCAAGGCGCCTGCAGACCTCCGCATCAACTGCAGTGTCCGTTATAGTTACGGACTGACCAAAGGTATCGTCTGCCTGCCGTGACGACGATAAATGTGGAAATCACTATCAGTGGTGAGAAGCAACGGTGAATCGTTTGTCTCAGCAAGCCGAATCAATGCAGCGTCAGCAAGTGAAGCGGGAATATTTTCATAGCGCTTGAACAGTGAGCTGACAGCACCGATCTGCTCCTGAAGCACAAACGGCAACTGAACAACTCCCCGGTCGATAAATTGCAAAGCCAATGCAGGATCAAAACCGGAGCGCTTCAGCAAAAAGCAAGTCTCAGCGACCACAGCCTCACAACTGAGGAATGGAGGAGGCAAAAGCCTGAACTGCTCTACGGCCCATCTGTGATGGGTATCGTTGCGACTCAATAACGCAACCCAAGGGCCAGTATCAAGCAGTACCGTCATGATCAATGAGTTCCGAAGCCAGACAGGTAAGCAGGGTTGGATGACAGATCAGCTGGCCCACCTTCGCAACAGCCCACGAGATCGGCCAACAAGTCCACCGCGGATGGTGATGTTGAGCCTTCCATGCCCTGCTCTGAGGTTTGCAGGAACATGGTCAACGCTCGTCGAACCAACTCAGATTTGCTCAGCCGGCGACGGTGAGCCTGCTCTGTAAGCTGCGCATCAAGGTCTGCGCTCAACTTGAGTGAGATCACCGCCATGGCCAGCACCCCGTCGTACAGGTCGCCATCCTACCCGGTGTCAGGTGGTATTACGACGCATCTTGGCCGGCCGAGCTCGACATAGGCCATATGACTCTTCTGATCCCTGCACAATCGGAGGTTCCTGCTCGTTCTTATGATCCTATGAACGTTCATCATCACCCCCCCCGCGGCATCCTTCGCGAATGGGCAAGCCGCATGCATCGGGTCGGGTGCATGATGTTGTTGGGCAATCCTTGCGGCGCAGGCATCGATTGATGAGAGGCCGAGCATGGGTGCGTCATGTCAAGTCGCCCTGGACTTGCTCGAGCAGCGAGACCGTGATGCCCAGCAGGAGCGGCCAATCTGGAGAGCTTATCGCCACAGTGTCGTCGTATCGGGTCTGAACCGCAAAGAAAGAGAGATCGGCAATCTGCTCGAACGCGTTGACATCGGTACCCGATTCCTTCAGCCAATCCATCAAGGCGACGAGGTCGTGGGTGAAGGGAGCCAGGCCTCCCTTGATGTGGATCCAGCTTTTGAGGGCTTTTTCGCAGGCCTGTTGAAGCCGAAAACCGATGCTGCTGTCGCGGAAGCCCGAGAGCTCCACCATGCGCTGCGCCTCCACCAGATCAGCTTGGGCGATCCGGAGGTAGCGCAGGGCATCCGGATCAACCATTCAGCAAAATTCCTTCTTGATAAGCCAGGGATGTAACGGCACTTCTGTATTGCTGGCGTTGACTCACTTCAGTTTCGGTGTAAAGAAGCAGATCAAGCGGCAGCCGATGACTGGAATATTGGCGCCAAAGGTCTCCCAGCACGCGAACGCGATCATGGCCAGCTAGCCACTGATCCGGCACGGTGATTAGCAGATCCACGTCGGAATCAGGCCGGCATGTCCCCCTGGCGCGTGATCCAAACAGGCGGACCTGGGCTTGCGGGATGGCAGCGGCGATTCCTGAGGCGATCGCGCTGATCCGCGGGTCGATCGGGGTGGAGGTAGTGGTGGAGGGAGCGGCTGTCATGGAGGCATTCTGACCGAGCAGGCATGGGGGCGGCAGAACCGCAGGGTGAGCATCAGCCAGGGCAAAACCAACAGCCCCAGGGCAAAGGGCCCAAGGGCTCTAGCCGCCAGGCTTCCGCGCAGCGGTAGCACCAAGAAGGGAGCCTGGGGGAGAGGGACACCAGGGGCGCAGACCGCTGCTGGTGAAGCCGTCGACCGGGTCGATGCAGCGCCGGAAGGCGGCGCGGCACCTTAGGGGTCCGTGGATACACGCGCCGCCGTGCAGCAGCTTCCACCCACGCTGCCCACTTTCTCGTCTCACCAGGTCGGCATTGTCGCCGGCCCAACCGTGCAGGCCGCTGGGATGCAGTTGCAACTGACCAAAGAAATCAGAGCGCAGGGTGGCGATGATCAGCACCTGGCTGGCCTTCATGGCCAGCAGCTCAGCCAGAAGGGCCAGGAAGGGCCAGGAAGGCATCGGCGGCGGCGGCCGGCTTCGGATTGCGCTCGTTGCCCCGGTCGAGCACCTCCTCGAACTGGTCGATGGGGATCACCACCCAGGCATCCTGCTGGTTGCTCTGCAGCCGCAACTGCCGCAGCTGACGGTGCAAGGCCTCCGCCGTGGTGGCGTCTTCGTCGGGGGGCGGCAAATCGAGTGCCCTGTAAGCCTGCCGCAGCACTGCCGCCAGAGCCGGGGTCGGATCCTCAGCCTCCTCCGGCCGGAACGGCTCCAGCACGATCCAGCGGCCCTTGTCGGCTTCCGCCAGCCAGGGCACCAGCCCCGCCCGCAGCAGCGACGACTTGCCGCACCCCGAGGCGCCGAGGATCACCAGCAGCCGCGACTGGCGCTGGGGCAACTGATTGATCGTCTCTTGCAGTGCGCGGAGCACCTAGTCTTGCCCGAAGAACACCGCTGCATGGCGCCGCTCGAAGGTCTTCAGCCCCGGAAACGGCGAAGCCCCAGGCTCATCCGGCGGCGGCCAGGACAGGCGGCTCTGCCAGCTCAGCGGTTTCAGGCCCTTCAGCAGCCGTTGCCAGCCCGTATCCGCTCCATCGCCACACCCAGTTCCGCCAGGCACCATTGCGAGGCGGCGTAGGCCTCACTGCAGATCACGATCACCGCCGCGCACAGCTGCAGGTGCCCATAGAGCTGATCCCGCCAGCGCTCGCCGGTCAGAATGCCAGCGTCGGGGTCGAAGTCGAGAAACAACGAGTGGAAGCGCTGCTCCTGGGGCCGTTGCTTCTGCGCATCTTTCAGCCAATCACGGATCCGCTCGGCCCAGGCGTTGTCGTGGCTGCTGTGGCTGATGAAGATGGAGCTCACGATGCAGGTGCCGAAGCGGCCTCAGGCCAAATTACCTGGGCTTCACTGGCCTGGCCATTAATGGGCTATCGCGGGACTGGTGATTTGCCTAACGTTCAAGATCAGAAGCGGGCAGCAGCTTTGACTTTGCCATAGCCCTCCGCTCCCGTCTTCTGTATCTTGATGTTAGAAGGTCCACTCATCGGTAGACATCTCTTCTGTGGCCAACCTTAACAACGTCGACAACTCGCGCCTCATCATCGACGGAGTAAATGACCCGATAGTTGCCTTGACGGACACGATAAAGATTGGGTCTGCCCGCGAGCTTTTCAGACCCTAATGGGCGCGGCTGAGTGGCCAGTGATTTGACCTTTTCAATCAATCGCGTCAGCGTCGCCTTGTCTGATATCGATTGTAGTTCTTTAGCAGCTGATGGCTTAATCGAGAGACTATAGTCGGCCACTATTTCTTAAGCTTGTGACAAACTCTTCGAAGCCAGAGCTTGGCTCATCTTGCCTCTGATCAGCGTCTCTCAAATCATCGGCATCTTCGGCCAATGTCATGCGCACTGCTTCATTGACCATGTCCGATATTGATCGGTTACATGCAGCAGCTCTCAAGCGCAGTGCACGATGAACTTCCGCGTCGAAGTAGATGGTGGCACGTTTCGTTTCATCCATCCCTCAACACTAGCGCTTTGACGTTAAAGCGTCAAGACAGCGACGCTTCCGGCTTTCCTTTGATCCTTCTAACGCTGCCCCTGAGTGGCAGGCAGGAAGACTCGGGTAGAGGAATTGGGAGCCGTAGGTGGCCTGTCCACTTGAGGGGCTTGTTCGAAGGAAGAAGATCAAAACGGATGTTCATTATCCAATAGACTGTTCCTAAGAATTAAGGAGCACAATCTGGGAGTTGGATAATATTTGGGGCAACAAAATAGCGTCTGTTAGCGAGAAAGATCAAGAAGACGGTTCTTTGTCAAGACTTAAGGAGCTTAGGCCACTTGAAATCTTATTCATGAGCTCCTGAATCTCCGATAGCTTCTTAGCCATAGAAATCATTTCATCGCCTAGCGTAGCTATTTTCTTGTCAAGAACAGAAATAGCTTCACTATTCTTACTTGCTCCCTCAATAATCTGACGGTACTTTTGGCCCACTTGTTTAGATTGTTTCAGATTTATAGAGGCATTTGCGAGTACCTGATCTCGTTGAGAGACGGATTCATTTAGCTTGCTTATTTGCGAATTAAGCTCAGATAGCTTAGCATTGTACTCAGTTTTTACTGTGGCGATCATCCGATCAGAATTACGATCTAGTGAGAAAAAAGCAAAAACCGCTACACAGATAATTAGCACAATAGCCATGATGAGAGCTGGTACAAGTAAATGCTCCAGTCGCTCTCCTGTAATTGACAGAAAACGAAGAACATTAAAGGGTGATGTTGTGTCGTAGCCCGAAGACTGTTTAGCCTCAAGAATCAGGTCAGTCTCATCGAGGTCCTCTGTAGGCAAGGGTGACATAGGTTCGTAGCTGGACAGCCTTGTGGCACCAAGAATTTTCTCGACATCATTAAAATCTGCAGAAAGCAAGGATGATATGCTTTCGTAAGCATAACCAAGACTTTCTGGGTCATCTATGCTTTTAGAGAGCACTGCGAGCTTCTCGCCAAAGCTAAAGTAGGGAACGTGTGGAATTTTGGTTCGCTCGACTGCCAGACGTGGAGAGAATTCTTTTGGCAACCAGCTTTGATAGTATTCAGCCAATTCCTGAGCGAAGATATCTATCCATTTCTGGGACTCCTCGAATTCAGTACGACCATCAAATCTACTCGCGAGAGGCAAGACTGTTAAAGGCATTCGTTCATACGCTAAGGCATTCTTTCTGGCCTTCTGTGCTCTTGCTATAATATCTTTCAGCCCGAAGAAGCTCTGATTATTTGCAGTAAAAACTGCAACCAAGACATCAGGAAGCTGGATGGTGCATATACCTCCAGAGTCGGTTAAGCCGGTACGGCTATCAATAAGAGTTACATCATATTCGCTTTTCCAGGCTTCCCGAAGTGATTCGATTATTGAGCCACCCGAATGCACCTCGAAGAATTCACTCCAACTAAAGTCTGCCAATGAACTTATTACTTCATCGCTACCATCATTCGCCTTCATTAATGATAGCGTACGGCCATCTGCAATTTCAATCTCTGTCAAATAGCTTTTCCAGGCAAGTTGAGCAGCGTGTTTATCATCTCTAATATTCTGTAGGAGGTTAAGGAGGCCTCCATTTGGTGATTCTTGAGCTGGGAGGTCTTGAAAGTATTTGTCGATTCCGGGTGCTTCTAGATCAAAATCAACTATAAGCACACTGAGCCCACGAAGTGCAAGCAAGCAGGCAATATTAGCTAATGCCATCGAGCGACCAACCCCACCCTTGAATGAATAGAAGGTAGCGATGTATCCCATCAGTAAAATCTCGGAACTCCTAATTGTCTTGGTTCATTTTTCTTGTGCTGCTGATACAGTTCCCGAGCTGACAACTCTTTCCAAGAAGGATCGCATTCAGGAACAGTTCTGACAGACTTTACGATACATAGAACCCACTTTTTAACAAGAAGAGAAAGGCTTTCTTCGGCCAAGCTGTTTGATGCCATGCGTACATTTACAAACTCCGAAAGATCGGTATAGCTTATGTCGCCAACTTCGCGGGGAAAGTCTTTGCCATCATGAATGACTGCAGGATGTATGAGCCTAGCAGGATTTTCGAAGGTCCCATAACTATAAATGTTCTCCCTTGCTCGGAACCGGGTAAACTCTAATGTGCACCAATCACTAGAAAAATAGTTTTTAGTCCAAAGCGGGACTAGGATGGCAGATTTGGACAGAGCACGATCAAGTGTTTCGGGCCATGAGGCCCCATTTTCTATGTTAGTATCGACAAAGATACGAGCGTCTCTCCCAAGCTCACTTGTAAGCCAATGATCAAAGATTGGCATAAATATGTAACTAACCCACTTAGGCCAGTCCTTAGCTCGCGAATAACTTAAGAATACATCATATTCGTAATTAAAAGGGTGGTTCATTTTAAATGCCAGCCCATCGAGGATTGGATATGAACGCTGAGTTAAATAGGAAAGCATTGCTCATTTGCGCTTGCAACATGTCAAGATTCTGTTCGAAACAATAAGCCCACAGACCTGGCAATTGTCGTCTCACGTCAGGATTCTCGGACAAGAGCTCTCGTGCAAATTTTATAGTTCGAGTAAAATATATAGATGGAAGCTTTGCAAAACGTAACGCTGTAGGGCTGCGAATGTCCATTCCCGTGGGCCCCGGCTTTCGAACGCTGCCCCTGAGTGGCAGGCAGGGCTTTCTGAACGAAGCCAAGGATTGGTAGTGGCCTGTCCACTCCAGGGGCTTGTTGGACTAAGCCGCTGCGCGGCAGATACAAACCCACTATAGCCTACTTTCCGTAATACGCCTACAGGATGATGGGTTGATTGCAGGCAGGCATGGGCTGGCGCGCGGATGGCCATCGCTCAGGAGTCTCGCAGTTCCACAGTGAAGGATGCACACCGTCATGGGTGTGTGATTTCTTTCATCCCCTTGGGGGTAAACCTCACCATGGAACAACACGAACAGGAGCGATTCGAGCAGCTCTATGCCCAGCACCTGCAGGCTCTCAAGCTTCAAGGAAAACGGGGCAAGACCATTGACGGGTACGCCAGGGCCGTGCGCAGAATTGCGGGCTACTTCAACCGCTGCCCTGACAACCTTACAGCCGCTGATCTGAAAACCTACTTCGCCTGGATGGTGGAAAACTACTCCTGGAGCAGTGTCAAGTTGATCTGTGGGGGTTGTCGTTTTTCTTCCGACAAGTCCTCCGCCAACCTATGGA
>CAIOGZ010000093.1 GCA_903858015.1 uncultured cyanobacterium
GGTGGCTCCGGTACGGGTGAATGTATAGATCAGATCGGCCGTGCCATCTTCTCCAGCCGAGGCCGGGGAAACCGCCAGGCTGATGCTTGGCAGTGCATCAAACACAAGCCGATCATCGGTGAAGGGGTTGGCGAAGGCCACGACGTTGTTGAGCTGGCCGGCCACTCCACTGCTGTCGCCGCCATAGGCGCCGTTACCCCAGGAGACGATGGTGCCATCGCTCTTGAGTGCCGAAAATCCATATAAATTGGCATAAATCTGGGTGACGCTGCCAAGCCCCTCCGGCGATGTGCCACCAGCGCCGGGGGCACCCCAGGAGACGACGGTACCATCGCTCTTTAGGGCAACAAAGGCACTTTCATTGGAGAATATCTGGCTGACGCCGCCAAGCCCCTCGGGTGTCGTGCCACCAGCGGCGGGGGAACCCCATGAGATTACGGTGCCATCGCTCTTTAGGGCCGCAAAGGCATAGTGCGTGGAGAATATCTGGGTGACGCCGCTAAGACCTTCCGGTGACGTGCCGCCAAAGGAGGAGCCGCCCCAGGTGACGACGGTACCATCACTCTTCAGTGCCGCAAAAGCATAAATATTGGAGAAGATGTGGGTGACGCCTGCAAGACCTGCCGGTGACGTGCCACCAGAGTTGGGGTCACCCCAGGAGATAACGGTGCCATCGCCCTTTAGGGCCGCAAAAGCCCAGTCCGTGGAGAAGATATGGGTAACGCCGCCAAGTTCAGTCGGTGTCGTGCCGCCATAGGTGGCGTCACCCCAGGAGACGACTGTGCCATCGCTCTTGAGGGCAGCAAAGGCATAGCCCGTGGAGAAGATTTGGGTGACACCGCCAAGCCCTTCTGGTGTCGTGCCGCCATAGGGGGAACCCCAAGAGACGACGGTGCCATCGCTCTTGAGAGCTGCAAATGCAGAGTCAGTGGAGAAGATCTGGGTGACACCGCCAAGCCCTGCCGGTGTGGTGCCGCCCCAGGGGGAGCCACCCCAAGAGACGACAGTGCCATCGCTCTTGAGGGCCGCAAAGGCATAGCCCGTGGAGAAGATCTGGTTGACGCCGCTAAGACCCACCGGTGTTGTGCCGCCAGCGTTGGCGACACCCCAGGAGACGACGGTGCCATCGCTCTTTAGAGCCGCAAAGGCCCTGTAATTAGAGAAAATCTGGGTGACGCCGCCAAGCCCTGCCGGTGTCGTACCGCCCCAGTTGGGGTCACCCCAGGAGACGACGGTGCCATCGCTCCTCAGGGCCGCAAAGGCAAGGTGGTTAAGAAATTCCCCCTTACTCCCCCAAGGCCGGCTTGGCCCATTGGCTGTCACCACCATCCCCTCCGCCGTGATCGTGGCGGTGGCCGTTTGCTGGCCGGGGGTGATCAAGTAGCTCGGTGTTGTTGCTGTGGAGGGCACGATCTGGGCAATGATCGTTTCGCCCGGATCCACCACGCTGTCGGCCAGCGCAGGCAACGACAGCTCGGCGGTGGCACTGCCTGCCGAGAAGCTGATGGTGCCGGTGGTGGCACCGGTGTAGTCGCTGGAGGCTTGGGCGGTGCCAAGCAGCCGGTAGCTCAGCGAGAGCGGATCGGTCGTGGAGCCGGTGCGAGAAAAACGGAACACCGCCGGGCTGCCATTGGCCTCGTTGCCGTTGGCGATGGCGGTTACGGATACCTGGGGGGAATCGTCATTGAGGATGGTGCCCGTCACCGCAGCTGTAGTACCAATGGTGTAATCAGTGCCGGCAGCAAGGGTGAGTAGAACAGTTTCGTCACCCTCGATCGTGGTATCTACCGTGGGATCAATAGTGAGGGTGGCTGTGGCTGATCCTGCAGCAAAGGTGATCGTTTTGCCGGCTCCAGGTGTGGCGCCTGTGAAGTCAGTGGCGTCGGCAGTGCCGGTGATGGCGTAATTAACGGTTAAGGCGCTGGTGGTGGGGCCAGTGCGCGTAAAGGTATACACCAGGTTGGTGGTGCCATCTTCTGCCACCGCAGCGGGCGCAACGGCCAGGGTGATGCTGGGCAGCACCAGCCGATCATCGGTATAGGGATTGGCAAAGCCCACCACGCCGCTCAGCCCAGCCGGTGTAGTGCCGCCCCGGCTGGGGTCACCCCAGGAGACGACGGTGCCATCGCTCTTCAGGGCCGCAAAGGCATAGTCAGTGGAGAAGATCTGAGTAACGCCGCCAAGCCCCGCCGGTGTCGTGCCGCCATACCTGGAGTCACCCCAGGAAACGACGGTGCCATCGCTCTTCAGGGCCGCAAAGGCATAGCGATTGGAGAAGATCTGGGTGACGCCGCCAAGCCCAGTCGGTGTCGTGCCGCCATAGCTGATGTCACCCCAAGAGACGACAATGCCATCGCTCTTCAGAGCCGCAAAGGCATAGGCATTGGAGAAGATCTGGGTGATGCCGCCAAGCCCCGTCGGTATCGTACCGCCCAGCCTAGGGATACCCCAGGAAACGACGGTGCCATCGCTCTTTAGGGCCGCAAAGGCATTGCTCGTGGAGAAGATCTGGGTGACGCCGTCAAGCCCCGCCGGTGTCGTGCCGCCACCGTTGGGGTTACCCCAGCAGACGACGGTGCCATCGCTCTTCAGGGCCGCAAAAGCACCGACATTGGAGAAGACTTGAGTGACGTCGCCAAGCCCCGTCGGTGTAGTGCCGCCCTCGCTGGGGTAACCCCAGGAAACGACGGTGCCATCGCTCTTTAGGGCCGCAAAGGCAAAGCCATTGGAGAAGACTTGAGTGACGCCGCCAAGCCCCGCCGGTGTCGTGCCGCCATACATCGAGTCACCCCAAGAGACGACGCTGCCATCGCTCTTCAGGGCCGCAAAGGCAGCGCCATTGGAGAAGATCTGGATGATGCCGCCAAGCCCCGCCGGTGTCGTGCCGCCATAGCTGGGGTCACCCCAGGAAACGACGGTGCCATCGCTCTTTAGGGCCGCAAAGGCATTGCTCGTGGAGAAGATCTGGGTGACGCCGTCAAGCCCCGCCGGTGTCGTGCCGCCATAACTGGGGTCACTCCAGGAAACGACGGTGCCATCGCTCTTCAGCGCCGCAAAGGCCAAGTTCGTGGAGAAGATCTGGGTGACGCCGCCCAGCCCCGCCGGTGTCGTGCCGCCAGTGAAGGGGTCACCCCAGGAGACGACGGTGCCATCGCTCTTCAGGGCCGCAAAGGCAAGGTGGTTAAGAAATTCCCCCTTACTCCCCCAAGGCCGGCTTGCCCCAGTGACTGTCACCACCATCCCCTCCGCCGAAATCGTGGCGGTGGCCGTTTGCTGACCGGGGGTGATCAAGTAGCTCGGTGTTGCTGCTGTGGAGGGCACGATCTGGGCAATGATCGTTTCACCCGGATCCACCACGCTGTCGGCCAGCGCCGGCAAGGACAGCTCGGCGGTGGCACTGCCTGCCGAGAAGCTGATCGTGCCGGTGGTGGCACCGCTGTAGTCGCTGCCGGCCTGGGCGGTGCCCAACAGCCGGTAGCTCACCGAGAGCGGATCCGTGGTGGAGCCGGTGCGCGAGAAGCGGAAAACCGCCGGGCTGCCATTGGCCTCGTTGCCGTTGGCGATGGCGGTTACGGATACCTGGGGTTGGTCGGTGGCCAGCTCCACCGCCAGCGCATTTCCATTAACCAGCACGTGGCCCTGATCGCTCTCCACCAGCAGCGCCTGCCGCCGCTCCGCACTGATCGCCCCCCCAGTAAGCAGGGCCGCAAATAGCTCACCCTCGTCCCCTGGCGTGTCGTTGCTGTTCAGCAGGCCATCGAGGTGATGGCCCAGCTCCTCGCTGAGCACCGCAAGCTGCTGCGGCTGGCTTGCCCCCTGCAGCCAGTCAGCGTTCAGATAGATGGTGCCCGTGCTGAACGCATAGGCCCCGGCCGCACCGTGCATGGAGGCCGCCGGCAGCACCGCGATCGGCGGCAGGCCCCTGAAATCGCCTTGCGACCACTGTTCCGCCAGCCATTGAAGGGCTGGCGGTACCGCCGGCAGCCTCAGGGCCTCCAGCGCTGCAGCGCTGAGTGATCCGTCCAGCGACCAGGCCTGCAGTTGCTGCCTCCAGTCGGTGAGGAGGGCTGCCAGAACGTCGAGGCTCGTGGTAGGGCTCATCAGGAAATACGACAAGGCGCAAAACAATTAGGTCAGGCTGTTCTTAGCCCCAGTTCAAGGGTAGGCCATTGCTCACGATTTGTCAGCCCTTAGGCAGGGCCTAAACAACAAGCCTCTCCAGCCAGCATGGAGCCGCGTTTGGTTCTCAATGAACTGTTTCAGGGGTGATGCGGCATTCATTAGCTTGGTGTCCCTAGTCGGAAGCATGAGCTTGTCCATGGAGGGCAACCCTTGCCCCCCATAGGCACACCACTCCCCTGATCAGCTAGCCCAGCAGGCCCAGATCGGCCGGGGTATCCCGTGGCCGCCAAGTTCGCCGCCTAGGCGTTGCAGAGCCTCTCCCGCCCCCCTCAAGGGCCGCCCCCGCCCCCCCCTACCTCAGTCGCGCCCCTCAGTCGCGCCCATCCCCGCGGCAAAGGGCTCCGGCAGCGGCGGTCCCTCCAGCCGGTCGGGCGCTTCCTCCACCAGCTGCAACCGCAGCCGCTTGCCGCCGGCCAACTCCCCGAGCGACACCCGCAAGGTGCTGCCGCTCAAGCTCTGCAGGGCGGTGAGCAACTCGCGCAGATGGGGGGTGCTGCTGCCACTTTCCACCCACAGCCGCTCCTGCACCCCCCCCAGCCGCCGCCAGCTGGTGTGCAGCTTGAGCACGGCGCTCTCCAGGGCCTGGGCCTGGCCCACGGCATCGGCCAGCAACCCCAAGACATCGAGCCGCTGGGCCTCCTGCAGCGCCTTGTCGAAATCCAAATGCTCCAGCTGGAAGGCCCGCACCGCCAGGCTGGCCTCGGCGGCCCGGTGCAACCAGCGGGCCGTGTTGGTCACGTCCTTAACCCGATCGAGCTCCGGTTCCTCCCGCAGCACCCGGCGCAGGTCGTCCTGTTGATCTTCCGGCAGGCGCGCCAACTCCCTCACCAACGGAGCCACCGCCCGGGGGGGCAGCAGGTTGTCGGCGGTGCGCTGGCGAATCTCCTCCGGCAGCAGGGGGCTGGTGGCCGCCAGGTAGTCGTCGGAGAGCCGTCGCACCTGCTTGCGGGTGATCGGCAGGCCGCCGTTGGCGGCCTCGGTGATCATCAACTGCACATCCGGCTCGGCCTGGGCGGTTTCGAGGAAGGCGAGCTTCGAAAACTGGTTCACACCGTCCGGCTCCAACAGCCCCTCGCCCACGAGGCTGTCGGCCGATTCAGCCAGTTGGATCAAGGTGTAGGCGCGGGTCTTGCTGATCTCCCGCTCGCGCAGCCATTGCAAAAACCCCGTGCCACGCCCCTCCCCGCCGCGCTTCTCCCGATCGCGCACCGCCCGCAGGATGCGGCCCCGCCAGATCTCCGTCTGAAGATCGAAGCGATCACACACCGCCCAGGCCTCCTCCAGCCGGGCCAGGAACTCCATGGTGCTGATGTCGTCCTGCTCGGGATCCGGCAGATCAAGGCTGAGCAGAGGAGCCTCGGGAGCAGCCATGGCGATGGAGCAAGAATTGGGATGCTGCCACGCCGCCCCCGACCGGATCGGGCCTGGCCAGCGCCTGGCCACGGCCAGCCAAAGGCCTGGCGAAGGCGAACCAGCTACCAGCCGAAACGACGAATCGTGACGCCCCCGGCCCGAACGCAGCCCGGCGAAGGTAGGGTCAGCCCGACAGCCACCCGATCCGACGCAGCAGCGATGGCCATCTCCCGCGGCGACAAAGTGCGCATCAAGCGCCCAGAGTCCTACTGGTTCAACGATGTGGGCACCGTTGCCTCCGTCGACACCTCCGGCATCCGCTACCCCGTGGTGGTGCGCTTCGACAAGGTCAATTACAACGGCATCAGCGGCAACGAAGGCGGCATCAACACCAACAACTTCGCTGAGACCGAGCTCGAGAAGGCCTGAATCAGAGCTCCTGGAACAGAGGTCCTGACTCAGTGGTCCTGAATCAGAAAGCCTGAGTCAGTAGCTTGGCCCCTGGGCTGAACGGCTGCAACGTCGGCCACTTTCCTTGAGCGCCCAGGGGCCCCGCTGTGCCGGAACTACCGGAAGTTGAAACCGTGCGGCTTGGTCTGGTCCGCCAGACCAGCGGCATCGCCATCGACCGGGTTCAGGTGCTCCGCAACCGCGCCATCGCCGCGCCAAGCGACCCCGAACTGTTCTGCTCGGCGCTGCAGGGCTGCACGATCATCACCTGGCGGCGGCGCGGCAAGTATTTGCTCGCCCCCCTATCCCTTCCAGATGGCAGCGATGGCGGCATCTGGGGGGTTCATCTGCGCATGACCGGCCAATTCCTCTGGGTCGATCCACCCCAAGAATCCAGCGCAGCCGAAGCCAGCGCAGCGCAGGCCAGCTCAACGAGCCCAGCCGAACCCCATACCCGCGTGCGGTTTTGGTGCCTCGGGGGCGGCGAGCTGCGCTTCATCGATACCCGCAGCTTCGCCCAGATGTGGTGGGTGCCGCCGGGTAAGCCGGTTAACAGCGTGATCACGGGCTTGGCGCGGCTGGGGCCCGAACCCTTCGATGCTGGCTTCAACCCGAGCTATCTGCAGCAGCGGCTGGCGCGATCGATCCGGCCGATCAAGAACGCCCTGCTCGACCAATCCCTGGTGGCGGGGGTGGGCAATATCTATGCCGATGAATCCCTGTTCCAAGCTGGGATCCGGCCCCAGACCCCCAGTCGCCAGCTAGGCGCCAGCAGCCTGAAGCGCCTACATGCAGCCCTGGTCGAGGTGCTCACCACCAGCATCGGCGCCGGCGGGACCAGCTTCAGCGATTTCCGCGACCTCACCGGCAGCAACGGCAACTACGGCGGCCAGGCCTGGGTCTACCGCAGGGCAGGTAGCCCCTGCCGGCGCTGTGGAGCCAGCATCGAGCGAACCCGATTGGCGGGTCGCAGCAGCCACTGGTGTCCCCGCTGCCAAACCTGAACCGGCCGATCGACGCTGTTGGGATCCTCGAGCAGCGATAACCTCCAGAGATAGTCTCCAGGCCCAACCTCCGGCAGCGCAACCTGGCCTACCTTCAGCCCCCAAGCAGCCTTCTCCTGCGCTCCTGATCCCGTGAGCCCCAACCCCGCCGCATCTCCGAATCCTGCCGCAGCGCTGAGCTCGGGCCAAGCCCTCAGCAAGGCCATGGCGGCGATCCACCGCAGGGGCTGGTGCGATGGAACCGGGGGCAACTTCAGCTGTGTGCTGCAACGCCAGCCCCTGCTGCTGCTGATGGCCCCCAGTGGCGTCGATAAGGGAGCTGTGGCGCCGGAGGCGATGATTACGGTGGATGGGGCCGCCCAGGTGGTCGCTGGCCAGGGCAAGGCCAGCGCTGAAACGCTGCTGCATCTGGAAATCGTGGCCCGTACCGGTGCTGGGGCCGTGCTGCACACCCACTCCCAAGCCGGCACCCTGCTCTCCCAATGGGTGGGCGGCGGCTGGGCTCCGAACCCCGACGCGGCCCTGCCTCGCAGCCAGCCAACCCAGCAACCCTGGCCTCCAAGCCAGCGCTGGCCTGCAGCCCAGCCCAGCGATGCGACAGCCGCGATCGAGACTGAAACGATCAACTATTTAGAAATCAGTGGCCTTGAAATGCTGAAAGGCCTCCCCGGCATCACCAGCCATCAGAGCCGAATTCGCATCCCCGTGCTAGCCAATGATCAAAACCTCCGCCGCCTCAGTGCCGCTGCCAGCCCCCTGCTTGCTTCGGCCCCCAACGGGCTGCTGATCGCGGGCCATGGCCTGTATGCCTGGGGCCTCGATTTGGAGCAGGCCAACCGCCATCTGGAGATTCTGGAGTTCCTGATGGAGCAGCGCTGGCGCCAACTGCTACTGGAGGCTTTGCTCGGACGCGGCCTCCCCCCAGCCGCAGCAATCAGCCAGCCATGAATCCCTGCCAATTCCACGGCATCAGCCACCTTTTGCTCGATATCGAAGGCACCACCTGCCCGGTTAGCTTCGTGGCCGAAGTCCTGTTTCCCTACGCCAGAAAGCAACTGGAGCATTACCTCCAGCTCCACCAACATGAAGCTAGCGTTGCCAGCCTGATCGAGCGACTGGAGCAGCAATGGCAGCAGGATCCAGACCCACAAGCTGCCCAGCTACTCAGGGACAGCAACACCACTGGCCCCTTCGCCAACCCAGCCAAAGCGGTGCTGCCCTACATCTACTTTCTCATCGACAACGATCGCAAACTAACAGCGCTTAAGGATCTTCAGGGCAAAATCTGGGCCGAAGGCTACAGCCGAGCCGAACTGCGTGGCCCGATCTTTGCCGATGTACCCGCCGCCTTACGGCAATGGAAAAACAGTGGCATTGTGCTTGCCGTTTATTCAAGCGGCTCGATTCCAGCGCAGCAACTGATTTACGGCTACAGCAATGCCGGAGATCTCCGCCCCCTATTCCAGCACTGGTTCGACACCCATACGGGGCCAAAAGATTCTGCAGAAAGCTATCGGACCATCAGCCAGCTAATGGCGACAGATCCAGCCGCAATTCTGTTCATCAGCGACTCCCTCAAGGAAATCGAAGCCGCCGATCGCGCCGGCCTCCAAGTGCTGTTCAGCGACCGAGAAGGCAATCCGCAGCGAGCCTCTGGTGGGTATCCATCCACCACTCACTTCAACGCAATCCAGCTCAATCCCTAAACCCGTAACCCTGAACCACCCACAGGCAGCGATTCAGCCAGAGTTGAACCACCCGTAGGCTGGCCGTCCCAGACCCGGCGCCAACCAGGGGGCTGCAGATCTTTAGACCCGGCGCCAACATGGGGCTGCAGGCCTAGACCAGGGACCGCCGCCAGCACACACAAA
>CAIOGZ010000094.1 GCA_903858015.1 uncultured cyanobacterium
CCGACGGATGGCGTGGTTGGTGGCAGGGCTGGCCAGTACAGCTGTGGTAGCTGTGCTTGGCGTATCGGCTTGGATCGCCCTGGATCGGGAAAACCGCTATAGCGACACGATGCAGCAGACCGCTGGTAGTGCCCTACTGTCACTGACCTCAGCCTTGGTTGGCTACGCCGTCAAGCGTTAGCCAGGCATACGATCGTCGCCGCAGGGAGCCGCAGTAGGCGATACGTAGTCGTACAGCTCCCACCCCAGCGCCTACAGCCACCCCAGCGCCAGCTCCCTCCCCGGTGGCCGCTCCAAACCCAGCCCCACCGACCCCCGAAACCAGCGAACCCGAGCCCGGCTCGCCCGCAGCCCTGGCCCTGCTCGCCCAGCTCGGGATCGCCCCCAGGGCTGCCGCCGGTGCCCCCCTTGGCCCCGATGACGAACGCTTCTCCCCGCTCGCCATCGGCCACCTCAGCCACCGCCTGGTGGAGGTAAAACTGCTGCTCGATCAACTCGGCGCCGACCAGAAGGAGCTGCACGAAACCCTGCGCCTTGCCCACCTGCGCGGTGATCTGCTCCACCTCCTGCCCCCCGGCAGCGAAGGCGGATACCAACTCCCCGGCGGGGTGCTGCTTCACCGCCGCCCCGGCCGCAAGCAATGGCAGTACGGCCCCACCGCCCAGGAGCTGGAGGCCCGCCTCAAGGCCCAGCAGCTCTATGAGCAGCTCACCGGCGCGGCCCAATCCAGCCTTGGGGCAGCGTTTTGGGAGCTGCGTTTCCCGAAGGGGTAATCGCTTCTGGTTGATGGCCCCGGCTGCTGCTTGGGGGGAATGGCCCCGGTGCATAGCCGGGGCTTTTTGGTGGGTAAGGAAGTCAGTCTTGCTGGTGGAGGGAGGCGAGTTTGGCTTGGATGGCTTCTTCTGAGAGGCCCTGATCTTGGAGGATCGTTGTGTAGTTTTTCAAGGCAATCTGAGTGTTTGGGTGATCCAAGCCCAGGCTGGCTAGAAAAATCACAAAGGCACCGAGCATCAGCGGCTCCGCTTCTGCCAGCCGATTGGTGACCTGCAGCAGCGCCGCCAGGTTGTTCAGAATAAGAGCCACCCTGGGATGATCCAAGCCGTAGCTGGCCTCATTGATCGCCAGGGCTCGGCGATACATTGGCTCCGCTTCTGCCAGACGATTGGTGGAGTCCAGCAGCCTCGCCAGGTGGGTCAAATCTATTGCCACTTTAGGATGATCCAGGCCGTAGCTGGCCTCATCGATCTGCAGGGCACGGCGATGCATTGGCTCCGCTTCTGCCAGCCGATTGGTAGCCACGAACAGCTGCGCCAGGTTGTTCAACTTCGTTGCCACCTCAGGATGATCCAGGCCGTAGCTGGCCTCATCGATCGCCAGAGCACGGCGCATCAACGGCTCCGCTTCAGCCAGCTGATTGGTAGCCATGAACAACTGCGCCAGGTTGTTCAACTTCGTTGCCACCCTGGGATGATCCAGGCCATAGCTGTCCTCATCGATCTGCAGGGCACGACGCATCAGCGGCTCCGCTTCTGCCAGCCGATTGGTGTCCTTCAGCAGCCCCGCCAGGCTGTTCAGGTCTCTTGCCACGTTGGGATGATCCAGGCCGTAGCTGCCCTCATCGATCTGCAGGGCACGGCGCATCAGCGGCTCCGCTTCTGCAAGCCGATTGGTGGCCTGCAGCAGCCCCGCCAGGTTGTTCAGACCAATAGCCACCTTGGGATGATCCAGTCCGTAGCTGGCCTCATCGATCGCCAGGGCACGGCGCATCAACGGCTCCGCTTCTGCAAGTCGATTGGTGGCCTGAAGCAGCTGCGCCAGGTTGTTCAGATCTGTTGCCACCTCAGGATGATCCAGGCCGTAGCTGGCCTCATCGATCTGCAGGGCACGGCGATACATTGGCTCCGCTTCTGCAAGCCGATTGGTGGCCCGCAGGAGCCCCGCCAGGTTGTTCAGACGAGTAGCCACGTTGGGATGATCCAGGCCGTAGCTAGCCTCATCGATCTGCAGGGCACGGCGCATCAACGGCTCCGCTTCTGCAAGCCGATTGGTGACCCGCAGGAGCGCCGCAAGGTTGTTCAGACTAATAGCCACGTTGGGATGATCCAGGCCGTAGCTGGCCTCATCGATCTGCAGGGCACGGCGCATCAACGGCTCCGCTTCTGCCACCCGATTGGTGTCCTGCAGCAGCTGCGCCAGGTTGTTGAGGGCGGTGGCCAAAATGGGGTGTTCGTTGCCGTAACTGGCCTCAAAGATCTCAACCACACGTCGTTTAAGCGGCTCCGCATCGCTGTATGCCGCTTTTGCATCAAACAGCACACCCATCTCATGGAAGAGCCGCGCAGTCGGATCCGATAGCCCAGCCTGATCAGCAAATCCCGCCACCGCCTTTGCATGGGGCTCCAGCGGTTCCAGCACCGGCCAACTGCGCACATCCTGTGGATTCGCCACAAACGCCGCATTGATCCATGCCAACGCGGCTGCCAGTTCATGGGGCTCCTGCGCCATCTCCTGCCGCAGCCGCGTGACCGCCTGCACCAGGCGGTGGACCATGAAATAGGGGGCCTCGCCGGAGCGATTCAGCAATGACAAACCCTCCAGCTCCACCAGCGCATCAAAGGCACTACCAGGATTCGCCGCCTCCCCGTTAATGGGCACCTCCAACAGGCTTTCGGGGATCGGCGCTGGTGACAGCCAGGCCAGCCGGCGCAGCATCGTGCGGGTTTCCTCCCCCAGCTGTTCAAAGCTGGTGAGCCAGGTAATCGCCAAGCTGGCGGGGTACTGGGTGAGGCGCGGTTCATTCCAAGCCAGCACCTTCGTCCGCCGTTGCTGCCACTCGCTTCGGTAACCGGCAAAGCTGAGCCGGCGCTGGCTGATGTAGGCCCCGGCCTGCTCTAGCGCCAGGGCGAGGTAGCCCAGATCTTCCCCAATCAGAAGCGCTGTGGCGATGTCATCTTCGGAGAGCCGACGCTTGCCCTCGGTGCGCTCCAACAGGAAGGCGGCGGCATCATCAGGAGCAAGAATGTCTACATCGAGCACCTGGACAGAGCCGCTCCAGTTGCGCAGCCGGGTGGTGATCAGCACCTGGCCGCCGCTGAGCTGGCTGAGCAGAGATTCGACAGCCGTTGCGGCAGCTTCGTTGTCCACGTTGTCGAGGATCAACAGCCAGCCCGGATGGGTCACCAGCCAGTTGAGTACCGCCTGGGCCTGGGCCGCCTGCTCAGTTAGGGCCTTCTCGCTGAGATCCAGACCCCGCTCGCCGCAGAGCCCAGCCAAGTTGCGTTCGAGCGCCGCCGGGCTATCGGCCAGCACGAACAGCACGGCGCAATGGCGGCCCAGCTGGCGCCAGGCCTGCTCAATCGCCAGGCGCGACTTGCCCACCCCGCCCTGGCCCACCAAGGCCACCACGGGCGCAACGGCACCGGCCTGCTCGGCAATGGGACCCAGCCCGGTCTCGATGGCGTTCAGCAGGGCCTGGCGGCCCTTGAACAGGCTGCCGAGGCTGGCGTAGGGCAAGGTTTGCGGGCGCTTGCTCAGGCCTGCCTCTACCAATAGATCCAGCACAAAAGAGCGCAACACCTCGGCCGCCAGGTGCTCCTGCCCCGTGAAGGCCACGCCGGGATAACGAGACACGGCTCTCAGGCGTTTCAGGTGGGCCTGCTGCAACGCCTGTTGGGCTGGATCCTGGAGGCAGCCGGCATCACGCGCTGCTTCAGGCGTGGGCGTGGCGATGAACAGCTTTTTCTTGTGAAGCAAGGCCAGCCAGGCTTCCCACTGGGTGTAGGGAAGCGAAGGGCCCTCGGGCTGCAGAAAATCCGCCAATGGCAGGCGTGTCGCCAGATCGGGGTAGCACTGCTTGATCGCCGCCAGCGAGGGGGCCTTGGCCGGTGAGCCGGTCATGTCACCCACCAGGTGGATCACCCCATCGCAGCCCTTGATGTACTCATCCAGCATTTCCAGGGTTTCATTGCCGGTAACAATGAAATCCTCCTGTACCTTCACTTCTACATTGGGGCGCGTCAGGCGCTGGCGCAGCCGATCCCGATAGCTCAGAAACTCCGCACTCACCGTGGAGAGGAACAGCTGAACCCGAGCCATTCCTCGCGAGCCGACTAGCTCAGGACTGTAGGGCCATTACCTCAGAAGTCGCCCTAGAGCCATCGCCCCAGCATCTAGCGCCCCTGGCCCCAAAAGCCACCCCCCCAGGGCCCCAAAAGCCCCCGCAGGGCCCCCAAGCGCCTCAAAGCACCGAAACCGTGCCCACCCGCCGGGCCTGCAGCTGAAGCGCCACCGCCTGGGCCACCCGCAGCGGCATCAGGCGGGGCTTGAGCACCGGCTTGCCGCGCCGCCCAAAGAACAGCGTGAGCCGGGGCTCGCTGGCGGCCTTGCTGGAGCCGGGATAGACGTGCACCACCACGCGGCGGATCGGGCAGCAGAGGGAAGCGGTGGCCATCGGATCGAAGGCGAGGAACACCGGCCCCATCGCCCCACCGCAGCGGCCGGGCAGGGGCGCCGCAGGCGCAGCGTCAGCCCTTGCGCGGCCGAGGTGGATGGGGCAGTGCTGGTGTGGTGCTCGCCGATGCGATGGCCGCCTCCCGCCGCTGTCGCGGTTGTGTTGTGTTGGGTGCTCCCCTGGCTGGGCTTCTGCAGCCGCCTGAGCCCCGGTTTTGCTCCGTGCCTGGGTGTCGCACGACCGGGGGGATCCAAGGCCCTGATCTCCGGCGCTGGTTCAGCCCTGGTTTGGCAGGCCCCTAGGCCCGGCTTGGCACCCGGTGCGTTTGAGCTGCAGCGCCCAGCCTGTCGCCTGAGCCTGCAGACCCCCTGGGCGGCGATCGATCAGCAGACGCCAGAGCCCCGAGCCTGGGCCCATTCCCGCCGCTGCCGCTGCACCTGCAGGCGGATGCGGAGCAGCGCAGCCCCATCGCCCGCTTGCTGGGCCCGCAGGAACTCGCCCGCCAACGGCCAGCCCAGCGCCCGCTCCAACGCCTGATCAACCGGGCAACTGGCCGGCTGCAGAGGCAAGGCATGGCGCCGCAGAACCCCGAGAGCATTCTCGGCCTCCCACGGCTCCAGGGCCCGCCAGGCGGCACCCTGCCAGGGATAAACCTGCCAGCCGCCAGGCTCCTGGCCAAGGCGATCAACCCCACCGGAGCCGAACACCGGCCGCACCGCCACCGCCGGCCCGTGGATCACCGGGGCCTCCAACAGCGGCCAGCGCAGCGAATCCAGCGCCTCCAGGCGAGCCCAAGCCCCTACGTGGGCCAGATGCACCGGCCCCACCCGCGAGCAGCGCAGCGCCCCCACCGGGCAACCGCAGAACCCAGCCAGCTCCGAGCGCGACAGGGCCCACTGCTCCACCTGCAGCGGCTCGATCCGGGTGACTTGGCCACCGGGCCACTCGTGGCCGTGCCACTCGTGGCGGTGAATCAATAAGGATGGAGGGAACCATGGCGCGTGCAACGCAGGACCCCGGAGGGTTCCGCGCCGCCGCCCAAGGGCTCGCCACCGCCCCGTTCGGCGCACCAGCGCCCAACGACACCAGCGGGCGAGCCTGGCCCCGACCCTTGGCAAGGCGCGGAGCATGGAGGGGCCTGCGGCAGCGTCGCGAACATGGATCTAATGGAGGGCCGATCGAGATGCTTCACTCAGAGCACCTGCAGCGTCGCAGCATTGACGTTTTTTCTGGCTGATGAAGACATGGAGAACACAAAAGTAGCGCTCTCGCCAAGATATTCCGGATTCGCTAGTATAAGCGGTTAGCTTATTCCAATTGCTTCTATGGAGTAGCGCTCGTAGATGGCCCGTTTGCAAATGGACCAGTTGGACCTGTTGGACCGAGCTGAAGCGGGGCTCCCTGCACTTGAGAGAGATTGGCCAGAGTTTCTAAATTTACAGTTGGAACAGAACTTCCAAATGATACGACAGGGCCGGTCGCTTCTTGTGGGGATGAAGATGCATGGGGAAAGGCTAGACCATTGTTCGAGGCAATTTGATTGTAATCATGCACGATCTCATCTAAGACGGTCTGCGCATTTGACTTATTAGTACCATCGAGCAAGTATTTTTTGAATTGATTGTCATAAGAGTCTAGCAGGTCAATGCCAAGCTGAATAACGTCTATGTTCAAAACTTTTTGCCCGGCATCTGAATGCTCCCGCAGGTGCAACTGAGGACTATGCCTAAGAAAGCGTATGTTGCCTTTTGGGATGCTGTTGTGCGCAAGTCCATTTCTGATCAAGTCGTAAAACTTGCCAGCATCCAGGTATTTTTTAGAATTAGTATTTTTATATAGAACATTCTCCCAGTACTCGCGAAAGTAAAGCTTGTTATCTTTTCGGTTGAACCCCCCATTGCTTGAGGCGACCATTAGAGAACCAAGAAGTTCAATAGCAGAGCTACAGATCATCGCCAATGGGTAAGTAGGCCCCCCGCCGCCTGCATCATTCGTGGAGAGGAATTTGATATCATACCGTATGTAGTCGTCGATCTGTGCCTTGAGGAAGTCGTCGAGATTCATGGTTTTAACTGAATAAATTAGAGTTTAAGCATATTTACTCTGTTTGTCAACTGCCGCTTCCCAGTGGGTCGGAAAACTTGTTCTCTCGGCACAAACCTTCCACCAGAGCACTATCCGACGATAATAAATAGGTCTATGATTTCAATGTGGGTGAACACATCCGGCAGCGGCTGAGCCAGCTTAAGAGGAAGAGAATGGGTGAGATTGTGCTCAGAAAAAGAATTGTGGTCCTCCGCTCTCTCCATTTTGACGCCATCGAGGAACCAGATCCGCGCCCAGGCGGGATCGAGCCCCGCCGGGCTGGACTCGATGCCAATGGAGCAGATAACGCTGGAGATGGTGAAACCGCTGCAGGTGGTGGAGCTGGCGATGGAGGTGGTGGAGCCGGTGGAGGTGGTGATGGCCGTGGCCGCAGAGGACAGCCGCACCAAGCCTGCGAGGAGCCAGCCCCACCAGGGGCCAGCCCCACCAGGGGCGACCCCGAGCGGGGCACCAGCAGGCAGGCTCTGCGGCCAGGCCACTCGCCACCAGGAGCTGGTGGGCGCCAGCCAGGCACCCACGCTTCATCGCACCAGACAGAGGCCTCAGGCCGCCATCGGCTCCGCAGGCCCAGCCAGCTCCCCCAGGAGCCAGCCTCTCGGGGGCCAGCCCCTCGGGCGCCAGCCCCCCAGCCCCTTCCCCTGGCAGCCCTTCAGCTTCCGCCCTCAGCCTCTCGGCCGCTTGCTTTAGCTCCAGCTGCCGATCGATCTCCCCGATCCGCTCCAAAAACTGCTCCATCGCCGGCAGCAGCTCCTGTTCCAGCCGCGTGATCTCCTCCTCCCCGTAGGGCTGATCGATCCAGCAGCGCCGCAGGGGCTCGCCCCGATGACTGCGCAGCAACCAAACCAACGCCCGCTGGCACGATTCCACCAACGCAACGGGATCAGCTTCCGCAGCAGCTCGACTTGAAAGAAACATGCCTGCAGACGCCAACGGGCGCAGCGACGGGACGCCGCCATCGCCGCCGCGAAAGGCAAGGGCTGGCCGCCTAGGCCAGCTCGCGTAAGCCCTTGCCCGCGGCGGAGCATGGAGAAGGCCGGCGCGACGACCCTCACTACGACCGCCCGGTAGCCGGCAGCCGCACCACTCCCTGGAGGCGGGGCAGCCAGTGCCTTGGGTGGGGCCTTCCCACCAGCAGTGGCCGCAGCCGGGTGAGTGGTGGGGCCTGGTGGCTGCCGAACACGATCGGATGGAGTCAGCTATCGCCGCTCATGGTTGATCGAGACCCTCAAGCGCTTCCGCACGCAACTGACAGGGGGCTGATGGACACGCCGACAACGTCATCCCGCCAGCGGGTCTGGGTCACGACGGCATAAGCATGCGCTGCTCTGGGAATGAGCCGGGAAACCCTCCGCCAGCTGCGGCTGCAACCAGAGTCGGGGGCCGCTCCAGTGGCACCTGGAGAACGTGGAGGCCACCATCACCGGCTGGAGCCGGCGGCATCTGCAGCACTGAACGCCCCAAACCGGGCGTAGAGTCACGTCTCTACAGGTGGCCGTGAACGGCCCAAGGCGTTCCTTGACACAGTCCAAGCCTCAAGGTCGTTCAGCTGACGCCAGCCAGCACTTCCCTCAGGCGATCCGCCGCTGGGGGAACAGCCTGGCGGTCAGGCTTCCGGCCGATTGCCTGC
>CAIOGZ010000095.1 GCA_903858015.1 uncultured cyanobacterium
ATAACAGCACCGGCCAGCCCTACGCCAGCGCTGGCTCCACGATCACACCGATCACCTTCATGGGCTCGCCCGCCAGCCCTGGTAACGCCAGCTCCACCTGGCAGATGCTGGCAGCTGAATCGGGGGAAATTGGGAACAAGATCCTCTGGCGCTACAACCCCACCGGCCAATTGCATTGGTGGGCGCTAGATTCCAACTGGGCCTGTACAGGCGCCGATACCGGCCTCGATGACACCAACTCCAACACCGGTTGGGGGCTGGAATCCTCCTTCCAGCTTGATCTCAATGGCGATTCGATCATCGGCACGCCCTTCACCGAGATCGAATGGCAGGGCAATACCAGCCTTTTCCGCCATAACAGCACCGGCCAGCCCTACGCCAGCGCTGGCTCCACGATTACACCGATCACCTTCATGGGCTCGCCCGCCAGCCCGGGTAACGCCAGCTCCACCTGGCAGATGCTGGCCGCTGAAACGATCGGCACTGCCAATAAGATCCTCTGGCGCTACAACCCCACCGGCCAATTGCATATGTGGGCGCTCGATTCCAACTGGGCCTGGACAGGCGCCGACACCGGCCTTGTGGATCGCAACTCCAGCGCCGGCTCTAATCTCGTGGCTCAGTTTGGGTATGGCATCGTATAGATCTTCAAGGCAGGCAAGCGCTCAGCGATCCCCAAAGCCCTCGCCCGCATGCAGCGGGACAAGCTGAGATCCGGGCGCTCGATTCATGTCTCCACCAGTTTCCTGCTCACGCCTAGGTTCATGCTTGTAAACCTAATGCTTGGCTACGGCCGTTCTGGAGCCTGCGCCGCAGCCGGCGGCTCCAGGCCAGGGCCGCCGTGGCGCCCACCAAGGGCAGCGGTGCCGGGGCCCTGGCGGGCTCGACCGCACCGATCGTGCGCAGACCATTGCGGCTGCGGGGATTACCAAAAACATCCAGCAGGATCGGACTGAGATCGATCGGATTGATCAGCTGGTTGGCGCCATTGGCATCGCTGATCTGATCGATCAGGGGGCCATCGGGATTGGGATAGGCGCCGGCGGGCCAAGGGTAGTAGGCGCTGACCCCAGCTGAATCCTCCAGGGTGAGCGGGATGCCACTGGTGAGCAGGCTGGCGTTGCCGAACAGGCTCTGAAGATCTGCGGCGCTCTGGTTCGGCGTGGTTTGAAGCCACGCGGAATCGAGGGCAACGAGAGAACCTGCGTTGGATGGGCCAAACAGTGCATTGGAATAGGACGGCACACCAGTGGGAATGAGCCCCGGAACCAGAGCGTTGATCAGCGAGACATAGCTCTGCTTGAGTGTGATCGTGCCGCCATCAAAAGCTGTGAGTGGCTTACCGGCGCAGGCGTAGGGATCGGTGCTGCAAGAATTGTAGCTGTTGTCGAGGGCATCCTGAAGAATCGAGGAGGCGGTGATATTGAGTTCACCGCCCGCGAACGCCTGCAGCCGCTGAATGTCGGAATCCTGGGCCGCCACCGAGACCAGGCTATTGACCAGATTCATCACGCCCTCCTTGGTGTCGTCAGACACCGAGAGACCGCCTGAATCGCTGATCAGCGACGAAACCACATTCGCTACACCACCACTCCAAACCACGGCCCCGGCCGCCGCTGCCGCCTGGCTGATCGAGCTGCGCACCATGTTGAGGGTGGCATTGACGCCGCTAATCGCCCCAGACCAGGCCGAACCAATGCTGTCGAGGGCGGGGTTGATGTTCTGCAGCACCACTTGGCTGAGGTAGAGGGTGGAGTCGGCCTTGGCTTCGAACACCGAGCGGGGCTCCGCCCCGTAGCTGACGCTGTTGCGGGCCGTGGTTCCGCTAAGGCTGGCCGTGGAGCCTTCGCCCAGCTGCAGGAAGCCATTAAGGCCATCGCTGTTGAGCGCCTGGATGGTTAGGGAGACCCCTGAAGCCAGCTTGCCGAAGGAAAACGCCTCCTGGATCAGGATGTCGGTGCCCAGCGGATCCGGCCTAAAGGTATCGACATTGGTTTTGGTGTAGAGGGTGCCCGCACTGCTCATGAAACTTGGATTACCGACCAGGGTGGCGCCGTTGCCCTGGATGGTGAGGTTATCGCTGATCGTGGCGAGCCAGCCTCCTGTTGCGGCCGCGGCATCCACATTGATCGGCAGGCCGGGCGTGATGCTGATAGTGTCACGACCTAGGTTTGCGTTGGCCTGGGCCAGGGCCCAGGCGAAGCTGTTGGGGGTGGCGCTGGTTCCCCAATTCGAATCGCTCACCGTGTAGGTGTCAGCGCGCAGCGGCCGGGCCCCCAGCAACAGGGGTAGGGCCGCGAGGGCCGTGAAGGCGCCCAGGCTGCAGCGGCGAAACCGGGAGCGGAGAACGGTGGCAGGCACGGCAGGAACCGCCGGCAGCGGCTTGAGCTGGCCCTCACAATGGAGCGCCTGGGCGCGCAGCCGAAGCATCGATTGCCACAGATTCTTGACAAGCAAGGCCGTTGCCCCGCATTTTCTGCCCCGCTGACAAAGCCGCCCCTAGGCTTACAAGGGCACGATCATCGAGTTCAAGCAGGGCATCTGAGCCAGCAGCACGGCCCCCGCAGCTGCACCTTCAGCTGCTCGGGTTAATCGGAAGCCACCGCCTTGCCGTTGACGACCAGAAACTGACGCTTCTGCCCCTCAAGGCTCATCACCACCACTGTGGCGCTGTTGTTGGCCCTGCAGATGATGAAGAGGGCGCTATCCGAACCAGCTGCGATTACGTTGAAGTAGTTCTGCAGATTGGAACCCTTCAGCTCCACCGTCAGCGTTTGGTTCTCAATTGCAGTCTGGGCCAGCCCGCCCCCAGCCTGGAGGCTGATCGCCAGGTGGCCAGCGGCAACGCATCCCCCCAGGGCGTGCGCTCCCAGCGACAAAAGATGCTCCACGACTTCGCCCCATTCGAGACGCCCCAAAGCGGTTGCGGACCGTGGATACTGGGAGTCCCTTCGGGAAGTAACCCAAGCTCAAAGCCGCCGACGCAGAACCCAACGTAGAATGGTTGATCAAAACATGGCTCAACATCGAGGGCTTTCGCATACCAGAGTCTAGCCTTCTGCTGATCGGTGACGGGATAGACTGCAGCTCGAAGACCTAAGAATATAGCACCTCAAAGATGGGTTGCATTGAATCGGCGACTGTAGACAAGCAACGGCTTCCACTCTGCTGTGACGCGTAGCATCGCCTCGCGCTAATCAGATCAAGCCGGGCCTGCTCCCGCATCCGTCACACCATGCACGGAGAGCGCACTCCAGCTTGTCGAGTACGGCCTCAGAAACCTAGCCGGGATGATCGGCCGTTCGCTGCGCCTGGGGAGCCCATGGTTGCACGGCCCCAGCGATGGGAGTGGTAGCAGCCATGGGAGTGGTACCAAAAATCGAGGCGCCTACGGCGCCGGCCACGACAGCCAGCAACCAACAGCCGAGTGTAAAGAATCAAAGGGTTTAAGGGTAAAGAATCAAGTCCTGGGGGAGGCAACAGACGCGGAAACCGAAGGGGTGGCGGTTGCGGTTGACCGGGGGGCTGTAGAAGCGGCAAGCCGAGCGGCAGAACCTGGGGAGGCCGTACCACGAGCCGCCGCGCAGCAGCCTCCAGTTGACCTGGCTGGACCCTGAGTCCCCCAGGCTTGAATCCAACCCCTGCCAAGGCTCGCCATCGCTGGGCCAGCCCTGGCCAATCGGATCAGGGTGCCACTGGTCGCCGCACCACTCCCAGATCTGCCCGTGCATCTCGGCCAGGCCCCATTGGTTCACCAAACCGAAAGACCCCACCGGCACCGGTCGCTGGCGGTAGGAGCCCTTGCGGCTGGGGCCATAGAGATAGCCACCATCGAAATTGGCCCAAGTGGAATCCACTATCGGGCCGAAGTGGAAAGGGGTACTCGCCCCGGCCCGGCAGGCCAGCTCCCACTGGCCCTCGCCAGGCAGCGCCAGTTGGGGGGGCAGCCCCTGGCCACCCAGCTGCGGCCACTGTTCCTGCAACCAACGATTCAGCCGCCGCAGCCATTCCTGGCAATCGATCCAGCTGACGCTGTCCACCGGCAAACCGCCGGGCTGGCCATGGGCCTCCCAGAGGTCCATGGCTTCGAAGCTGCCGGGGTTGGGGTCAAGATCGCGCTCCAATCGCGGCAAGCTCGCCACCGCCCGCCACTGGGCCTGGGTGATCGCCTGGCGGGCCAGCGCGAAATCCTTGCTCTCCACCCGGCGCTGGGCCTCCACATCCACCCCTTCGCAGTTCTGAACGAAATAGTTGGAAATCTCACGGCCTTCCTCCGATTGCGGCGAGCCGATGAGGTAGTCGCCGCCCTGAACCAGCACCAGCTCTAGCTGCTCGCCAGCGGGCAGGGGCAACCTCCACACCGCTGGCGTCACCAATTGCGTGCGCAACCGCAGGCCCTCCTCCTGCTGCAAGGCGCTGATGCTGAGCATCGGCACCACCCGTCCCGGGCCGTGGCCCAGCAGAGGTAGGTCAACCGCTGCCGCCAGTTGCAACGCCCGCGCGGCGCCCTGCAGCAGCGGCAGGCGCCGGTCGTGTTCTGTCCAGTCTGCTTCGGAAGCGATCAGCAGATCGAGGCCAGAGCCGCGCAGCTGGGCCTCCAGAAACGCCTCAATCCGCTGGCGTTGCTGTCGATCGTGGCTGCGGCTAGCCAGCAGCCCCAAGCACTCAACGGCCTGCCGCCGCAACGCCACAGGCAGCCCTGCATCCTGCGCAATCTCCTGGATCAGCCTCTCCCTGCCGAACAGCGCCAACACCACAAGTGCAGCGGAGCGCAGCGCCTCGGGCAGCTGCCCGTTGTTCACCAGCCGGGCGCCGAGCTGCTGATCCAGCGCTGCGAGCAGGGCAGGCGGGAGCAGGGCCGGCTGCAGAACGGCTGGCTGGCCCGCCGCCCTGGCGAAAAGATTGAGCAAATGGCGCTTCAGATCGCTCGCCGGCTGCCCGGCAGCCGCCAAAGCGTTGAGCAGGGCCTCCAGATGCTGGGCCGCTGGCTGCCAACCCGGCCGTGGCGCCTGGGGCGGCTGGCTGCTACCCAGAGGCGGTTCAAAACGGTTTCGCGCTTGGCTGCGGGCGCTCGGGGCAGCGGCCTGTTGATCAACGCTCAACCAGGCCAAGGCCCAGGCGGCGGCCTGGGCTGGCGCGCCTCCCCTGGCAAGTAGGAGCAGCAAACCCTCGGCGAGGCAATCAAGCGTGGCCAAGCAACCTTGGTAGCCCGCCTCCACCACCTGCAGCGCCGCGCAGATCGCCTCATCAGGGTTAGGGGATTGCAGGCTGGCGAGCCAGGCGCTTGGATCATCGATTGCCCCAGGGCTGGATGCGGCCCGGCTGGCGCCCAGGAGCTGGGCCAAAACACCGCCGCTGTTGGTTGCAGTACCAGCACAGAAAGCCTCAAGCAGACACGATCGCAGCGTCTCGCTCCAGCTGGACTGCCAAACTTCCAACGCTGCGGTTTCAAGGTTGGATTGGATTTCCGCTTGGCCATCGTTGTTGTCAATCAGCGCCACGAAGCGCTTCAAAACTTGTCTGGCGGTGTCTTCGGAAACATTGGGCTCCTCGGCCAAACATTGGGCCGCCAAGACGGCCCGCGGACGCTCGCTTTGGGCGGCCTCCTCAGCGGGGCCGGGATGGACGATGCTCAGCAAAACATCGTCCACTTCGTCGTCTCTGCAGTCGGACACCAACAGCCGCAGCGCCTCGCGCCAAGAATCCGGTACGGTTGCCTCGTCACCTGAATCGTCGACGCTGACCTCTTGCCCAGGCTGGTCGAGGTCGAGCTGGCGTTGTTTTCGCATCGGCGCCGTAAGGGGAGCATTAAGGGGGGCGGCAAGGGGGGCCACCTGCTGGGCGAGGGGCATAGTTTTGTCGCGATCCTTGTAACGGCCTTCGAGCAGTGCACGGGCGGCAAGGTACTCCTGAAAGGTCAGATGGCGAAACTCCCAGACGGAATCTTCCTGCAGCTGCTGCGCTTGCCAGACATCGCCTGAGCGCATCAGCAGACTGGAGCGGGCCTCCAGCAGCTCCATAAATGCCTGGGGTTCATGGTTGGCTACGGCGCGGATATTGGGATAGTCGCTGCGGAATTGATCCAGTAAATCGAGCAGCTCATCCCCGGTGAGACTCTGCACGCCGCGGCGACACATCTCGAAGGCCAGGTAGCCCAATTGCGGCAAAGCTTCCTTTTTATCAATGGTCTCGTAATAACTTGGATTCCAGTTCAGCAACACCGAAACGGCCTCGGCGTAGAGCTCATTGCGGCGCGTGGGTAGCTTGCCCACTTTGCGCTTCACCAATGCCAATGTGGTCAGCAACATTGGATTGCCGGTCATGCGTTCAATGCGGTCATTGCAATGGAGGGCGTTGATCAGCTCTTGGGCGCTTTTGGCCTTCTCCGCACTCGCTTGATAAGCCTCGGTCACCTCCACCCAACGCCGGGCGAAGGCATCTTTGTCTTCGGGCCGCAGATCGCTGATCATGCCGTGCTCAAATCCCGCCCGCAGCCGATCGGGCATCTCGCGGTAGCCAACAATGCGAGAGGTGACAAGGATGGGTGCTTCCGGATAGCGGGCGGCCGTGCGCTCCAGCTGTTGACAGAACAACGTACGCACGCTTTGGTCTGTGATCTCATCCAATCCATCAACCAACAGCAAAATCTCACCTTTGGCGATCCGATCGAGGACCACGGTGTTCATGATCTTTGCCTCGTCCGGTTGGAGTTCCGTCTTGGCGAGGTGCATCCACAACACATCGGTGAAGGCGCGGCTGAGATCGGCTGGGCCTAGATCACGGCAACGAATGAGTACGGGTATCCACGGCCGCACTGGCAGCGTCTGGGCATCGGGAATCTGGTCCACAGCAGGATCGTTTTTATGGCGCAGCAGGTACACCGTGGCCAGCCAACGCAGCATCGTTGTCTTACCACCGCCTGGATCGCCCAGCAGCACCAGGCGTTGCGAGCTCGCGAGTCGCTCGCCGATCGCGATCGGAGCGCCCACGGCCCCCATCTGGCTTGGATCCCTGGCGGCGCTGTGGCCCGCGTCGCGGCGGCGACTGGCGCTGCGCAGCTCTTCAAGCTTGGCCACCATGGCGTCTTCGCTGGCTTGCCGCTGGGCAGGCTCAAAAGCAAGCCGCAGCGGCAGATAGAGACTACGCAAAAGCAGTGTCTGGGTGGCCAGCTGGCTATCACCCTCCGGCAGATTGTTCAGGTCAATGATGTCCCAGGCAGCCAGGGCTTTTTGGCAGTAAAGATCAAGGGCCTCGTTTTGCCTTGCCAGTGAATAAATACCTGCGGCTTCCTCGTTAAGGAGTTGCAGCTTAGTGACTTGCTGGCTCAGATACTGAAGGCTGAGTTTGTGCCGCCAGTTGGCGAGAATCGGGTCTGCAAAAACGGCCTTCTCGAGCGCCGCAAAGAAATGGTTGTGAAGAAAGGCGAGTTGGCTAGCGCTGACGCTCGCGGGCGGGATCACAGCCTCGATCTTTTGCAGCAGGCGTGCTTTAACAGCGTCACCCTCCGGGATGCCCCCCGCTTGCAACCACTCGACGAAATCGCTTTGGAAGGCAGCCTCACGCAACAGAGGCCGCAGGCGCTCCTGCTGGGGGGAGACCCAAAGCCATTCATGCTTATCCGCGAGATCCAGGCAGGCCCTGCGCACATCCTCTGGCAGGGGACGAAAGGCATCAAGGGCTTGACGCGCCTCCTGTTGTGGCCGCAATTGCGCCGCCAACTTCTGCTTTTGATCCGTCAGGATCGCGTCTGCGTGCAGGCTTGTCGCGATGCTGACAAAATAGCCAAGAATGGACCCGACAATGGTTTCCATGGTTGATTCGTTTAGCTAAGCCTTGGAAACTGAATACCAGGGAAATGCATGGCAAAAAATTACGGGCGCATTGTATTGCCTGCTTAGCGCCTGGCCGCCCCATCAAGTCGATCTTAGCCTGGGCAATCGGCAGTTCACTGCTGCTGGGGATGGGGCTGGCGAGCGAAACGGCCCATGAAGATGGCTCAGCTCCCCCACCGGCAGCACTACGCCAAGCCAGCGGCGTGATCCCCCTTCTGGGAGGGATCAGCCTGATCGTTGGGCTTGGCTGAGCTGATCCCTAGTTCAGATCGCCCAGATTTCCTGGAGGTTCAGCGCCAGCCCCGCTGCCAGCTCGCCGCCATCGAGCCGGCTGGCGTTCTCCAGCCGTTCGGCCCGGCCCCGCTGGCCGCCCCGCCAGATCTCAACGGCCCGTTCGTGGGGAAGCAGCAACCAATCGAGGCTGGCGCCGTTGGCTTGATAGATGTCCATTTTATGGCGCAGGGCGGTGATGCCTCGGGGGCCTTCGTCGCTGGGGCTCGCACCGCTGGGACTCGCACCGCTGGTGCTGGAGAGTTCCACCACCAGATCGGGGCAGAGGGGAGGGAAGCCGCGACGTTGAGCGGGGGTTAGGGCCTGCCAGCGCTTTAGGCGCATCAGGGAGCCATCGGGGCTGAGTACGGAGCCATCGGCAAGCCGGAAGCCGGTGGAGCTGTCGAAGGCGATCCAGGCACCGGCACCGGGCCCATCGGCCCAAAGCAACAGCCTCTGGCCCAGACGCATGCATCTGGCGCCGGTCTCGCCGCCGGTTGGTATAACGGAGATAAGTTGTCCATCGGCTGCCAGCTCCAACACCGCCTCAGGATTGGCCTGGCACACCCGCTCGAACTGCTCCGGCGTCAGCCGCAGATCCCAGGGCAACATCAGCGGCGCCGCAGTTAGATGCGACGGGATGCTTGCGGGTGAGGGCTCCAGGGGCATCGAAACAACGGCGTGGCGCTGGGGGAGGAGCTTCCATGGTCATGGGCTAATCGTGGCGGATGCTTTGGCCGCCGATCCCCCTGGCTCCAGGCCATCCGTCCAGGCGGGGCAGCTCAGCCCAGGATCTGCAGATCAGCAGCAGCGAGCATGATTAAAGGCTCAAGGAGACAATCAAAACCGAGGAACAAACCACGTGCAAATCACGGCCGCACTCCCTAGCCAGACATCGGGCACCGCCTAAATAATCTTGCCTGGCGTTTCACTGATGCGTGCAGTCAGAAGCTGCGTATATACAGAAGCAGCGATTGCCACAAGCTGGCGACGTTCACCGTGACCAGGCGATGGGTGGATGGAGAGAGAGAGAAGAGGGAAAGCCCGCCGAATCACCCAGGTCGCGGGGGCCATGGGGCAATGGGCCGGGGCTGTGCGGATCGTGCGGTCGTTGGCTCGGGGCAGGCCTTGCCAGCGGGGATCGCCGATCACCGGAGCGGGTCTGGACCCTTGGGTCTGTGACCCTTGGGTCTGTGACCCTTCGGTCTGTGACCCTTCGGGTGCTCCCGTTGGAATCCCTTCCAGCGGCTCTGACGCTGAAGGGTGCTGGGGAAGAGCAGACACCAGGGTCGGACTCCGAACAGGGTGTGACTCAGCCGGGCCTGCATAGATCCGATCCCTTGCCGCCGCCGCTTGTTCAGAGGCCCGCGTCTTCCCCCAGCCTCTGGACTGCTACCAGCGGTTCAAGAATGATGTCAGCCGACATCGAAAACTGAGCCAGCGTTGGCTCGCAGCGCCAGCGGGGCTGGGCATAGCGCCTGGGTGATGTGCCCCCCCCAAAGCGCGCGCCACACAAAGCCCTGAATCGCCTGGCTTCTTGCCGATCTGTTTCGGGACAGTGGATCTGGCTGATTTGGCCCTGTGGACTCATGGGGTCGCGTTCGAGCTGGAGCCCCAGCCCCGCCTTGGGGTCAGCGCTTGGTGGGCCTGGCCTGGCGCCCGGTACCTTGTCGGCAGCCCTCCACCCCGCGTTGAACACCGACCGCTGGTTCTACGGGGTGTTCCAGTCCGCGCCGGACCTGATCCATTGGTTGGTGGAGCCGTCCCCAGGCCTCGACGCCCCCCTCGGTGCGGTTCCCCTTGAGCTCGACCGCCAGTACCGCTTCTCGGCGCCGGAGCTCAAAGCGGGCAGCCATCGGCTCGATGGCGTGCTCTGGCCCCTGGGAAGCGAGACCGGCTCAGAAGAGCTGCCGGTGGTGCTCCTGGAGGTGCAGATGCGTGCCGATATCGGCTTCCACCACCGCCTGGCGGCCCAGACCTACCGCTTCCTGCAGCTCCACCCCCGCATCGAGCACTGGCGGGTGGTGGTGATCACGCCGCACCAGCGGCTCCAGCTCGGGCCGGTGTTGCCCCTGCGGGGTTTTCTGGAGCAGGTGCACTGGATCAGCCTGGAGGAGCTCGGTCAACAGGAAAACCTTGATGCAGCAGTGGATCTGCTCACCCTGCCGGTGCGCTCCGAGCAGGAGCTGGGGGAGCGCTGCCGGCGGATCTTGGCGAACCGCCGGGATCTGGAGCCGGTGGTTTTCTCTATGCTGTTTGAGCGATTTCCACAGCTGAGCAAGGAGGAGATTCTGATGATCGCCGGGTTGCCGCTGCAGGAATTGCGCCACACCCGCGCGGTGCAGGAGATCCTGGAGGAGGGAAGGCAGGAGGGAAGGCAGGAGGGAAGGCAAGAAGGCCGTCAGGAAGGCCGCGAGGAGGGACTGGAAGCCGGTCGGCAGCAGGAAGCCGCTGCTCTGGCCATTCGCCAGCTCTGCCGCCGCTTCGGGAGCGTCGATGAGGGCAGCCGGGAGCGGCTCTCCTCCCTGCCCCTGCTGCAGTTGGAGCAGCTAGCGGAAGACCTGCTCGATTTCACAGAGCCTGCCGACCTGCAGGCCTGGTTCGACGACCATCCGGCTGGCTGAGCCAGGCAGCCCGCAGGCACCAGGCCGGGGTGGTGGGTGTGATGGGGTGAGCGCCCAGGGAAAGCCCACCGAATCACCCAGGTCGCGAGGGCCATGGGGCAGTGGGCGGGGGCTGTGCGGATCGTGCGGCCGTTGGCTCGGGGCAGGCCTTACCTACGGTTGTCTCCGATCACCGGAGCGGGTCTGGACCCTTGGGTCTGGACCCTCGGGTCTGTGACCCTTCTGGTACGCCCGCTGGAATCCCTTCCAGCGGCTCTGACGGTGAAGGGTGCTGGGGGAGAGGAGACAGCCGGGACGGACACCGACGTTGGTGATGTCGTTGTCCGGGTGGTTGCTGTTCCGCATGGCCGCTCGGCAGTTGTGGGGATCGTTGATCCAGGAACCGCCGCGCAGCAGCTGACCGACCCGCCCTCGCGGCCAGCTTACGCTCAGCGGCGGGCGAAAGGGCGGGGGAGGAGTATCAATCGAGGCGCCTTCGGCGCCAGGGGGGGCATGCTTCTCTCCACCACAGCCTCTGCGATCGATAGCAGCGCAGGACACCAGCTTCTGCGGCCTACAGCCAAGCCAGCCGACAGCCAAGGGTAAAAAAAGCCAGAGGGCTAAGGGATTAAGGGCTTAAGAGCTAAGAAGCAATCCTGGGGGGGGAGGAGACAGCAGGGGCGAACGCCGACGCTGGTAAAGACGTGGGCCGGGTGGCCGCAGTTCCGGTTGGCGGCGCGGCAGATGCGAGGAACGTCGAACCAGGAGCCGCCGCGCAGCAGCCTCATTTGTTGTTCCTGGGGGACCTCGGCCAGCCCAGGGTCGGGCCCCTCCAGGGGGCTGCCATCCAACAGGTCCTGGGTCGTTCCGCCGCCACCAAACCAACCGCGCCGTTTGCCCTGGATCTGACGAATCGGGCTGCGGTGCCACTGATCGGCGCACCACTCCTGCAGTTGCCCGTGCATCTCCGCCAGTCCCCAGCAATTGACCAGGCCAAAGAAGCCAATCGGCACTGGCCGCTTGGCGTACTCCCCGCGCCGGCCCTTGCCATAGGTGTAGGTCGCGTCGTAGCGAGCCCAGCTCGGATCCAGGGTGGAGCCGAAGTGGAACGGCGTGGCAGATCCAGCCCGGCAAGCCGCCTCCCACTGGCTCTCACTCGGCAAAGCGAGCTGCACCGCCTCGGAACCCAGCCCTGGATTCCGCTCCGCCCAGGCGGACCATTGGCAGGCCAGCCAGCCATTGAGCGCCTCCAGCCATTGCTGGCACTGGTTCCAACTGACGCTGTCCACCGGTAAGGCGCCCGGTTGGCCGTAGCGCTCCCAAGCATCCTCCGGCCGGAAGGTGCCCGGATCCAACTGCAGCTGGCCCCGCTGCTGCGCTGCCACCCCCTCCACCACCGCACGCCACTGGGCCTGGCTGATCGGGTGACGCACCATCGCGTAGCTCGCCAGCCGCACCTGCCGCAACGCCTCCACGTCCACCCCCTCGCATTTCTGTCGGATGCGCTGCTCGGCATAGACGGATCGGCCCGCTTCCTCGGAGGGCGAGCCGATTGCATACTCCGCGCCTTCCACCAGCACCAGCTCCAGGTGTTCGCCCCCCGGCAACGGCAGCTGCCACACCTGCCGCTGCACCACCTCGCTACGGATGCGCAGACCACCGTCTTCCTCCAGGGCGGTGAGCGTGAGCATCGGCACCAGCCGGCCAGGGCCGCTGCCCAGCGGGGGCAACTCGGCCGAAACCGCCAGTTGCAGGCCACGTGATGCCCCCTGCAGCAGGGGCAAATGGGCGTCGTGCTCCGCCCAGCCGGGAGACTGGCCCATCGCCCATCGCTCCTGTTGCGCGATCTGCTCTTCGGCCTCGCGCATCATCTGGAGCAGCTGCGCTTCTTTCAGCTGCCCGAGTTGGCCGGAGGCGCGGGCCTGCGCCACCTGGGTAGCCACCTGCCGCTGGGCTGCCTCCAGGGCCGCAGCCACCGCAGAGGGCTCGCTCACCTCCTCAATCCGCAGATCCAGCACCTCGCTGCGCAGCCAGCCTTCCAGCTCCCTCGCGATCCGATCGCGCTGATCCCGATCGCCGCTGCGCTTGGCCAGTAGCCCCAGGCACTCCGCCGCCCGCCGCCGCAGCGCCACCGGGGCCGCCCTGTCGCCCAGGCAATCCCGCAGCGGTTGCTCGGCCCCGATCAACGCCAGCACCAGGGCCGCGTCCTGGCGGTCGGCGTCCGGGGCTTCCGCGGCGGCCAGCAGATCCGCCAGGGGCTGCGCGCCCTCCTGCGCCACCGCCTGGGCCCCATCGCCGCCACTGGCCGCCAGGGCCGCCAGTTGCTCCAACGCCTGGCGGCCCTGGCGCTCCGGTGCTTGGGCGTTGAGGTCTTCCCCCAGGCGCCGCACCCGCAGCCTTTGCAGCAGCGCCTCCCGGCCCTTGTCGATCCACCCCACCAGCTTGGGCCAGGTGCGCAGCAGCGCCTCGTGGGCGATCTCCACCTGATCGCCAGCAGCGCCCTTGCCCGCCACCAGCAGCCGCGCCTCCACAAACAGCCCCACCAGCCGCCGGCTGGCCGGCGGCAGCGCCTGCAGCGGCGCCGGTTGTTTGGCCGCTTGTCCATCGCTTGTGAGGCGCACCAGGTGATCGATGCAGGCCCTCTCCAACGCCTCGATCTCCTCCTCGGTGGCGCCGCTGGTGGCGAGCACCTCTTCGGCCTTGCGCTGCACCGCACCCGCCAGGCCGCCGAAGTCTTCGTATTGCTTGAGGGTGAGGCCGGCGCTAGCGATTCGGCCATCCCACAGCTCGCGCAGGGTGAAGGCCAGCAGGGGCAGGGCGTCGCCAGTGGGGGTGTCGCGCAGCAGCCGATCGCTCAGCCCCAGCTCCAGCCCCAATCCCAGCCGCTGGGCCGGGCCTTCGATCACCTGGCGAAAGCCAGCCCCATCCAGCGGGCCCAGCGGAATCGGATCGCCGGCGCGGCGGTGCAGGGCGCTGGGATGGAGCTGCAACAGGCCATAGAAATCGGAGCGCAGCGTCGCCAGGATCAACACTTGACTGCCCTGGATTGCGAGCAGTTCCGCCAGCAGGCTGAGAAAGGCATCGGCCTCCGCCGCCAGGCCATCGCCTCGCTCCCCGTGCCGCGCCAACAGTTCCTCGAACTGATCGATCGCGATCACCACCCGGGCGTCCTGACGCCCCGTGGCCAGCCGCAGGCCGCGGAGTTGCTGGTGCAACAGCTGCGCCGTGCTGGCCGGCTCGGCCGTTCTGGCCAGCTCGGCCGGTGCGGGTTGGCGAAGCCCTTGGTGCGCCTCAGCCAGCGCTGCCTGCAGAGCCTTGAAGGGCTCTTGCTCCGGCCGAAACGGGTCCATCACGATCCAGCGGCTGGGCTCCTGGCCCGCCAACCACGGCATCACCCCGGCCCGCAGCAGTGACGACTTACCGCAACCCGAGGCGCCCAGGATCAGCAGCAGCCGCGATTGGCGCGCCGTGAGCCGCCGGATCGCGGTGAGCAGCTTGTCGCGCACCTCCTCCTGGCCAAAGAACACCGGCGCGTGCTGGCGCTCGAAACAGCTCAGGCCCGGAAACGGTGCGGCACCGGGTTCATGCTCCGGCGGCCAGTCCAGCCGTTCCTGCCAACTGAGGGCCTCCAAACCCCGCTCCAGCTGACGCCAACCCTGCGGCCGATGGGGATCGAGATCAATCGGCAGCAGCGGCGTGCGCTGGGTTTCACTCAACAAGCGCAGCGGGGCGCTGGCATCAATCCGCACCGGCAACACCAACTTGCCCGATGCCATCGCCACCCCCAACTCCGCCAGACACCACTGCGATTCGCCATAGGCGGCGCTGCCGATCACAATCACCGCCCGGCAAAGCTGCAGCTTCTCGTACAACGTTTCGCGCCAGGATCTGCCGACGGGGATGCCCTGCTCCGGGTCGAAATCCAGGAACAGGCTCTGGTAGCGTTGTTCGGGGTGTTGCTTGTTCTCGCTGCCCTGCAGCCAGTTGCGGAGGCGCGTAGCCCAGGCGTTGTCTTTACTGCTGTGGCTGATGAAGATCGTGCCCATCGGCTCGGCAGGGCTTACCGCTCCCCCAAGCCTATCGCCAGGCCCATAGCCACTGAGATTGCGAATCTCAGGCCCGCTCGCCACCGAAATTCAGCCTCAGGAGGTGGTTTGATGCAGGGGCCGCGCCTGAGCCGGGAAGGCCGAGAGAATCATCTGATCCTCGCGGACCAGAGCAACACCCAACTGCTGCGCTACTGCCACGGCCTCACCGTCGTAGGCGCTGCTGCAGGTGGGCCGCCACGGGGGTGTCGACGACGATCAAGGCCGCCCCTGCCGCTTGGCGGCCAGCCGGGCCTGGAGGCCATCCATTGGACAGCCAGAACGGTTCCGCTGTTGGCCCTGGGCTCCAGGGGGCAGAGAGCTGATCGCCTACGGCACCCCGTGGGACTAGCGAGCAGGCGATCGCGATGGTCTCAGGGGTTGTTGCCCCAGAGAATCTCCGATCTACCGCCAAGGCCCATGCGGCAGCGCGGGCGCCTACGGCGCCGAGGGGGAACAGCCAACAGCCGCCAACCAGCTACCGCAAAACAACTACCACAAAACAACTACCGCAAACCAGCAGCCGCGATCCAACAACCAGGGTTAAGCAACAGCCAAGGGTTGAGGGATTAAGGGATTAAGGGTTAAGGGAAGGGTCCTGGGGGAGGCAGACCACACGGAAACCGACGTTGAAGTCGGCATTGCCGGGCTGAACGTGGCCGCGGCAGGCCGAGCGGCAGTCCCCGGGGTAGTAGAACCAGGAGCCGCCGCGCAGCAGCCTCGTCTCACCGCTTTCATCATCATGCTTATTCAACCAGGGGCCGCCATCGAAGGGGGCACCTTCATAATCTCCGTGCCAGTGATCCAGGCACCATTCCCACACATTGCCGTGCATATCCTGCAGCCCCCAGGCATTGGCAGCAAACATTCCCACCGGCGTGGTCTGCTGCCGGTACTCACCCTTGGGGCCATTGGCGTAGCTTTCTGATCCCCGGTAATTAGCTAGCTCTGGGCTGATTGTTTCTCCAAATGCGAAGGGCGTCGTGGTGCCCGCCCGGCAGGCGTATTCCCACTGGGCTTCGCTGGGCAGCGTGTAGGCATCCCCCGTGATCGCAGCTAAGCGGCGGCAACATTCGATCGCCTGCTGCCAGCTCACCTGCTCCACCGGCCTCTGATCGCTGTCGGGTTTACCTGAGAAGTTGGAGGGATTCAGCGGCAGCTCCCGCTGCCAGCGCTGCCCCAGCGGCGGCACCAGCCGCGCCACCGCCCGCCACTGGGCCTGGGTGATCGGCGTCTGGCCGATCAAAAACCCCTCCAGCCGCACCCGGTGCCGGGGGCCCTCGTCGTCTTGGCGCTCCGGTTCATCCGCCGGGGAGCCCATTACGAACTCCCCCGCCGGGATCGCGATCAGCGGCAGGCTCACCCCATCGCCCAGCTCCAGCTGGCGGCCCCGCACATCCAGGCTGCGGCGCTCCACTGTCCAGGCACCACCCAGCCGCAACAGCTGGGCGGTGGTGACGCTGAAGGCCTGCAACGGGGCGGCATGCGGTGGAGCGGGGGCCGCCGCTGGAGCGGAGGCCACCGCTGGCGCCGGCGCGGGCGTAGGCGCGAGTGGCCTGGGCGTCTCCGGCGGATTGCTTTGAGGCGTTTGCCCTGAACCTTCCTGGCGCCCGGGGCTGGCGGATTTCGCCACGAAGCCAAGCGGCGCACCGGCGCCTTGCGGCGGCTGCAGCGCCTTGCGAATCTCCAGGCCGATCGCCTTGAGCGCCAGCTTCACCTCCACCGGGTCCATCGCCTCCAGGGGGCGGCTCGGCGGCAGCACCGCCTGGTAGCGGTGGATCGGCGTTTCCTCCACAAAGCTCGGGCTCAGGCTCACCCACAGAATCCGCACCCCCTCCGCTTCCGCCGCCGCCAACAAGTTGGGCACCTCCTCGTTGATCACAAACTCCGAGGCCAGAAAGGCATCGCTCACCAGCAGCAGCGCCACCCGCGCCTGGGCCAGCGCCAGCTCGATCGCCTCGCGCCACGTCGCGCCGGGCTCGATCTGGCTGTCGTCCCACAGGCGCAGCTGCTGGCCGCTGCCGCGCAACAACGGCGCCATCATCCGTTGCAGCCGCTCCACCCAATCACGATCGGCATGGCTATAGCTAATGAACACATGCCGGCGCTCGGGAGCTGACTGCAACACGCCTCACTTCGGCCGGATGGTTAACGGCCATTATGGCAGAGGCGAATCCTGGAGCGCCCGGGGCCGGTGGCCATCACGCGAGGCCAGCGCCCTGGCCCTGCGGCGGCTGGAGCATCGCTGTGGATCGCTCAGCGCCGCCACTACCGCCCGCATCGAAGCCCTGAGCCGTGCCCGGCTGGAAAAAACTGGCCCTCGCCCTGCTCGATGTCCGCAGCACCGAGGATGTACACACCTGGCTGCAGGCGCTGGAATCCTAAAAATGGCAGACGCTTGAGCCGAAGCAATCGAGGCGCCTGAGGCAGCTGCCGCAATCACCCATTTGCCCCGCTGCAGTACCGCCAGCACCGCCTGGATCGGTGGGGCTGATTGGAGTGTTTAGAGAAATAAAAAAGCCCTTGTGATCGCAAGAGCTTTGGGGGCAGAGTTGGACTCGTGATCCAGGGCTCCTCAGCTATCTGCACTTGCGTGAGTCCGTGCACTCATTAGGGTTTCCAGTCACAGCAGCCCGCCAGCCAGCCGCGAGGTAGCCTCCTGCCACCGCTTCCAGTTCCGCATCACGGAGTTCTGGCGTCTGCTGGGCCCGCACTTCAATATCTGCCTTGCTGAATCCAAAGCCAGCCTGCTTGGCAATCTCCATCACCACGACAGCCGGCTCTGCCGCTCCCTTGAGGCGCTGTTGCAAACTGGGATCAGATTTGACAGCCGTAACGAAGGCCTGGATTTGATCTTGTGACATGGATTGGATCGGTTGATCTTCACTGCAGGACCGTACTCCTGCAGCCGTTAAAATGCAATCAACAGCTCAGCCGCTTCCACCCCGCAACCAGGAGCTGATCTGATCAACTGGCGCCGGGGCATGCCATGCCCTCAGCTCGGCCGCTGCAGCAGCCCAGCGCTGAGCACCTGGGGCAGCCACTGTTGCCCAGTTGAAGCTTCCAGCAGGGCCAGGGCAACGCCCGCCTTGCCGGTATAGAGCCCAGGAAGGTTGAGGGATCCGCTATCCACCGAGAAAAAGACGTACCCGCCTGCTGCCTTGGCCTGGCAGATCAGCGCTGATTCAACCTGGCCAACTTCAGCTGCCAGGGGCAGGCCCCTGGCCTGGGCGTCGAAACGCAGCAAGCTGGTGAGACCGAGCACCCCGCAACAAAGGTGGGCCCGTTCATCAGCCAGGCCCCTGGCCGCCAGCACGGCTGCCATGGTGCTGGCGCGGGCAGCCGCGATTTCGTCGTCCATGGCTGGATCGGCCAGCCCTGCTGCCTGCAGCAGATGGCGCCCGAGCAGGATCCCCGGGGCGCCGTGACACCAACTGGCGATGAAGCTGGTGGGGTTGTTGCTCGCTCTGAAATCGGGCCAGTTGCCTCTGGCGGCGTCGAACACCGAGCGCTCGTAGGCGATGGCCCGGCGGGCCCCATCAGCAAAACGGGATTCAGCGGTGGCCTGGGCCAGGCGGCCCAGGGCTGCGGCCATGCCCGCCGCACCATGGGAGAAACCGGTCAGCGCTGCTTGGCCGGAGGAGCGCAGGCCTTGGGGCCAACCTCCGCCCTCAAGCTGCAGGGCCAGGAGGCGATCACCGCCCAGAACGGCCAATTCCCGGGCGCGGGCGCTACCGGCCAAGAGCAGAGGGCCGATCAAACCAGCCACTCCACCGATCAGATCGATGCCTTCATCGGCCAGCAGGCGATCGGGCCGCAGCTGGGCGATCCAACGACCGGCCAGCTGCTCGGCCTCGGCTATCCCTGCTCGCTGCAACAGGAGCAGGGCCAGCAGAATGCCGCCGCTGCCTGAGAGCCCATAGGGAAGATCGCGAACAAGGCGAAAGAGCTGGGCCTGGTCAGCGTGGTTAGCCAGCTCCACGATCACCGCAAAGCAGGCCCGGGCCCGCTGCAGCCATCGAGCTGAGCCCGGGGTGTCGCCCCGCTGCCCACAATCGAGGGCCAGCCTGGCGAAGGTCAAGGCGATACCGCTGCTACCGGAATACAGCGAAGGGCCAATCAGCCCGAAATGAAACGACTCGCCATCGGCAGCGAGATCCATGTCCAACCATTCGGGCCGGCCCTTGTGGTCGCGGATGGCTGCGTTCCAGAGCTCTTCGCCGAGTTGATAGGCCTGTTGAAGATAGACGTCCGGGCCTTGCTCCGCTGGCGCAGTGCCTGCGTTGATCGCCACCGGTTCTGGTGATCGGGCCGCAGAAACGGCGCTTGGGCGGATGTGGCGAGCGGCAATGGCACCGCGGATCAATTGAAGTTGGAATTCGATGCCTGGCCGATCGAGGTTGGCGATCCTTTGGTTGGCGGCCACCAGGCCACTGCTGCTGAAGAAGCCGGCTAGCGGGGCTAGGCCGTGGGGCAACGGCAGGTCTTCGCCATCGATGCGGTGCTCAAAGAAGGGGATGTCGAGCTGTTCCATCTGCCGCAGCTCAGCTTGGAACAGGGGCCAATGCAGCGGAGTCCCATTGGCCAGCAGAAAACTGCGGCTGAGTTGCTCCAGCTTGAGGCCATGGGCCACGCCACTGCGCAGGGCGGCGGCTTCGAGCATCTGCCGCTGAATGGTGTAGTACACACGCGTGGCGCGGGGCACCAGCCGCCTCGGTTTGCCGCGAAAGCCTTCGAGGCCCTCCAGGAGCAACGGGCGCAACCGGATGGCCTCCCGTAATTGCTCCGCGAAACCTGCGCAGAGCTGGTCAACAAAGTCGGTGAGACGCTGGGGCTGGCCCAGGCCCACGGGCAAGCTGGTGGGCAACTCCGGGGGTTGCTTGCTGCGGCCGGCGATCATCCCGTCGCTGTTGAGCCCCAGCCAACCGGGCTGATCCTGCTCGAGCGGTGGCGGCGCAATGCCAAGGGCACTGACGTCGTAGGCCTGCTTGCGGCCAGCGCCGGCGATCAGCCACTGGGGCAACAGGCCGGAGCGCAGCACCGAGCTCTGCATGGAGGTTTGCAGGGCTGATAGGACAGCGGCAGCGTCGCCGTCGTCGCTGCTGAGATCGCGCAAATCTGGTTCCAGCAGGGTTTCCGTGTCGATCAGCACGAGTTGATCACCGCAGGCGATCAGGTTTTCGCTGTGGCAATCGGTGCAACCGAGCAGGTAGAGAACCGCCATCAGGCGGCCGGCATTGGTGTAGAAGCGCTCCAGTTGCTCCTCGCTGCCGCAGGTGCGATGGTCGAGCCACTCCATGAGGCCGAAGCCCTCCAGGCTTAGAACCGTCAGGCAGCGCAGGGGTGGCAGGGATGAGGCCGCGTTGATCTGCTGCAGCAATTGCTGGTAGGCCAGATCCACCTGCATGTCCTTGGGTTTATAGACAACCCTGCCGGCGCTATCGCCTTGGCCGAAGTTCAAGATCGCGACGGCCCTGCCGCCGCGGTGGGGATCACTGAGCCCCAGTTGAATCCCCACCAGCGGGGCAACCGCATCAATCGCGAAGTGCTGGTGGAGTTCGGCGCGGCTCACGGCTAATCGCCGCAGCATCTCTTCACTACTCTCCAGCCAAAGTGCAGCGACCACCGCTAGCAGCCGGCCCAGCACGGGGAACTGATCCAACAGCAGCCCGTAGCCGCTAAATAGAAGCTCAGCCACGAAGCTGTCGTAGGCCGCGTGCAGCGGTTCACCGCTGCCATCGCCGTTGGCACCCAGATGGGCCAGCAACACCTGCCCCGGTGTGCGGCGCTGGTTGAACAGCTCCCATAGGGCCTGATCAGCTATATCGCAAAAGCGCTCAAGTAGGGCCTCGCCTAAGTCAAGCCAAGCGCCCTCACCCAGCTGTAGCCGGGGCTCGAGATCCGCGCAACGCTGCCGCAAGCAGTGCAAGGCCCAGGCTGCGGCGGGGCGCCATACATGAACAAACGGTTGCTTACTCCCCCGCCCGGCTAGCGGCGGCTGGTTCGCTCCTGCCGCTGCCTCGCGAGCCGCCTGGCAAAGCGCTTCGAGCAGGGGCCACCATGCGGGGGCCAGCGGTATCACCTCCTCTGGCGGATTCAGGGCCCAGGCTGCACTGGCAACTGTCAGGCCGTCCCAGGCAAGACGCTTGTCGAAGTTCACAGCGTTGTCGGGGCCGACCATCCCACGCCAGCGATCCAGTGATTCGGATCTGCAGGACGGCTGAACGACGCCCGCAAGCCGTGCCGCAGCCTGGAGCCGCTGATGCAAACTCCATCCCTCCCGGCGCAGTAGCTGCTCAAGCCTCTCGCCCGAGATCCGGGCGGGGGAATGGGGCCCTAGCTTCGTCATTGGATCCAAGAATAACAGGCAGAACCTGGGGATCCAGCACGAATAGACTGCCTCCTGCGCCAAACCATTGCGGCTATTTTTGGAGCAAAGTCCCTAAGCCAAACCCCCAGGCGGTGCTGGGGTGGGGCCATGGCCTCCGACTGGATCGAGGAGGGCTCCACTATGGATGTTCCAGAGGATGAGCATGGATGTTCCAGAAGATGAACTTAGAGAGCACCTTCTGAGCCTTTGAAGTGAACGTCTTCCACCTTTCCCTGGCGATCCGTGCGGCAGCCCCAGGGCGCGATGGCCTTGGGCGCTCTCACATCAACGCTGATCCCCGATGCATCGCCCGTTTGATCGATCAGCTTCAAGCTGCCTCGGGGACCGCCAACCAGCTTGGTTACGGATGTGAGGCAGTTATTCCTGGCTTTGGTCAACGTATCGGGAGAGGCGGACTGGGCTTGTGCTGGAGCAACGAATCCAGCGGTCGCTACTGCCACGACTGTGGTTGCAATGACGCCTGAGCAACGGATCACGGCCTTCCCCATTCAAGCTGACGAATCAAGGTTTCTTGACCATACTCCGCCAACATCAGGGTGACAGCCTCGCTGAAGTTGTCCCCGCCCAGCGCAACATAGACAACAGCGAGATCACCTGTTTGCCTATCTGGCCATTTCTCAATTATAAATTTCTCCATCACTTCTGCCCCCTGAATTGGGCCGAAACCGTAGGTGGTCATGGACCCATGGCGGCCTTGATGGTCTCGGGGGTGGTGGCGATGGCCTGGATCGTCGGCGTCTGTCCCCCCAGCTCAGGTCCTGGGGCCAGGCCACCGCCTTGCCAGCAGCTCGCTCAACACCCCCCGCGGCAACAGGGCCAGCGGCAAAAACCAGACCACGTTGAAAAAGAACAGGGGCAGGTAGGCGGTGCAGGCCAGCAGCACGAGGCCTCCGGCCGCGAGCAGATCGCTGCCGATCAGGGAGCGCCAGCGGCGATGCTTCACCTGCCAGGCGGCCAGGGCCAACGAGGGCAGCCAGCCCGCTAGCAGCAGCATCACGAACACCTGCGAGCCGGTGGCCCCGCGGCCTGATCCGAAGGGCGCCCGGCTGGCCAACAGGGCGACCCACCCCAGCCCCAGCGCTAGGTGCACGATCAACCAGAGCTTTTCACGCTTCATCGGCGGGATCCCGATCGCGACCAAGACGACGCAGGCGGGTCTGGCCTGGGTATTCGCCGCACCAGTTGCGGTAATCCGCGGAGGTCACCCCCGAGGCGATCAGGCCGGCCGCCACCATCAGCTCGGTCACACGGCGTTGATCGTGGCTCGGATCCAGCAGCAGGCTTCGCAGCCGCTGCAGACGCAGGCGCTTGGCCTCTGCCATCGGCGAGCGGCCCTGTTCCTCCTTAAAGCTGTACTGCAACTGCCGTGGCGACACCGCCACCGCCTGGCTGAGATCCTCCAGCGAGAACCGCTCCGGCAGGCGGGCCGCCATCCACTGGCGCGCGGATTCCACCGTGTCGCGGCGGCGCCGGGCGGTGAGCCGTTCCCGGCGAAAGGGTTGCTCCTGACGGTCCGACCACTCCCGCAGAAGCTCAGTGAGCTGGTCGGCCGCGAGTTCGGGGCCGGCGAACTGAAGGGCAGCGGCGACGGCCAGGGCTCGTGCGCTGGCGAGGATGCGCTGGTGCAGAGGGCCTGCAGCCAACAGAGGTGAGGCCAGGCCTGAGGGCCGGCGATGCAGGCCGGGGGGAATCAGGATCGAGAGACCTTCGATCGTCTCACTGGTTTCGCCCTTCATCACATCACCGGGCTGGAACAGGAGGCCGGTGCCGGGTTCGGCCAGCCAGCTCTGTCCGTTGATTCGCTCTGCTGTGATCCCCCGCAGCGGCAGCCAGAGCACGGTCTGCTCGCGCTGCTCGCGGCACAGCCTCAGCCGGCCAGAACCCCGCATGTGCAGCACGGAGAAGGCCCCGACCTGGCCAACACGGAAATGGGCCTGGAACTGCTTTGTGGGGCTGAGAAGCTCGCTGTGGTGGTGTCCCAGGTTGGTCTCCACGGCAGCCTCCCAGCAACCGAAGTCCTGGGTGTTCAGCACGGTGGCCAGCCCAGCCCCATGAAGCGGATCCTGATGAGGGTGCTGGGCGGGTGAGCGGGCCAAGTGCGGATATTGCAGGCGAATGTCCGCATGACTCTGTAGTCATGCGACTGAAGCACCAAGGCTGCCCGGTCTTACCGTTGCCCTGCAGTGAGCAAATGTTACAACTCTCGAGGAGCGCTGAGCCAAGTCTTGCTTGTCAATGTCACCAGAACGCAGGTTAGCTGAATAAGCTGACAGGAGCCTCCGTTGGAGGGGGAATTGCAGCTTGCCAAGGATTAAAATTTTGCCAAACCAATTCTTGGAGTCATTCAATGAGAATAGGCAATCCGAGGTAGCGCCCCTTCGAGTGGTGTAACTCAGGAGGTCCTGTGACCCTTTCTGGAGGGTGAACAGGAGCAGTCAGGGGATGACTGCTTGGAAGCTGAATGCTCAGCTCCGTTTCTCCATTATGCACCGTGATCACTGAATACG
>CAIOGZ010000096.1 GCA_903858015.1 uncultured cyanobacterium
CCCCTTCTCCGGCAAAGTGTGCACATGTGCACAAGCCTTCTCGATGTCCACTCCTGAGCGCCACTGCACCTCCAGCCGGGAAGGCAAGGTCGTGCTGTCCTGCTGGATTCCCGAGGGGCTTCGCCAGGAGCTCGATCGCGTCTGGGCCGAGCAGGGCCTCAGGCCCCATGGCCGCACCCAAAAAGGCATGGAGTCCATGATCAACTCCTTCTTGGCAAACCATGCAGCAGAGGAGCGATAAGCCCTCTGCGTCTGCATCGCCACGAACGCGCGCCGTCCTGTCGTCCTGCAAGTCGTCCCATGAGCCAGCAGAGCCACCAGCCTTCGTTGCTGAACCGCATCGCCCGGGTGTTGCTGTGCCTGGTGTTCATCCATGCCGTGATCGGCAAGCTGACGGGCTTTGCCGGCGTGGCCGCTGCCATTGCGGCCAAGGGAGTGCCGCTGGCGCCCGTGCTGCTGGTGGCGGCCATGGCCCTGATGGCGGTGGGTTCGGCCCTGGTGATCAGCGGCTGGAAGGCCCGTCTGGGGGCGGTGCTGTTGCTGCTGTTCTTGGTGCCCACCACCCTGCTGTTCCATGGCGATGGGGCGGACAAAATGGAGCGGATTCAACTATTCAAGAACCTGGCAATCATGGGCGGCCTGCTGCTGGTGGCCGACCAGGACAGCAGGGGCTGAGAAGCGGATTATGGAAGATGATTGTGGAGGATGATTGAGCCATGGCAGCGCGGCGACGTTGACAGGGTTCAGCGCCCTGGCCGCTGGATGCGGCGGAGCTTGAGGCGGAAGACGTGGTGGCGGTGGCCATGGGCGATCGCCGCTGTTGGGGAGGAGCACCCCGCCTTGGCTGTGGTGTTCAGCTTTTGGGGTCTTGGCCCTCTGGGTCTTGGCCCTTTGGGTCTTGGCCCTCTGGGTCTTGGCCCTCTGGGTCTTGGCCCTCTGGGTCTTGGCCCTCTGGGTCTGCCCTCAGGCCTTAGAGCGCTACAGCACCTGGGCGCAAAGAGCAAGGGGTTCACGCTTGATCAAGCTTCGATTTCGCTCTATTGCCATCGCCTCGAACGTAGCGAGTCTTGGGTACTCCGGCCATTACCAAATCAATTTCAGCCCCGAAGATAGTGCGCAATTCGTCATCAATTTTAGACCCAAAACTAGTGCGCAATTCATCTAATAGACTGAAGCAAGCATTTGGCTTATCGGTCTAACTCCTCGCTGAGGATCAGGCCAGCCTGGCCTGGTGCCGGTTGTGCTGGCCGCCCTCGATCGGCCCGATCAGGTCCTGGCGTCTGGGCATCGCCCAACCGACCGCCAGGCGGCAGGTTGGTGGTCTGTGCCATGGGAGCAGCGATGGCTGGGCAACTCCAGAGCTCCCTTTTCCGCGTAGCACAGATAGAGGGGCGGGCCGCTAGCCGCCTAGCCAGCGCCCGACCGTTGCCCCGATCGGTCGCCCCGACCGTTGCCCCGATCGGTTGCCCCGAACCCTGCCCTGAGTGTTGCTGAGAAGCCGTGTCCGCCCCTGCCCCGATCAGCTCGCCGGATCGGCGGGCCCGCCTGCTGCTGGCCTCGCTCAGCCCGGCCGAGAAGTTGGCCCACCTGGCCGGGTGCACCCCCTTTTGGGCCGGCATGGTCGACATCGCCACCGCCGACGCCTCCCACCGCCACCCCTGGCCAGCCGGCGTGGCCCCCAGCCAGGGGCTGACGGGCCTGCAGTTTGTTGATGGGCCGCGCGGGGTGGTGCTGGCGGGGGGCGCCACCACCTTTCCGGTGCCGATCGCCCGGGGCGCCAGCTGGGATCCGGAGCTGGAAGAGCGGATCGGTGAGGCGATCGCCAAGGAGGCCCGCTCCCATGGCGCCAACTGGGTGGCTGCTGTTTGCGTCAACCTGCTGCGCCATCCGGGCTGGGGCCGGGCCCAGGAGACCTACGGCGAGGATCCGGTGCTGCTCGGGGCGATGGGCAGCGCCTGCAGCCGCGGCCTGCAGCGCCACAGCACCGCCTGCGTCAAGCATTTCGCCCTCAACTCGATCGACCGTTCCCGCTTTCTGGTGGACGTCCAGCTGAGCCGCAGGGTGCTGCATGAGCTATACCTGCCCCACTTTCGCGACTGCGTTGAAGCCGGGGCCGGCTCGGTGATGACCGCCTACAACCGGGTGAATGGCATCTGGTGCTCCCAGCACCATGAATTGCTCACCACCATCCTCAAACAACGCTGGGGATTCGAGGGCTTTGTGGTTAGCGATTTCATCTTCGGGGTGCGCGATGGCGTGGCGGCCGTGCGGGCCGGCCTCGATCTGGAGATGCCGTTTCGGATGATCTTCGAGGGCTGCCTGGGCGAAGCCCTGGCGGCTGGAACCCTGCCGATCAAACGCCTCGACGACGCCGTGCTGCGCCTGCTGCGCAGCCAGCTGGCCCTGCCCCCCGGCGACTACCCGGCCTCGCTGCGGGGCTGCCCGGCGCACCGGGCCCTGGCCCGGCAGGCGGCGACCGAATCGATCGTGCTGCTCAAAAATGCCGATGGCGTGCTGCCGCTCCAGGGCCTGACGTCGCTGGCGGTGATCGGCCGGCTGGCGGCGGTGGCCAACCTCGGCGATCGCGGCTCCTCCGACACCCGACCCGAACCGGGGGTGGTGCTCACCCCCCTGGAGGGCTTGCGCAGCGCCGATCCCCAGCTGCAGCTCCGCCACAACGATGGCCACGACCCAGCCGCCGCCGCCCAGCTGGCGGCCGCTTGTGATGCCGCCGTGGTGGTGGTGGGCCTCGATTGGCGCCAGGAGGGGGAGCACATCCACCCGGCGGACCTGGCGCCGGTGCTGGCCCAGATGCCGCCCCCGGATCCGCTGCTGCAGTGGTTCGGCAGCCAGCGGCTGCGGCCCTTGTGGCGGCCGCTGGCCGAGCTGCTGGCGTCGGTGACCCGCCTGGCGGAAGCGCGCCCGGGCGGCGATTTCGCCGCCGGCGACCGCACCGAACTGAATCTCGATCCGGCCCAGGAGGCGCTGATCCTGGCGGTGGCGGCTGCCAACCCGCGCACGGTGGTGGTGCTGATGGGCGGCGGGGCGATCCTGGCCGAAGGCTGGCGGCACCAGGTGAAGGCGATCCTGCTGCTCTGGTATCCGGGCGAGCAGGGGGGTGGGGCCCTGGCCGATGTGCTGCTGGGCAAGGTGGCGCCATCGGGGCGGATGCCGTTTGCAGTGCCCACCAGCGCCGAGCACCTACCGCCGTTCGAGCCCCGCGCCGAACGGGTGGTCTACGACCAGTGGCATGGCTACCGGCGGCTGCGGCGGCAGGGCCATGCCGCCGCCTTCCCCTTCGGTTTTGGCCTCTCCTACAGCAGCTTCGAGCATGGCGATCTCGCGGTTGAGTCCCAGCCCGAACAGCGGCGGCTGCTGCTGTCGGTGACGGTGACCAACAGCGGGCCGATGGCGGCCGCGGAGGTGGTGCAGGTGTATGCGGAGCCGCCGGGGCAGGTGGTGGAGCGGCCGGCGCGGCTGCTGGTGGGATTCGGGCGGCTGCAGCTGGAGCCCGGCGCAACCCAGCGGCTCAGCCTGGCGATTGCCTGGCAGCGCCTGGCCTATTTCGATGAGAGCGCCGATCGCTTCCGGCTGGAGCCCGGCCGCCATCGACTCGTGGTGGCCCGCCACGCCGAGGCCGAGGGCCTGGCCGTGGATGTACAGCTGGAGGCGCTGCTGCTCGGCCCTTGAGGCGGGCCGGACTAGCCGCGGCCGGGCTGCCAACCGCCCAGGATCTGGCGCAGCCGCAGCCGGTTGTAGCGCTGCAACCACAGGCAGGGCAGGTTGAACAGGGTGGCGAACAGCAGGTTGATCAGCACCCCCTGGGGCGGCAGCCAGAGCGCCGTGACCAGCCAAAACGGCCAGAGCGCCAGATGCACCAGCTCGGCCCGGCGGGTTTCCGCCAGCAGCCGTTCCAGGCTGGGCCGATCCCGGCGCGCCAGGGCCGCCTTCGGCACGCCACCGGGCAACACACCACCGGCATCGGGCAACCAGGGTTTCCAGCGGCGGATCCCCAAACCCCGTTCGTAGGCCTGGGGCCGCTCCCCCCAGGGGCGCGGCCGGGTGAGCCAGCAATCGTGGGCCAACAGCGACAGCGGCAGCCCATTGGCCAGGCCGCCCACCAGCAGGCACCAGCCCAACCAGCCCAGGGCACTGCTGACCATGGGACTACTGAGCAAAGAACCGCTGAGCAGGGGCGCAGAGCTCATGGGCGGGTGGAGAAGGTTCGGCCCTTCCAGCGCACCGAGCCCCGCTCCAGGTTGGCGATCGCCAGCAGGAACACCGCCAGGAAAAACACCACCGGCAGCGGCAAGATCAGGTTGATCCAGCCGAAGCTTCCGACCCGGCGGCTGAGCAGCAGCAACTGCAGGGCAAAGGCCCCATACAGCACCAGGTTGGGCAGCAGGCTGCGGTCGCCGAGCATCGGCCAGTCCAGCAGCGAGGCCGGCAGACACCAGGCGGCCCAGAACAGCCCCGAGAGCCAGAGCAGCACCGCCACCATCCGCAGCCCGCGCACCTCGGCGGCGGCGGTGGCGAAGTTCTTGCCGAAGCCCACCACCATGTCCCCCAGGCCGCCGGGATACATCCGATAGGCCAGGCGCCCAGCGCCGATGTAGGCGCTCACCGGCAGGCCGGCCTGCTCGTACTGGTGGGCGAGGAACCAATCCTCCACCACCTTGCCGGCCACCGCCGCATGGCCGCCGCTGCGGACGTAATCGGCGCGGCTGGTGACCATCGCCGGGCCGAACGCCACCCCACCGCCCGGCCCCAGCGGCACCGCCATCAGCCCCACCAGGTTGAACAACACCGAAAGCTGCTCGTAGGCCTTTTCGGTGCGGTGATAGGGCTGCACCGAAACGAGCCCGCCCAGCCGCTGCTGGCAGGCCAGCAGGGAAGCGAGGAAATCCGGCGCCGGTTCGGTGTCGGCATCGAGAAACACCAGCAGCTCGGCGTTGCAGGCTTGCACGCCCCGGTGCAGGGCCCAGGTCTTGCCGCACCAGCCCGCCGGCAGCGGCGGCGGCTGGATCAAGGTGATCTCGAGCTCGGGGAAGGCCTGGGAGGCGATCGCGGCGGTGCGGTCGCTGGAGTGGTCATCGATCACGATCACCTGCTGGGGCCGAAAGGTCTGGCGCTGCAGGCCTTGCAACAGGTGCGGCAGGGTGGCTTCCTCATTGCGGGCCGGAATCAACACCGCCACCGAGGGATGGCCCCGCAGCGCCGCCGCCGGCAGCACGGGCATGGGCCGGCAGAGCAGCCAGCCCAGCCACCAGCGCACCAGCAGGGAAAGCTGCAGCAGGCCGAGGTTCGCCAGGCCGAGGTTCGCCAGGCCGAGCTGCACCAGGATCTGGTTCACCAGGTCCTGGTTCAGCGGGCCCAAGTTCAGCGGGACCAAGTTCAATGGGACCAAGTTCAGCGGGCCCATGGCCTCAGGGCCGCAGTAACTCCTCGGCCAGCGGTTGGAGGGAAAGGCGATCGCGCAACAACTGGGGATGGGTCCACACCGGCAGCATCCGCTGCTCCCCCACCGGCAGCACGGCGCGCCAGCCGGGCACCACCACCAGATCGATGCCGGAATAGAAGCTGCAGCAGTCGATGGCGGCCAGGGTGGAGAGGTCGCCATTGAGCTGGCTGAGCAGGGCACTGCCCTGCTTCAGATCGGCGATGCCGGCCAGGGGGCGGCGGGGCCAGGGATGGGCCGTGAGCGTGCCGTGGTGCGGGCTGGCCACGCTGATCAAGCGCCGGGTTCGCCGGTAGCCCCCCCGCAGCTGGATCCAGGTGCGGGCAATCACCCCCCCCATCGAGTAGCCACAAACATCGATCGGTTGGTCGGCCCCAAAGGCCGCTTCGATCTCGGCTCCCAACAGGGCAGCGGACTCGGCGATCGGTGTCATCCCAAACCGCAGGGGCAGGTTGGGAACCAGCACCGGACGCCGCAAGTTGCCCAGATGGCGCCGGAGCCGGTCGAACACCCGAGCAGTGTCGAGCATGCCGTGCACCAGCACCAGCGGCGGGGGGGAAGCGGAGATAGGAAATGATGCAACCTGCTGTATTCAAGGGCGCCCCTGCTGGCCGAGGCGCGACGGGAAGGGAGGGATGCCCGCCCCGCAGCACCCCAAGGGCCGCCAGGCTGACGCCCCAGGGATGGACATCAAGCGCCACTAAACGGCACTGCCCCTGATCAATCGCAGCAGAATGGCGACCACGGCGATCACCAACAAAATATGTATCAGGCCTCCAAGGGTATAGGAAGTCAGCAGGCCAAGCAACCAAAGAACAACCAAAACAATGGCAAGCATCTCCAGCATGACGCTGCTCCGGGATGATGAGGTAGGGAGTTAATCGTGATTGATGACCAAGCTCTACGATCGCGACCCATGATTCCAACCTTTGATTCCGACTGATGATCGCAAATTAAAGGCACCTCGAAAAGCCAATCCGGCTTGCTGTCGGGTCTAACAGCGTTGGTTGCAAGCCGGAGATTCGCTCACCGGACCAACAGCAAGCTGGCATTGTTCGAAGTGCCCTACTGGTGCCGGGGTTGGGCCGTGGCTGGGCCTTGGTTAGGCCGTGGTTAGGCCGTGGTTTCAGCCGCGATCTCCAGCCACGGCAGCGGCCGCCTCACTGATCTTTTTGGCCACCGATTGGGCCCCCTCCTTCAGGTTTTCGGCGGTGTTCATCGCAGAGGCTTGCACCTGCTTTGCCTTGCCTTTGATCTGATGGCCGGTATCGCCGGTGAGATCGCCAATCGATTCTTCGAATTGGCCTTCCACATCCTTGGCCGTGGCATGGGCATGGGCTTTGGCATGGTCAGCGGCGGCGGCCGTGGCGTCGGCTGCAGTGGCAGCTGCAGCGGCGGCGGTTGAATTGGTTGGGTGGGCCATGGTTCCAAGGGAGTTGGCGGCACATTGAACCTATGCATCCATCCCCAACTAGGGGCTTCTTCACCCAGGGATGAGGCATGTTTGAGCCTTATCTTGCCGAGAGGTAATCATCCTGAAGCGCTTCCCACCGGAATGGCTCGCCCTGCAGGAGCTGGCCCTCGATGGCCTGGTGGAGCTCAGCGAAGCGCCACGATCGCGGCGGTGTTCGATCCGGAGCAGGCCCGCCGGGCCTCGGGGTCGCGGTTGTTGTGAGGGAGCCGAGCTTATTGAGCTACCAAGAAGGCGCTGGGCCCTGAACAAGCCTTGGGTTGGCATTAGTAATCAGCCTGTTGCGTAAGAGCAGCGCTGAGGCTCTTGCATCAGGATGCCGCTCGTTACATCCGCTCGATGCACTTGATCGGCGGGCGGCGCCAACTGAATGCAGCCGTCAAGGCGGCATCACCCAGAAGCAGCACACCGAAAGCGGTGGACCCATAGCGCAGAACCCGCGGCCCCCACTGATCCAGCCATCGATCCGGTCACTCAGGACATTGAAGCGGGCCCTGCTCAGCCCGCGGAGGCGCTGGCATGAAACGAGCGGTGAGGGGCGCAAGGGTTCAATTCAGTGCTCCGCGAGAAGGACAGAGGCCAACAGGAATCGCCCGATCAGCCGATCGAACGTCCCAGCTGGCGACGGCCATCGCCGGCGGGAGCGGGACCAGCGCAGCAGCTCTCGATTAGGCCGCTATTCAGCAGCCTCCGTAACACGGAGCCCGGGCCAGCCCGCCACGGCGCCATAGGGAAGCGGCTGAGCAAGGCCCTTGAGGTCCTGGTCCGGCCGGAGTTCCTCAATCGGCCGGAGGGAGAGAGTCCTCTCAGGAACTCAGCCGAATCCGCCTGCGGATCCGGCGGGCGACGGCAAAGGCACTTCCCACACCGAGAAGGGGAAGGGGGGCCGGAACCTGCGAGACCGGACCCGTTGAGGATTCACCGGCGACGAACACCCCCGCCCAGCTAAGGCTGTCCGCATCGGTCTCGCCCTCCAGCGCCATGCTGGCCGCGAAGGCGATCCTTCCGTTGCGGTAGCCATCCCGCTCGATTCCCACGGCCACGATCGGGATGCCGGCGGCCTCCGGATCGATGACCCCGCCATCCATGCCGGTCTCAACGATGGTACGAATGTCAGGGGTTCCATCGGCATCCGCGGAATAGAGACCCGACATCATCTCCTTGAAGACCTCGTCCATGCCATCCACCGTCCCGAGGTCGACACCCTTGAAGGCGAGGCTGTCCTCATCGAGGGCCAGGAAAGCGGAGGAGCGCCAGCGGGCCAGCTCCTGATCACCTTCCTCATCGCCCCCTTCCCCGACCCCAGGCGGGCGGCCGGAGAAGTTCCAGGACAGGAAGGATGAGAACTGCTCACCGGTGCTGGCGATCAGCCTGGTGAGGTTGGAGGCGATATCAGTGACGAAGATGCCCTGATGGCGCGGAATCTCGAACTGGAAGTTGCCGTTGCCCACCCCACCGGTTTCGGGTTTCGCGGATTGCTCCTGGCAGTACTGAAGCCTCGCCTCGTTCCCTGAGCCCGCACAGGAGACCTGCTGGGTGATGGTCTCGGAGCCCCAGGCGCCCCAGTAGGCCACGGAACGGCCATTGAAGGAGAGGACTTCGCCGATGTTGGTGAGCCCACCGGCATCCGTCAGATCGGTGCGGCCGCCGATGCTGACCAGGGACGTGAGGGTCGTCGGATTCCCAAGCAGGGATGACAGATAGATGCCCCCGACGGAGGGTGCGTCTTCGTTGTCCACACCGAGGAACACCGCCTTGTTCAGCGCCGAGCTCGGTGGTGCGGTGGATCCGAAGTTGCGGTTCTGGGCATCACCAGGAATCGGCGTGGTGCTGTCGGCAATGAACCGGACAGGGGCCACTCCGCCCTCGGCAACCAGATGGCGGAAGTACACCCCGGTTCTGCCTACGCCCTGGGCATCGGTCCAGTTGCCCTTGAAGACGACCGTGTTGTCGGTCACCGAGGGGGCACCGGGAAACTGATCGAACTTCAGGCCCGTCGGACCGGCGGATGACGGCACGCTGAAGTCGTTGAACGTTGCCAGTGCTCCGAGTTGACTGGCTCCAGTGATCAGGCTGCCCTGTGGGTTGCTGTAGATCCCCGACGTCCCCAGCGAGCCATCGGGGGACTGCCAGACAGGGTTGGACTGACCCCGGAAGGCGACGGTGGTCGAAGCGTTCAGATCGATGCGCGGGAACGAAGGGAACTCGGTGAAGGTGGCACCCGTGTTGCTCGGAGCCGGCACAAAACCTCCCCGCGGCGCGATCACAAAGATCGGACGGGGCGAGGCGCTATCGAGGAGATCACGGGTGAAGATGCCCGTTGGCGGCTGGCCACCACTGCCACCCCGGCCCCTGGCCCTGAAAACCACAAGCCCGGAGCCATTGATGGACGGTGGGTTGTAGGCATTGAAGAGACTGGAGGTGCCCGGAATCAGGTCGGCATTGTTGACCACCGTCTCGAACCGGAACGGGGCTGCCTCGACGGATGAAGCCGCCGAGAGGATCACCAGGGTGCTGCCGAGAAGACAGGCCCTGCGCGATCGCCCTGCCCCAATGCGGATGGAACTGGATACAAGAAAACGCCGCATTGGAAGGCCGGGCATATTTTATCCAGATCTTCACAGAGACGAATGCGTGTTCACTCAGCGGCTGCAGATGCACAGCAGAAAAGGCCCGCGTCCCCGCCCGGGAGCCGGGGCCATAACCCCCAGGCCCCGCTGCGTCACAGGCCCCTGCGGCTCAACACACGTCCGCGAGCGAACGGAAGACCTGACAAGTCAATCGTCCAGATTGATCATGGTAGCGATAGGCGATTCTGCAGCTTCTAAACTAAATTCCGATACTCCACCCTGTTTACCCTCTGATCAGGGCATTCGGGCTTCGGGCTATACACAACGCAAAGGCACGCTGTCAAAAGTCGGCAGGTGAGGCGGCTGAACTTCACAGCCTTCTACGAGGTGCTTCTGGAGGTTAAGGGATTGAACTTTGGTGCCGGCAACAGTGGCCTAAGGGCTTATTAAGGCGCCCTGGAGCGCGGTGAGCTGCCGGTGGAGCGGGGCCTGGTGGTGCGCGATCCGGCGGTGCTGGAGCGCCGCGCCCTGATCCGTGCCGTGATGTGCGACATCCAGGTGGAGCTGAACCTGAAGCGCTTCCCACCGGAATGGCTCGCCCTGCAGGAGCTGGCCCTCGATGGCCTGGTGGAGCTCAGCGAAGCGCGGGGGCGCGGCATGGCCCGAGTGACCCTGCCCGGCCGCTGGCTGATCCGCACGATCGCGGCGGTGTTCGATCCGGAGCAGGCCCGCCGGGCCTCGGGGTCGCGGTTGTTGTGAGGGAGGGCCTCAGCGGGCCTCCGCCAGGATGCGGCGCAGCTCCTCGTTGAGGTCGCGCAGCACCGAGCGGGGGCTCACCGCATCCAGCAGCTCCAGGATGGCGTTCACCTCGGCCTGGCTAATGGCGCGGTTACCCGTGACCGCCTGAAAGTTGGCCTTCACCACGTGCTCGCGGATCTCCGCCTCCGAGGCGCTGCGGGCCACCAGCTCGGCCACGTAGGGGTTTGAACGGGCAGCCTGGATCAGGGCCTTGTTGAGCAGCTCATAGGAGATCTCACCCATCTTGTTGGTGTAGGCCTTCACGATCGCCTGGTAATCGGCGCTGTTCACCGTGGCCAGATCGGCGCTGGATGGTTCCTCGGCCAGCTCCGGGGCGGCCGCTCTGGTGGTTCAGCAGGGCCAGGCCGGGCTGGGCGGTGTCGGGGCGCAGGATCACCACCCCCGACTGGCCGCCCCGCAGCTTCTGGCGGTAGGCCACGGCCTCCAGGCTGGAGAGTTCGGCGAGGCGGGTGCGGATGACCATGGGTGGAGGGTCGGTCTAATCGGGAAGCTAGGCACGGGATCGGGCCTACCCCAGGTGTCGGCCGGCACAGGGAGGGAGTGCCCTGCGCCATGCCCATCCGAGGTCGGATGCGGTGAAAGCTGCAGGGACCGCCAGGCCGCGGCCGGCTTCGTGATCGGGGCGGCGCTGGCTGAATGGACTCCGTGGGCCTCAACCACGTGAGCATCCTGATCATCCAATCGGCAGCGTATGAGAAAGGACAGAGACGCCCACCTGTTGCTTATTCCCCCTTGAGACAATTTCTTCTGTCACCATGACTACTATTCGTCGTCAAAGCGGGTGCTGGTCATTTGATTGAGAAGACCATCCGGATCGAATAGTGCTGCTGCTTCTGCACAGCCTGCTCTTGGATGTGTCGAGGGTCTGATCGTCAGCATGCCAGGCGCAGCCTCGATCTAGACATCATCAGCAAGCCCCGCAACCTCAACGCTTGCCATCACCTGCCGGCAGAGATTTGGCCGGATATACAAGTCTCTTGTGGTGGCGGGCTAGGTGAATGGCATTGTTAGCTTGCAAAGGCAACGAGGATTATGAATTTGACCTAGTTGTGGTGGAAAAGGGCTTGACATTCATTCCTCAAAAATCCCTCAATTAAGAAAAGCTTGGGTTCACCTTGCTGAAGAATTGAGTGCGCAGCAATATCCACTGTGCGCCATGTCCAGTCAGAGTTTCCGTAAAGATCGCGAAATGCAGCCATATCCTCGATCGTGCTCCCCGAAACAATGCCATCCATTCGTGCCCAAATACTGGCAGCTGTACACATCGGGCATGGCTCTGCAGTTGTGTAGAGCACTGCCCCTTCCAAATGCCGATGGCCAATCTCAGAACAAGCCATTCGGATTGCCGCTACCTCAGCATGCTGTGTGGGGTCACAGTCCAATTTAACTCTATTACCAGATTTTGACAAAACCATCCCATCTCGAACTACTACTGCACCTATTGCATAGTCTCCTGCACCACGCGCTAACTCAGCTTGCTCAATTGCAAGACGCATAAAGGCCACCTCAGGATTATACGTTCTCACTTTCTGCCCTCCCAGTAGCTTCGTGCAGCAAGTCCTTAAGAAACGAGATGAGACCTTGGCATGCATCATCAGATTCAGAAATTATAGGCACTAAGCCACCCCCGCGTTCAGGAAAGATGACACCCCTCTCAATCGCAAACCTGGGGGCTTGATGGAGCAGAGCAATGCGTCGTTACAGCGAGGCGATCAAGGCTGATGTCAGAAGGCGGATGAGTCCGCCGAACCGGCAGAGCGTGGCCCGGATTTCGGAGGAGACGGGAATTCATGTCGCCACTCTCTATCTTTGGCGTAAGGGCTGGCGGCTGGAGGGGGAAGTGGTGCCTGCATCCCACAAGGACCCTGAAGGCTGGGGTGCTGCCGACAAGTTCACGGTGGTATTGGAGACCGCTGCCTTCAACGCCACTGAGCTCAGCGCCTACTGCCGCGAACGGGGCTTGTACCCAGAGCAAGTGAGCCATTGGCGACAGGTAGCTCAGAATGCCAACGCAAAGCCGGTGCGCTCGATGGCGGAGCAGAAGGATCTCGAAAAGCTCCACGCTCAGGATCAAAGAGAGATCAAGGCCCTCAAAAAGGAGCTGCAGCGCAAGGAGAAGGCCCTGGCGGAGGCGGCGGCATTGCTGGTGCTGCGAAAAAAGTGGGAGGCCTTCTGCTCGGAGGACGAGGAAGGCTGACGAGTGCCGCCCAGCGGCGGATGGCGATCGAGCTGATCGACGGGGCGAATGCTGCTGGCGCCAGGCTGGTGAGCGCCTGCTGTGAACTCGGCATTTCCCTGCGCACCGTCAAACGCTGGCGGCGTGCCTTTGGGGGTGATGGGGACGGTGAGGACCGCCGTAAAGGCAGTTCTCGCCTGGTTTCTCATCGCCTAAGCGAGGAGGAACGACAGCGGATTCTGCTCACCTGCAATCAACCGGAGTACGCCTCGCTGCCGCCGGGGCAGATCGTGCCAGCGCTGGCCGATCAAGGCCTCTACATCGGCTCCGAGTCCAGTTTTTACAGGGTCTTGCACCAGGCCGGGCAGTGCCAACGGAGAGGTCGGGCACGTCCACCGCAGGCACCGCGGACAGTACCGCGCCTCAGGGCTGACGGTCCGAACCAGGTGTGGAGCTGGGACATCACTTACCTGCCCACCACTGTTCGCGGTGTGTGGCTTTACCTCTACCTGGTGATTGACGTCTGGAGCCGCAAGGTGGTGGCCTGGGACGTGGCTGAGGTGGAATCAGCTGAGATCGCTGCCGAGCTGGTGCAGCGGGCCTGCCTCAAGGAGCGCTATTGCCGGCCCAGGGGCTTTGGCAGCCGTCAGAGCCACCAGCAGCCCTTGATCCTGCATGCCGACAACGGCAATGCCATGCGCGCCGCCACGCTCGAATCAAGGCTTGAGGAGCTGGGTGTGCTGCGATCCTTCTCCAGGCCAAGGGTCAGCAACGACAATCCCTACTCGGAATCCCTGTTTCGCACAGTCAAGTTCCGGCCCGATTACCCAAGCCGGCCGTTCGCCAGCAAGGCGGAGGCGTGCGAGTGGGTAGCGGCTTTTGTGGACTGGTACAACCACCGCCACCGTCACAGCGGCATCAAGTTCGTCACACCTCACCAACGCCACAGCGGTGCCGCCATCGCCATCTGCCAGGAACGCACCCAGGTCTACGAAAAGGCTCGCCAGGCCCACCCAAAACGCTGGAGCCAATCCACTCGCTGCTGGCGCCAACCAGTAGTGGTGTGGATCAACAAGCCACCAGAAGGCCAGGAATCCAATCAGGCGCTACCATTGATTCAAGCTGCCTGAAAGGCAGCCAAGGAGTGACACCTTTCCTGAAAGTCACCGCCACGACTATGAAGGATTCGTTCTTGCACTGGGTTTGGAGATGCCAAAAATACAAAGGATTGTGGCATGCGCTCAGAAGCTCCAGCATCACGCCATAAGCGTTGCAGGCGAAACAGCATAAGCCTTATATTAATATCTGACAGGCTATAGCCTATAAACAGCATCGATCTTCCAAGAAGATCAGCGCGCAACTTAATGTCCAATGGGGACTCAAATCTTAGACGCTCAAAATAGTCCGACTCGGTGAGCACAATGGAATCATCATCGTCAAAGTCGCCATGGAACTTGATTACTTGAGTTTGGCCTGCCTGAATTGCTGGAATATCAGTTACCTTTGCTATCTTTATAAAGGACTTTCCGCACAAGTGATATGCCTCCTCAATCCAACGATCGTAGTTAGTGGTGTAGATCGTCGGAAAATCAAGCTCAACGATCAGCCTGTGAACCTCGGATTTTGATATGTCAATCCCTTCATGCCACTTCCTGTCGAGCCAGCTTCGGAGAGGTCCAATAGTTCCTTTGGTTTCTCGGTAGAACTCGGCCAAGGACAGATAGTCTCCGAATGTACTAAATATCTCAGGATCGTATCCCAGTTCGGCAGCCAAGTGAGAGATGAGTTCGCGGAGATTAGGCAGCCCAAGAGTTCTCGAGACTCCTGCTCCTACGAAGAGAATTGCCGTTTTATCGCGAACAGCCTTTGCTAGCGTCGCGTTCATACCCGCCCCTGCTGAGAAAGGAACGATGCCATATTGTCCAATGCACGTCTCCTCATCGATAGCTGATTCTTTTCATCACCCATTTCAGCAAAAGTTCGGGTCTGACCGTCAGGTATGAACACACAGTCCCACTGAAAATCACGTGGACCAGATGGCGATGCAGATATACGCCCCTTAATAGAACCACTGAAAACATAAAACTTCATTCCATCAGTATAGCCAATAACCGTCATTGCAGTTACGGATGGATCATCAGTCTGTCCAAATAGTTCAGAGAATCGATCAGCCTTTAGCCTGTTCCAGAAAATCTCAGTTAAGCCTCCAGGCAAGCCATTTAAGTGCGAGAGATATAAGCCTGTGTGTTCGACAAAGAGAGGGCGACCAACATGCCGAAATGCCTTTAGCTTTTTGTCTTTAACTAAAAGTTCAGTGTTTTCAGTCTGAAGCTCTTCAAGTTTTATGTCCAACTTTAAGACATTAATGCTGGCGGCAGAAAGAATCTGCATTGCCTCTGCTGCCTTGTACTTGTTCCCTGTGACGAATCGAATCTCAAGAGTGGTCATTTTCTGGGTTGGCTGCCTACATGGGCTCACCTAGGTGATCTTAGCTAACGCTCCAGATCAGAAGCGGGCAGGGGCTTAAGGCCTTGGACGAGACTCACCACACCCGGCTTCTGCATCTGGATGTTATCCGGCTTCTGCATGTCAAATATCTGGTTGTAGTGACCCAGCTTGAAGCTGCCCGAGTGCCGCCAAGCGTTCCTCCAAATCGGGCTGTGACAACACCCCGCAGCGATACAAGCTGCGAAGGAAGTCCGAAGGATCTCTAGCTTGCTTGGTAGTATTGCACTCGTGACAGGAAACAACGATATTACGGTAGGAGTTGTCTGTAGCTTCCGCACGGGCAACTACGTGATCGAGCTCGCAGTTGTCAGAACGGACCTGTCTGAGGCAATAGAAGCAAGCTTGATTCTCACGTGCCAGAAGCGGCAACAGATATAGGCGGCCAGAGAAGAAATCGATTGCATTAATATCGATAGCAGCGTCTGGTGTAATCTCAGGAACTACACCAGGTATCTCAACAGGAAGAAGGACTCGAATCAAGTGGCCTTTTCTTGACTTGTCTTCAATACGTACACAGCCCCGGTCGTGAAGTTTTCGAAGGTCATCTCGGATACTTGAGCTCACGTCCAGTGTGGCGGCGAGAGGATCAATGGCAAATAGCCCAGTCTCCTTGCCTAGAAGACGCGTATGTCGAAACAGGTGATAATAAATACTCCGTTCGCGCAGACTCATCTTCATGACTGGGAAGAGATGGTCCTCGCATTGCTTCAATACTGTCTCAACATCCACGGGATGTCCCTTCTGAGTTGGCCAATGATAGCGAGTGACAAGATTCAAGCATCCGCGATTGTAAGGACTCAGCTCCGCAGGCGGGTCTCAGGATTGGGCATTGGCCCTTTGGGTGAGGTGCATGGCCTTCCGTCCGGATAACAGGTCTTAGGCTGATCCGTATATTATCCCCTTCTCCGGCATTTTGGCCGTCTAAAAGCGGGAGGCAAGCGGCAGGCACCTGGTATGTCGCTTGCGGTGGCAAGCAATTCACGCAAGCCGGAAGCAATCCGGGTTTGATGGGCGGATCCGCCTATAAGGGTTCGCCAGGCTACAAATGACCAGGAGGGCCGGTCGTGTCCAAGGGCTGTGGCGCGTTGCTGGGGTGATCATTCCAAAGGCGAGCAGCTCGATCAGGTGGCGGAGGAACAGGCCACATCAATACAGAGGGGGAAGTAGTCGTCCCAGATGCCGAGGAAGAAATCGGAGCGCATGGCGCGGTTTTCCTTCTCCTGCAGGGTGTGCACGATGCTGCTGAGCACCGGCACCCGGCCCAAAGCCTTGAAGCGGGGGTGGTTGGCGCCCAGTACACCTGGAACTCCTGTTAGGCGTGCTTGGCGTGGTTGCTGCGGTCCACCAGGAAGAGCACACAGCGGGCGCTGGCGTACTTGATCAAGCGGTAGATCGCCGCGATGGCGGCGATCGTGTTGCCGGAACCGGTGGCCAGCTGGATCAGGGCCCGCGGCCTGGATCCAGGCGTCGGGAAAGTGCTGCTCGCGGTCATCGCCGAAGAGGATCATGCCGCCCACGGTCGGCACCGGCTTCCCCTGGTGGTCGCCCACGAGCCGCAGGGTCTCCAGATCGTGGCGGCGGAGGGCGCGGAACGGTGCGAACGACTCGGAAGCTCTCGCTACAACTCGGCGTCTTGCTTATCGTCGGAATACAAGTTTCCTACTCTTGCCATCCTCATATTCATAGGCAACGTTCAGGGTGTTGCCGCTGTCTGCGATCGCGAGTCGTGCTTTTCCTTTGACTACGGGCGCAGGAAGCACCTCGAATTCTAGTTTGTATCCGTTGATGCTCCGAACTGCTGTGCCAAGCATGGTCAAGCCCTTGTCGGGGTCCGTCTGCTTGACGGAGAACTGATCGGCTTCTTCCTTTGAGATCGTCCAGACCACCCCACTGTGGTGCTTCCATATTCCAAGCAACTCTTTGGATTCTTGAATGGAGATGTTGGCAGGAGAAATAGCACGGGTTTCATAGTAAGCGAAAGTTCCAAGACCTGAAAATAGCAAGATGGCAATAATGAGTGACAGATTCGTTGGACTGGAGCGCTCTGGCCTTGCAGGCGCGCGCACAGGCCGACTGGAGGACGTTTGCAACCCGCTCTTGGTGGAAAGTGCTTCAAAAAGGCTCTCTAGCCTAGTGTCGGATACGTCACCAGACCAACCAGACAGGTTCAGCGTTTGCCTCCTGCGGAACTCCAATGGCAACTTAATGTCGTCAATCTGAACTGGGATGAGTTTCTCTTGCTCAACTGCTGAAGCGGCTTCATTCTTTACCCACTCCGACTTTGTTGGTAGCGCCCCTTCGAGTGGTGTAACTCAGGAGGTCCTGTGACCCTTTCTGGAGGGTGAACAGGAGCAGTCAGGGGATGACTGCTTGGAAGCTGAATGCTCAGCTCCGTTTCTCCATTATGCACCGTGATCACTGAATACG
>CAIOGZ010000097.1 GCA_903858015.1 uncultured cyanobacterium
CGGGTACCAATACCCACGGTCAGATGAGGGTGGTAGTTCTGGCCGGTGCGCGGTCCGACAAAGTTGTTCACGTAGTCCACTGTCGGCTGGCTGATCGCCCCGCCGTCGGGCCGGGGCGCAAAGGCCTCGCCTGTGCCCTTCTCCACAGCGAACGGGGCGATCGCGTCGATCATGCGTTGCTGCAGTCGAATCAGATCCTCGGTTGGTTCGATCACGATTCCCACCAAGGCGAGATTCTTGTAGGCCAGGTCATACAAGCCAGTCGCCTTGCTTTGCCAATGCAGCGACTGCTCCGTACGCAGCACATCGACCACGGCCTTCGTGACCGCATCGAGGTCCGCCGTGGGCACAAACCGCTGCAGGAGGGTGATGTGCGGCGCGTGGTTGGCATCGAGGGCGAAACCGCCTGGATAATCTGTGCGGAGGCGAGCGTTCGTCGCCTGTGCCCTCTCAACGGTGGCTGCATCTGGATCCAGCAGAATGTTGATGGCGATCAGGGTCATGGGGCTTTTCCTTTCCTAGAAGTTGATGGTGTGTGTGTCCAGCTAGCGCGGCCCCTGAGTGGCAGGCAGGGAGTGTAAGTCGCGGGTAAGAGATTGATGGTAGCCTGTCCACTCGAGGGGCGTGTTATGTGGATGGTACGTCGGGCTTCTCATTCGTCTGAAGCAACTCGCGTGTTGCTCGCAATGCCATTTTATCTAGCTCCTCCTTCATCTTCAGGCTCTTTGAATCAAGCACCACAATCGTCATTAGTATGAAGATGCTGAACCAAAATGCGACCTTTGTGTTTGCCAGTGCCGCCTTGTCCCATGCTTCTGAAGCCTCGTGTTCAAAGCGAAAGTCAGTAGTCTCAAGTCTGTGGACGAGTTCATTTCGTGGCTCCGAAGCACGACGAATGAACCTGGGTTGAGCCTTGGTCGGTTAGTTATACTGTTTTATGATAGCCAGCGGTGGCTGCAGCAGTGGTGCGAGGGGGCAAGCAGCCACAGGTTCCGCAGAAACTGCAACAAGGCCAAAACCAATTCCAGAGTGCAAAATGGGTGCAAGTGACCCGTACCAGTGGCCGACCCAGCGACCTTTACCACCCCAGCAGCGGATGACGAGGAGCTTGGTGAAGACCTGGGCGGTCTTGATGATCTGCTGGCATCGCTGAGGAAGGAGGAGGAACCAGCAGCACCTAAGCGGGGTCGAGGCAGGGCGAAGAAGGAAGCAGCCGCCAAGGATTTCAAGATCGTGCTCTGGGCGAGTGCCGACAAGCTGCGGGCCCAGATGGATGCGGCGGAATACAAACATCTGGTGCTGGGGCTGATCTTCCTCAAGTTCATCTCCGACACCTTCACCGAGCACCAGCCCACCGTGCTGGCCAGGGTCAGCGACCCCGCCTCGGACTACTACGTGGGCGATGACCCGGCCGACCACCAGGCCGCCCTGGACGACCGCGACTACTACAAACAGGACAACGTCTTCTGGGTGTCGGAGGCCGCCCGCTGGGAGGTGCTGCGGGCCCAGGCCAAGCAGCCGACATCGGCCCCCGCATCGATGCCGCCCTGGTGGCGATCGAGAACGACAACGAGATTCTTCGGGGCAAGCTGGACCGGCGCTTTGGGCGGGCGCAACTGGAGCCAGGCCGCCTCGGGGAACTGGTGGATCTGATCTCCACGATCGGCTTCAGCGACGATGCCGGCCTGCGGGGCGACCCGATCGGCAAGATCTACGAATACTTTCTGGGCCAATTCGCCCTGGCGGAGGGCAAGAAGGGTGGCGAGTTCCTGACGCCCCCCTCCGGTGTGAAGCCGCTGGTGGCGGTGCTGGCGCCCCACAAGGGCCGGGTGTACGACCCCTGCTGCGGTTCGGGCGGCATGTTCGTCTCCTGCCAAGACTTCGTGACCTCCCACGGTGGCCGCAACGACGACATCTCGATCTATGGCCAGGAGAGCAACCCCACCACCTGGCGGCTGGCGGCGATGAACCTGGCGATCCGGCGCTTCGCGGCAGATCCCGGCCAGGAGCCGGCGGACACCTTCGCCCGCGACCAGCATCCCGATCAACGGTTCGACCACATCATGGCGAACCCGCCCTTCAACATCTCCGACTGGGGCGGTGAGAAGTACCAGGACGACCCCCGCTGGCAATACGGCAGACCACCGACCGGCAATGCCAACACCGCCTGGCTGCAGCACATCCTCTGGAAGCTGCGGCCAGGCGGCCAGGCCGGTGTAATTCTGGCCAATGGCTCGATGAGTTCCAACCAGAGCGGCGAGGGCCAGATCCGCGAGGCGATGGTGCGCGGCGATGTGGTGGAGGTGATGGTGGCCCTACCCAGCCAGTTGTTCTTCAACACCCAGATTCCGGCCTGTGTGTGGTTCCTCTGCAAGGACAAGACTCAGCGCGGCCGAGGCCGCCGCGGCGAAACCCTGTTCATCGATGCCCGCCAACTGGGCTCCATGTCCAGCCGCAACAACCGGGAGCTGACCCAGGCCGACATCTCCCGCATTGCCACCGCCGTGCACGCCTGGCGCCAAAAAGGCGAAGTGGCCGAGCCCTATGCCGATGTTCCGGGCTTCTGCTACTCCGCCAAGTTGGAGGAGATCGAGAAGAACGGCTTTGTGCTCACGCCGGGGCGGTATGTGGGGGCTGCAGATGTGGAAGAGGATGGCGAAGCCTTTGATGAGAAGATGAAGCGGCTCACCACCCTGCTCAAGCAGCAGCAGGAGGAGGGGGCCAAATTGGATGCGGCGATTGCCCGTAACCTGGCCTGGTTGGGGTTTGGAGCCATATGACACCAGCCGCCGACATCCGCTGGCAGCAGCGCCTGGCCAATTTTGAGCGGGCGCTGGCGTTGTTGCGCGAGGCCATGGTGAATGGCCCCGCAGTCCTCAACCAGCTGGAAAAGGAAGGGGTGATCCAACGCTTCGAATACTGCTTCGAGCTGGCCTGGAAAACCACGAAGGATTACATGGAGGCCAACGGCTTCGTGTTTGCGGTGCTGATGCCCCGCCAGGTACTCAAGGATGCCTTTGCCGCCAAGGTGATCGCCGATGGCCAGGTGTGGATCGCCATGCTCGACCACCGCAATTTGCTGTCTCCCACCTACAATCCAGCGGTGTTTGAAGAAGCGGTGGAGGCGATTCACCAGCAGTATCTTCCGGCTATGGAGCGGCTGATCAGTTTCCTGCAACAGGAGGTGTTGCGATGATCCCACCGCCCCTGGAACCCTCCGAACTGGAGCTGGTGCGCTCGGTGTTGCGCCAGAATCCCGAAGTGGTGAGCGCCACCCTGTTCGGCTCTCGCGCCAAGGGCACCCACACGCCCCGCTCCGATGTGGACCTGGCCCTGGCCGGCCCCTTGGGAGCTCTTGGCGCCGAAGCGATCGCCGCTGAACTGGAGGAGCTGCCCCTGCCGTACCGCTTTGATGTGCATGCCCTGGCGGCCATCACCCACACGCCGCTGCTGGAGCACATCGAGCGTGTTGGGAAGGTGATCTATCGCAGGAATGAACATCCGACACGCCCTATGCTGATGGCAGTGGAGCCTTGACACTGCCTTGATCGAAGCCTGCCGCTGGGAAAACTTCGGCCCTCTGGCTGATCTTAGCTGGGATGAGCTGGGTCCGATCAATCTCGTGATCGGCGCCAATGGCTGCGGCAAGACCTTTGTTCTCAAGAGCCTGTATGTGGCCATGCGGACGCTGGAGCAACATGGGCGAGGCCAGGAACAACGCACAGCAGCCCAGATTCTTGCCGAAAAGTTGTATTGGACTTTTCAACCTGAGCATATTGGTGAATTGGTTGCCAAAGCCAGCCAAGAGCCTCTTAGCTTTAACGCCCTGATTGATGGTGATCGCTTTTCCTATAGTTTTGGATCCAGTACGAAGCGTCAGATTCAGGCTCCAGAGATCACCAATAAGCCCCGCCACAGCAATTCGGTCTTTTTGCCAGCCAAGGAAGTTTTATCCCTTCACCACTTGATTCTGCAGTCAAGAGAACGGGATCAGCTCTTTGGATTTGACGACACCTATTACGATCTTGCCCTTGCTCTACGCCACGGCACAAAACAAGGAAAAAACTTTACTGAGTTTGCCGCATCTCGTGAGCAACTTGAGGCACTTCTTGGCGGCAAGGTTAGTTACGAAGAAGATTCCGGTGAGTGGATTTACAAAAAGGGCAACCAGCGCTTCGCCATCGGGGTAGCCGCTGAAGGGATCAAGAAAATTGGCATTCTTGACACGCTTCTTGGCAACCGATCCCTAGGTCTCAACTCGGTTGTTTTCATCGACGAGCCAGAGTCAGCCCTGCATCCGCACGCCATCAGAACGTTCCTTGAAATCATTGCCTCTTTGGCAATGAGGGGAATTCAGTTTTTCCTCTCCAGTCACTCTTATTTTGTGGTTAAGAACCTGCACTTGATTGCCAAGCGGAATTCCCTGTCAATCCCCGTCTTATCGGGAGAGGTACACGGCTGGCGCACTGACAACATGCTGAACGGAATGCCCGACAATCCCGTGATCAACGAGGTGGGCGCACTGTACAGGCAGGAGATTGACCTTCTATGAGTGTCACGTCTCAAATCGTTCTTGATGATTCTGGCCAACTTAGATTGCTGGAATCTGGGCTATGGTTTGGGCCTTTTCGTAAAGAGTGTGTCTTTCTTCTTGAGACGCACTCTAGGGACAGGCGATTGTATCCAAAGGAGGAGAGTCCTCGCATGGCTGAGTTTGCTTGGTTGGATCTTGCGGGCAGCCGTCCCAAGGTGTGGATTGTGGAGGCAAAGTCGAGTGTTGCCAGGCTGGAAAACACGAAGGACTTTGAGCAGAATCTTGAGGAATGGGCCGGCAAGCTTGCCAACGCACTCATCATCATTGCCGGGATTAAAGCCGGCGCATTCCCATCCGCGGCTGATCTATCCGAGGTTCCAGCCTACATCAACGACAATGACATGAGAGATCTGAGCTTTTACCTTGTTGTTGTTCTTACAGCTGACTGGGCTACAGAGGAGACGTGCCAGCAGCTACAAATCAGTCTGCGACCTTATCTAAGCGAGAGCATACGAGCCTGGGGTCTCCCTAAAGATTCAGTTTATGTCTTCAATCGTGAACTGGCGCAACGAAGGAAATTGACCACCGGAGAACTGCAGAGTTCATGATCAATCCAGAAGCCACCTGCCGCCTCGGCCACGCCCTGCAGGCCATCGGTGCCATCGAGCGCTACATCGCCAACGCCCCTTTGCAAGAGAGCCTCAGCGACGACCTGACCCGCAACGCCGTGCAACGCCGTGCAACGCCAGCTGGGCATCGTGCAGGAAGCGCTGCGGATGGCGTTGCTTGAGGAACCATCCCTGCGGCAGATCTGGCTTGATGTCGACGCCCTGCTCGCAGGCTGCGCTCGGATGCGGGATTGGGAGCATCCGGTGGCCTTGGCTGATCTGGTGGGTTTTGTGGGAGGGGATTTGCAGGTGTGGCAGGGGAGGTTGGCGGAGGGGTTGAGGCTGCAGCAGGGAGAGGGAGCAAGGTTGGATCAGCAGATTGCTGAAAATCTGAGGAGGTTGAATTATGACTTCTGAATGGAGAACTGTTCAACTTTCTGAGGTAGCCAGTGAGGTGACAGTTGGTTTTGTCGGAACGATGGCGAATGAGTATATTGACCATGGAATACCATTCCTGCGCTCGCTAAACGTAGACAGATTCAAGGGCACCTCGAATAATCAGCAAATCGCTGAGGTTCTGTAGACATGAAGAAGCCGCCAAAGGGGCGGCAGAGAAGGAGAATGCTATATCGACCATTGACAAGATTACTTAAACTTTGGGAGGTCCTCCGCAGGTCATCGAGGAAATGATCGCCATGGCCAGGGAGTTTCGCGAGGCTGCTGAGAAAGCAACAAGTCTGGGGCTGAACCCCGCCGAGGAAGCCTTCTACGACTCCTTGGCCAATAACCTCTCGGCCCAGGAGCTGATGGGCGATGAGGTGCTGATGGCGATGGCACGGGAGCTGGCCCAGAGGCTGCGCAACAACATCAGCATCGATTGGCAGCACAAGGACAACGTGCGCGCCAGACTGCGCACAATGATCAAGGCGCTATTGAAGCGCTATAAATACCCTCCCGATCAGGAGGCAGCTGCGATTGATCTTGTGCTTCAGCAGACGGAGGTGATCTCGGAGGAATGGGCGAGGCAAGAGCTTGCAGACAAAAGTCAGGCCACGGTTGCCGCACACCTCCAGAATAGAGTGGTTTGCTGATTGTCAGAACCGGCATTATCGAGGTTCTGGGCGAATAGGCGCGGGCCGGCGCTGGTGGGCACCGGCTTGGCACCCGCCTGGAATCTTGGCCGGGATTTGCCTAGAATCTCGTCTTCAAAATGGCCTGCAAATTTGCCTAAAGCAGGCTCACCCGGCCAGAGGCAATGTCGTAGTAGCTGCTGCGGATCGCAAGTTTGCCGCAGGCCTGGGCCTGGCGCAGCAAGGCACTGGCGCTGGGGAGCATGGCGGCGCTGTGGCGGGCATTGGCCTTGATCGAGGCGTTCAGCGCTTCGCCGGCGGTGAGGCTGGTGCGGATCGGTTGCACCAGTTCCGTGAGGCTGGGGGTGAGCGGATTGGAGCTGCGGGCCGCCTGCACGGCGCCGCAGCCGCTGTGGCCCATCACCAAAATCAGGGGGATGCCCAGTTGGCCCACGCCGTATTCCAGCGATCCCACCGCATCGTTGAAGGCGGTGTTGCCGGCGGCCCGCACCACGAACAGGTCGGAGAGGGCGGCGCTGAAGATCCATTCCGGCGCCACGCGGGCATCGGCGCAGGCCAGCACGGCCGCCCAGGGGGCCTGGCCAGCGCGCAGCACATGGGCCGGCGTGTAGCAGTGCTTGGTCCAGAGCTCGCTGAGCAGCTGGGCCCTGGCTTGGGGCGTTTCAGCCCGATCGGCCGCCGCCCAGGCCTGCACGAAGCGGGCATTGCCATCGATCAGGGCTTGGAGCGGATCGGCGGGGCGGCAGAGCCGTAGCCCAGGCTCGGATCCTGGCGGGGCGGCGGCGGCCTGAAGCGTGTCGCGTTTCGGTTCATCCGCCCGGCTGGGCAAGGGATTGAGGCCGAGCAGGGCCGCCGCCATGCCAGCGCCCTGGAGCAGGAAAGAGCGGCGATCGATCGGCATGGCGCAGGGCTTGAAGGGCAAGGATTTCTTCGTAGCAGCCCATCGCTGCTGGCCACTGGGCCCAGGCCCATTCCACACCAGCCGCATCCGTGCCGCCGCGATCACCGAAAATCCCCTCGCCCATTACCCCTTCACCGCCCATGGGCGATCCGGCCATCCTCGATGTCGACCTGCTGGGCTTCGAGCGGGGCGACGGCGCCGCCCGCGCTGCGGTGGTGGATGGGGTGCGGCGCAGCCTCGCCACCGGCTTCGTGTACACCAGCAGCGATCTGCCAACCGACCTGCTCGACAGCGCCTACGGCCTGCTGCAGCAGTTCTTCGCCCTCGAGGCGGCCAGCAAGGCCCGCTTCAGCGTGCCCGGCAGCCATGGCCAGAGCGGCTACACCGGCCTGCTGGTTGAAACCGCCGCCGGATCGGCCGAAGCCGATTGGAAGGAAATGCTCAATTGGTCGGCGCCGCTGCCGCCGCACCACCCCTTGCGGCGCCGTTTCCCGTTGCTGTATCCGGAGCCGCTGCTGCCCGAGTCCGTGGTTCCAGGCATCACGGTGGTGCTGGAGCGCTTCCATGCCGCCATCGCCGATTTGCAGCGCCGCTTCCTGCGGCCGATTGCCCTGGCGATGGGCTGCGCCGAAACCTTCTTTGAGGAGATGGTCCAGGACGCCCCCACCCTTAGCCGGGCGATTCGCTATCCCCCCATGGCCGAGGCGCCGCCAGGCGGCCACCTCTGGGCCGCCCCCCATGCCGACATCAACCTGATCACCGCCCTGCCCCGCGCCACCGCCGCTGGCCTGCAGGTGCTGGTGGATGGGGCCTGGCTGGCGGCGGCGCCCCCGGAGGGCCGGGTGATCCTCAACACCGGCCTGATGCTGGAGCGGCTCAGCAACGGCACCATCCCGGCCGGTTGGCATCGGGTGGTGGCCCCCGAGGGCCCAAGCGCTGGACGCCACAGTGTGGTGCAGTTCTGCCATGCCCGGCCCAGCACGATCTTGGCGCCGGTGCCCGCCTGCTGCAGCGCCGCCAATCCCCAGCGCTGGCCTGGCCTGAGCGCCGCCGACGCGCTTGAGGAGGTGCTTTACCGAATCAATTTGATACGAGCCTGAGTCTGCTACGAGCCTGAGTCTGATTCGAGCCTGAGTCTGATCCAAGCCTGATCCAAGCCTGAGCCTTCGCTAGACCGCCGCCCTGGCCTCGATGCTTCCACCACCACCCCACCCACCAACACCGCCGCCGCCGCCTCAGTCGCAACCGGCTGTTCTCGGGCAAGCGGTGAGCCGAACGCCAGCGTCTGCCCCGCTGGCCCCGGCCCCTTCCCTGCTGACGCTCCTGCCCGCCGAGCTGCGCCCCCTGGCCCGCGACCTACAGCGCTATGGCTTCCAACTGCGGCTGGCGCCGCCCCCCGTCGCCGGCGCCTACGGCCAGTACGTACCCGCCAGCCGCAGCCTCTGGGTGGCGCCGATCGCCTTTGATCTGGGCATCGGCCGCCCCACCTTCCTGCACGAGGCGGTGCATGCGGTGCAGAGCTGCCCCAGCGGGCGTCTTACCCCGATCGGCTGGCAGCTGCGCCTGAAGCCGGTGGTGAGTCAGGAGATCGGCGGCATCCTCACCAAGAACTATCACCACGGCAACCTCCTGCTGGAGCAGGAGGCCTTTGGTCTGCAGGGCCAGCCCGATGCCGTGGCCCGCATCAGTGCCGCCCTGCACGCCCGTTGCCGGCGGAGCGGCTCAGCCGTGCCCGTTCGCCCAGGCTGAGCCTGTCCCTATCCCTACTTTCCCGATCCCTCCAGTCCCGATCCCTGTCGTCGCACTCCATGGACCCCCAGCCCCCCGCCTTCGAACCCCACGATTGGCTGCGCATCCGCGATGCCCTGCGCTATGTGGGGCGGGATCTGCACCACCGCTCCTTCGCCGTGGAGGCGCGGCGCCGCGAATTGCTCTGGCAGGAGATGGATCGCTGCCTGGCCTTGGCGGATCGGATCGAGGCGGGTTGCCCCCTGCCAAGCGAGGCGCCGGTCGGTGGGGCTCAGGCGGTTGAGGGCGGTTGAGGCGATCGCTCCGCCTCGCCTTCCCCCCCCTGGCCCGAAGGGCAGGGATCAAGATGGGTGCGGTTCGACAGGTCGCGATGCGGTTGGCTGCCCCAGGCGTTCGGGTCGTCGTTGCCGCGGCGGTGGGCTTGGCCTTGGCGCTGCCGCCGCTTCCCGCCGCCGCCGAGCTGCCCCCCTGGGTCTATGGCGAGCAGCAGCGCCAGGCGCCGCTGGTGGTGGATCTGCGCATTGAGGAGCTGCGGGCCGTGCCGGCGGGCTTCCGGGCCCGGGGGCGGGTGCTGGCGGTGCGGCGCCAGGACCGTGGCAGGCCGGTGCGAACCCAACAGTTGCTGACGCTGCGGCTGCCGCCCCTGCCCGAGCGGGCGCCGGCCTGGGTAGGACCATCGCCCCTGGCACCGCCGCGGCTGGGGGATCGGCTAACGGCCTGGCTGCAGCCGGCGGCGGGTCGCTCGACCGATTGGCTGCCGGCTGCCGGTGGACGTTCCTTTGGACCTTCGCTGGAGGCCAGCCCCGATCCCAATGCCCCGGCCAGCGGGGCCCAGGGCCCGATCGCCGTGCCTGGGGCGCCTGGCCCCGTGCCGTGAAGCCCCCCCTGCCTACCAGGCCCTGGGGGCTGCCGCTGGCAGCCGGCGGGCGGCTGGCGGATCCGCTGGTGCTCCACGCCGATCCCTGGCTATTGGTGATCGACAAGCCCTCTGGCCTGCTGAGCCAGGGGGGCCGCGGCCCTGAGCTGGCCGATGCGGTGCCGGCCCGGTTGGAGCCGCACTGGGGTCCGCTGCTGCTGCCCCATCGCCTCGATCGCGATACCTCCGGTCTGCTGCTGCTGGCCCGGGATCCCGCCACCCACCGGGCGCTGTCGATCGCCCTGGCGGCCCGCCAGGTGGGGCGGACCTACCTGGCCGATGTGGCCGGAACGGTGGCGGCGGCCGCCGGCCGGCTGGAGGCGGCCCTGGCCAAGGCCCGCCACCAGCCCCCCCAGTACCGCGTCCATCCCGCCGGCCGGCCCAGCTGCACCGATTGGTGGCGGCTGCTGCAGGGGGAGGGTTGGTGCAGGCTGCGGTTGGAGCCCCGCACCGGTCGTTCCCACCAGCTGCGGGTGCATCTGGCCTGGTGGGGCCATCCAATCCTCGGGGACCCCCTCTATGGCAAGGCCCGCAGCCGCCGGGGCGCCCAGCGGCTGCGGCTGCACGCCTGGCGTCTCAGCTTGGTCCACCCCCACACCGGCGAGCCCCTGGAGCTGGAGGCTCCCCTGCCCTGGCGAGGGGGGCCGGAGTTTCTGGTTGGCTGATTGCTTAGCTGATTGCTTGATTGCTTGCTTGATTGATTGGCTGATTGCTTGCTTGATGCTTTGATTGACTGCTTGATTGATGGCTTGGCGGCCTGTTTGGCTAACTCCGTACGGAACCCCGGCGGCGCTCAGCGTTGGCCGAGCAGCTCCTCCCAGCTGGGGGCCGGTTTGGTTGCTTTGCTGGCAGGGGGATGGGGCAGGGGGGCGGTGGCGGCGTTGATCAGGCGGCGCGGCGCCGGGCTGGATCGGGGCGCCTGATTGAAACGGGACGCGCCGGGCCCGGCGTTGGGGTTCCGGGCAGCGAATGGACTGTGGAGGCGTTGGGTCATGGTTGCTGAAGTCGATGGAGTGTGCAGCGGATGGCGCCTGATGGGGCGGCCCGCTGGAGGAGGCGCTGGGTTTGCTTGGAGGGCAGGGGGAGGAACCGAAAGCCCATCCCGGGAAGCGCAGGGATGGTTCGGTTGGGATCCTCGGTTTGCTCTCCTGGCTGAAGCCGTGGGGGCCTGGGCCCCGGCGCCATTGCAGACGGCTAAGGGCACCCTCTGGGGCTGTCGCTGGCTGGCCGGGCGGATGGCTGGCCTAGCCATCAGGTGCCTGGGCAACCCAGGATTGATCCGGGTTTTGGGGTCGGGATTGCGGGGTCTGACCACCCGCCGGCTTCATCCCGGTCGTTGAAACCCTACAGGAGCTTGGCGGCGGTGGCAGCGGTGGGATCGCCGAATTGCCACCGCAGGGGCGTGCACTGGTGCGGAAAGCGGCGGCAAGGATGCACACAACGGCGCTTACGAGGCGATTCCAGTCTGCAACGGATGGAATCCATAGATTTCCACACACTTCGCCGAGTTCATCTCGTCTGTCGGATGCCCATTTTTCAGTTGCGTCTAGCGGGATATGGCCTGCTGGTGATTGGGATGATCAACCTGATCTTTGCTGGCACGCTGGCGCCGGCTCTGTTGCGAACTGTGCCTGGCCGGTTGGCGGCCGTGAATAGCTTGATTGGTTTTGCACCCTGGCTACTTCTTTCCCTGGCCTTGATTTTCGTGCAGGGCAATCGCATGCGTCGCCGCCAGGAAAAGCTGCCTCTGACCCTGCTGCATCGGCTGCTTCGGCCGCTGATGCTTGGTTATCTGTTGCTTGTGCCGCTGATGATCTACGACGCCACAGCATTCAATGGTTCGGTCAAGGGGGAGATCAGCCGGCAGCTGTCCCTCTATCGCCAGGGCAGCGGCAGGCTGTTGCAACAGGTTCGGCCCCTCACCACGCCGATGGCGGTGGCCCAGGTGGTGCAGCGTTATCCCAACATCGCGATGGCGGTCGATCCGACCGATACCACCGCCGAGCTCAAGGCCAAGCTCACCCAAGCCCTGAACAATGGCCAGGCCAGGCTGGAGACCCGCCTCGACGACCTGCGCCGCAGCCGGCTAGAGGGCCTGTATCAACGCACCATCGCCGCCAGTGGCGTGGCCCTGGTTGCAGCGATGAGTCTGGGCACACTGCTCCGCCAGAACGTGGCGATCATCCCCAGCTCTGGCAATGCCAGTGAGTTCTTCGCTGGCGATCTCTTTGTCGAGTATCCCGGCAGGCGCCGCAGCAGCAGCAGTAGCAGCCGCTCCAGGAACCATGCTCCCGAGGCCATTCCCGAGGGGTGGTTGGACGAGCCAGGGGATGGAGAGGCCAGCCTGGCGCCCACCAGCCCCGAGCCTGCCGCCCTGGCCCTCAAGCCGCGTCAGTCGTCGGGGTACAGCAGGGACGAGAGTTCGTCGGGATCCACGTCGTAGACGCGGGCCAGGGTGGTTTCGATCGCACTGGTCACCACATCGGGCAGAAACCGCATGGCATTGATGGCGTCATCGGCGATTTCATCGGTGAGCAGTTTGTCGCCGCCGAGTTTCTCATCGTTGATCACCGCCATCACCCAGCTCTGGTAAGCGGTGACCAAGTCGTTGAACTCGAGTTCGGGGTCGTTCAGATCGAGGGCCATGGGGCCTCTCCCGCAGGTTGCATGCCCCTGCAGTTTGCCCCCCGCCGGGGAAGATGGAGCGATGGATGCCCCCAGATCAGCACCGTCCGAAGCACCGACCCACCCGAGCGCGGGCCAGGAGGCTGCTGCGGCGGCGGTTGTCCCCACCGCTGAGGCCCTGCAGGCCAGCTTGGTGGATTTCGCCCTTGCCGAGCTGGTGCGCCAGCACCGCACTAGTTTTCCGCCGCCCTGGAGCGTCGAGAGCTGGGCCAAGTTGTTGATCTGGCTAGCTCTCAATAGCGGCTGCCCGGCCGAGTCTCTGGCGCTGTTCGCCGCTGCCCTCGGCCCTGAGCGCTCCTCCCGGTTGCGGCGCCTGTTCTTCAGCCGTGAGCTGCAGGAGCCCGGCCTCCGGCTGCTGGCCGATCCCGCCGAGGGCCAGGTGCTGCTCCAGCCCACCGAATCGGCGGGCTGGGGCGCTGGCAACGCCGAAGCGGAGCTGGAACGGGTCGCCGCCGCCCTGCACCAGGTGGGCCTCAGCGATCTTGTGGTGACCGAACCCCAGCTGTGGCAGCGCCGCGATGGGCTGGTGGTGGTCCCATTTCGCTAATCCCCCGAACGGGGCTTGCCGGGTTCCTTGACGCCGCCATGCTGCTTGCCTGCCTCAACAGCCCCAGTCCGTTGCCGGGTTAGCCGTGCCCAGCGCCGGCGCCGGCTGTTGCGATACGGGAGCTGCGCCAGGTGCGGGGGGGGGATGCTGGAGGCGCTCCAGCGGCACCAACGGCCAGCGTCGCCAGCTTGAGCTCCCGCTCCTGACCGTCCGGATCCCACCGATGCAGCTGATTGGCACCTTCCGCAACGCCGGCTACGAAGCCCTCGCCGATGGGGTGATCGCCTTCTTTGATCGCCGCCCCGACCTGCAGCGTCGCGGCGTTGCGTTCGCGGCCCCGGCCGATCAGCCCCAAGCATCCCCCTCCCATTCCGCCAGCCCCTCCCCCAGCCCCTCCCTAGACAAGGTGTCGACTGACATCAGCCTGGTGGCGATCGATCGCTCCGATCCGGAGGCCTTCGCCCTGGCCGAGGTGATCGTGCGTGGCGTGGGCGCTGGCCTCGAGCGCTGGCTCCAGCAGCGGCCGTTGTTTCGCGCCTGTTGCCCAGGGCAGGCGCTATTCGTGAACCCGATCTTCAACCTGCAGCGCTATGCCCCCGGCGAGGGCTTCCGCAGCTGGCATTGCGATTGGACCTTCGCAGCCGCCAACGCCGACGGCAGCGGCGGAGAGGCCACCGAGCCGATCCGCCGCGTGCTGGCTTGGATCCTCTATTGCAACGATCTGCCCGATGGCGGCACCGAGTTCCACTGGCAGGAGCACCATGAGCCGGCCGAGCGGGGCAAGTTGGCGATCTTCCCGGCGGGGCTCTCCCATATCCACCGCGGCCGGGTCAGCCATACCCACACCAAGACGATCGCCACCGGCTGGATCAACGCCGGCAGCCTGGACGATTATCTCAAGCGGCTGGCGCAAGCTTGAGGCTGGCCGGAGGCCACGATCAGCCCCTGCAGCCGTTGTTGCAGCTCGGCGGTGAGGGCGGCCACGGCGGTGCGGCGATCGGCGCGGTAGGCCGGCAACTGGGGCGCCACGGCCAGGGGTTCGCCGATCCGGATCGTGGCCCGGCGTGGACCTAGCCGGGGCCGCCGTTCCGGGGTACCTCCCTTGATGCGGCAGAGGGTGTCCCAGAGGATCAGCAGGGTGTCGGCAAAGCGTTCCTGACTCGGATCCTCCTTCACGTAGCGGCCGCTCACCGCCGCAAACGCCTCGACGATGCGCATGTGCCAGAGGCGGCGCTCGGTTTCCTCCGCCAGCCGGTCGGCCAGCCCCCGCTCCAGGGCGCTGGGGGGTGGGGCGCTGCCCGCCTCGCTGTTGGCTGGGCTGCCGCGACGGGCGCCGCTGGCCGGATAGAGGCGATCCCAGCCGGCCTGCTCCAGCCGTCGGCAGCGGGCATAGACATCGCCATGGGGCTCCACGGCCAGCGATTGCTCCACCACCCGCAATGCCGCCTCCAGCAAGCGGGCCAGGCGCTCCGCGATCTGGTCATTGGGATGGGTATCGGGATTGGCATTGGCACCGGGGGTGGCACTGGGGGTGGCGGCCTGGGGCAGGGGTTGGTGATACGCGTCGCGATAGAAGCGCTCCATTTGGCTGAGGATCAACTCCGCCAGTCGCAGCAGGCGGCCATAGAGCCGCTGCGGATCGAGCGAAGCGTCGGCGCTGGGGGGCAGACCTCCATCCGCCTCCAGCTGGCGCAGTAGCGCCTCGATGGCCGGCCACACCGGCGCGGTGAAGCTGTACTGGAGGCCGATCGGCAGCAGCTGGGTGGTTTCGCTGCGTCCGGCCCGCTCCAGGTCGTCGGCGGTCCAGAGGGCTAGCTGGGCCACGCCAGGCTCCAGGGGGCTGATCACCTCGTTGTGGCCGTTGGTGGCCCCTTCCGGCGCCACCGCAAATGGGTAGGGGCCATCTAGCAGCAGGGCGCGGGCGGTGCGCAGGGCCGGCAGGTCGAGTTTGCTGCGCTGGATCGAGCAGCCGCCGAGGTGGCAGAGCAGCCAGCCGATCGGCTCGCCCGCCCAGAGGGGGATGCCGCGGTCGTAGAGGAACTGGGCGTGGGGGCGGGGGCGGAAGCGGTGGCGACCGGGGCGGCCTGCGGGCCCTGGCTGGGGGGCTGGCCGGCCGGCGCGGGCCAGCTCGTTCCAGAGCAGCTGGGCCAGCACCGCTGGATCATCCACGCTGGGGTGGCGGAAGGCCAGCAATAGGCGACTTTGGCCGGTTTGGAACTGTTCCAAGCACTGCTGCAGCCGCTCGATCCCTTCCACCTCCACCGCCGTGATGCCGGCCCGGCGCAGCCAGAGGGGCAGCAGCAGGCGGGCGCTGGCCAACACCTTGGCATCCAGTTGGGGGGGGATGAAGGTAAGCGGGGCGGCGCTGGGCATCGGCGGTGGCGTGGGCTGCTGAACGGTTAGGGATCCAGATTGGCAAGGCCCGCCAGGGGTGGCGAGGGGCTGGTGCTTTGACCTCAGGCTTTGCCGATGCTGCATTCGAAACTACGGTTAAAGACGCCCTTGGCCCCGGCTGTGTCAGTGTAGGCAGGGGCTCGAATTATGGCGATGCTCGGCTAGTGGATTGCTTGCTTATGGGGCTGATTTGGCTGTTGCTGGAATTCGGTTTTGGCTGGAAGCAAGCCGATCCCGTCTTGAGCCGAGGCGCGGCATGAAGCTTGTCCCCACCATGGGATGGGGAGCAGCCATGGTTATCTATGAGGCCTTTTTTGGGGGTAGCGGTGATCTCAATATCTTTGAATAGGCCGATTATTGCTCTTGGCCCGCTGCGGCTTGTTAGGGTCTTGGCGCGGGAGTCGGGTCAACTGTTTGTCAGCTCCAGGTACTCAGTGGCTCGCCATCCTGGGCCAGGTTGCAGCTGGGCCGAGCTTCGGTTCACGCCCATGGATCTTCCGCAATGGGGTGGCCCTTGTCGCCTATGTGGTGCTGGCGCTGGTTTGCCTGGAGTTCCGTTTGGAGGCGACGCCCAGTATTTGGTTGCCTTCCGGCCTGGCCATGGCCCTCGCTTTCCGCTGGGGCTGGAGTGCGTTGCCCGGGCTGGGGCTGGCGGCGATGCTGGTGGCGGCTTGGACCCATCCAGGCCCGATCCATGTGCCTGTGTTGCTGGGCACCCTGGCCAGCCTGGAACCGCTGCTGGTGTCGCTCCTCGTTCCCCTCTGCTTACCCCAACGGGATCCCTTCGCAGAGATTCGCAAGCTCCTGCTGTTTGTGCTGCTCTGCATGATCAGCGGCCTGCTTGGCATGTGGTTGACCGGCTTGCTGCTGCCCCAGGTTGGCGGTCTGCCTTCTCCCATGAGCCGCATGGTCGGGCTGCTGAGCCTCGCCCCGCTGCTGTTGGTGGTCATGGATACCCCGGCGCGGGAGTGTTGGAAGGATTTGGGGCGGCTCGAGTGGTGGCTGTTTCTGATCGCCATTGTTGTGGCTGCCCAGCTGCCCTATGGGCTGGCCTCACTGCGGTCAACTCCGTTTACGTTCATAGTTGCGATCATGCTGATCAGCGCGTATCGCTTTTCGCTGCCAGGGATCACCGTATTGCTTCTAGCTCTTGCGGTGATTGAGATCTGGCTTCCCTCGCTGAGCGGGATAGCGATTGGCGCCCGTTTCTATGGACTTGGCCTGGTTTATGTTCAGCGGGTTGTTGCTTATATTCAGGTGTTTGCGTTGTTGCTGATGGTGGCCAACCAAGAGCGGCGCCGCATGGTGGCCGACCTGCAAGCCCAGTCGAGGCGGCTGGAGTTGATGGTGGCGGAGCGCACCGCTGAGCTGGTGAGCGCTAACACCAGGTTGCAACGGCTCAGCCAGCGGGATGGGCTGACCGGGATTGCCAATCGCCGCCGTTTTGAGCAGGTGCTGCGACGGGAATGGGCCGAAGCCAAACAACGGGGCGAGACGCTGGCGCTGGTCTTGTTTGATGTGGATTACTTCAAGGCGTACAACGATCATTACGGTCATCAGGCCGGCGATCGGGTGCTGCGGCAAGTGGCCCGCCGGCTCGTTGTGGTGCTCCGATCGGTGCGGCGCCCGTTGATCGCCCGCTATGGCGGTGAGGAATTCGTGGTGCTACTTCCCGGTTTGGCCGTGGAGGAGGCGGCCGAGTTGGCCGAGGACCTGCGCCAGGCGGTGGCTCAGTTGGCGATCGAGCATATGGGTGGAGGTGCTGGGGGGTATGTCACCTTGAGCGGCGGGATGGCCGCCTGGGTGCCGCAGCAGGGCACCCGGGCGGCCTCCCTGGTGGCTGCCGCCGATACGATGCTCTATGTGGCCAAGGCGGCGGGCCGCAACCGGCTCTGCCTACATCCAGAAATGGATTGTGCGCAGCTCGAAAGATCGCAACAACAACAGGTGTGGCCCCGAATTGGCGGTAGAATTTAAGCGGCTTAGTAGGGCTGAATGGGGCGGTGCGGATGCAGGGATAAAAAGAGCTGGATCGAAACACTTCGGCCAAAAACCCTACTTTAACAACTCTATCTGAGACGATTTCCAGGGAGAGCTTTCGGCATCTGAGTTCGAAGCTCTGCTTGAATCTCTGCTGGAGCAGGAGCTGGCGTTGTCGATGGGCGACTTGATTGTGTTTGGCGACAGCCTCTGTGATGGCGGTAACGCCTATGCGCTGCGCGGCGCAGCGGCGGTGCCCTGTCCACCCCACTGGCAGGGCCGCCGTTGCAATGGTCCAGTCTGGGTGGAGCAGCTGGCGGCGCGCCTGCAGCTGCCGCCGTTGCGCCATTCCCTGGCCGGCGGTTCCAACCACGCCTATGGCGGCGCCCGCTCGGGCGCGGGGCTGTCCCCCAAGGGGATGCCGAATCTGCTGCTGCAGGTGGAGCGATTTTTAGGGGGCAGCGCCCTGGGCGATCGCGGCGCCGCCGGGGCTGGTGTTCGGGCCCCGATCGATCCCGATGCCCTGGTGGTGCTCCGCGCCGGCGCCAACGATTACCTCGATGCAGCGCCCAGTCCCGCCGTGGCCGCGGCGGTCAATGGCCATCTGCTGGCGGCGGTGCAGACCCTGGCTGGGGCTGGCCTACGCCGTTTCCTGGTGCCGAGCGAGCTGCCCTGGGGCCATAGCCCGATCGAGTTGCCCGGCGTGGTCGAGGCCGATCGCTCCGCCTTCAACGGCTTGATTGCTGATCAGAATGCCAAGCTACAGGTGGCGCTCACGGCCCTGGCTAGCCAGCGGGAGCTGGAGCTGGTGCAACCCGATTTCCATCGGCTATTTCTGGCCGTACGGGCTAATCCAGCCGCCTATGGATTTGATCAGATTGATCGGCCGGTGTTGCAGCTTGAGTCGTTGATCGGCAGTGCTGATGGTGGCGGCAGTGGCAGTAGCAACTTGACTGGCACTGGCAGCTCGACTGGTGCTGAGTTAGGTGTTGCTACCGATCGGGAAACTCCGGAAGCGAATGGGTTTCTGTGGTGGGATAGCTGGGCTCACTTGACCACGGCTTTTCATCGGCTCTTGGCCCAGGAGGCTTCGGCGGCCCTGGCGGGCCAACTCGGCAGCCAGGTCATCGGCTGATTTGAGCCTGAAGCAGCTCGGGCTGTCGGCTCGGGCTATCGGCATGGCAGGTCGACCGGTTGTTTTCTCAGGCGCAGCAACGCCGCAGGGCAGGACAGGGTACGGGCTGCAGCGCGGCGGCTTCTGTTTGGGTTCGGGGTCTTCTGCTGTGTCGGCTTGCGCCTGGTTTGCAACCCCACGACTAACTTTTTGTCCCTTGGCCTTCTTGTCCCTTAGCCCTCAGATCCTTGAATGCTGGCCGCTTCTTCGGTCTTAAGCTGGCTGCGACACACCACGGAAGGCTCCATGCTTCGCAAGCCAATCGCCCCTGCCCTGGCCCTGTTTTGCCTCACAATTCTGACCATGCCTGCCCAGGCCCAGTCCATGGCGAAATCGGATGCGGAGTGCCGGCTGAGTAAGAACGGTGAGGTTGTTTACAACGACGATTGCACGGTCAAGGAGAAAGCAGGCGATGGCAGAGAAACCTTTGTCGTGAAGTTGGACAACGGCAAGATCTTCCGCTTTTCTGGCCCCAATCGACAGAACCTGCGGATCGAGGACGACTTTAACAGCGGCTTTAATGTGCTATTTGAGGACAAGGGAGCCAAGGGCGTCTTCAGCTGGAGTGATGGCAACAGCACCTACAAACTCATGGTCAAAACTGGCAGCTCCTCTGCTGGCGGTTCCTCTGCTGGCGGCAACGATGGCAGCTCGGCTGGTGGCCTGGTTTTGGGCCCACCGGTGCCGGATCTGCAGTATATGGTCGGCAAGTCTCCGGCCGCCTCGGCGCTCGGCTTCGTGATCCGCGGCACGAAGTACGTGGGCGAAACCCAGCTGCCGCCAGGAACGCTCACCTACATGCTCGATAAGAAGCGCTGCGTGGCCTTTCTGAGCGCCAACAGCATTTATCAGTCGATCACCCTCGCCGACGCCAGCAAGTGCCAGCGTTGAGTCGTCGCTAGGCCAGGGCCGGCCTTCAGGTGGGCCAGCGCCAGGCGGCCCGCTCCAGCACCGTCTGGCCGGGCAACAGCGTGGCCCCCAGCTCCCGCTCCAACCGCAGCAACCGGCAGCCGGGGCTGTCTTCTAGGGCAGTGATCAGGGCCTCGGCGTGGGCCACCACCCACACCTGGGTGCGTTCGGAAACCGCCGCGATCAGCCGCGCCAGGGGAGCGAGCAGATCGGGGTGGAGGCTGTTTTCCGGTTCGTTGAGCACCAGCAGCGGCGGCAACCGCGGGCTGAATAGGGCCGCCACCAGCAGCAGGTAGCGCAGGGTGCCATCGGAGAGCTCCGGGGCGTCGAGGGGCCGCAGCAATCCCGGTTGATGCAGCTGCAATCGAAACAGCGGCGCTCCCGTGTCCACCGTCAAATGGCAGCCGGGGAAGGCATCGGCGATGGCGGCCTGGAAACCGTCGCGGTCGCCGATCTCCAGGATCGTCTGCACGGCGGCGGCCAGGTCGCCCCCGTCGGCCGCCAGCGACGGCGTGCGGGTGGCGGTGCGGCCGCTGCGGGCCGGAGCCTGGCGGTCGGTGCGGAAGTTGTCGTAAAACCGCCAGCTCAGGATCGTGCGCCGCAGCTGAAACACCTCCGGGGCTGCGAGCGGATCGGAAACGGCGCTGAACAGGCTTTCGTGGGGCGAGACCTCCAGGGCGATCGGCACCGCTAGGCCCCCGTCCCCGCAGCGCTCCACCACCGCACCGCTGCGCTGCACCAGCAGGCTGCGCGGATGGAAGGGGCCGCCGGCCCAGATCCACTCCCGCTTGATCTCCGGATCCAGCACGAAGGCACTGGTCAGGTCGTCGGCCCGGTAGCCCAGCTCGATCGCGTAGGAGAGCGTTTCACCGGCGATGCCCAGCCGCAGCCGAGCCGCCTCCCGCCGCACACCGCTGCCCTGCACCGCCTGCTCCCCCCGCCGCATCGCCGCCGTGGTGCGCTCCGGCCCGGCCCAAAACACCGCCGGCAGGCCCCCCTCGGCGGCCAGGGCCGCCACCAGATCACCCCGGGCAGCGGCGGCCACCAGGCCCAAGGAGCGGTACAGGTTGCTCTTGCCGCAACCGTTGGCGCCGCACACCACGGTGAGACCCCCATCGGGCGAGGCTCCTAGGGGCAGGGTGAGTTGCTGCAGCGAGCGGTAGCCCGCCACCGCCAGATGGGTGAGCGAACCAGCCGCTGCGCTGGCTGAGCTGGACTGCCGCGGCACGGCCTTCACAGCTGGTTGAGGATCCGGCTGCGGTTTTCGAGCATCAGCGAGGCATAGCGAGCCGCCAGATCAGAGAGCAGCTGCTGCCAGCGCGCCGCAGAGCGGGGCAGGGGCTCGATCACGCTGAACGTGGCCAGCGGCAACAGCGCCCGGGAGGGGCCGACCCGGGGGCTGAGGCCGAGGGTGATCGCCACTAGAGCCTTGTCGGCGTGGGCGTCGAGTAGCAGGTAGGTGGTCCAGCGCTGATCGGGGAAACGCTGGTCGTAGGCGGCCGGCAAGGCGTTGTTGAAGATGTTGCGCAGCTCGCCCGCAGAAAAGCTGGTGCCGTTCTGCCGGTATTGCAGGTCGTAGGCCCGGGCGGGAAGCGCCAGGGCGGCGCCGATCAGAACCGACGCAGCCAGGCGGCTGAGCAGGGATCCAGCGCCGGCCGATGCCCCCCTGAGGACGAAGTTCATCAGAACTTGAGCACGCTGCTGGGCCGCAAGATAAAGCCCGCCTCGCCGGCCTTGAGCTTGTAGCAGATCTGGCGCAGGCCGCCTGTGGCCTTGGCGTTGCTGTCGCCCGGCTTGTAGATCGGGAAGCGACGGGCCAGGCAGCTCTCCACCACCTGGAACTGGTCGTGGCCCTGGTAGCCCTGGGCGTTGGCAGCGGTGAGTTCCGGCAGGGTGATCGGCGAGAGTTCGCTGCCTTTGATCACGGCGTAGGCCACCACTTCGCCGTAGCTGCCGCTGCCGGCCCCCTGCACGAACACGTAGATCTCGGGCAGGCCGTTGGCGTTGAGATCGGCCACCTCAGCGCCCACCACCTGGCCATTCACCGTTTGGTGGATCGGCTTGATCGGTGGCTTGGCGCCCGTGGTGGTGATCGTCAGGTGTTGTTGGGAGCCCTCACCACTGCTCTGCACCTGGAAGCTGATGCCCTGCAGCTTCAGGGTTTTGTTGAAGGCGGCGCCGGCCCAGGCACTGCCGGGAAAGGCGGTGGCCAGGAGCAGGGCGGCGGCGGTGAGCTGGGGGAAAAGGCGCTTCAAGGGAAAAAGGGATAGAGGAGGAAACTTTCATCAGCATGGTGCCGATCACTCACTGCTCCTGATAAAGCCTGAAACGGCCTGTGGCAGGTGGGGATTCCAACCGGCCTTCAGGGTGATCAGGGCCTTGACGGTTCAGCGCTGCGGCTGAGGAGCAGCAGCGATGCGGCGTCGCAGGCGACGGCTCCAGGCCAGGGCCGCGCCCACTCCAAGCATCGGTAACGGGGCTGGTGCCGGCGGCACGTAGGCGAGGCTGAGAAAGCGCCCAGAAGCAACAGCCCCACCGGGGCCCGTCATCATGACAGGGTCACGATAGTTGGCAATATTCGGGGTGCGGTAGCTCCGGAATTCAACGAGGGTTTCGGGACCATGGAGAAACAGATCAGCAAACGAGAAGGGATCTCCAGAAGCACTGGTATCCAGAATTAGTTGGCGGGATGCGTAAATAGGGTCGTAAAAATTACTGTTATAGAGATTCAGCCACACCCCGGTCACGGGGGAGCCCGGTGTGTTATCACGCGCGGCTAGAGTGATGTGCTCGCCGATGCAAGCATAGACATCGCACGGTGGGGCTGGGGGAGGAGGGGGCTCATTGGCGTCCACAACTCGAGCGTAACTAGAGTTGGGATCGAAATTGATTTCCGAAAGTGTCCCAATACTGGTGGGATCTAGGGTGAAGCGAAGTGAGGCAAGGATATTATCGAACATCCCCATCGTTGTAAGACCGCGAATGCCATTGGCATTGTAAATATCATTCTCAAAAATACTGTGGTCAGTGTCAAGTTTTGTGGCGTCAAGAATGAAATCGACAAAATAGCGGCTGTGCCTCGGTGCTCCAACGATGCTGCTGCCGTAATCCAAGTCGATCAGTCCGTGGTACTGATAGGTTTTTGCGCTGGCCGATTGGCTCGCGCTCCCAAAAAGGGTAAGAGCAATCAGGCTTCTCGATGCTATTTTGAGTACAGATTCATGCAGCTTTCTTTGCATCGGATTGAGCAGCGTCCCGTGGAGTGGTGTAACTCAGGAGGAGCAGCCCCGGCGTAGCCGGGGCTGACGGCTCGCCTCCCTCAGTTCTCTGTTGTGGCAAAGGGTGGGCCGGTCTGTGACCCTGTTCGGAGCACTACCACCAAACCGA
>CAIOGZ010000098.1 GCA_903858015.1 uncultured cyanobacterium
GTTGGAGGTGATGCGATTCACGGAATCCATGCGCTTGTTGCTCTCGGCCACCACAGCGGAGAGAGCATCAATCTGACCGGCATTGAGGAATTCGCCGCGGGCATCAGCCTGGGCAACAACCTTGGTGAAGGCGTCGAACATTGAAAGAGCTCCTGTTCTCGACGGCAGTCCGCCGGGAGTGGGTGGGTAAGGGGGGGGAAAGGGGCGACCCCGGTGCTCCGGGCTCCCCATTTCGGTTCGAACCATCGATCGGCGACAAGGTGTGGCAGATCAGACTGGCGCGGCTATTCAAGCAGCGCTTGTCGAGCTGAAACCCGGTTGCCGAAGCATTGATTCGACCCACCTATTGTTAGATCCCGAGGCCGATGGCTGCGAATGCCGTAACAAACGGTCACTGACGCTACACCAGGCTGTGCCCTGGTGTTCAAGCGTAGCCGAACCCCGTAAACCGGCTGGCTGCTGTGGTCGGGGCTCCAGGCAAGCCTGGGGCCATCAAAAAGCCCCCTAGGGCTTTGCTCAAGGGCATGGCCTAAGGGGGCGGTTGATGGCGCTAGGGGGCGCTTGCCGGATCTTGGCGGCTCAATCCTCTTTGCGGGGGGCGACCTTGGCAGCAGATGCGCCGCCGCTAACCACCACACCGGTGATCTTGCCGCCGAGGGAATTGATCAGACGCATCGTTTCATTCATCCGGCTGAATGGAACGTTCATCACGACGTCCGCGGTGCGTGAATAGTCGTTGTTGTTGACACCAGTAACCACCATCGAAACTTGGCGATCACTGTTGACGCCGGTGCCCCGGCTGCCTGCGGAAACTTTCATAGCGAAAATTGATGGGGGGAGTGTCAGTTGTTTGTGATTTTGAAAATTCAGTTGATCGGTGTGATGCTGGCGATGCGACCACCTTCGCGTTGAATTTGTTGTTGGTACTCGAGCAGTTTGTTGAAGGGGATGAAGCGCACGCGGTTGCTGCGCTTGTGGAGGCGATAGTTGCTGAATCCGGTGATCTCAACGCGGAAGGTGCGGCCTTCTTCACCGGAACCAACGCCTTGGCGCGTAACGCCATCGCTGGCCACCTTGCGGAAGGCGCTGCCCTTGGCATTGGGACTCACCACCGGCAGCGGTGATTCGCTATGCACGGCAGGATTGAGGCGTGACTGGTTTTTGAGCAGGTCGCCCCGTACGGAGGCGCCGGCACCGCCACGGGTGAGCTGCAGGATGTAGGAGAACTGCAGCCCCTGCTGGCCAACGGAGTAGTCCCAGCCGTGGATGTAAGGAACGACTTCTTCCCCAAAGCGTTGCTGGTACTCGGCGCTGTCGAGGTAGGAATCGATCTCGGCGTCGTAGCCCTGCTCCTGGAGAATGGTGAAGTGGTGCAGCATCTCCGCCTTGTTCTGAGGCGCGCGCCCCAGCAGGTGCTTGAAATTGAGTTCGATGAAGCGGTAAGGATTGGTGCTTTCGAAGAACTTGGTTTTGTATAGGCCGCTCTTAGCTACTTGGCGTACGAACTCCCGCACGCTCAGGTAGCCCCGCTTGAACAGCGACTCCGGACCCTCAAGCCTCTCTGAGGCCATCACGTACTGGTTGCCCAGCACCTGCTTATAGACCGCACGGATCAGGACGGCTTTGTCGTTTTCGGTGGCGTTGCCCCAGTTTTCCTTGTTGCGATCGAGGGAGAAACGCTCGATGCCCAGGTAGGCAGCATTGGCGAGAGTCATGGGCGAGGGGCCGGGGGGACGCGGAGGGGAAAAGGCAGGCAGCCGGGAGGACGCGAGCCCTGAGATTGGGATGGCCGGGATGACAATCCGGATAGACAACCCGGTTGGACAACTCCGGATCGGCAACAGGCAGGATCTCCGTTGCCCGTCGCGAACCGGTGGGCCGTTGCGGCATTGACCAGCGAATCAGGCTGACCAAAGCAAGGCGGCAGGGCCGGCGGATGGGCAGCAGGATGGATTCCAGCACAAGCTGCACAGCGGATCCTATGGGGTTGCCAGGGGATCATGACAGTCCTTTCACAATCGTTACAACCCTGTCGCTGCTGCTGGCGGTTCGCTGCGTCGCCCAGGTTTTGCTCGGTTGGGGCAAGCTGCCTGAAGCGCCCTTGGCCCCAAGCCCTCTGGCCTGACCCCTTGCATCCACCCAGGCCCCTGGCGCTACGGGACGATGTCGATACGATCCGTCCAAGCTTTCCAACGGCCCCGCTGCCGCCTGCCATGGCCCCAGCCCCCGCCCCCGCCGCTTCCGCCGCCGCTGGTTCGCTGCTGCTGGCAGACCAGATTGAGCGACTGGCGGCCCTGATCGAATCGATCACCTACAGGATGCTGGAGTTGGAGGAGCGGTTGGAGTTGCAGGAGCAATGGCAACAGCAATCCGCGGCCCAGTTCGAAGCTGACGCCAGCCCCACAGCCCAGGCGGTCGAGGTTCAGCTGGAGCAAACAACGGAGCGCCTGGGCCGGATCGAGGCTGCCTTGGCTGGATTGGAGCGGGCTAGCGAACCGGAGCGCGGCCAGGGCCGCAGCGGCTCTCCCTCGCGTCGCATCCAGGCCCTTGGCTCCCGCCAGGCTTGGCCGGCTCCGGATCCCCAGGCGGCGGCGCAGTCGGATCCAAGCCCCCTCTACGACGAAGGCGCACACTATGACGAAGGTGAACAGCCGTTCATGGATGAAGGCATCGCTTGACCCCCCCCCCGATCGCTTTGGGGCTGGGGCGGCAGTTCAGCGGGTTCAGCCTGCGAAGGCCTCTAGCCAGGCGGCCGGAAGTTCGTCGCTGTAGTCAGCGGTCTGGGTAAATTCAAAGCATCCCGCCAGGGATCCCCACAGTTGTTCGTGGCTCTGGGGGTCGTGGCCCCGATCGATCGTTTCCATGCGACCGGGGGAGAGGCTGAAGCTGCTCACCAGGTAGGCGGTGGCGCCTTTGCGCTCCACCAGGCAGCGGCACCCCGGTTCCACTTCGCCCACAAAGCCCTCGCCCTGTTCCCTCACCACGTAGGTGCAACCCTCCAGCAGTCGCAAGTCGTGTTCCTGAATCGCGGCACGCTTTTCAGCATCCTCCACGGCTCCCCAGAAGCGTTCTTCCGCTTGGATTGCATGGTTGTGGATGATCAGGCCTCGATCACGCCGTTCAGGCCGCAACACGCGGATGCGGTAGGGCGCCACCGGGTTGATGGCGTAGGACTGCTCCAGCAGTAAAGAACCCGGTGCCAGCTGGGGCAGGGGCCGAAACTTCACCAGGATGTGGGCGAACAGGGGCGGATTTTCGAAGGCCTGTTGTTGGTTGCTGAAGCCCGCGCTCAGCATCCGTACCAACCGGGCCAGGGAGTTGCTCATCGGCAGACCAAGAGAGCCACTTGGGCAAGTTACAGGCCGAGCAGCCGGATTCGAAATTCCCCCACCTGGCGGGCCATGGCCGGATCGGCTAGGGCGAAGGGATGGTCAGCGAGCTGCACCAACACGGCTTCGAGTAGGGCTTCGTTGCCGCCACTACCGCTGGCATGGCCGCTACTGAGCTGCCTCCAGGCCTGATCAAAGACGTAGGCAAAGCTGTCGGCGTTGTTGAAGAGCCGATCGGAGGAGGGGGGCGACGGCTGCATCGCTGCTGGAGCGAGGGGTTACGTAAGGGTCGATCGAAGCAAGGACGCTGCTGGATCTAGGCCAGGGGAGCGTGGAACAGAAACGAGGAGATGCCAGGACCCAGATTTGAACTGGGGACACGGCGATTTTCAGTCGCCTGCTCTACCAACTGAGCTATCCCGGCCTGTCGCCTCAGCGACCTTTTCATCTTAGGACACCGGCTTAGACCAGGGGCTCAGGACAGGGCTGGATCAGCCCTTGGCGGCGGTCCGGGCCAGGCAGAGCAGCCCCTGGACCCGCCAGCCGGCCGCTGTCAAGGCGGCGGCGGCGCTGGAGGCTGTGGCACCGCTGGTGAGGATGTCGTCGACGATCAGCACCGGGTGGCGGCGAGCCTCGCCGGGGCCCGGGGGGCGCAAAGCGCGAAAGGCTCCTGCCTGGTTAGCGATCCGCAGGCTCCGGCCCAGGTGGTGCTGGCCGAGCACCGGCCTGGATCGTTCGAGCAACTGGATTTGGCGCAGGCCTCCCTGCCGCTCCAGGGCACGGCAGAGCAGGGGTGGCAGCGGATTGGCCCGCCGCTTCCAGCTCGGGATCGGCACCAGCAGAGGCCGCTCACCAGCCCTGCCTGGAGCACTGCTCGCCAGGGCTTGGCGGGCCCCCCGCGCCAGGGCGGCCACCGCTTCCGGGCGGGGACGGCGCCGCAGATCGAGCAGGAGTTGGCGCAGCGGGCCGCCGTAGCGGCCGGCCCCCCACCAGGGCAGGGGCTGGGATCCTGCCAGCCCTTGGTCGGGAAGCTCCAGACGTTCGCGGCAGGGCAGGCAGGTTGCCGGGCCCGGGCCGGGCCCGGGGGCATCGACGGGATGGCGGCAAAAGGCGCAGGGGCTGAGCAGGAACCAGTGCAGGGGCAGCATCGGAGCACAACCTGATCGCCGTCACTCCATCCTTCCCGGGGCCGGTCGCCCGGGGCCGGTCGAGCCCGCTGCGAATCCGGCCTGGGGGGCTCAGCTGGCGGGGCCAGCCTCCTGGGGCAGGGCCCGCAACATGGCCACCAGGGTGCGGTGGGCATCGTCGCTGTCCTGGAGGGCATGGTCGAAGGGGACATCGATCGGGCTGCCATCAACCTCAAGCCGCATCGATTCCGGGCCCACTGCCAGCATCCTTGCCTGGCGGGCGGCCGTGATGCCGCCGTAATGGCGGGCGTAGGCGAGCACCGCAGCGGTGTGGTCGTCGTTCATGTGTTTGCAGATCCGATCGCTCACGGCGGCGGTGAGGGGGTCGGCGGCCATGGCGGCGCGGGCAGGTGATGGCTCTGATTCTGAACTCCGCTGCAGAACTCCGCCCCTTGATTCGGCCCAGGGCCGAA
>CAIOGZ010000099.1 GCA_903858015.1 uncultured cyanobacterium
CCCCTGCGCAGCGGGGGCAACAGCCTGCAGACCCCAGACGACTGGATCGGCCGGATCCAGGGCAGCGCCCTGGCTCTGGTGGTGGCCGATCGGGAGGCCGACACCTGGGCCTGCCTGCAGCGCTGGCCCCTGGGCCAGGGGCCACGGGCTTCCCGCCCGCACTGTCCGGTTTGGCTGGCGTTGCCGGCCGACTGGCAGGAGCACCCGGTGCTGCGGCACACCGCCCGGGAGCTGGGCCGGATCGGCGCCGCGCAACAGCTGGAGGGCTGAAATCATGCGCTCCGTGCATAGATCCAAGACTTGCGGCCCCAAGTGCTTCTGTTGTGCTGCCACCTCGCTTCCGCTAGGTGCAGACTGGCCGCAGCGTCCCCTCACCCCCATGACAGTCCCGCCGCTGCAGGCGGACCACCACCTTCTTGAGGCTGCCCGCTGATGGACGTTTTCTCCTTCCGCGACCGGGTCGTCGAGGACTACGGGCAGTTCAGCCGGAGCTTCACCACGATCCGGGCGGACGACATCCGCGAGTTCGTGGATGGCCGCTATGGGGACGAGGAGTACTGGCCCTCACCACTGATCCAACTCAACCCGAGCTTCGTGGGAGGGGGGAGCATCGGCCAGCTAGTAGAGCAGGGCCTGCTGCACCCCGAGTGCCGCCAGATCTTCCGCTGGGGGAAAGAGAACGGCGAAGGCCAGGGGCTACAGCTGCACCTCCATCAGCTGGAGTCCCTCAAGATCGTGATGGCTGGCGGTTGCGTGGTCATCACCACCGGCACCAGCTCAGGCAAATCGATCGGCTACATCCTGCCGATGGTGCAGCGCATCATCGGAGCCAAAGAAGCAGGCGATTCCGGCAAGAGGATACGGGCGATCATCATCTACCCGATGAATGCCCTATGCAACAGCCAGTTCAAGGAGCTGGAGAAGTACCTCTGCCTGGGCTATCCCAAAGGCTCTGAACGGGTCACTTTTGCTCGCTACACAGGGCAAGAGTCGCCAGCAGAAAAGGAGATGATCCAGAACAGCCCTCCTGATATCCTGCTCACGAACTATGTGATGCTGGAATACATCCTTACGCGCCAGAACCCTCAAGATCAGCAGGTGATCCGGGCGGCGCAGGGTCTGGAGTTTCTGGTTCTTGATGAGCTGCACACCTACCGGGGTCGGCAGGGTGCGGATGTGGCGATGTTGGTGCGCCGGGTGCGGCAACGCCTGGCACCGGACAGCAAGCTGATCTGCATCGGCACCTCGGCCACGATGGCCAGTGAGGGCAGCGCGGAAGAGCGCAACACCTTGGTGGCATCGGTGGCGAGCAAGTTATTCGGCACCACAATTCCGGCAGGTAACGTTGTCACCGAGACGCTGGAGCGGGTCACAGAAGGCGATCTACCTAGCGCCGAAGAGCTGCGCCAGGCCCTTGTAGCAGATGTGCCTGCTGTAGATGGGGAAAGCCTGCGTCGCCATCCCCTGGCTCGCTGGGTTGAGCTTCGGCTGGGGCTAAGGCGAGAAGACAACAAGGCCGATGGCAAGTGGGTTCGCTCCAACCCCAAGGCATTCCGGGTGGCGGCAGAAGAGCTCGCGCAGCTCAGCGGGATCGATCCCCAGCAGGCTCGCAATCGTCTGCGGGAGTTCCTGCTGGCGGCGTATCAGGTCGAGGTAGCACCAAACCGGAGGTTCTTCGCATTCCGTCTACACCAGTTCGTCTCGGCCGGTGGCGACATCTATTGCACCCTGGAACCACCGGGTTCGCGCCATCCCACGCTCAAGGGTCAGATCTACCGGCCGGGCAGCGACCGCCAGGCCCTTTTGTTCCCGCTGGTGTTCTGCCGCAACTGCGGCCAGGAATTCCATCCGGTGTGGGCCCATCTGCAGAGCAAGCGGCCGGTGCGGCTGGAGCCCCGCGACTTCGGCGACCAGACCAGCTCCAGCGACAAGGCGGTGATCCATGGCTATTTCATGCCCGATGCGGCGGGGGCCTATTCCATCGATGAGCCCGAGAAGGCCAACTTCCCTGATGGCTGGTTGGAGCCGGGCAAAGACGGCGAGTTGGTGCTGCGCCAGCATTTCCGCAAATCAGCGCCTGTGCCCTGTCGCTTCCGTGCCGATGGCCTGGCCAATACCGAGGGGCTGCCAGGATGGTTGCTGAGCGGCAGCTTCCGCTTCTGCCCCACCTGCGGGGTGGAGCACAGCGCGCGGGGCAGCGATTTCCGCAAGCTGGTCGGCCTGAGCTCCGAGGGCCGCAGTTCCGCCACCACCACCTTGAGCCTGTCGGTGCTGCGGCAGTTGCTCAGCTTCCCGGCCAACGAGCTGCCCGACAACGCCCGCAAGCTGCTGGCCTTCAGTGACAACCGCCAGGACGCTTCCCTGCAGGCTGGCCACTTCAACGACTTCATGCGGGTGCTGCAGCTGCGCGCCGGCCTGGTGGCAGCGCTGCAGGCCCAGCCGGATCAGGAGCTGAGCCTGGAAACCCTGGCCCAGGAAACCGAGAAAGCCCTTCGGCTGGAGGCCGACGACTTCATTGAGCAGAAGGGCATCGTGCCGGCGGCGGAGGGCAAGTTCCGCAAAGCGTTGCGTGAGGTGCTCGAGTATCGGCTGGTGGTGGATCTGCGCCGCGGCTGGCGGCTCACCAACCCCAACCTGGAGCAACTGCAGTTGCTGGAGGTCGACTACGCCGAGCTTGTGAACTGCGTGGAAGACCAGGGCGAGTGGGCAGAACAGCATCCGCTGCTGGCGCAGTGCTCAGCCATCGAGCGCTATTTGATCTGTCACCGCCTGCTGGAGGAGCTACGGGAGCGGCTGGCGATCGAAACCAATGTGCTGTTTGCCGAAGAGTTCGAGCGACGGCGCCGTGCCGCCTCCGAGCTGGAGGAGGTGTGGGCGATCGGTGCTGATGAGAAGGGCGAACTGGCGCGGAGTGTTGTGTTTGAAACGGTGCCGCGCGATGCCCGGGGCCGCGAGTTCCGCGGCTTGGAGGGGTTGTCGCTGCGCGGTGAATTCGGCCGCTGGCTCAAGGCCAGCCAGCGCTGGCGTTCACTGCAAGAGCTGCATGCCGGCCTGAAATGGGATGAGGCGCGGTACCAGGAGATCACCGGCGGGCTGGTCACCGTGCTGGGGCGCTACCACCTGGTCAAACAGGTGGATCTGCGCTTGAGCCGGCGCGGCAGTGGCGAGAGCAAGAGCGGCTGGCGCCTCAGCAGCAGTCGCCTGCTCTGGACGCTGTGCAATCCAGAAGAAGCGCCTCAGGACGAGTACCACGCAGCGCTGATGAAACAACGCCAGGGCTCCGGTCGTCGTGGGCCGGTAAACGACTACTTCCGCAACCTCTACAACTATCTGGCCACCACCTTGAGCGAGCAGGGCCGCCCCTTTCTGCAGACCCTGCTGGCTCGGGAGCACACCGCCCAGGTGGATGCGCTGGAGCGGGAGAAGCGGGAGGAGGCGTTCCGTGAGGCGCAGCTGCGGCTGCTCTATTGCTCGCCAACGATGGAGCTGGGCGTGGACATCTCCTCGCTGAACACCGTGTACATGCGCAACGTGCCGCCCACGCCGGCCAATTACGCCCAGCGCAGTGGCCGGGCAGGGCGCAGCGGTCAGCCAGCCCTCGTATTGAGCTACTGCGGCGCCACTTCACCGCACGACCAATACTTCTTCTCGGCTCCCACCCGCATGGTGTCCGGCGCGGTGAGTGCACCCACGCTGGAGTTGGCTAATGAGGAGCTGCTGATCGCCCACTTCCGCGCACTGTGGCTGGCCGCCACGGGCAAGGCCCTACCCAGCAAGGTGAAGGAGTTGGTGGGGCTGGAGTCCGAGCTCAAACCTGTTGTGAACGAGATTGCAGAAGCGCTCGACAACCCCAAGGCACGGGATCAGGCGCTGCGGGCCTGCCAGGCCATCGTCGATGACCTCAAGCGCCACAACTGGCTGGGGGCCACTCCGCCACCCTGGCTGACTGAGAGCTGGCTGGAGGGGCTGATCCATGGCACAGCGCGTGATTTCGATCGCTCACTCAACCGCTGGCGCGGCCTGCTCGATGCCGTCACCAGCCAGTTGGTCCAGGCCGGCCAGGACATGATCAATTACGCGCTGCCGGAGCGTGAGAAAAATAACGCCGAGCAGCGCCAGCGGGCGGCCTTGCTGCAGCGGGATCTACTTCTGGCCGAACGCAGCGGCCCCCAGGGCACCAATGGTGACTTCAGCACCTACCGCTACCTGGCCAGCCAGGGCTTCATGCCGGGGTACAACTTCCCGCGACTGCCGCTGCTGGCCTTCATCCCCGGCAGCCGCGAGCAGGTTAATGGCGGCACTTACATCAGCCGGCCGCGATTTGTGGGCATCAGCGAATTCGGCCCCCATTCGCTGATCTATCACGAGGGCAACACCTACAAGGTGCGCGGGGCGATCCTCAACCTGCAAGAGCA
>CAIOGZ010000100.1 GCA_903858015.1 uncultured cyanobacterium
CCCGAGCGGGGCGATCAGCCGCCACATCTGCTCACTCACCACCTCCGGCTGGCCGGCGATGGCGGCCTCGTAGACCAGGCGGGCGCGGGCGGCGGCGCGGCGCACGCCGTCCTGCTCCTGGAAGCCGAGGTCGCTGAGTTCGAGCACCAGCTCCGCCACCGGCTCCGGCCGCGGCTGGAGCACAGGCGGCCGGTCGGTGGGGAGACGGAGGCCGAGGGCGACAAGGAGGTCGTGGAGGGCGGCCGTGGCGCCGCCGGCACCGCTGCTCACCGAGATGTAGGTGGGCTCTTCCTCAAACAGACCCTCCAAAACTCCAAGCCGGGTGCCATTGAGGGAAAGGGGAATGACCGGGAATTGATCGCGACCTCTCTGGCCCTGAATCTGGATCCCGTATTGCACCTCCTTCCCCACCCAGCGCGATTGCAGCGACTCAGGGCTCACCAGCACGGCCAGGCCCGCCGCAGCCTCAATCGCTGCCGTGATGTCACTCCAGAGCGGATCGCCACCCTTGAGCTGGCGTGAATCGATCCACACCGGTTGACCCATGTCCGCCAGGGCCTGCCGCAGCTCCCGCACGAAGCCGTCGTCAGCGCTGCTGTGGGAGAGGAAGAGGTGGGCCATCGGCGCGGTGTGCCGGGGTGGGGCCAGGGTAACCGGGGCAGGGTACGAAAAGAGCGCCACAGTTCGGAGCTGTCCTATGGAGAGATCCGTCTAGCTTTCTTTGGTGCGGCTAACGCCAAGATCAGAAGCGGGCAGTGGCTCTGGCGTTAGCGGCAACCTCAGCTTCCGTCTTCTGCATCTTGATGTTATACGGCATTAAATTATGCTTATCAGCGAACTCCCAATCGAGAGGCTAAGCCAAATATCAGCATACGAGTCTCTGATAAAGCGCTCTCAACGTCATCCAAGCAAGGGCGAAAACCTTCTTTGTGCACAACACGGTTGCGCAGGCTTGCAATGTTGCTTGCCTTTACACCACGAAGCAGCGAGCCAGTGTTATCATCTGGGCATGTATCTAGAATTTTATCGGAGGAATCGCAACACATATCAGGAATCTTCTGAATTACTTCCATCGCTTCACCCATGGTCATCGGAGTCATCCCCTGAATTGCAACACTTAGAAATACGTTCCGAAGCTTGCGATACGCCAGTTTCTCAACCCGCTCATAAAGGGCATCAGACAAAGCGTTATAGTTCTCTGCAGTTACAGGTTCCGGATCTTTTTTTATGGGTTCATCGACAAGAGTTTTGTACAGAAAATGGCTGAAGAAGAGTTCAAAAGCTTGCGCCAATGTCACGATGCATAGCATGTATCGCTTCTCGTCCTTAAACGTATAGCACTGCATGATAAACTCTTGATAGGACGGGGAAATGATATCCCCATTTATATTAAACTGCTGCTCACATGATGAGTTTAAGCATTCAACTGTCTTGAAGCAGATGGGGCCGAAATCGGCAAACTCGGTGGCGCGATTGAAAATGTTCCAGTATCCGCAAATAGGACAACGGGCCTCGAAATTCTCATATGTAGCATGCTTGTCCGTGGAGTACGGGTGTTGGAGGTCGGTCATTTCACCATCTTGCTTGTCAAGCAGTCCGTATAACGCTTATTGGATGGTTTCCGAGAACCACGGCAGCGCTCCTGTTCTTGACCGATAACCACCTCCTTGTTACCAAGCCAACCCTAGCTACCGCAGCCAGTTCACTGCAGAAGTGTTCGTTGTGAACAGTGGTTATCGGACCCGTTATCCACCTGTAGCCGTCACTAACGCCTGCTCTGCGGGCCGCCGAAGCAGCCGGGCAGTGATCAAGCATTCCCGAGGCTTTGCGTATAGACCTGCGGGTAATATATTTAATTCCTATTATTTTGGTCGGCCGATTTAGCTGAAACGAATTAACTGAAACGACTTAACTGAAACAGATCAATTTTGGCAAACCAGCTGGCAACAGGGCCCCTCCCCCTCAGATCTCCTCCGGCCCATCCGGCTCCCCCAGCTGGGTGAGGGCGAGCTGGCGCATGGTTTCGCCCCAGGCCCCGCAGCTGGCCGCGCCGGCCACCACCAGCACGGCCCCCAGCAGGGGGATCGGCTTGATCGGCTGGCCCGGCGTGTGGGCCGCCCGGTGCACCAGCAACATCAGCACCGTGCCCGCCAGGGCGGCCAGAGCGGAGGCGAAGAGGATGCGGCGGCGGTCTACCCGCAGCTGGCGACGCGGGCTATAACCCGGCGGAGGCGGCAGGGGCATGGCGGCTGGGGCGGGCGGGTGGGGTGCGAGGGGCGTTCAGGCCTCGGTGGACTCGCCGGCTCCTTGGGCCGGCAGAGCCTCAGTCTTAGCGCTGGTGGGGAACCAGGAGGCCTCGAGCTGCTTCATCAGCACATAAAACGACGGCACCACGAACAAACTGAGCACCGTGGCCACCAGCAGCCCGCCGAAGATCACGGCCCCCAATGAGCGCTGGCTGAGGGCGCCGGCGCCGGTGGCCACCATCAGCGGGAAGAAGCCGGCCAGGGCCGCCATGGCGGTCATCAGGATCGGCCGCAACCGGGAGCTGGCCGCGCCGAGCGCCGCCTCAGCTGCCGTCATCCCCCGCTCCATGCGCTGGTTGGCGAGGTCCACGATCAGGATTCCATTTTTGGCGGCCAACCCGATCAGGGTCACCAGCCCCACCTGGGCATAGACATTGTTCACCTGGCCCAGCATCACCAGGAAGGCCAGGGCGCCCAGCATCGCCAGCGGCACCGTCATCAGGATGATCAGCGGATCGATGTAGCTGCCGTACTGGGCCGAGAGCACCAGGTACACCACCACGATGCCGAGGGCAAACACCAGGGTCGCCAGCGATCCCGCCTGCACCTCGGAGCGGCTGAGGGCCGACCAGGCCGAACCGATGTTGCTGAAGCCCATCTGGCGGAAGTTGGCCATCAGGCTGTCGATCGCCTGGCCGCTGCTGCGGCCGATGTTCTCCATGCCCTGGATCAGCACGGTGCGATAGAGATCAAAATGGCTGATGATCGGTGGGGCACTGTCGAGCTGGGCCTTCACCACATTGGCAAGGGGGATTAGGTTGCCAGCCCTATTTGGTACATAGAGATTGTTGAGGGATTGAACGAGATTGCGATGGGCGCCATCGGCCTGCACGTAAACCTGGCGATATTGCTGCTGCTCGTAGGTTTGGTTCACAAAGCTACCGCCGGTTAGGCTGCCGAGCACCTGCATCGCCGTTCCGTAGTCGATGTCTAGCGAAGCCATCCGATCGCGGTCAACATCCAAGCGCCAGACGGGGGCATCGCTGACGAACTGGCTGTAGAGGTTGTAGAAGTTGCCCGTGGCCTTGGCGCTGCCGATCAACTTGCTCGACATCTGGGCCAGGTCGGTGGGGCTATAACCACCGTTGCTGAGGTCGTTGAACTGGAACGAGAGCCCCCCCTGGGCACTGAAGCCCGGCACCGCCGCCGGCGCTTGGGCCAGCACCAGGGCAGCGGGAATGGCGTGGAACTCCTTATTGAGCCGGGCAATGATCTCCCGGGCCGACTGGCCCTTGCCGCCCCGTTCTTCGATCGGCCTCAGTCCGAAGAAAAACAAACCCTGGTTGAGGGAACCGCCGTTGAATCCAGCCCCAGCCACGATCTCGCCGGAAACGATCTCCGCTTCCTTGGCGAGGATCGCCTGGGCCTTCGAGGCCACCTCCATCGTGGCCTCAATCGAGGCCTGGGGTGCCAACTGGATGATGCCCAGGCCATAACCCTGGTCTTCGGTGGGCACAAAGCCGGTAGGGATGGCGGCGAAGGCCACCCCGGTCAGCACCACCCCGCCCACCAAGCCCAGGGCCACCAGCCGCCGCAGCCGGATCACCTGCTGCAGGCCCCGCCCATAGGCCCGCGAAAGCCGCTCAAAGCCGGCATTGAAAGCCGTGAAAATCGGCATCAAGAAGCTGCCCACCACCGCCCCGAGCAGGCCGAGCAGCAGGGCCGCCAGCCAGCCGCCCGCCAGGGCGCCGTACAGACCGCCAAACAAGCCGCCAATCAGGGTCCAGATCTTGCCGCGCGGCACGGTCTTGCCGCCGCCCAGCAGCAGGGCCGATTGCAACGGTTTGCCGCTGATCGCGTTGAACGTCGACACGATGATCGAAAACACGATCGTGAGGGCGAACTGGCGGTAAATCACCCCGGTGGCGCCAGGGAAAAAGGTGACGGGCACGAACACCGCCAGCAAAACCAGGGCCGTGGCGAGGATGGCGCCCGTGAGCTCCTTCATCGCGTTGGATGCGGCCTGGAAAGGGCGATCCCCTTCTTCAATCCGGGCCGACACCGCCTCCACCACCACAATGGCGTCGTCGACCACCAGGCCGGTGGCCAGGATGATGCCGAGCAAGGTGAGCTCGTTGATCGAGAAGCCGAAGCTCTTGACAAACACCAGGGCCCCGAGCAGGGCGATCGGCAGGGCTAGGGCCGGCACGGCGGTGGCTTTCCAATCCTGCAGGAATAGGAAGATGATCAGCAGCACCAGCACCACGGCATCGCGCAGGGCATCGAGGGCGCCGCTGATCGAAGCGTTGATGAAGTCGGTCTGGTCGAAGACTTTCTCCAGGACCACGCCGGGGGGCAAGGTGCTGCGGAATTGGCTCAACACCGCATCCACCGCCTTAGCGGTGCTGATCGCATTACTGCCAGGCAGCTGGATCACGCCAAAGCCCACGCAGGGGTGGCCCGTCTTGGCATTAATCGCCGACTGATTGAAATTCTGAAAGGCATATTCGGCGCGGCCCACATCGCCGATCCGAATCAGGCCACCATCGGGCCCCTTGGCCAGCACCACATCCTCAAACTCCTGCACCGTCTTGAGGTTGCCGTTCACCAGGATCGGGAAGGTGGTGCGATTGCTGCTGGTGGAAGGGGGGCCGCCGATGCTGCCGGCGATCACCACCTGGTTCTGGGACTTGAGCGCCGCCTCCACCGTGTTGATGCCCAGGTTGAAGCGGGCAAGCTTGAGGGGATCCACCCAAATGCGGAAGGCTGGATCACTGGCCCCGAACACATTCACCTGGCCCACACCGTCGGCCCGGGTAATCGGGTAGATGAGATTCAGCTGCAACAGGCCGTTGAGATAATTGCGATCAAACTGCCCCTGGGTAGAGGTGAGGTTGTATACGAGCAGATAGCTACTTGCCGTCTGCTGCACGGTTACCCCTTGGGCATTCACCTGGGGGGGGAGCTGGGGGGTGGCGGTCTGCACCCGATTGAGCACATTCACCTGATCAATATTGGGATCCGTGCCCGCCTTGAAATAAACATTGATCTGACTACTACCCTCACCGGTGCTGGTAGACGTGATGTAATCCATCCCCGGCGCCCCATTAATCTGCGATTCCAGCGGGCCGGTCACCGCACTTTCCACGGTGAGGGCATCGGCGCCGGGCAGGTTGGCGTTCACCTGCACCGTGGGCGGCGCGATATTGGGCAGGTTTTCAATCGGTAGCAGCGGCAGGCAAATCAGGCCCGCCATCAAGATCAAGATGCTGCACACCGTGCTGAGTACGGGGCGGCGAATAAAGGTATCGGAAAGACTCATGGGGCCTTGGTTGCGCTGGAGGCCTTTGTTGCGCTGGGGGCCTTGGTTGCGCTGGGGGCCGCCGCCATGCCGCCGGCAGGCTGGAGCATCGCCGTGGCCGGTTGCACCGAGAGCCCGCTGCGCAACTGGGCCAGGTTGCCCACCACCACCGTGTCGGCCACGGTTAGCCCCCCTAACACCGGGTAGGCGCCACCCTGGAGCGTGCCGAGGCTCACCGGCACCTGGATCACCACCGGCAGATTGGCCAGGGGTTCCGGCTCGATGGCGCGGCCCAGGCGTTTCTTGGCCTCCTCCACGCTCACCGCCAGGAACACAAACGGCTTACCCGCCTGCAGCAACACCGCCTGCTGGGGGATGGCCAGCACCTTCTGCTGGGCGAACACCAAAGTGGCATTGACCCGTTCGTTGTTGCGCAGGGAGCCATCCGGATTGTTGAACTCGGCTTTGACCAACAGGGTCTGGCGCTCCTTGTCGAGGGCGGGGGCCACGAAGATCACCCGGCCCATCGCCTTCGGCCTGCGGGGATCGGGGCCCTTCAGGATCACCGGCAGACCCGGCCGCACCCGATCAGCCAACTCACCTGGCACATCAATGCGCACCCACAGTTTGCTGTTATCGATCACGCTGGTCACCACCTCCCCGGGCTTAATCACATCGCCAAGCTTGAAATTAAGATTGCCCACATAACCGGGAATTGGTGCCACTACATTTTTATAGGCAAGCGTAGCCAGGGAGGCGTTGAGGGAGTCGCGGCTCTGGATCGCCTGGGTCACGTAGTAGTCCCGGTCCTTGGTGGATACGGCACCCTGCTGGTTGAGGAAGATATAGCGCTCGGCATTGAGGCGATTCTTGCGGGCTTCGGCGGCATTGGCATTGACCGTGGCCTGCTGCTGCAGCTGATCGAGCCGGAAAAGCGGCTGGCCCTGCTTCACAGGCTGCCCCTCGTAGACCGGCAGCGCCGTGATCCGACCCGCAATCTCCGAGGCAAGCCGCACCTCGCGGATTGCTTCGAGGGTGCTTTGGTAATCGGCCGCGTCCAGGGTGATCAAAGGCCGGGGATTGAGCAGGCGCACCTGGGGCGGTACGGCGGCCGGAGGCCGGCTCTCCGAACAGCCCGCCACCAGAACCACCCCGCCCAAACCCAGCGCTAAGCCAATCGAAAAAAAGGAGCGCACACAATCCGTCAGTCCGGCCAAAACCTTACGCGAAGGGTCCCTTGGGCTCCCAGCTGGCCAGCCCATGGGCAGCCGCCGAGCTGATCGGCCCCAGGCAAGGGGCTGGCAGGGCGGCGCCAGGATGGCGGGGTGCCTGAGCCAGCGTGAGCGACCTCTTCAGCCATCGCCGCGAGCAAACCCTCCGCCAGATCGCACCCCTGGCCGAACGGATGCGGCCCCGCAGCCTCGACGACTTCGTGGGCCAAGCAGCGATCCTGGGCCCCGGACGGCTGCTGCGCCGGGCGATCGCCGCCGACCGGGTCGGCAACCTGATCCTGCACGGTCCGCCGGGCACGGGTAAAACCACCCTGGCGCGGATCATTGCCGGCAGCACCCGGGCCCACTTCTGCAGCCTCAACGCCGTGCTGGCGGGGGTCAAGGATCTGCGCCTGGCTGTGGAGGAGGCCCAGCAGCGCCTGGCCCACCATGGCTTGCGCACGATTCTGTTCATCGATGAGGTGCACCGCTTCAACAGCGCCCAGCAGGATGCCCTGCTGCCCTGGGTGGAAAACGGCACCTTGAGCCTGATCGGTGCCACCACCGAGAACCCCTTCTTCGAGGTGAACAAGGCCCTGGTGAGCCGCGCCCGGCTGTTCCGGCTGCAGCCCCTCGAAGCCGAGGACCTGCGCAGCTTGCTGGCGCGGGCCCTGGCCGATCAGGAACACGGCTATGGCCAGCGCCGCGTGCTGGTCAAGCCGGAAGCGGCCCAGCACCTGCTGGAGGTGGCCGGCGGTGATGCCCGCAGCCTGCTCAATGCCCTCGAACTGGCCGTCGAAACCACCCCGCCCAACCCCGAGGGGGTGATCGAGATCGACCTGGCGATCGCCGAAGACTCGATCCAGCAGCGGGCGGTGCTCTACGACAAGCAGGGCGATGCCCACTTCGACACGATCAGCGCCTTCATCAAATCGCTGCGGGGCTCCGATGCCGATGCGGCCCTGTTCTGGCTGGCCCGGATGGTGGAGGCAGGCGAAAATCCGCGCTTCATCTTCCGCCGCATGCTGATTGCCGCCGGCGAGGATGTGGGCCTGGCCGACCCGCAAGCGCTGGTGGTGGTCGAGGCCTGCGCCGCCGCCTTCGACCGCATCGGCCTGCCGGAGGGGCTCTATCCCCTCGCCCATGCCGCCCTCTATCTGGCCGGCAGCGAGAAGAGCAACAGCAGCCTCGGCTTCTTCGATGCGATCAAAACGGTGCGCCAGGCGCGTCAGCAGCAGGTGCCCTCCCACCTGCGCGATGCCAACCGCGATGGCGCTGCCTTTGGTGATGGGGTGGGCTATCGCTACCCCCACGCCTACGCCGACCACTGGGTAGCCCAGCAATACCTGCCGGGTGCGCTGCAGGGCCAGGTGTTCTGGCAACCCGGCCGCCTCGGCTGGGAGGGGCAGCGCCGCGAAAGACTGCAGCAGCGCCGGGCCGCCCAGCTGGCGGCGGCGGCGGAAACGGCCCTGGAGCGGCCCGAACTGCTCAGCAGCGCACCCCAGGATCCGTTGCTGGAACGCTGGCTGCAGCGGCAGGCCGGCGCCGAGGGAGAACGGCTCGACCAGCTGCGCCAGCGCTTTTGGCAGGGGGCGCCGATCGGTCGGCTGGACCGGGTGCTGGTGCTGGAGGCCCATTCCCTGCTCTGGGCCCTCGATCCCCTCCAGGCGGCCAGCGAAGGCCAGGTGGTGATCAGCGTGCCCAGCGGCGCGGAACGGCTTCGGCTCGAAGCCCAGCTGCAGCTGCTCGATGCGCTGCGGCGGCCCCGGCTGCTGGAAGGATCCGGCCCGACTCCGGCCGGCCTGGTGGCCCAACTTGAGGAGGGGCTGCAGTTCGAATGGATCGCCGCCCGCCAGCCCCTGCGCGGCCGCGGCAGCAGGCAAGTGCAGGCCTGGTTGAAGCTGCTCACAACCCTGGCGGCCCCCGCCGCCCAGGGGCGCTGGCTGTTCAGCTGCCCCCGCCTGGGTCCGGCCGGCAGCCTCCTGGCCCAGCTCAGCGACCGATCCCGGCCCCAACCCTCCGGCGCGGCCAGCCGGGCCCTGGCGGCGGCGCTGCCGCTGGAGCAGCACTGGCTGCGGCAAGGGGCCGCTGCCTCCCCTGCCCAGGCCGGCGATTCGGCAGCGGCAGCCGCCGCCGCAGCCGTGCGCCTGCCGCTGGAGCGGCTGGGCTGGCAGGTGGCTGCCGAAGGCTGGCAGGAATCGCTGCAGCTGCGGTTGGAGGCGCCGCTGCTGGAGCGTTGGTTCGGGGCGGCGGCCCCCTACCGGCAGCGCTTGGAGGCCGGCCTCGATGGCGAGACGGTGGGACTGATTGAAGCCAGCTTTCGCGCCCACCTGGGCGTGGCCCTACCCCAACCGATCGACCACCTGCTGCTGCGCAGCCAGCGGCTGCCTGGCCAGATCGCCCCAGCCCCCTAGGCTCTGCTTTCCAGCGATCCGACCGGATGGACCTCGCGATCGGCGATCCCGCGCCCGACTTCACCCTGCCCGATCAAAGCGGTCAACCCCTGACCCTCTCGTCGCTGCGGGGGCAGCGGGTGGTGATTTACTTCTATCCCAAGGACGACACCCCAGGCTGCACCAAGGAAGCCTGCAACTTCCGCGACCGCTGGAGCGACCTGGAAGCCCAGGGCATCCGCGTGCTTGGCATCAGCAAAGATGGCGCCGCCAGCCACAGCAAATTCATCGCCAAGTACACGCTTCCCTTCACCCTGCTCAGCGATGCCGAGCCCTGCCCGGTGGCGACCGCCTACCACAGCTACGGACTGAAGCAATTCATGGGCCGCGAGTTCATGGGCATGCTGCGCCAAACCTTCGTGATCGATCCGGAGGGGCGTCTGGAGCTGATCTACGCCAAGGTGAAGGCCGAGACGATGGCCGATCAGATCCTCGCCGACCTGGGACTGGGCTAACCCGGCAGGGGCCGCAGGGCAGCCAGGGCCTCCAGGCAGAGATCGGGCCGGTGCTCCGCTGCCAACAGGGCCGCCAGGGCGGCCCCATCGCCACCGGTCAGCAGCAGCCGGCAGCGAGGTTCCTGCTGCTTAGCCTCGGCCAGCACGGCGTTAACGGCCGCCGCCAGGCCCCGCATCACCCCGGAACGCATGGCGGTGGCGGTGTCGTGGGGCCAGAGCGGAAGCGACTGCAGCTGGCCCCCAAGCGGCTGCTCGTGCAGCGAATCGTGCATCGCTACAGCGGGCAGCAGGGCCGTGGCGTCGGCCATGGCCCGCAGCTGCAGGGCCACCCCGGCCAGCAACCGTCCCCCAGCGAAGCGGCCCTCGGCATCGACGCGGGTGAGGCTGAGCACGGTGCCGGCGTCGGCCACCAGCACCGGCCCGGCCACCAACCGCCAGGCGCCCCAACCGGCCAGGGCCCGGTCCAGGCCCAGCCAGGCTGGTAGGCGGGCCAGGGGCACATCGGCGAGGCCGAGCCGGGCCTGGCTCGGCAGGGGGATGGCGCTGGGCAGCGGCCCCACGGCAGCCCAGCCGAGCAGAGCAGAAAAGGCCTGCGGCCCCTGGTCTGGCCCCTGATCTGGCCCCTGGTCTGGGGGAGGCGGGCTGTGCTGCACCCTCAGGCCGGGCTGGCCGCCTGGCGCCGGGGCGGCCCAATGCCAACGGCTGTTGCCGATCAGCAACCAGCGGGCCGGGGGCCGGCAAGCCGCAGCCCCCGCAAGCGGCTCAGAAGGCCGCCCAGAAGGCGGCTCAAAAGGCGGCTCAGATCCCCTCACCCATCAGACCGGGCAGATGGATGCCACATTCTTGCTTCAGACCGCCGAAGCGGGTGGCCCTGCCGCTGGCACTGCCATCATCGGGGCCACTGCTATGCCAATCACCCACGGTGGAATAGCCCTGCTCAAATAAGGGGTGCTGGGGCAGTCCGTGCTGCTCCATGTAATAAAAGACATCCTTGCGGCTCCAGCTCAGCAGCGGCCGCAGCGACCACAGGCCCCGCACAACCTCCAGGGGCGCCATGCTGCGGCGGTGGTCGGTTTGGCCGCCGCGCACGCCGCTGGCCCAGCAGCGCACCCCCAGATCCTGGAAAGCCCGATCCAGGGGCTCCACCTTGCGCAGCCGGTTGTAGAAATCCAAATCCTCCAGGCTGCCGCTTTCCCACAAGCGGCCATGCAGGGCCTCCATCCGGGCCGGGCTGATCTGCGCTTGCACCACCCGTAGATCGAAGCCCAGGAGGCCGTGCAACTGCTCGGCATAGCGATAGGTCTCGGCCGGCAGATAGCCCGTGTCCACCCAGATCACCGGCACCTGGCGGCCACCGGCGCGAACCGTCAATTCGCTCACCATATGGAGCAACACCGCGGACTGGATCCCGAAACTGGTGGTCAAGGCCAGGCCGGCGGCGAAGGTCTCCAAACCCCAGGCCAGCCGGGGGAGGGCCCCAAGGCCATCGAGCTGCTGCTGAGCGGCAGGCAGATCCACCGCGCCGCCATGGCAATCGCGGGGCAGGGAAGCGAAACCCGCCGGGGGCTCAGCAGTCAGCGGGGGGGCGGTCACGAGGGGGCCAGGCAAATCGGTGAAAGCCAACGGGATCGGGTTGGCGGCTGGAGCTGGGGATCGGGAACGGCAGCGAAAACCACCCGTGGCCCCAAGGGACAGCCCTAGCCCATCATCACCTTTTGGGGCTGAGGCTGGGTAGGGTCGCTGCATGGAACCCCATGGCCAGGTGCCTCCAGGCCCATCAGCTCACGGCCCCAACGCCCAAGCGGCAGGGGACTCCAACCCTGACACCATCCCCGCCGTCAGCGGCGCGGTGGTGATCGTGGGAGGCGGCTTCGGCGGCCTCTACACCGCCCTGGCCCTGGCGGCGGAACGCCAGCACCCGCCGGTGCTGCTGATTGAACCGCGGGATCGCTTCGTCTTCCTGCCCCTGCTCTATGAGTTGCTCAGCGGCGAACTGCGCAGCTGGGAAATCGCCCCCCGCTATGACACCCTCCTGGCCGGTCGGGGCGTGGCCTGGCTGCAGGACCGGGTGACCCGGGTCGACCTGGCGGCCCGCTGCCTGCACACCGAAGCCGGGCGTCGCATTCCCTGGCAGCGGCTCGTCCTGGCCACAGGGGCGGCCACCAATAGCTTCGGCGTTCCAGGGGCGGAGCGGCACACGCTGGGGTTCCGCAGCCTGAGCGACGTGCAACGGCTGCAGGAGTTGCTGGCCCACCTGGCCCAGTCGCCCCGCCCCCTGCAGCGACTGGCGGTGGTGGGCGCCGGACCCACCGGGGTCGAACTGGCCTGCAAACTCGCCGACCTCGCCGCTGGCTCGGCCGTGGTGGAGTTGATCGAACAGGGCGAAACCCTCTTGCCCCGCTCCCGGGCCTTCAACCGCGAGCAAGCCAGGCTCAGCCTGCAACGGCGCGATGTGCGGCTGCGCACCCACACCCAGGTGCTGGAGGTGGGAACCGATCGACTGCTGCTGCGGCGCTGGCCGCCGGGACAACCCGAAGCACAAAACGAGCAGATCTCGGTGCAAGGCGTGGTCTGGACGGCGGGCCAGCGCTGCCGTCCACCCCAGCTGGAGCCGCCCGCTGCCAGCGATGGCCAGGGCCGGCTGCTCTGCGAACCCGACCTGAGCCTGCGGGGTCACCCCCAGGTGTTCGTGGTCGGCGACCTGGCCGCCGTGCCGAGCGGCGAGCCCGCCGCCGCTGAAGCCTGGCTGCCGACCACCGCCCAGGTGGCCTTCCAGCAGGCACCGGTGCTGGCGGCCAACCTGATCCATTCCCTGCGGGGCGAGCCGCTCGACCCCTTCCGCTGGAACGACCTCGGCGAGATGCTCAGCCTGGGCCGGGGCGAAGCCACGCTCACCGGCGCCGGCCTCACCCTGGCCGGTCCGGCGGCCTACCAGCTGCGGCGCCTGGGCTATCTCACCCGGCTGCCGGGACTGCCGCACCAGCTGCGGGTGGCGGCCGGCTGGCTCGCCGACTGGAGAACTTGACCCCTTCCGCCGCGAGCGAGACGCCGTGAAACAGGCAGTGCTGGCAGGGCGAACGGCGGGCTTGCGTCCCGCTGAGCGACGACGACTCGACCAGATCTGCCATCGCCGCCATCCCGCCGATGCGGTGGCCGACCGCCTCACCCTGCAGCGGCTGGCGGCGGAAGCCGAACGGCTCGCCGAGCCGCTCACCCTGGTGGTGGACGGGCGCGGCTTATGCCGCCTGCTCTGGGTCGGGGACCTGGAGAGCTCCGGCCGGTTGATCGAAAAGCTGCCCGGTTCCAGCCGCCGCCAGGGCAGCAACCTTCGCCTCCTGACCTGCGCCGGCACGGGCCGCCAACCGCAGCTGCGACCGGGCCCCCAGGAAGGGGTCGTCGGCCTCGATCTGGCACCGCAGCTTTGGTTGCGGTTTGGCTGCCAAGCGGCAGCCGGCGGCCGCTGGCCGGCGGCCCTGCTCACCCCCGCCGGCGCTGGCGAGGAGGCCTGGAACGATCACCTCCAGGCAGACCTGGGCGAACTGTGTGGCCTGGATCCGGCCAACCTGCCCGAACCGCCGCTCACCAACGCCGGGGCCGGCCCTAGCAAAGCCGAGGACCCGGCGGGCGGCAGGTCAGCGGCCGGCAACCCCATGGCCGGCAGCGAACGGGTGCTGCTACTGGTGCTCCTGGCTGGCGAGCCCGGCCTGGAGCGGCGCCGCCTCGCCGAGCTGGAAGGCCTGGTGCGCAGCGCTGGCGCCGAACCGGTGGGGATCGTGAGCCAGCGACGCGCCTCGGGCGGGGCCCCCACCCTCTGGGGCGAGGGGAAACTGCGCGAAGCAGCCCTGGAGGCCCGCCGGCTTGGGGCTTCGCTGCTGGTCACCGACCGGGAACTAACGCCGGGGCAGGCCCGCAATCTGGAGCGGATCCTGGATCTGCCGGTGACGGACCGCAGTGAACTGATTCTCGACATCTTTGCCCAGCGGGCCGCCAGTGCCGCCGGCAGGCTGCAGGTGGAGCTGGCCCAGCTGCGCTATCGCCTGCCGCGCCTCAGCGGCCGCGGCCTCAGCCTCTCCCGCCAGGGCGGTGGCATCGGCACCCGGGGCCCGGGTGAAACCCAGCTCGAGAAAGACCGTCGCGCCATCGCCCGGCGGATCGAACGGCTGCAGCAAGCGGTACGGGAGCTGGGTGAGCATCGGGCCCGCCTGCGCCAGGGCCGCCGCGGCCAGCGGCGCCTGGCCCTGGTGGGCTACACCAACGCCGGCAAGAGTTCGCTGCTCAATGCCCTCAGCGGCGCCACCCCCGCAGACCAGGTCCTGGCCGAAAACCGACTGTTCGCCACCCTCGATCCCACCACCCGCCGGATCCGGCTCGGCCCGGCGGCGGACGAACCGGGCCCCGTCCAGCCCGCCGCTGCCCAGGATCAGGCCGCCGCAGAGCCCGCCATTAGCCAGGATCAGCTCGCCGCCGCTGGTCAACCCCAAGCCGATCCCCCCCTGCTGATCACCGACACCGTCGGCTTCATCGAAGACCTCCCCCCCCAACTGGTGGAAGCCTTCCGCTCCACCTTCGAGGAGGCCCTGGAGGCCGATGGGCTGCTGCTGGTGGTCGACCTTGGCGATCCGGCTTGGCCGGAGCAACTTCAAAGCGTCAACGCGTTGCTGAACCGGCTCGGGGCGACCCTGCCGCGCCAGGTGATCGGCAACCAGATCGATCGCTGCGCCGCTACCGAGCTGGAGCGGGCCCAGGCCCTGGTGCCCTCGATGCTGTTCGTGTCCGCCACGGCGGATCTGGGCCTGCAGAACCTGCGTCGCCACCTGCGCCAGTGGCCAGGCTCCGCTGCAGGGCAGCCCGGAACGGGTCCAACGGCCGGCAGCGTGGCTGTGCCAACATCGGTGCGCTGATCAACCCTTGCCATGGCGCTGCAACTCGGCGATACCGTCCCCGACTTCACCCAGGATTCCCAACTCGGTCCCATCAACCTCTACGACTTTGGCGCCGAGAGCTGGGTGGTGCTATTCTCCCACCCCGCCGATTACACCCCCGTCTGCACAACTGAGCTGGGCGAAGTGGCACGGCTGCGCCCCGAATGGGAAAAACGAAATGTCAAAACAATTGCCCTGAGCGTGGATAGCGCCGAAAGCCATAAGGGCTGGATCGGCGACATCAACGAAACCCAGAAGACCACGGTGGATTACCCGATCCTCGCCGACGCCGACAAGAAGGTGAGTGATCTCTACGGCATGATCCATCCCAACGCCCTCAACAACCTCACGGTGCGTTCGGTGTTCATCATCGACCCCAACAGGAAATTGCGCCTGCAGATCACCTATCCCGCCAGCACCGGCCGCAACTTTGATGAGATCCTGCGCGTGATCGATTCACTGCAGCTCACCGACCATCATTCGGTGGCCACTCCGGTGAACTGGAAGGATGGCCAAGACTGCGTGGTGGTGCCCTCGATCTCCACCGAAGACGCCCGCGCCAAATTCCCCAAGGGCATCACCGAAATCCGCCCTTACCTGCGCACGACCCCCCAACCCAATCGGTGAAGAGCCACTCCCGCTGGTGGCAGCGCCTCACGGTGCCCCAATTCACCGTGATCACGGGCCTACTGGTGATCGCCGTAGGCACTTTTATGATGGCTAGCCCGCTCTGCTCCAGCGACGAGGTGGGGCTCTGGGAAGCGTTGTTCACCGTCACCTCAGCGATCACGGTGACGGGTCTTTCGATCATCGATATCGGCAAGGACCTCACCTTGGTCGGCCAAATGCTGCTGGCCGGGCTGATCCTGACCGGCGGCCTGGGGTTGATGGTGGTCACCACCTTCCTGCAGGGATTCGTGCAGGGCCGCTCGGGCCTGCGCCACCGACTCGACAAAGGACGCACCCTTGATGAGTTCGGCGTCGGCGGCATCGGCCCCACCTTCCACCAGATCCTGATCATCGCGGCGGCGGTGATCGCTTTAGGCAGCGTCGTTCTCTACAGCTTCGGCTTCACCGACATCGAGAACCGGCCGGAGCGCCTCTGGGCCGCCCTGTTCCACTGCATCAGCGCCTACAACAACGCCGGCTTTGGTCTATGGAGTGACAACCTGGTGGCCTACCGCCAGCAGCCGGTGGTGAATGGGGTGATCGCGGCCCTGATCGTGATCGGCGGCATCGGCTGGCGCGTCAGCAACGACCTCTGGATCAACCGCCACCGGCTGGGCGAATGGAGCCGCCGGAGCCGGCTCAGCCTGCACACGCGGCTGGTACTGCGCACCACTGCGGCGCTGATCGTCATCGGGGCGGTGGGCTTGTTGTTCACGGAGCATTTCGCCACCGAAGCCATGGTGGGGCAGTTGGGCTGGTGGGACAAACTTCAGGTCACCCTGTTCCAGTCGATCACCACCCGCACCGCTGGATTCAACACCGTGCCGCTCACGGTGGACACCATTTCCGATGCCGGCCTGCTGCTAATGATCAGCCTGATGATGATCGGAGCTAGCCCGGGCGGCACCGGCGGTGGCATCAAGACCACCACCTTTGCCGCCCTGGTGGCGGCCACCCGCTCCACCCTGCGGGGCGAGGAGGAGGTGGTGGTGGACGATCGCGAGATTCCCTCCAAGCTGGTGCTTCGGGCCATCGGAGTGGCCCTGGCCTCCGTCCTGTTCGTGCTGGCGATGGCCCTGCTGCTCGGGTTGGGGAACACCACTGCAGGCAAGCCGGGCAGCGAGGCTTTCAGCTTTATCGAAAAACTGTTCACCTGCGTGTCGGCCTTTGGCACCGTTGGCCTCGACCTGGGGGTCACCGCCCAGCTCAACCGTTGGGGGCAGCTGGTGCTGCTGGTGGGTATGTTCGTGGGCCGCCTGGGGATTTTGCTGCTGCTCTCGGCCATTTACCCCAGCCGCCCCCCCAATCGGGTGGGCTATCCCCGTGAAGATCTCTACCTTTAACCGCCATGGATAACCGCCATGGCTCACCCCCCACTCCTCCCCCCTGTTGAGCAGTCATGACCTCTTGGTGGCAATGGCCCAATCGCAGCGATACGATCTCGAAGAGCTACGCCGTGATCGGCGTCGGACGCTTCGGCAGTGCCGTCTGCAAAGAGTTGCTGCGCTTCGACGCTGAGGTCCTGGCGATCGATAACAGTCAACGGGCGATCGATGAGCTCCGCCAGGAGGATCCAGCGATCGAGGCCCGGGTGGTGGATTGCACCGATGAGGAGGCCCTGCGGGCCGCCGGCGCCCTCGACGTGGGCACGGTGGTGGTGGCGATCAGCGAGCCGATCGAGGTCAGCATCACGGCCACGCTGATCGTCAAAGATGCGGTCGGCAGCCTGGTCAACCAGGTGATTGCCCGGGCCAGCAGCGATCTGCACGAAAAAATGCTTCGGCGGGTCGGCGCCGATCGGGTGGTGTTTCCCTCCAAGATGCAGGGCACCAGGCTCGGCATGGAACTGGCGCGGCCCAATCTGCTGGAGCGGTTGCGTCTCGACGATCGCCATAGCATCGAAGAGATCAAGGTACCGAAGCCGTTCGTCGGTTATTCGTTGCGGCAACTCAACTTGCGCAAAAACCACAACGTCAGCGTGCTGGCGGCCGGCCCTGAGAACCGTCTCACCGTCAATCCCCCGGCTTCCCAGATTCTCAACGGCGACGAACTGCTGGTGATCATGGGCAGCAGCGAAGCCCTTGAGAGTCTCCCTTCCAGCTGAATCGATGCACGTGCTGGGCCTGATGAGCGGCACGAGTGCCGACGGCATCGACGCGGTGCTGGCCAGCTTCGAAGGTCCGTTGGCCCGTCCCCGCTGGCGCCTGCTGGCCAGCGTCTCGGCCCCCTATCCCGACGACCTGCAGGCCCGCTTGGTGGCCATGGGCCAGGGAGAGCCGTTGAGCGCCGCCGCCATTCTCGATCTAGCCGAGGCCGTCACCGAACAGCAGGCCTTGGCCGCCCGGGCCTGCGATCCAGAGCGGCGGGCGGAACTGGTGGGCTGCCACGGCCAAACCGTATGGCACCGCCCCCCGACCGCCCAGCAACGGGGGGCGAGCTGGCAGCTGCTGCAGGGGCCCCTGCTGGCCGAACTGCTCGCCAAACCGGTGGTCTACGACTTCCGTGGCGCCGACCTAGCCCTCGGCGGTCAGGGCGCCCCCTTGGTTCCCGCCACCGATGCCGCCCTGTTGGGGGGAATCGGGGGCTGGCGGGCGGTGTTGAACCTCGGCGGCATCGCCAACCTCACCCTGCTCCCCCCCGCCCGGGGTCCGGATCGCCACGCCGCCGTGCGCGGCTGGGACTGCGGCCCGGCCAACACCCTGATCGATCTCGCCGTGAGGCGTCTCAGCGGCGGCCGGCTCGGTTTCGATGCCGACGGCGCCTGGGCGCGGCAGGGTCGCATCCAGGGGGAGCTGATTGAACGTTGGCTGCGGGAGCCCTACTTCCTGCAGGAGCCTCCGAAATCCAGCGGGCGGGAAAGCTTCGGTGCCCCAGACCTGGAGCGACGTCTCGCCGAACTGGCGGCCGCCGGCAGCGAGCCCCCCTCCACCGGCTCGAGCGATCGCTTCGCCGCCGATGCCCTGGCCACCCTCACCGCCTTCACGGCGGCGGTGGTGGCAGCTGATCTAGAGCGCGGGCCCCGGCCGCTCGAACTGCTGGTGGCCGGCGGCGGTTGCCGCAATCGATTTCTGATCGAGCAGCTGCGGCGCCGCTGCCGCGGCATGGCCGTGCGACCGCTCCAGGAGCTGGGCATCGCCGACTGCGAGCGGGAGGCCCTGGCCTTTGCCCTGCTCGCCTGGTGGCACCGCTGCGGCCATCCGGGCTCGCTGCCATCGGTCACCGGCGCCAGCCGCGGCGCCGTGCTGGGGGTGCGCACACCAGCTGCCCGGAGGCGGGGCGCCCTCAGGATCGGCTAAGCGGGCCTCAACCTCGGAGGGAGCGCAGCCGCAGGCGGCGGGGAATCCCCCGCAGCCGGCGGGGCCCTTCCGATTCATGCCGTTCGAGGGCGGCCCGGAAGCCGGCGGTGCTGCCGGCCAGGGGAGGGGCCAGGCCTGCCGGGGCAGCGGCCGCCCCAGGGGGGCTGGGGGACGGGGCGGGGCAGGCGGGCGGGGCATCGCGTTGGCGCTCCAACCGCTCAATCCCCTGCTGGATCAGCACCTTGGCCATGTTGCTCACGGTGCGGGATTCATCCTCCGCCAGCAGCGAAAGCCGCAGGCAGAGATCCTCGGGCAGCACCACCTGAATTCGGGGCGACTTGGGGCGCCCACTGGAGGAGGTCTGACGGGTGGGCACGCCCCAGGGATCCGACTATTTAGCCAAAAGTGTACAGAGGCTGGCAAGGGTAGTATCCAGGGGTAGTATCCAGCCGTAGGTTTGTGCACCGGATCCCCATCCCCTGGATTCGGTCCGCCTGGATCCTCCCCTTCCCCGGCCCCACGGCCTGTCCTAACCATGGCCAGAAGCAGGCAGACCCCCACCCCCAGCAGCGAACCCCAACTCTCTTCCCAGCTGTCGGCCCCGCTCTCCCCCCCCGCGGCAGCCAACGCCGGCGCACCGCGGCCGACCCCAGTGATGTGCTGGTTTCCGCCGTGATCAGCACCTACCTGCTCACCCACCTGCACCACGTGCTGCAACGGGCTGAGTTCGGGGCCCAGCAGGAGGGTCGCGAGGCCCTCGCGGCCAACTACGCCCAACTGCGCAAGGTGCTGTGCCTGGATGCCCGCTCCATGGAAGATGCCTCCGCCAGTGGCACCGAGGACGACGGCCAAGTCAGCGCCGCCTGATCGACAGGCACCCGTTCGCCGCCGATGCCGCAGCCCAGAAGGCAAGCATTTAGGTTCAGGCCAACCGCTCGGGAGCGATGACCGCCGACAACCTGGCTGCAATGGCGGCTGAAGCTGGGCTGAGCAGCAGCGCCCAGAACGCCGCCAAGCTCTACGGCCTGATCAGCGCCGATCCCGAACTCACCCAGTCGTTGTTCCGCCAAGCCCTGCAGGATCCCAGCGGAGCGCTGGCCCGGATCGTGGCGATCGGCGCCGACCAGGGGCTGGTGGTCAGCCCCGAAGACGTAACCAACCACCTGGCGGGCCTCGACGATAGCTCCACCAAGCAATGGCTGCTCAAGGCCCGCGGCGGCCTTTGAATTCGGCCCGATCGGCGAACCCGGCCGCATCCGCCAGCGCCGCAGCCTCCGCGGCCGGCACCGCCGCAGCCTCCGCCCGACTGCCGACGATCGCCTCCAAGCCGGGCCGTAGGGCTGGTCGCCAAAGCGAAGACTGACTGCGGCGAGGCAGACGATGCTCGGCGCCACCGCCCCGGGCCCAGCTGAAGAACAACCAGTAGCTCACCAAAGCCAGGCCCGCCGCAACCACCAGGGCTGCCACCTGCTCAAGCCGTCGAATCATCGCGAGCGCTGGAGGTGGGCATCTCTGCAGTCTGCCCGACCGATCCACGGCTGGGGCCAAGCTCCAGGACAGCGCCGGGAGATGATGGCAGTCCATCCCCGCTCCCCCCCGTGCTGCGCCTCGAACGCATTGGCAAGATCTATCCCACCGGGGAGGTGCTGCGCGATGTCACATGGGAAGTGAAGGCAGGTGATCGGATCGGCTTGGTCGGAGTCAACGGCGCCGGCAAATCCACCCAGATGCGGATCATCGCCGGCTTGGAGGAACCGAGCAGCGGCCAGGTTGTGAAGCAGGGCGCGCCGCGCATCGTCTATCTGCAGCAGGAATTCGATGTCGACCCGCGCCGCAGCGTGCGCCAGGAGCTGTTTCAGGCCTTCGGCGAGGCGGCCGAGGTACTCAACCGCCAGGCCGAGGTGGAGGAGGCCATGGCCAGCGACCAGGCCGCTGCCGATCCCGACCATCTCGACCGGCTGATCCACCAACTCGGGTCGTTGCAGAGCCGCTTCGAAGCCCTGCACGGCTATGAACTCGATGCTCGGATCGACAAGCTTCTCCCCACCATCGGCTTCAGCCCCGAGGGGGCGGAACTCAAGGTGGGTGACTATTCAGGGGGCTGGCAAATGCGGATTGCCCTCGGCAAAATCCTGCTGCAGGAACCCGACCTCCTGCTACTTGATGAACCCACCAACCACCTGGACGTCGAAACGATTCAGTGGCTAGAGGGATATCTAATTGCCCAGAGTGTGCCATTGGTTGTAATCAGCCATGACCGGGCTTTTCTCGATCGGGTCTGCAACCAGATCGTCGAGACGGAAAGGGGTGTATCGCGCAGTTATTTAGGCAACTACAGCCAACATCTCGAGTTAAAGGCCCTAGAGCGCCAGGCCGGCCAGGCCGCCTTCGAACGGCAGCAGAAGGAACTGGCCAGCCAACAGGCCTACATCGACCGCTTCCGAGCCAGCGCCACCCGCAGCACCCAGGCCAAAAGCCGCGAGAAGCTCCTCGACAAGGTGGAGCGGATCGAGGCCCCCCTGGAGAGCCTGGCGGGACCCCGCTTCCAGTTTCCACCGGCCCCCCGTTCCGGCCGGCAGGTGGCGCTGATCGAAAACCTCAGCCATAGCTACGGCGATCGCATTCTGTTTCTGGGGGCCAACCTGGAGGTGGAGCGCGGCGATCGGATCGCCTTCGTGGGGCCCAACGGCGCCGGCAAATCCACCCTGCTGCGGCTGGTGATGGGCCTGGAGCAGCCGGAGGAGGGGGTGGCCAGCCTTGGCGACCACAATGTGGTTGCTGGCTATTTCGAGCAAAACCAGGCCGAGGCCCTCAACCTTGGCCGCAGCGTGATCGACACCTTGTTTGAGGCGGTACCCGACTGGACCCAAACCCAGGTGCGCTCCCTGCTGGGCAGCTTCGGCTTCAGCAACGACGCCGTCTTCAAGGAGGTGGTCCAGCTCTCCGGCGGCGAGAAGGCCCGCCTGGCCCTGGCCCTGATGCTGCTCACCCCCTGCAACCTGTTGGTGCTGGATGAACCCACCAACCACCTCGATATCCCCGCCAAGCAGATGCTGGAGGATGCCTTGATGGATTACGAGGGCGCCGCCCTGCTGGTCTCCCACGACAGATACTTCATCTCCCGGGTGGCCAACCGGATCGTGGAACTGGGTAATGGAGAACTGGTGCTCTATCGAGGCGACTACGCCTACTACCAAGACAAGAAGCGCGAGGAAGCGGCCGCAGCCCTGGAACAGGAAGACCTACGCCAGCGCAACGAGAAACGGCAGGCCAATCGGCTCAAACAGGCGAAGCGGCAGGCGTCGCGCAGCAACGAGCGCAGCCCCTCCGAGCACGACCCCGCTGCCGCCCCAAGCGCTGGCGCCGCCCCCAGGGCCGCCCAAACCAAAACCGCCTAACACAGCCCTGCGCTGGTACCCGGGCATTAACCGCCTAGGCATTAACTGCCTAGGCACGGACTACGGGCCCCTTGACCGCGTGTGCATTGACTGACAGATCCCAGGCCCGGCCCCCTGCCGCCCCGGGCCGGTCGATCGACCCTCCGCCCTGGCCACGCCGAGGCGAGGCGAAACGAGCACGCCAAGGCAAGACCGGATTTCCTGACAGGACCGGATTTCCTGACAGGACGGTTATCCCGGTTGCAACGGATACGCGAGCGTTTGAAACAGTTCGTAGCGTTGGGAGGTCCGAACGACCCCTGCGCCGCTCGCCATGTCCGAACCTCTTGCCCTCACGCTCGGCCAGAAATTCGAGCTCGAGCGGATGAACCGGGCCATCGATGCCACCGGAGACCCCCAGGCCCTGCGGGGGCTGGCCAAACAACTGCTGCAGGCTTGGCACAGCCAGAAGGCCGCCACCCAGTGGGTGATGCGCCAACAACTCGGCAGCCCAGCCCGGGTCGCCACCGACCCCCTCCTCGATCCCATGGGCTTCGAAGGGCTGGGTCCAGCCCCGGGAAACCCGGGCCTGGACGTGCTCTAAACCAGGATCATCGGCGGCGAGGCTGGGCCATCTCCCTGGGCACCACCAAGTAGTTGAGTTCCGATCCATTGCGATTCACTCGCAAGCTGAGCGGCTGCCCCACCACCGCCGCATCCACCGCCGCCAGCAGCTCGACCGGAGCGAGCACCTGACGCCCCCCCGCCGCCAGAATCACATCCCCAGCCTGCACTCCCGCCAGGGCCGCCGGCCCACCGGGCTGGACTGAGGCCACCACGGCGCCGCCGGTCAGTCCAAGTCGGTTGGGCTGCTTGAGGTTGATCAGTCCAACCCCGATCACCGGATGGCTGGCCCGGCCCGTCGCCAGCAATTGGCGCACGATCCCCCGCGCCCGGTTGATCGGAATCGCGAAGCCAAGGCCCGCCCCCGGTCCCGATCGCACCAGGGCATTGATGCCTACCACCTCACCGTCGGCATTGAGCAAGGGCCCGCCGGAGTTGCCGGGATTGATCGCGGCATCGGTTTGGATCAGGTCGAGCCGCTTATCGGTGATCCCTAGCTTGCTGACATTGCGGTTGAGGCTGCTAACGATCCCGAGCGTCACGGTGTGATCCAGGCCAAAGGGATTGCCCACGGCAATGGCCCAATCCCCCACCTGCAGGGCATCGGAGTTGCCGAGGCTGGCCACGGGCCAGGGGCCGGGTCCTAGCAAACGCACCACCGCCAGATCGGTGATCGGATCGGCACCCACCACCCGGCCCTCAATTCGCTGGCCGGCCTGGAGGCCCACCATCACCCGTTCGGCCCCCTCCACCACATGGGCATTGGTGAGCACGAGCCCATCGGCCTGGAAGATCACGCCGCTCCCCTGGCTGCGCTCGGTGCGTTGGCTGGGGGCATTGGGGACGAGCGGAGCCAATCCGAAAAACTGGCGAAACAGCGGATCTTTGAGCAGCCCGCTCCCAGGGCCTGCACCGGCGGGCGAGCCGACGTTGCGCACCCATTCGATCGTGACCACCGCCGGCCCAGCCCGGCGCACCGCTGCGGCCACGAACGACTGGCGGCTAAGGGCCCCGGCCCCAGCCTGCGCCCTAGCGGCGGGGGGAAGGCTGGTGACGATCCCGCCCAACCCCAGCACCGCCAGGGCGGCGATTCCAGAACCCCGGGCGATTCCAGAACCAAAAACGTTGCTGGAGCGAATCACGCGGCTGCGATGCCATGGCATTGGCAACGCTACAAACAGCTGCCAACGGAAGCCGAGCCGACGGCCAGGCAGCGGACCAAACGCCTAGGATTTGTGAAGTTTTCTGTCGAGCCATGGACACCAGTCGCCTGCTGCTTGCCTTCCTCGCCTTTGGCGCCGCCTGCACCACGCTGTGGGCCTGGATGCTCGCCACCACGGGCTCCGCTCCCCGTCGGGACTAGGGCGCCAGGGCCAGGGAAGGAGCGATGATGGCAGGGTTCGTGCCGTCCGGGGGGTTCTGATCCACATGCCCACGCTCCTGGCCGAACTCTTCCCCTTTCTCTACGGACTCTGTTTCCTTGCCCTGCTGTGGCAGGCCTTCCGCGTCATGTCCCGCGGCTTCCGGGCCGCCTCCGGCCCGATCCTGCGGCCCCAGTCGAGCCCCCAACGGCCGACCGTCGAGGACCGCACCGGCCGCCTCACCGTCCACCCCGAGCTGCTCGATGCCGATGGCCAGCTAACCCGCGAAGACCTGCTCACCGTCCGCTTCAGCGGTGACAACGAGCAGCCTTTGCAGCCTGGTGATCCAGCCTGAGCGGCGGCTACGCCCTGGGATCCGACCCTGCTTCAAGCTGGAGAGTCCGCCTGCTGAATAGGCTCGGAACCGTGACCAAGATTTCCGGCGGAGGCTGAAGGTGGACCAGAGGACCCGAATCGTGGCGGCCGTGCTCGGTGGCCTCAAGCTGCCGCCTCGTTTCCGCCTGAAACTGGTGAAGGACGATCCAGTGCGGCTGGAGCTGAGCCTTACCCCCGCCTACGGCAAGGATCCGATCCTGGTGGGCCTGGTGGAATCGCAAGACCTGGTGGCGCGACGCGACCGGGAAGGCCGCATCCCCCGGGATCTCCAGGGCACCTGGGATTGGACCGTGCGCCACGGCAAGGTGAGCACCGGCGGCTGGAACCCCTACCTGAAGGAAGCCCTGCAGACGATGTTCGAAACCGGCCTGCCAGCGATCGTCTACGAAGAAACCACGGGCGAGGCCTACCACCCAGTGGATGGCATCCGCCACGTGCGCTAACTCCAAGGAGACCCGAGCCTGGCCACCTCGCTGCCGATCGACGACCAGCTGGAGGCGATCTGCTCGGCCCTCACCCCCGGCGCCACCGTGCTGCTGCAGGCCCCCCCCGGCGCCGGCAAGACGACGCGCGTGCCCCTGCGGCTGCTGGAGACGATCGGAGCCGAAGGACTGATCCTATTGATCGAACCACGGCGCTTGGCGGCCCGGGCGGCCGCCGAGCGGCTGGCGGCGGGCCTGGGCGAAGCGGTGGGGGAACGGGTGGGCTACAGCGTCCGGCTCGAGCGCCGCAGCTCGCGCCGGACCCGCTTGCAGGCCCTGACGGGCGGCCTATTCCTGCGGCGCCTCCAGGCCGATCCGGGCTTGGAGGGCGTGGCTTGTGTGATCTTCGACGAGTTTCACGAGCGTGGAGCGGAGGCCGACCTGGCCCTGGCCCTGGTGCGTCAGGCCCGCAGCCTGCTGCGACCCGAGCTGCGCATCCTGGTGATGTCGGCCACCCTCGACCTCGAACCCCTGGCCGCCGGACTGGATCGGGCCACGGTGATCAACAGTCTTGGCCGCAGCTTTCCCGTGGCGGTGGAGTACCAGAGGCCGCGGGAGCGCGAACCGCTCCAGCAGCAGGTGGTGCGAGCCCTGGAAAACCACTGGTTGGACTGCCGCGGCAGGGGCGAAACCGTGCTGGTGTTCCTACCGGGGCAACGGGAGATCGGCGCTGCCCAGGCGGCGATCCTCGCCACCGAATGGGGCCAGGAGATCAGCTGCACCCCCCTGCACGGCCAGCTGTCCTTGGCAGCCCAAGGCGAGGCCATCGCCCCCGCTGGCAGCGAAGCCGGCAAAGTGGTACTGGCCAGCTCGATCGCCGAGAGCTCGCTCACGATCGCAGCGGTAACCCTGGTGATCGACAGCGGACTCAGCCGCCGCAACCGCTTCGATCCGGCCTCCGGCCTAGACCGGCTGGTCACCCTTCCCGCCAGCCTGGCCAGCGCTGAACAGCGCCGGGGCCGGGCCGGCCGCCTCGGCCCCGGCCGCTGTCTGCGCCTCTGGTCCGCCGGCGAGGAGCAGCGGCGCCCGGCCTTCGATCCGCCGGAGCTGCTGGTGAGCGATCCGCTACCGATCGTGCTGCAGCTGGCCGAGTGGGGCGCAGGCCTGGGGGAGGAGCTGGCCTGGATCGATCCGCCACCCCGGGCCGCCCTGGCGGAGGGCCGCAGCCTGCTCCAAAACCTGGGGGCCCTCGACAGCGACGGCCACCTCACCCCAGCCGGCCGCGCCATGGCCCAACTAGGACTCTCACCTCGGCTAGCCCACATGCTGCTGCGGGCGCAAGCCAGCGGCGTCCTGGAGCTGGGTTGTGCTCTGGCGGTGCTGCTCAGCGAGCGGGATCCGCTCAACCGCCGCGATGTGGGCTCCGATCTGATCTGCCGGCTCGACTGGCTCAGGGCCCGTCCGGGGGAAGGGGCCGACCACCTGGCGCCTGGACGCTCCGCCCAGCGACGTCAACTGCGGCAGCTTCAAGACGAACTGCGGCGCCAGGTACTGGCCGTCACCGCTACCGATCGCGCCGTGATCGCAGCCGACCCGAGCCAGGAGCTCCAGGAGCAGATCCCCGAGCAGACCATGGCAGGCCTGCTGCTGGGGTGGGCCTATCCCGAGCGGATCGCCCTGGCCAGGGGGCGGGGCGATGGTCGCTTCCTGATGCACAACGGACGGGGGGCCGCGCTCCATCCCGGTGATCCCCTGGCCAACGCCGAAGCCCTGGCCATTGCCACGGCGGCCGACGAGGGTGCCGAGGCCCCCATTCACCTGGCCGTCCGTCTGGAGTTGGCGAGCCTGCAGCGGCTGGCGGCCCCCCAGGCTCGCGAGCTGCTGGAAGCCCGCTGGGATCCCCAAGCCGAAAGGGTCCGCTGCGAATGCACCACGAGGTTCGGGGCCCTGGTGCTGGCCAGCACCCCATGGCCGGAGGCGCAGGGCGAGGTGGTCCTGGCCGCGATGGAGGAGGGCCTAAGGCAGCTGGGGCTGGCGGCCCTGCCCTGGTGCCCGCGCAGCCGCTGCCTGCAACAGCGCCTGGCCTTGGCCCATCACTGGCTGGGATCGGCCTGGCCTGACCGCCGCCTGCAGACCCTGGAGCACGATCCGGCCGCTTGGCTGGGGCAGCGACTGGCGGGCCTGCGCAGCCGCCAGGAGCTGCGCCAGCTCGACCTGATCGGGGCCCTCTGGGGCGAGCTCGGTTGGGAGCAGAGGCGGCAGCTGGACCAGTGGTTTCCCGAAACCCTGGCCGTGCCCTCGGGGCGGCAGGTTGCCGTTGACTACAGCGCAGACCAGCCGGTGCTGGCGGTGAAGCTCCAGGAAATGTTCGGCAGCACGGTGCACCCCAGCCTCCTGGAGGGAAGGATTCCGGTCAGTCTGCAGCTGCTGTCACCGGCGGGCCGGCCGGCGGCGATCACCTGCGACCTGGCCGGTTTCTGGAACAGTGGATACGCCGAAGTGCGGCGCGATCTACGGGGCCGCTACCCCAAACACCCCTGGCCCGATGACCCCGCCCAGGCCGTGGCCACCGCCCTCACCAAGGCCCGTTTGGCTCGCCAATCGCCGCCGTAATCGCCGACATCAACGCCTAGAGCCTGCCCTCGAACAGGTGAGCGAAGCCGAAATGGCGCAGCCCTTCCACAATCCCCTCACAGCCATGGGCCCGGGCCCGATAGGTGCGCGCCAGGCCCGGCAATGCCGCCACCAGGGCAGGCTCGGCATTGCCCACCATCACGCTCCGCAGCCCGGTTTCAAACATGGCCAGATCGTTCAAGGTGTCTCCTGCGGTCACCACCCTGGCGTGATCCACCTCCAACCAATCGAGCAGGGCCAGCAAGGTGCTGCCCTTGTTCACTCCGGCGGGCAACACATCGAGGTAACGGTTATCGGAAACGAGGCAATCCACGCCGTGGGCCTCGATCGCGGCTAACCGCCCGATGTCCAGCTGGAGCGGATCGATCAAGTAGGCCAGGCGCCGCTGGGTGCTCACCGGTTGGGGGGAAAGCCCAGGAATGCGCTCCAGCAGGGGCAGCAACCGCTCCGGCAAGCCAGCCCAGCGCGCCTCGATCGGATCGGTGGCCAGGGGCAGCGGCACCAGGCTGGCTCCACAGGCCACGGTGCTGCCCACATCGCCGATCACCACATGGGGGGCCGCCAGCCCCAGCTGGCGCTGCTCGCTCAGCACCCGCGCCACGGAAGCCAGGTCCCGCCCCGTGCAAAACACGTGCAGCACCCGCTGGCGCTCGATCTGAAGCCAGCCATAAAACCGGCGCCGCCAGGGGTCCGGTCCGCCGAGCAGGGTGCCGTCCAGATCGGTCACGAGCACGAGCTCCGGGGCCTGGGGCAGGGTGGCGCCCAGCTGGGCCTGGAGGCGCTGACGGGGCGTGGCTCCAGGGGTCATCGCGGCATGGGGCAAGGGCTGGCCCCGCCCTGAAGGCCCACGGCAAGCGCTTGCCTTAGCCAGACAGCTGGCAACAGAGAGACAGCTGGCAACAGAGCAACAGCCAGTCCAGGCCAAGAAGCCAAACCGTCAAGCGGCATCAACAAAACGTTACTATTGCCTAGCAATCGCACCATTGCCACCATGGCCCAGCCAGCCGCCCCCAGCCAGCCCCGCTTCGGATTCGTGAATTTCGCCGAAACCTGGAATGGCCGCTTGGCCATGCTCGGTTTCGTGATCGGCCTTGCCACCGAACTGCTCACGGGCCAAGGCATTCTGGCCCAGATCGGCCTCGGCTGATCAGCACCGTCTCCTCCTACTCCCCCTTGGCCTGGGTGGCCAAGGGCCTAGGCATTGCCACCGGCGAGCAAATCCCGGGCAGCGGGGGGCCTAGCCTGCTGGATGGCCCCCTGCTTTGCCGCTAACCGCCATGCGCAGCCCCGGCCTCGGCTTTCCCAGCAACCGCCGCGATGGCGCCCGTCAGCTGAGCATTGTGGTGATCCTCAGCGCGGCTTCCTTGTGCCGCATCGACCACCCAATAGGCCAGGTCTTGTTTGCGAGCTTGACACTCCTAAGCCTGTACTGGTGGCGGATCTACCGGCAGCTCAGCCAATGACGATGCTGGCCAGCAGCAGCGAAGCGACGGCCCGGGGTCTGCCCCGCTATGGGGTGAGCGAGCTGAACGCAGCGATTGGCACCTTGCTATCCCGCGGCTTCGCCCCGTGCTTTTTGGTGGACGCCACGGTAGGTCGTCCCCAGCTCAAAAAAGGGCACCTCTGGCTCACCCTCAGCGATGGGGAGGCTTCGATCAGTGCCGTGATCTGGTCATCCCAGCTGCGTCAGCTGAGCTTTGTTCCGGAGGAGGGTGACGGGGTGGTGGTGGTGGGGCGGCTCAACTTCTGGGCGGCCCGGGCCAACCTCACGGTCCAGGTACTGGATGTGCGGCCCAGCCTCAGTGCGGTGTTACGGCAGTTTGACAAGGTTCGGGCCTTGCTAGAGCCCGAAGGCCTGCTGGAGCTGGCGCGAAAGCGGCCCCTACCCCGCTTCCCCAGCCGCATCGCCTTGCTGACAAGCGTTCCCAGCTCAGCCCTGGCCGACATGCTGCGCACCGCCCGGGAACGCTGGCCCGCGACGGGATTACTCGTGGTACCGATCCCTGTCCAAGGGGCTGTTGAAGCCCGGATCCGCCAAGCGGTGGAAGGGGTTGGGGCCCGCGCTGAGCAGCTGGGCCTGGAGGCCCTGGTGCTGGCGCGGGGGGGCGGCAGTCGCGAGGATCTCACCGTGTTCGATGGGGAAGCCCTTGCCCGCAGCCTGGCCTGCTGCCCGGTACCGGTGGTCTGCGGCCTGGGCCATGAGGATGACACCACCATTGCCGACCTGGTGGCCGATTACCGCGCTGCCACCCCCACCGCAGCCCTGGTGGCCCTGCTGCCGGATCAGCACAGCACGGCCCTCAACCTGCAACAAACCCGCAGCCACCTCGGCCAAATCCTGCGGTTGCGGCTGCATGGGTTTGGGGAAGCGTTGGAGCGCCAGCGGGAGCGGCTGCTGCAACGCCACCCTGGCCGCTGGATCGGCCAACAACTTGATGCGCTCGTGCAGCAGCGCAACCTGATCGCGGTCCTCTCTCCCGACCATCTGCTGGCGAGGGGATTCGCCGTGGTCCGCCAGGCCGGGGAGCAGGTGGTGCGCTCGATCGGCCAGATCCGTGCCAACGACACCCTGTGGATCAGCCTTGCCGATGGCGAAATCCGGGCCCGGGTTGAAACGCTTCAGCCAGTCGAGCCAGCCGGGGCTGGGGTGATTTCGGCCCCGGGGTCGACGCCGGCGCCAGCCCAGCCCAAAGCCCGCAGGGGCGGTCCTTCAGCCCGAACCTCCCCCCCTTAACAATGCCCCGCCCGCGATCCGCCAAAACCAACGACCCAGCCCACGATCAGGGGCCGGCTGCCACTAGCGCTGCCCACGACGGCAGCGGGATCGGGCCGGGCGGCGGCGAAATCGGGCCGGGCAGCAGCGATAGCGTTGAGGAGGAACCGACCCAGAGCCAAGACCCCCAGGAAAGCGGCGAAGGGTTCGAAGATCTCAGTTTCCGCCAGGCACGGACGGCCCTGGATCTGACCCTGGCCCAACTGCAGTCAAGCGATCTCGAAGTGGAGACGATGGCGGCGCTATACCGGCGGGCACTGCGCTATGCGGATCGCTGCGAAGCAATCTTGCGCCAGGTGGAACAGGAGGTGATGCAATGGGATCCCCAGGATCCAAGCCGTGATCCGCAGCCCCTCGATCCATGAGCCCAGCCCAGCCCCCCCAGGCCAATGCAGGCGATGCTGCGAACCCGCCTGACACCCGCCAGCCTCCGCAACGATCCATCACCCCAACAGCCCTGAGCTGGGTCTACCTGGCCCTGGCGATCGCCGGTGGGCTGCTGCCCTGGCTCGCCAACTGGGCGTTCATCCAGCAGTACGGCGCCGCCTTCGACCTCGGCCTGTTTGTGCGTCTGGCCAACGCCAATCCCGCTGCCCAGTCCCTCGCCCGCGACCTTGGGATCGGCGCCACCGCCGTCACGGTATGGATGGTGAGCGAAAGCCGCCGCTTACAAATGCGCGGTCTGACTTGGGTGTTGCTCAGTTGTGTGACGATTGCCTTTGCCTGCGGCGCCCCCCTCTTCCTCTATCTGCGGGAACGCCGGCTGGCGGAACTGAGCCAACAAGGCAGCTGACGCCGCCAGGCTGCTCCCATGGTGGCAGGGGTGGCTGCCAGCTCAGGTACATCGAGCACCATGGCTGCCCAGATCTGAACGCCTCGAATCCGGGACCCATCCACTCCGGCCTCCCGATCCACGGCCTACCCATCCACGGGCTTGCGATTCACCGCCTGAACATCCACGGCATCAACATCCACGGCCTCAACGGTGATCGTTGCCGAACGGGCGTCCAACTCCAAGGGCTGCTGACCAGGTGCGGCAGACCCGGGGGAAGCGGCTCCGCAGGCGGGACATTGGTCAAAGCCGAAGCTGCTGAAGCCGCAAGCAGCACAGGTTTTCAAGCGCCGCCGCAGCAGCTGCCAACCGATCAAGCCGGCGGCTCCAGCCAACAAAGGCAGCAAGATCAGGAGCAGGGTGAGCCTCCCGAGCAGATCGAGCAACAGACGGCCCAGCGGTCCGGGCAGGAGCAGTACAAGCCCAGCGAATGCGATCCACCCCCAAGGCAGAGAACGGTTCATCGCTGGAAGCGGGCGTCAGTTTCGAACCAGCGCTCCAGGGCCGCCATCGCCTCAACAGCCCCCCAACCCAGCAACAGGGTCACCACCAGAGAAGCCCCCAGCAGTCCAAGGCCAAACACCACCGGCACAAGCGTCACGACACATGCAGCGATCATCACCAAGGCTCCCACCGCTGAGCAGATCAACAGAGCGGTGGCCTGGACTGGTGGCAACTGCAGGAAGAACTTAACCACAGGGGGAGACAGGCAATGGGACCATCCTGGCCTGCTCTGAAGGGATCAGCCAGCCAGAGTGGGTGTGGATCGCCTCCCCTGGGAACGGCGCTGAAGCACAACCCCAAGACAATGACCGTAATAAAGGAGAACGCCCACGAGCCAGACCCAGAGGGTGACCAGCAGAATGCAACCGACTACCCCATAGGCCTGAAAGCGCACCCCAACCAGCACCAAGCTGCGACCAAACAAGAGATTGAGTAAGGTGATCGCCGAACCTGTAACACAGGCAGCGTGAATCAGGGGACGCAAGGGGATGCGACGCGAAGGTAGCCACCAAAGCAGCATCAGGGTCACAATGATGGCAATGGCTGCTGAGAGCGCAATATCCAAACCCAAAGAGACGGATCCGCCGCCCCGCCAAACCGATGGGATCAAGGGATCAAGCCAAGAGCGCACAAAGCCATAACCAAGAAAACGAATACTACTGACCCACTGATCCAAAACAATCAATGGGCCAATAAATAGCAGCAGCAAAAAGGCCTTGAGCCGCAGCACCACGAATCGACGCACTAACTGCTGCCAACAAATAGGCTCAAAATCAAAGGGCCGATTCCACCAGAGACGATCCGCTCCCCGCTGCAAGGAGAGATAGATATTATTAGCGCTGAAAGCCAACAATAAAAATCCGAACACTCCAGCACCCAGCCCCTGCCTCAAAAAACGGGTAAGGGTCTCCTCAACAACAGGCTGGGCGGAGCTTGGGATGATCTGGGCAATCAAGTGCAATAAACGATTCAAAAGTTCGTGGTCCCCCCCAAGCCAGCGCGATGCCAACGCCAAACCAATCAACAGCGCTGGAAAGATCGACTGCAATGTATGGTAAGCAAAAGCAGCACTCAGATCAATACAGTCTGTACGCAGCCAAAGTAAATAGGCGCTCCAGAAAGGGCGCAACAGGCGTGGTCCTCGCCAAAGACGCACCGAGGAGTCAGCATTTGATTCTCTAGCAAAGCATTGTCTGCCCATGGCACAACCTTGACTCGGGTAACATCAGCGATCGTCCACCAGCCCTACCAGTCAGCAGCCCTAGTAGGCGCAAAACCGATCGCAACCATCCCCTCCGTCCGTAACCCTAAACCTGAACCAACCACGGGCAGCGATTCAGCCAGAGTTGAACCACCCGTAGGCTGGCCGTCCCAGACCCGGCGCCAACCAGGGGGCTGCAGATCTTTAGACCCGGCGCCAACATGGGGCTGCAGGCCTAGACCAGGGACCGCCGCCAGCACACACAAA